>CAIVQB010000062.1 GCA_903907925.1 uncultured Verrucomicrobiota bacterium
ATGCACCAGGGAAGAACCGGTCATAGCTTGCCGAGGGTGCCCCACACCCCTCACGTAGCAACGCCCCTAACCCAACGCCAGTTTCTTTCTCCATTAGCCTCCTCACAGGAGGTGTGGGCTGCTTTCATGCTTTCCAAATTATCCACATCTACCCGCTGACGCTCGCCAGGATCGCCTGCGCCGCGGCCGCGGGATCCGGCGCGGCGTAGATGGGGCGTCCGATGACCAGGTAGGTTGAACCCGCCTCCATCGCTTCGCGCGGTGACAGGGTGCGCTTTTGGTCGTCGGCCTTTTCAGCGCCGGTGCGGATGCCGGGGGTGACGAACTGCATTCCGGCGGGCAACAGCGGTTTCAGGCGTTGCAATTCCAAGGGGGAACACACCAGCCCGGTCAGGCCGGACTCGGCTGCCAACTTTGCCAATCGTTCGACCTGAATCTCCACCCGGGTTTCGCCGCCCAGTTCCGCGAGAGCCGCACTGTCCATGCTGGTGAGCACGGTGACACCCAGGATCAACGGCGCGGGGCGACCCATTTCGGCGGCTGTTTCATTGGCCGACCGCAGCGCCGCCGTCATCATCGCACTGCCGCCGCTGCAATGGACGGTCAGGATCTGGACATCGAGCCGGGTGGCCGCCGCCACCGCCTTGGCCACCGTGTTGGGAATGTCGTGGAACTTGAGATCGAGAAACACGCTGGCGCCAGTGGCCCGCAGGGTTCGGACGATGTCCGGTCCGGCGCTGACAAACAGTTCCTTGCCGACCTTGAACGCGCCGACGAACGGGGCGACCTGACGGGCGAGCGCGACTGCCTCCGAGGCGGTGGGAACGTCGAGTGCGACAATGATGGGATTCGGCACGCCCGACTTTCCCTGTGGAGCCGCAATGCTGGCAATGGCGAAACTTCCCGACGTCGTGGAGCGCCGGGGATGGACATTCCACTTCAAAGCGAAAACACTCGTGGCGTCTCCACGATCCTGAAGTGCAGTCCCGCCGCCGGTCGGCGGGCCTTCGGGGTGTGAGGGATTCCGGCGTTTGTTGAAACGACGAGCCCGGCGGTCGACGGCTTCCATCTGATCCATGCACGCACTTTCCGGAATCATCAGCGCACTGTGGACCCCGACCGACGGGGAGGGAGTGGTGGACGATGGCCTCCTTCAAAAGCAGGTGGCCTTCGTTCTCCGCGGCGGTGTTTCGGGGATTCTCGCCCTGGGGAGCACCGGAGAATTCCCGCACCTCGATGTCAGCGTTCGCGAGGGATTGCTGCATCGGGTGACCGAACTGGCCGCGGGACAGCCCGTGCTGGCGAATGTCAGCGATGTGAATCCACGCAACGTCCGCCGGCTCGTCCGCGCGGCAACGGCGGCTGGCTGCGCTGGAATCGCTATTCTTCCACCGTGGTATTTTGCCCTGTCACAAGACGATTTGACCGCCTTTTTCCTCGATGCAGCCGGAGCCTCCACGTTGCCGGTGTATCTCTACAATTTTCCCGAACGGGTCGGAAACCGGATCAGCCTGGAGACCGTCGCCGCAGTCGCCCGAGAGACCCGCGTCGCCGGTGTGAAACAGAGCGGCGCCGAATGGAGTTATCATCAGGAGCTCATCACGCTCGGACGTGAACTCGGATTCTCGGTGTTGACCGGCAGCGATACCCGACTGGATGAAGCCCTCGCCATGGGTTGCACCGGCTGCATTTCCGGGCTCTCGAATCTCTGTCCGGAATTGCTGGTGGAGGTTTGCTCGGCGCAGCCCGGCGGCAATTTCGCGCGCGTGGCGCAATTGATGAGCTGGTTGAAGCGCATCGGATCGGCCTGTGGCGCAGTGCAATTCCCGATGGATGTAGCCGCGGGAATGCGGGCGCGCGAACTCGATCCCGGCGCGCCCAAACAGATCGTCTCGCAGGCCACCCACAACGGCATGGCGGCAGTGACGGCGGCGTTGACACCATTGCTGCGGGAGGCCGGGTTGATTCCGTGACCGACGCGCCTTCCATCGAGGCGCCGAGGTCGGCCAGCCGGTTTTACGCGTGGTCGGTCGTCGGCATGCTGTGGTTCGTGTGCTGTTTCAACTACGCCGACCGTCAGGCGATCTCGGTGGTGTTTCCGGCATTGAAATCGGAGTTCGGGTTCAACAAGGAACAACTGGGGCTGATTGGATCAGCTTTCATGTGGGTCTACGCCGGCGCTGCCCCGCTGGCCGGCTGGGCTGGTGACCGATTCCAGCGACGACACCTGGTGCTCGGCGGCTGCCTGTTCTGGAGCTTCGTGACCTTGACCACCGCCTGGTGCAGCAAGCTGTGGCAGTTCGTCACCGTCCGTGCGCTCGAGGGGTTTGGTGAGACGTTCTATTTCCCGTCCTCGATGTCGCTGGTGAGTGCGTATCACGGAGTCCGGACCCGATCGCGCGCCATGGCGCTGCATCAGTCGAGCGTTTATGTCGGAACCATCGGTGGCAGTTGGATCGGAGCGGTGCTGGCTCAGGAATACGGTTGGCGAACCGGGTTCTATGGCTTCGGCGCATTGGGAATCCTGCTCGCCGGTGTGTTGTACCTGTTCCTGCGCGAACCGGCACCTGTCCGGAGTGGCGTCGAAGGAAACCCGAAGACGACCGCGACGCCATCCCCGGCGCCCTTTTGGGAAACGCTGCGATTCATTGCGACCCATCGATCGGCGCGATTGCTGGCGTTGGCCTTTGTTTGCGCGAATTTTGTCGCCGGCCTGTTTCTCGTTTGGACCCCGACCTTTCTGATGGAGAAATTCGGATTCAAGCTGGGTGCTGCTGGATTGACCGCGACGTTGTTCATTCATGCGGCGAGCGCCTTGAGCGCACCGATGGCCGGCTGGCTGGCGGACTATGGAAGTCGTCGGCATCCGGGCGCACGGATGTATGTCCAGGCGGTGGGACTGCTGGCCGGGGCAGGGTGTGTGGCGATGGTGGGATGGACGAAGGACCGTTCGACATTGATCGTGGCGATGGTGGCCTTCGGTGCCTGCAAGGGGTTCTACGATTCCGGCATCTTCGCCTCAATGTTCGACGTCGTGCCCGCCCAGTCTCGAGCAACTGCGGCCGGCATTCTGAACACCGTGGGCTGGGCGGGTGGCGCGCTCGGACCGTGGTACGCCGGACGCATGGCGGTGCACGCGGGACGGGGCAGCGAAATGGACAACATGAGTTTCGCGGTCTCGCTCTGCGGCATTGTCTATCTGGTGGGCGGTTTCCTGCTGTGGCGCGCCGGTCGGGCGGCGGGGGCCGGTGGAATTCCTGCGACGACATGATTCGCAGTTGACGGCGGTCGGAACTGAATCCTTTTTGGACCTGTCGTGAAACTGCCGCTGGAAGACACCTTCATCAGTTGGTCGATCGCCCCGTCGCGAATGGACGAATTATGGGCGGCCGGATGGTGGTATCTCGGGCCGGTCTTTTTCCGGCGGGCGTTCATCGAATGGGGCGGACGGTTGGCACCGCTCCAGCACCTGCGCGTGGATCTTGCCCGATACCGCCCGTCCCCGAGCCAGCGGCGGATCGTGCGACGTAACCAGGATTTACGGGTCGAAATCCAGACTCCGGAAATCGATTCCGTCCGGCGTGCCCTGTTTGAACGGCACAAGCGGCGGTTTCTGGAAGGGATTCCGCGGGATCTCGAGGATTTTCTCGGTCCAACGCCCGCCACCGGACCGGTTCCTGCCCGCGAATTCGCAGTCTACGCTGGCGACCAATTGGTGGCGGTCAGTTACCTGGCGGTGGGCGGAGATTCGGTTGCGAGTCTGTACTGCTCCTTCGAACCGACGGAGAGCCGGCGAAGTTTGGGAATCTTCACGCTGCTGATGGAATTGGATTGGGCACGGGCGAACGGTCGCAAGTTCCACTACCCCGGTTACGCACTCCTCCAACCGTCCCCGATGGACTACAAGAAAACTCTGGAGGGTCTCGAAGAATATGACTGGGGCCGCGGCTGGAAACGTTTTGCCCGGGTAAAGCCGGCACCGGCTTCAGGACACCTCGAGACTCCGGACAGGATTTGAGCCGAATTGAGGCATCAGAGAGAGGGATTTTGACAGAATGAACGGAATCCGATCGGCACTACAGGAATCCAGATTCATTCTCGCTCAATCCGGGATCATCCGTGCAATCAGTATCGTTTTCCCCATTCCAAACCGGTGATAGGACGAGACGCGAGACTCATTGGCAGAATGTACCCATTTCTTAAGGCCCCGATCGGATTCGGTTCATTCCGTCCATTCTGTCCAAATCGGTCTCCCGCTGTCGTTTCCCCTCAAGCACCCCCAACTCAGATCGCGCTGAGGATTTTGTCGAGCCGGACGTGCTTGGCGATCAGGTCCTGGACCAGGCGGATTTTTTCCACGTCATCGGGTCGAATCTTGACGGTAAGATCGTGGACGCGGCTGGCTACCTGATAACTGTCGGCCCGCGAAACGAGGACCGGACACGAAAGATTTCGGGATTGTTTCAGCACCGAATTGGACGGGGGAATGTCGTCGGAAAGAACGATGCCGGCCAGGCTGCCGCCGCCATTCAGGTAGTCGGCCGCCGCGGTCAGAATATCATCGCGATCGGCGGGTGTAATGAGCAGCACGCCCTTTTGAAACAGCTTGGCGGCGCGGGGCGCACCCATGGCTCCGATAACGATCCGGGACACCATGTTGTTGTGGAGTTCTGAACCGGGATTCAGCACCTGGGCGTCCAATTCCTCACGGATCAATTCGAGGGTGGGACGGGACAGGATGGGCAGATGGGGAATGACACCGAGAAGCTTGAGCCCTTTGCGACGAAGTCCCTTTTCGGCGAACTCGGTGATGTAGTCCATTTTTTCGGGCAGGACCTTGTTGAGGATGACCCCGATGACTTCGACGCCTTCTTTTTGGAACAGGGCGGTGTTCAGGGCGACCTCGTCGATCGGGAGTCCGATGCCACCCCGCGTGACGATGACCACCTTGGAGCCGAGGAGCCGGGCGACGGTGGCGTTGCTGAGGTCGAAGACGCTGCCCACGCCGGCATGACCGGTGCCCTCGCAAAGGACGAATTCCTTTTCCCAGGCGACGCGGTCGAAGGCTTTGTGGATGCGTTTGACCAGCGCGTCAAAGTTGGCGGACTGGAGGTAGCGCTTGGTGAAATCCGGTTCCACCGCGATCGGTGACATGTCGACCAGCGGGCAGTTCAACCGGAAGACCTTGTCCATCAGGACCGAATCTTCGTCGATCTTTTCGGCGTCCACTTCCACGAAACGCTGGCCCACCGGTTTGATGTAGCCGACCCGGCCGAACCGTTTTTGCAGGGCGGCGAGAAGACCGAGCGAATTGGTGGTCTTCCCGTCGTTCTGGCGGGTGGCGGCGATGAAGACCCGCGGCGTGGTGCTGTTGAGGAGCATGGTTGAAGAGGACGGTGGCAGCCGTTCGGATCAGAGGTCGCCGGGCAGATGTTCTCCGGCACCCGGATAGAGCTTTTGATATTCGATGCTTTGGAGACCGACGATGGCGGCGACGCCGAGGATGTCATGGGCATTGCTGCCGCGTGAGACATCGGCGGCCGGCCGGTCCAGTCCGAGCAGGATTTGGCCGTAGGCATTCGCCCGGGCGACGTGCTGGATCAACTTGCTGGCGATGTTGCCGGAGTTGAGGTCCGGGAAGATGAGGACGTTGGCCTGACCGGCGACCTTGCTCTCCGGTAGTTTTCGCATGGCGATTTCCGGAATCAACGCGGCATCCACCTGAAGTTCACCGTCGAATTCGGCATCAAGGAAATCCTCGGCTGCCTTCTGCTGGGCGAGCGCGGTCGCGGCCTTCACCTTGAGAACGCTGGGATGGGTGGCGCTGCCCTTGGTGGAATAGCTGAGGAGGGCAACGCGCGGCTTCACACCGAGAATCTGGCGGGCCAGCCGGGCGGTGGATACGGCGATGTCCGCGAGTTGATCGACATCCGGATCCGGAATGACGCCGCAATCGCCCATGAACAGAACGCCCTTCTCACCGAAGCGGGTGTCCTCGACTTCCATCACCATGCACGACGATGCCGTGGTGGTCTTGGGGGCGACCTTGATGATCTGGAACAGCGGACGCAGGACGCCGCCGGTGATCTCGTTGGTGCCGGAAACCAGGCCGTCTGCCTGACGCATGGCCACCATCATCGCTCCGAAGTAGTTCACCTTGGTCATCGCGTCACGGGCCTCCCGTTCCTGGATGCCCTTGCTCCGGCGCAACAATTCAAACCGGCGGACGAAGCTGTCGAGATCCGGGGTTTCCTCGGGGTTGATGATGCGGATGCCCTCGAGCGAGACGTTGAGCGCAGCGGCCGCCTCCTTCACCTTGGCGCGGTCGCCGAGCAGGATGGGAACGCCGAGGCGCAGCGAGTGAAACTGGCGCGCGGCCTGCAACACCCGGGGCTCGGTGCCCTCCGGGAAAACGATGCGCTTGGGGTGGCGCTGGAGCTTCTCGATAATGCTGCCGATGAACCTCATGCACCCGTCTTAGTGGAGGGCGGTCGAAACTGCAATTGCCATCAGCTCGACGGCAGGGTGTCCTAGTCCCCATGAAAGCGATTTCCTTGTTCATCGCACTAGCGTGCCTGGCTCCGGTCCTGGCCGAAGACACCGCCCCAAAGAAGGCGGCTGCTGAACCGGCTCCAGCGGTCGACTTCTCATTCCCGGAACGCCCGGCGTACTACAACTTCAAGCCCGACCGATTCGATCTGCTCCGGACTCGAAATCCCAACTCGGTGGTGCTGGACGTAAGAACCCCCGCGGAATTCGCCCAGGGCCACATTCCGGGCGCGGCGCTGATTGATTTCAAAGCGCCAGATTTCAAGGCCCAGGTGGCCAAGCTGGATCGGAGCAAAATTTATCTGGTCCACTGCGCCGTTGGCGGACGTTCGGCCAAGGCGGTCGAGGTGATGCACGAGCTCGGATTCGAACGCCTGTTCAATCTCGAAGGCGGGATGAAGGCGTGGGAAGCGGCGGGAAAACCGGTTGAAAAAACCGGAGCACCCCGTCCGGCACCGCTCGCGCCAGCCCCTGAAGCCGCGAAGTAGCCTGTTGCCGGCCCGATCGCCAGCGGGCTCCGATGCTTGATGGGAAAAGTAAACGCGCCGGGGAAAACCATGAAACCCCGGCGCGTTCGTTTGTGTCCAACTCTCTCCGAGACCCTTTACTCGGAGCGATTGTCGTAGAACACCAGGGTCCGTGCTCCATCCCTGTGGAGACTGACCCGGGCGCGTTTGGTTTTTGAAAGCTTCAGGGCGCGTCGAAAATCGCGCGGCGTGGCGACCGCCTTGCCGTTCACCGCGGTGATGACGTCGCCCTTCACGAATCCCATCGCCTCGGCGGGACTTTTCTTGGCCACGTCGGTGACCAGCACGCCGGTGGACATGCCGTTCACTTCGAACTCTTGAGCGAGCTCCGGTGTGAGTTGTTTCAGCGTCGCGCCATCGGATGCGGGCGCGGCGTCAGCGTCATGGGGCTGACTGGCGCGGGCCATGGTCAAGCCCTCGGGCATGGGTTCCGGCTTGAGCCGGATTGTCAGGGCCTGTTCATCCCTCAACACTTCCAACTGGATCTCGCGGCCCGGCACTTTTCGGGCGACTTCGGCGACCAATTGACCGGACGACCGCACCGATTTGCCGTCGACGGCGGTGATGATGTCGCCGGGTTCGAGGGTGGAGCGGCTGGCGGGTCCGTCGGGTTGGATGGCCTTCACCATCACCCCGGCGGCCAAGCCGGGTAGATCGGCCTTGAGCCGTTGAAGATCGAAAGGACTCGGCATGGCGATTCCGAGCCAGGACCGGGTGAAGCTGCCTTCGGCGATGATGCGATCGCTGATTTCACGGACGTGGTTGGCCGGGATGGCGAATCCGATGCCGGTGCCGACGCCGCGGATCATCGAATTGATCCCGATCACTTCGCCCTCCAGATTCACCAACGGGCCGCCGCTGTTGCCGAAATTGATGCTGGCGTCGGTCTGGATGAAGTCCTGCTCCAACGGGCCGCCGTAGAGATTGCCCCGTCCCTTGGCGCTGACGTGGCCAAAGGTGACGCTGTAATCGAGTTCGTAGGGTGCGCCGACCGCGATGGCGAATTCGCCCACCCGGATTTTTTCTGAATCACCGAACCGCGCGGCGGGAAGATTGGTGCTGGCACCCTTGATGTGCAGCACGGCGAGGTCGGCCTCCTTGTGTGAGCCACGGACTGTGGCGTCATACTCGCGACCATCCTGCAAACGGACGCGAATGCGCTCCGCACCACTGACGACATGGTAGTTGGTGACGATGTAGCCCTCCGGCCGGATGATCACGCCGGAACCCTGTCCCTGGACCGGCTCGGGTTCCTCTTCCGGTGCGCCGGGCGGAAGCAGGCGGCGAAAGCTCCGCATCTGTTCCACTTCCTCGGGATCGGGCTTCTGGGTGACTGTGATGACGACGACCGACGGGGAAACCGCCTCGGTGACTTCGATGAAGGCCCGGTTCAACAGGCGGGCCACCTGGAGGGCATCGCTGTCCCGTGCGGGCACCGGAATTTGAGTCGTCGCGGCGGCGCCGGCGATGGCGAAACCGGTGACTGCAATTGCGGACAGAATGTTCCGGGAGGATTTCATGTCGGGCAGCCTAGTCCGGCCGCCCACCTTGGCAACTGAGAGGGTTGAGTGTGGAAAGTGTTCAATCTTTTTGCGGATTGGATCGGGCTTGCTCGTTGACCGTTCCGCTGCGGCCCCGATAGCGTCCTCACAACATGCTTCCCGTGATCGAACAGTTGCTCATCCTTCAGGATCGCGACCGCCGCCTTCTCCGATTGCGCGCCGAGCTGGGTGAAGTTCCCGTGCAACGCAAGCGCCTGCAAGACAAGGCAGCCCAGGCGCACGCCGGCCATGAGACGGCCAAGATCCGGTCCCGCCAGATCGAAAGCGATCGCAAGAAGCTGGAGCTGGAGGTGGAAACCAAGCGGGAGTTCATCCGGAAGTGCGAGACCCTTCAGGGCCAGACCAAGAGCAACGACGAGTACAAACGGTACACGCATCAGATCGACACGACGCGGAGCGAAATCACCGCCCTCGAAGACCAGGAGCTGGTGTTCATGGAGCAGGCGGAAACGGCCGCCCGGGAACTGGCGGCCGCCGCCAAAGCCGCCGCCGAGCTCAAGGCGGAAAGCGATCGGCACCTTTCCGATCTGGCGGCGCGTGAAGAGAATCTGACCCGGGAAGTGGCCTCGGTCGCCGTCGAACGCGAATCCGCCGCGGCCGTGATCGAAACCGCGACCCTGGCCCGCTACGACCGCATCCTCAAAACCCGCGGCGAAAATATCCTGGTGGGCGTCCACAACGTCACCTGCGGCGGCTGCCACATGAAGCTTCCTCAACAGCTTTTCCTGGCGGCCAAGGCTCAGACGGAAGTCGTGGGCTGCACCAATTGCGGCCGGATGTTGTACTACACCCGCGACATGGAGCCGGAAAAGCCGGACCACCGGGATTGACGCGAGGACTCTGCCGGAATTCCAAACGTCCGGTGGAACCGGTGCGGAGTGTCAGGTCGGCGGGATGCCTTCGCTGACCGCCACCTCAATGCGGTCCGCCAGTTCTGCCGGAAACGGCACCGCCTGCATGGTTCCGTCCGCACGTTTCGCGACGCAGACCACGGTAAGGCGACCGACCGCCACCTCTTCTACTGGACCGGGTTCCAGCCGGCGAAATCGGATCTCGTAGCTCAGGGTTCGGGCCCGTTTTTCCGTGACCCGCAACCGGAGTTCCACCAGATCCTCGAACCGCAGCGGTTTGCGGAAATCGCAGGAGGCATGAACCCGGGGCAGGCCCAGCGGTGGATCGAATTGAGGCATCACCACCGACCCTCCTAGCGACCGCCAGAACGCGTGCTCCACCGTCTCCATGTATTTGAAGAAATTGGAGAAATGGACGATGCCGGCGAGATCGGTGTCGCTGAACTCGACCCGGCGGGTGGCTGTGAATTCGGAAGGCACGTCAGGGATGAGTTTGCACACCGGCCGCGGAGGAGGCAATCGGGTCAGTGCGGTCGCGGTGCGTGTCCCCGGGCTGGCGTCCGAGGATGTGTTCGAGGGCGATGAGCGTCTTTCGAGCCATGGCGTCATCGGTGAACTCCCGGAACACGGCAGCGCGGCCCGTTCGCCCGAGTTTGCGAAGGTGCCGGGGATCCTGCAGAAGTCTGTCCAGCGTGGTGGCGAGCGCGTCGGCGGTGTTCGGACCGTACGTTACGCCTCCGCCTGTGGCTGACAGAAGTTCCGGAAAAGCCCCGGACGCTGGTTGAACCACCGGAGTGCCCGCGGCAAGCGACTCGATCACGTACAATCCGAAGGCTTCCTCGGTGCGGGCCGGCACTGAGACCACGTCGCAACTCGCGTAAAAGGCCACCTTTTCGGCGCGGGAAACATTGCGATGAAGGCTGGCCTGCGAGGCCAGCCCCGCTGCGTCGAGCTGCTGCAGTTGGCGTTGAACAAAGGGCTCGTCGCCGGGACCGCAGCCGCCGGCGATTTTGAGCCGGAGTGCGGGATTTCTTCCGCCCTTCCGCAGCGCGATGAAGGCGTCGACCAGGGTATCCAGTCCTTTTTCGGGGCAAAGTCGGGCAAAAAAACCAAGAGTGAGGGGCTGGTCGGGCAACGGATCCGGCCGCTCGGGAAGGGTGTCGTAGCCATCCAGGCTGATGCCATTGTGAACGACCTGAACGGATCCGGTGGGCAGGCCCAGTCGATCCGTCATCCGGTCGGCAAAAAAGCGGCTGGGTGCGATCCAGCCGTCCATTGCTGCACTGCGCTCCCTCAATTCCTGCCAGCCCTGGGTGCGCCACGGCTCCGGCATCGAATCCAGAAATGCCTCTTCGCTCTGCAGAAAACAAACAACCGGGGTTTGCAGCTTCTGCTTCAACTCATGAGTGAAGCCGGCGAGAAGCGCATTGGAGAGAAGAACAGCATCGGGCCGCGGCAATCGGCCAAGCCATTCCGTCAGTTCCGAAAGGTCCCGTGACTGGTTGCCGTGCTCGCCCTGCAGCATCGACACCGTCAGTTCACCAACGTCGTCCGGCCGGGTGCTGGCCGCCTTGCCCGCGGCCCAGCGCAGGAGGGGAAGGGCATCAAACAGCCGGCGAAACCACGCGGGGGCATGACGGTGGAGCCAGGATTTCTGATCGAGGTAGACGTTGATGCCGCCGAAGAAGGTCGGGATTCCCGCGGCGGCATCGGGCTCGTCCAAAGTCATCGGCAGGTACAACGGCACCATGACGGTGTCGTGTCCGGCGCGGCGGAGCGCGGAGACCAGTGCGTTGTCGCGGAAACAGTTTCCGCAATACATGCCACCGGCACCCGGGGTGATCTGGACCAAGTTCACGCGGCGGGACGGTAGACGGGTTGATGAAAAACGCCAGCGGACGCGGGCGAATCTAGGAGGACGTGCTCTCAGGCCGCAATCATTGAGGATCGGCCCGGTGCCGGGAGGCCGAAGGGAAGGTCTTCGGGAATCTCGGTGTATTTGCGGAATGCATCGAACAGGACCGTGAAATCCTTGCTGACGTCGCCGGACAGGCAATCGGTCAGGAGGCCGTGGACCTCAGGGCTCTCGTTGGTGACCGTTCGGAAGCTCACTTTCGGATCGTAGAAGGCGTAAACCAGCTTGCGCATGTTCTCGATGCCCTCCTGGATCGCCGCACCGTAGGCTGCGAATTTTGCGGAACTGAAATCACCGTCCAGCAGGGCCTGGTGAACCGCATCCCCCGCAGCCACGCCGCTCTTCAAAGCGAGCATCACCCCGCTCGAAAACACCGGGTCCAGGAATCCATAGGCGTCACCGACCAGGACCAGTCCGTCGTCGGAGCAAAACTCGGACCGGTAGGTGTATTCCCCGGTGATCCAGTATTCGCCGCACGGGGTTCCATCCTTCACGTGGTCCTCGATCCACTTGTTTTCCGGGACTTCACGATGGAAGATCGTCTTGGGATCCTTGATGCCGTCCCGGGTCAGGTATTTCCCGTCAGCGACCACGCCGACGCTGATGCGATTGTTGTGCTGGGGAATGTACCAGAACCAGCCCTTGTCCGGGACGAATGCCACGGTCGTGGCCCCCTCGTCGATTCCGGGATCACGCCGGGCGCCGGTGTAGTAGGTCCAGACGGCCACCTTGTTGAGTTTCGGATCCCCGCGACGCCAGGCGTTGCGGGTGGCGGCGAGAGCTTCCCGGCCGGAAGCATCGATGGTCACCGGAGCGTGGATTTCGAATTCCGAACCGTCGGCACGGCGGACACGGACGCCGATATGCCGGCCGTTCTGCTTCAACAGTTCGACCACCGTGTGTTCCTCGCGGACGTCGACGCCGTGTTCCCGGGCATTGTCCATCATCATCTGATCGAACTCGGACCGGAGGACCTGCCAGGTCTGCGCCACCGATTCCCGGTCGTAGCGGTTGAAGAAATAGAACGGCTGACTCGCGCGGCCGGAGGGAGACACGAACTGAACGGAATACTTCTTGGGGAAGGCCGAAGCGCGGAGCTTGGGCAGCATGCCGATCCGTTCCAGCGCCGGGTAGGTGAAGGGGATCAGGGATTCGCCGATGTGATAGCGGGGGAACTTTGCCCGTTCGAGAATGATGACCTTTCGGCCGTGGTCGGCGAGCACCGTGGCGGCCGTGCAACCGGAGGGGCCGCCGCCGATGACGACGCAATCGCACTGTTCAGGACCGGTGGAAGGAGAGGATTTCATGGAAGAACGCCGTGGGCAGGTGGGATGATTTCTATGATTTCAGCCAGAATGTTTCCCTGCAGATCCCGCAGCGCATTCTGACGCCCCGACGCTACAACCGATTCAGATAAATGCAACGCACACGTAATAAATGGATCCGGGTTGAATCGGAGGTAGGCGGTGGGGCGGCTGGTGTAGAGCAGGCCGCTGGCGTTGAGGATTCCGCCCAGCGGACGGTGTTCTTCGAGAATCTGGCTCCGCCACGGTTCGGCAAACCGCGAGAGGTCGATCCGGATGGCCCCAAATTCGACCGGCCGGTTGGATCCGTCCAGTTCGAGCACCGATTCCCGCCAATAGCTGTCGCCGTCCCGCCGCCGCCCGACGACCCGCAGGTGCAGCGTACCGCCGTGAAATTGCTCGAGCGTCCGGGTCATGTCGCGCTCATGCACCAGCAGCGAACGGTCGGGTTCCGGCAGGGAATCCGGCGCGACGACCTCATACCCCAGCAGTGGACGGCCGTGCCAGCGGTACAAGTCATCAAGCGGATGAACCGCGCTGCGAACCGCAGGTGCGGAGGTTGGGGAGGGAATGGACGTCATGGGGAACTCACGTGCGTCAGTCGCGCCAATCGGCGGCGTTCCGGCGATGGCCGGGGTCCGATCTGATCGAAGGCAATCTTTGAAAAACCCAGTTGGGCGAGTCGCGAGCCGGGGCCGGGGCGGAAATCCCCGTGGGTACGATCCCGGAACGGAACATCGATTCCGACCCAGTTGTCCCGGATCTCGACGGCCGCTTCGGACGCCCGCCACTCAAGAGCCAGCCATTTTCCGACGACGACGTTGTGGGCGATCCGATTGTTGGCCGCTGGGATTCCGTGGAAGTTCGTCCCTTGAATGGCGGGTCCGCCCGGCGCGCCGAAATAGGCGTCCAGAGTGGTGATCGCGGGATAGCGTGTCCGATAGAGCGTCGCAGGCATCGCGGCCAGGCTCTTGCGCATCGTCTGGTCGACCATGTCCCGCCACACCGGCGACGGATCCAGTCCACGTCCATCGACGCGAATTGCCGGGTCGCAGTCGACGAAGAGATTGTTTTCCACCCGATGATCGCGTCCACCGCCGATGAACATGGCCCAGTGAACCTTCCAGAAGACATTGCCGCTGACCTCGGTCCCGCTCACGCAATCGTCCATATAGACGCCCATTGACCCCATCCCAACGCCGCCGGTTTCGTGGATGAAATTGGAACGGATCCGATTTCCACGGAAGCTGTAATCGCGTCCGGTATAGATGGCTCCGACGTCCCCGGTTTCCAGTGCGACATGATGGATATCGTTGAACTCAATCAGGTGATCATTGCCCCAAAACAGAATGGCGCAGTGGGGATGGTCCTGGATCCGGTTGTGCGCGGCCCGCAATCCGACGCCGTCCAATTGAATGGCCGGCACGTAACACTTGGTCCAGCGGCCCTGGCGCTTGAACTCGCAGTCGTCCACAAAATGACGTCCGGGCTCCAGGGTTTGCCTATTTCCGCCGCTGACTCTCACGCCGCCATCGCCCGTGTCGGCGATATCGC
Source organism: uncultured Verrucomicrobiota bacterium (assembly GCA_903907925.1). GTDB lineage: Bacteria > Verrucomicrobiota > Verrucomicrobiia > Limisphaerales > UBA9464 > CAIVQB01. The sequence goes on from CAIVQB010000062.1 coordinate 14,263, forward strand.
AACGCAGCACTCCATTGTCGGATCCGCCTTCGATCTCCACCCCCCAGGTTCCGATGTTGCGGATCAGACATCCGTCGATCCGGTTTCCCGCGCCGTTGAGGATCCGGACGGCCATTCCCCGCGCTGCTTCCATCACCAGGCCACGGAATTCAAGGTGGGAGGCACCGTTGAGGAACAGCAGGGGCTCTTCGAGCATCGACAGTAACGCTTCACGGTTTGTCACGCCGGACGGATCTCCGGGTGGCCAGAAGTAGAGAACGCCGGATTGGGTATCGATCGACCATTCGCCAGGTTCATCCAGTTCTTCGAGGATGTTGAGAAACTGGAATCGCTGGCCGGCGCGGAACCCGTAGACCGCATGCGGTGGTGCCGTACGGATGAAGTGCCGTGCCAGATCAAACTCCGCGACCCGCTCGTAGGAATTGGCCCAATCCCAGGCCCAGTATCCGTGGACCCACACATTGCTCCGATCCTTCCAGCGGCTCGGACGATCGCCGGCGTAGAGGAATCCGCGTTCCGGTTCCCCGATTTCGCCGCCATGGCCGTCGGACCCTCCGCTCGCCGGTGGCAGACCCGCGATTTTCTCAAAACGGCCTTCGTTGGGCCAGCGCGCCAGGGTCATCGGCCGACCGTCGAAGAACAGTTCGCCGTGCGCGGGAGTGGTGGGCCGCGAGAACCCACGTGATGAAAGTTTTCCCGACTCCCGGATCCCGTTGGCGCGAAGATCCAACTGCAGCACGTGACCGCGGGCGGCGGGGTCCAGTCGTGACACCACCGCGGGATCCGTGACCGGTTGGAACCCGGTGAGACGGCGCCCACCCAACCAGCGGACCCGTTCGTCGCCAAACGCCCGCCACAGGATGGGGTTACGGGCGGTGCCGGAATCAGCGGTGGTCAACTCCAGGGTATTGGTGCGGAGATAGTCACCGCCATGCAGCCAGACGGTGAATCCACCCGAAGGCAACGGTCCGGCACGTTTCAGCGCGCGGACGGCCTCCCGTGCGCGCTCGGGCGTCGCGAAGGGTCCTGCGCGGGTCCCCGGATTGGCGTCCGATCCGTTTGGCGATACATGAACATCGCCGCGGCTGATCGGTGGGGCGAAAACGGACAACAGCACCACAAACCACGCCCAGCGCGATCTCAGGCAGGCTTCCGCACCGCAGATTCCAGATGCGCTCTCAGGCATACCGTCCGGTCTGATGTTCGGGTTTGAAGAAGCCCTGAAGCAGACGATCGACCTGGAGCAGCGCGTCCCGGGTCAATCCGATCCGATCCCCCTCGTTGAACAGGTGACCCTGTTGCCGCAGAACTTCGAGCGGCGCGGCAAATTGCTCGCGCGGGTCGCGCCCAAACTTCTTCGTGAACGCCGCCGCGCTGACGCTCCCCAGTTTGAGCTGTAACATGAACTCGCGGAGATAACGTTCATCGTCGGGAACCACATAGGCCCGGTGGGTGGGAAGCTGTCCGGCTTGAATCGCGTCGATGTACGGCTGGAAATCGTGGTGGTTCTGGTAGTGAACCCCGTTGAGATGACCAAAGCTGGCCACGCCGATGGACAGGATGTCGGCGCCAGAGAAAAGGCCTTCGCGATAGATGAAACGGGCCTTCGCCGGATCACGCACCACCGTGGTTGTGCTGGTGACGGTGTAGCCGATTTTCTCAAACTCACGGAACGCGTAGTCCACCCAGCGGCGCTTGGTTTCCCAATCGGCCACCGGTGCCACCAGTTTTCCTTCGGCCTTCATCTGGCGATAGATGCCGGTGTTGTAGGGCACCTCCATTTGATAAATCGTCACCGAATCGGGCTTGAGTGCCACCGCCCGTTCGACGGCCATCCGCCACTTCTCCTCAGTCTCCTCCACCATGCCGGCGATCAGATCGATGTTGATCTGCGGAAAACCAATCTCCCGGGCGAAGGCGTAGGCGCGCTCGACTTCCTTCGATCGATGGGCGCGTCCGTTCACTTCCAGGATGTGATCGTCGAAATGTTCGATGCCCAGGCTCAGTCGGGTGACTCCCAGATCGCGAATCGCCCGCAGCTTGAGATCGTTCAACGTACCCGGTTCGCCTTCAAAGGTGACCTCTTCCGCCTCGTCCCACGGCAACAGGCGTTTCATCCCGTCGCCGAGGAATTTCAATTGGTCCGGCGAGAGATAGCTCGGGGTTCCGCCGCCGAAATAGATGAACTTGGGTTTTCGCCCTCCGATCACAGGCCGGGCGGCGTAGATGGAGAGTTCCTGCAGCAAGGCATCCAGATAGCCCCGGATTTCGCCGGCGTCCTTGTCGGTATAAACCCGGAAATAACAGAAGTGACAGCGCTTCCGGCAAAAGGGGATGTGGGTGTACAGACCGAGCGGGACGCCGGGCTGGGGTGGCCGGTCGAGGGCGGCTTGGAAATCGGCGATGGCCTCCTGCTTCCAGAACGCGAACGGCGGATAGTTGGCGACGAAATAGTTTCCGGCCGTCGTCTCTTTCTGAAGGGGCGGGCCGGCGGTCTTCGGCGGAGGGGCAATGGTGATCGAGCTCATGTCGTCTTCGGCTTCAGTTTTCCGTCGAGGATTTTTCGCAAGGTTTCTGTTACCCCGAGTTGGACGGCCCATGCGTTGAGATAGTTCAGATCCAGTTCGCCCTTTTGGACGGCGACCACGCCGGCAGCGTCCAGTCGCTGACGATCGGACGGTGTAAGGCGATCCCAAAAGAGTTTATGGAGGATGACGTCCTCCGCTGTGGCAATCCACGCGGGTGTGGAGAAAAGGACTATTTTCAGGCGTCGTTGGAACATTTCCCGCTCGAACGCCGATCCGGTCGGAAGCCAGAAATCGACCTTCAATGCGGAACGCGTGTCGATCGCGTTGAATTGGTGGGGCGGTTGGAACGCACTCCGGACCGCAGGTTCGTCGATGTGGAAATCTACCGAAAACGCGCTCACCACCCTGTCGACGGATGACGGCGGTAGCTGCAGCGCAAAATCCAAATCGTGCGTCGTTCTGGGTATTCCCCAGTAGTTGCTCGCCATGGACCCGGTGACCATATACGCGAGGTTGAGCTCGTTCAGGAGCCTCAAGCAGTCCGCCAGAAGTTCGCGTTCGGTCATCACGTGTAGGCAAGGCTCAGTCGCTCGCGAAGTCGGCGATCAACCTCTTGCGCATTCGCCTCGGGCCACCGGTCCCGGATGCTTTGGCGCGCAATGTCACAGGAGAACTCATGAAGTTCACACGCCAGAGCGACCCTCTGTTCTCCGGTCATCTGCCGGTACTTTTCCAGTTGATGTTGAAGGGCGTCGGAGGGCGTCATCGAAGACTCCTTGAATCAACCCGGTCGCCGGTGAGCCTGGGTTTGGATGATTTGGTTTGCGTCCGCCGGTTCATGGAGATCCTCCGATTCATTTGGCGCCAAAGCAGTACACGAAGCCGTCCTCTGACCCGACGACGACGTACCCATCCACGACCGCGGGCGAGCTCTGCACGGGCTGGCCGATCTCGTAGTTCCAGAGCTCTTTTCCTTCCGCCAGTGAAACCAGGTACAGCCGGCCGTCATCGGACCCGACGATGACTTTGCCATCCGCCACCACCGGCGAGCTGTCCACTTTTCCACGGGTTTGGAAGGTCCAGACTCCCGTGCCGTCGGACCGCCGAATGCAATGGATCCGCTTGTCCCGGCTGCCGACGACCACGAACTCCGGCGTCACCGCCGGCGAGGAAAAATACGGGAACGCCCGATCCTTGTAGGTCCAGGCAATCTTGCCTTCTTTCAGATCCACGCAGAGAAACGCGTTCTCATAGTGGCCGACATACAGTTTGCCATCCACCAACGCCCCCGATGCTGCGATGTAGGCGCCGGCTTCGATTTCCTTGATCTTCTCGCCCTTCGCCAAACCGAGTACGTGGATGATCGCGTCGCAGCCGCCGAATGCTGTCATACCGCCACCCACCGCCGGCGAGCCGTTGATGTAATTGCCGGTTTCGAAGACCCAGTTGGTCTTTCCCGAAACGGCATCGAAGCTGTAGAGCTTGAAATCGTAGGCGCCGACCAGAATGGCCCGGGTTTCCGGTCCTCCGGGTTGCACCCAATTGGCGCTGGAAAGGATCTTGTCCTCGACCCCGTGTCGCCATACTTCACGGCCGGTCGCGGCATCGACGGCAAAGAAATTCGTGTTGTCGGTCCCGAAATACACCCGGCCGTCGAGCACCAGCGGTGATGATTCGATCATCCCATCGGACGGAAAATTCCAGACCTTGGTGCCGTCAGCGAGACGGATGCAGAAGAGGTTCGAATCGCCGGAGCCGAAGTAGACCTTGCCGCCGACAATGGCTGGGGAGGATTTGACCGGTCCGCCGGCCTTGAAGCGCCACTTGAGGACCAGAGACGACGGCAACTTGGCTTCGCTCACCCCGGCGAGCGAAGGCTGCCCGCGAAACATCGGCCAGTCAGCGGCAAGGGCGGAGTCGGCAGAGGCGGCGACGCACCAGACCAGCAAGAGTGCCGCGATTCGGGACACGAATCCGCGGAAGGCGGCGACGCAGGAGAGGGGCGAAGACGACTTCAACATTCGAGAGGAACATTTCCCAACCTGCGCCCGATGGCAAACGATTTGCTACGGGTACGTATTATTTGACATCGGGCGATGCCGGATGTCGTCAGTCGCCGTCGGGCACGGGCTTCACCGGCCGGGAAGTGCCAACGGCAGCCGGCGGGATGCAGGCGGGCGGACTTGCCGCGGAATCTCCGAGGCTCGGCCGGAGGATGATCCGTGCCCCACGCTTGTAGGTGAGGTAGCTGTAAAACCATTGCCAGAGCACGGCTACTTTGTTGCGGAATCCCACCAGGAAAAGGAGGTGCACGACGAGCCAGGCCATCCAGGCGAGGAATCCGGTGATGTGGAGCGGCCCCATCTTGGCCACCGCCGCCGACCGTCCAATCGTCGCCATGCTGCCCTTGTCCCAATAATCGAACGGAGGCCGGACTGGGTGGCCGGCCAGTTCGTCCTCGATGATGCGGGCGACGTGTTTCGCTTCCTGCATTGCCGCCGGCGACACTCCCGGAACGACCTGTCCGTCCTTGTCGACGATGAAGCAGGCATCGCCCACCACGAACACTTCCGGGTGTCCCGGGAGACTGAGATCAGGCAGCACCAACACCCGGCCCGCCCGATCCACTGGTGCACCGAGTTTTGCCGTGAGGGGTGAGGCCGCCACGCCGGCCGCCCACAGGATGTTCTCGGCTTCGATGCACGAGCCGTCCGGCAATTCCACCCGGCCGCGGCTGATGTTCTTCACGTGGGTGTTTGTGCGAATTTCCACCCCCATTCGTTCCAACGTCTCGCGGGCGTTCTCGCTGAGATCCTCGGGAAATTGTCCGAGCAGACGCGGGCTTCCCTCGATCAGGATCACGCGGGCCTGCGCCGGATTGATTCGCCGGAAATCCCGGAGCAACACCTGCCGCGTCAATTCGCTGAACGCTCCGGCCAATTCCACACCGGTCGGTCCGCCGCCGACCACCACGACGGTCATCAAGCGTCGCCGTTCGTCGAGATCATCGGTGTTCTCGGCGCGTTCGAAAGCGAAAAGGACTTCCCGGCGGATCCGCTGCGCGTCCTCCAACGATTTCAATCCGGGCGCGAACGGTTCCCATTCGGGATGTCCAAAATACGAAGTCCGCCCACCGAGGCCGAAGACCAGATAGTCGTAGTCCTCCGCGCGGCCATCGACGATCACCTGTCGCGTATCCGTCCGGATATCGGTGATTTCGCCGAGCCGCACCTGGATCTCCGGTCGGTCGTGGAGGATGGCGCGGATCGGTTGGGCGATCTCCGGCGCCGATAACCCGGCCGTGGCCACCTGATAGAGCAACGGCTGGAACAAATGATGATTCTGGCGGTCGATCAGGAGGATTTGCGCGCCGGGATGGTGAAAGGACTGGCAGAAGGTGAGACCACCGAAACCGGCTCCGAGAACCACAATGCGAGGGGCGCGTTGTTCCATGTCTTGGAACGCTCGCTGGTTGGCCGCGGGGCCGCAATGGCGAGTTTACCGGAGGTGAATTCGGAAATGGGACGGCGGGCGGGATTGAAAACGGGAAGACGAGTGGACGGGAAAACGAGTGAGCGAATGGGCGAGTGACGCAGCCATTCCGAGGGCCAAGGGCCCGCCCCATACCAGCCTTGGGCATCGCCCAAGGTTAGAGTTCCGCCGCCTCGCTCGGAGTCCCGCGTTTACGCGGTCCGGGAGCACGCCACCGCTCGCGCCGGCGAATGGAGTCCCCGATTCGACCCGGCACCCGAAACCGGTGAATTCCATTGTCCGTTCTCAGCCCTCTTCCTAGCGTCGCCGCATGTCCACTTCCACACGCCTCCAGGGCCGAACGGCGCTGGTCACCGGTGCCAGCCGCGGTCTCGGCCGCGCCATCGCTGAAGCTCTCGCCGATGCCGGCGCTGCGGTCGCACTGGTGGCCCGTGATGCCGAACGACTGGCCACCGTGGCCGAAGGGATCCGTGCCCGCGGAGGTCGAGCCGAAGTCTTCATCGCAAACGTTTCCGACGAGGCGTCGGTGAAGGGGCTCGCCCGGGAGGTGCAGTCGCGCTTCGGCGATCGGTTGGACATCCTGGTCAACAATGCCGGCATCAACCTCCGCAAGCCGCTGGTCGACTTCTCCCTCACCGAATGGCGCAGCGTGCTCGACACCAATCTGACCAGCGTGTTCCTCATGTGTCGGGAGTTCGTTCCGCGCATGACCGGGCGGGGCTACGGACGGATCCTCAACCTGACCTCAATGCTGTCGCACGTCTCGCTCCCGGGTCGGACCGCCTATTCGTCGAGCAAGACCGCGCTGCTGGGATTGAATCGCGCGTTGGCTTTGGAACTGGCGCCCGAGGGCATTACGGTGGTGGGGATCAGTCCCGGGGTCTGCGACACCGAAATCAATGCCCCGTTGATGCAGAATCCCGAACTGCGGGAACAGTTCCGATCACGGATCCCCGTGGGCCGATTCGGTCAACCGTCGGAGATCGCCGCGCTCGCGGTGCATCTCTGCCTGGAAGAATCCGGTTTCATCACCGGGACGGATATCGTCATCGACGGCGGGTGGACGGCGCAGTGAGGCGGGTAAGCAAGTGGGCAAGTGGGCGAGTGGGCAAGTGGGCGAGTGGGTCGGTTTTTGAGGTGCAATGACGAGTCGCATAGGTCGTTCTGGAAAACGGGAAGATGGGAAAACGGGTGGGAGTTGACCCATAAACACGGTAAGTTCATCGACCGCTCCGAGGGCCAGAGGCCCGCACCATACCAGCCTTGGGCATCGCCCAAGGTTCGGGTTCCCTCGCCCCGTCCGGAGTCCCACGTTCACGCGGTCCGTGAGCCCGCCGACCCTCGCGAATCCGGGAAGATATTCGGGCCAGTCGGCGAGCAATCCCGAACGCCGAAAATCGGATTCGTGCCCAACCTTCCGAGTCGGACGGCTTCGGTTCCACCCGAGCCCCATCTTCGTCTTTGTTGGGGGCGAAAATAGCCCAGGCGTTCACGCCTGGGTCGGATGCACATCGGTGAATTCAAGTCCCGCCAGGGACGGCAGAGTCTGTCGTCCCTGACGGGACTTGCGCCGTTTTGCTCGCCAAACCCCGGTCTGAAGCCCGGGGCTATTGTCTCAAATGCAACGGATCGTACGGTTGCACTTTGATAGCCCTTTTGGTAGTGAGCGCCCGTCGCGAAAAACATGTAGTCGCCCCTTCCATTCGCACCGAAGTGAAGCGCTTGCCCGTCATTCTCGCAGTTTGTGTCCCGTTGGTTATCGCAGTCGCGGTCTTGCGTTTCCTGTTTGGCGAGGTGTTTTCCGTTGCAACCCGCGCTCAGTTGTCACGGGGCATGACTACAAACGAAGTTCTGGGGGGTCTCGGACCACCGAACGAGGTTTCCGGCGACCATTGGGTCTATACGAAGACGTTGATGTACAACGTTGGAATTGTCTCTTTCGACCCATCCGGCCATTTGACCTCCGCGGTCAATGACTGAAGGAATGGCTCGCCCCTTCAGGGCTTGAGACATCGAGATCACGAACCTTGGGCGATGCCCAAGGCTGGTATGGGACGGACCTTTGGCCCTCGGAGCAGGCGTTGAACTGACTTGGGTTCGCCGGTCCACTCCCGTCCCACCCGTTTTCTCGTCCTCCCGTCTTCCAGGACGACCCAGGTGATTCGTCATCGCAGCCCAAAAATACCAACGGACTCACTCACTCGCCCACTCCCCCTAAACCAAACCCAACTTCTCCAACACCTCCCTCGGCGGATCAGGGAACCGCGTCAGGGGCATGTTGCCGATGAAGCCGATGTCTTTCATCCCGGCCGGAGTGGTGTAGAAACCGGTCAGGGTCAGGTCGCGGAAGGTGGTGAAGAAACTCGCGGGTTTGGCAGCCTCGGTCTTGTCTTTTTCCGCGGAGGCGAGGGTGTCGACGAGGGTTGTTTTCTGCGCGGCTTCCAGTCCGGCGAAGGATCCGTTGAAACGTTTCTTGGAATCGGCGTCGAGCGAGGCGAGGCCGTTGAGAATGATCTCCCGATCCCGGAGCTGATTCGGATAGGGCGCGCTGATCCATTCGTCGATGAAGTCGGGCACACCGACACTGCTCGCGGACGGCGAACGATCGTCGGCCGGGAGAACAACATCACACAAGGCACTCACCGTCAGACGTTGATCCGCACTGAGCGTCAGCGGCCAGAGATCGCCGGGTTTGTAGGTGTGATTGAGCAGGGGATCGGTCCCGTACGGTTTGGCAGTGACGGGCGCGGCACTGTCGGCGGCGGAGAGCGAGTTGGGCATCAGGGCGAGCGTGGCGCTGGCGGTCATCACCCATTGAAGCGCCTCGCGACGGCTGATCCGTGGAATTTCGGCCGAAACAGCGGGAGGAGTGGAAGTGGGAGTCATGGCGGGAATGGCGTGCGGTTCGGTGTTCACAGGTTGCCTCGTTTCATTTCGGCCAGGACGTGATCACACGTGCGCCAGGCCAGGGCCATGATGGAGAGGGTCGGGTTCTTGTCGGCGTTGCTGACGAACGGACCGCCGTCGGTCACGAACAGGTTCTTCACGTCCCAGGCCCGGCAATACGGATTCAACACCGTTGTCTTGGCATCCGCACCCATGCAGGTGGTGCCGACCTCGTGGATGATGCCGCCGCCGGGATAAATCGCCTTGTTGCCGTCGGTCTGCGGCGTGCCCAACACCCGGCCGCCCATCGCGGAAATGATGTCCTTGAAGGTCTGATGCATGTGGGCGGCCTGTTTGACCTCGTGTTCGCTCCACTGGAAACGGAAGCGCAGCACCGGGATGCCCCAGGCGTCCTTGCGTTCGGGGTCCACCTCGCAATAGCTGTTGTCATTCGGAATCATTTCACCGCGACCCGCGAGGTGAATGGTCGATCCGTAGTAGCGGCGCGCGTCGGCCTTCAGTTGACGCCCATAGCTGCCGGGTGCCACTGAATCCATGAAGGTGAAACTGCCGGCACCGGGCATTTGGCGGCCGGCACCGATCTCGATGTGATAACCGCGGGCGAAGCCGAGCTTCCCGGCGAGCTGTTCCTTGTAGAGCCACCAGGGGACGTAGCTGTGCATCGATCCACCGGCACCTTCGTCATTGAACACCGGAAGGTTTTCCAACGCCGGAATCTGGCCGTTCAAACCGGCACCGACGGTGTCCATCAGGTAGCGGCCCACCTTGCCGGATGAGTTCGCGATGCCGTTGGGGAAGCGTTCGGTCTTCGAATTCAGAAGAATGCGGGCTGATTCGCATCCGCTGGCCGCGAGAATGATCACCCGGGCCTTCACGTGGACGTCCTGACGGGTCTTTTTGTCCACGTAATGGACACCGGTCGCCTTTCCGTTTTCATCCACGCTCACCGCGCGGACCATGGCATCGGTCACGACGTCGAGATTGCCGCTGGCGAGCGCCGGGGGCAGGTGAACGGTGGTGGATTGGTAATTCGCCTTGATGTTGCATCCGCGTCCGCACGGGGTGGACCAGAAGCAGGCCTGCCGCTTGTTCATTTCCTCGGCCGAAATCCGCTGCGCCTCCGGATGATCTGGATGCAGGTTCGCCGCGACCTTTCTCGCATTGAGCCGGCGCGAAAGGATCGCCATGTGGGAGGGAATGACCGGAACGCCGAGCTTGGCGGCGTGTTTCTTGATCAGCAGTTCCGGAACCCGTGCCCGCGGCGGGGTGAGCAGGGTGCCGTTCGGCGAATTCGGGGTGTTTTCGAGACCTTCATTGGTACCCCAGACACCGATCAACGATTCCACCTTGTCGTAATAGGGTGCCAACTCCTCGTATTGGAAGGGCCAGTCGAGTCCGAGACCATCGCGACTCTTGGGTTTGAAATCGTAGGGCCCCATGCGCAGAGCGATGCGTCCCCAATGATTGGTGCGACCGCCGAGCATGCGTGGGCGCCACCAGATCCATTCCTGTTTCGTGCCGAAGGCGACGTAATCCTTTGCCTCATGAAACGTGTCGGCGGGCTTGTCACTGCGCCGGGTCATGTAGGGTTCGCCGGGATTGGTCCATCCGCCGTCGACCGTGGCATCGTGGAATCCAAAATGTTTGTCGGGGGTGGAAGCGGCGCGGAGCGGGGCCTGGGCCGGCGTTTGGAACATGGCCGGTTCCTTGATCGGGTCGTAATTCCGACCGGCTTCCAGCATCAGCACCTTCACACCGGCGAGGGCCAGGACGTAGGCGCTGGTTCCGCCGCCGGCACCGGATCCGACGATGATGACGTCGTACTGGGTCTGGGTTTTGGAGCTGGTGACGAAGGGCATGTCGAAACCATGAACAGGGGTGGGCCACAGTTCAAGCCGTCGTCCGTCCGGGCATTGCAGGTTGAGGTTTTGGGTGTAGCGTCGCCGCCATGAACCTTCGTCTCCTCCGCGTTTTCTCATGGATCGTCGGTACGGTTGTTCTAGCTGGCACCGCTTCGGCTGCGGTGAAGACCGAGGTGATTGAGTACCGCGAGGGTGACACCGTGCTGGAAGGCTATCTCGCTTATGATTCGGCCGCCGGGGTGCGGCCGGGAGTTCTGGTGGTCCACCAATGGATGGGGTTGGGCGACTACGAAAAGAAGCGCTGCGAAATGCTGGCCGAATTAGGCTACACCGCCTTTGCCGTGGACATTTACGGGAAGGGCGTTCGGCCCAGCACGCCGGCCGATGCCGGAAAGCTCGCCGGTCAATACAAGGGCGACCGGGCGTTGTTCCGTCGCCGACTGGCCGCCGGTCTGGCCCGGTTTCGCCAGGTGACTTCCGCCGATGCCTCGAAAACGGCCGCGATCGGGTATTGCTTCGGCGGAACCGGCGTTTTGGAACTGGCCCGCAGTGGCGCGAACCTTCGCGGAGTGGTCAGCTTCCACGGCGGACTCAGTTCACCGACCCCGGCGGATGCCAGCCAGATCAAGGCGCGGGTGCTGGCCTGTCATGGCGCGGATGATCCGTTCGTGCCGGCCGAGGAAGTTGCCGGATTTGAGAAGGAAATGCGCGAAGCCAACGTCGACTGGCAATTGATCGCCTACGGTGGTGCGGTTCACAGCTTCACCGACTGGCGGGCGACTGGGGCGATGAAGGGCGCGCAGTACAACGAGAAGGCGGACAAACGTTCCTGGGCGGCGATGCAAACCTTCCTCGGCGACGTGTTTCGCTGACTGCGCCGGCGTTTGGCAGCGAACGAGGGGGATTCATTCACCGATTCACCCCCGGAATCGGTGATATTCCTGCCTTTCCGGTGGCCGGAGTTGAAACCCCGTAACCGTTGGCACCCGGGGGCGTCACCCTTTTCGGTAAACCCCGTCTTGAGAAGTCGCCCCGACTCCCCTGACAGTCACCCTACATGGCCGCCGCTCCATCCAGTCCCCGGCGACACTCGGACCGAAGCCTCACCGGGTTCGGCCGGAGCCGGTGCAGTCATGCCTGGATCGCCGCGGGGATCGTGTTCGCGGTGCTGCTGCTGGCCGGACGGGTCGGCGCGGTGGAGGTTAGCGAAGGCGAAGACAAACTCCGGACGGGCGATTACGCCGGGGTCATCGCCCTAGCGGAAAAAGCACTCCGGGAAAAAGATTCGTCCGAGGAATGGCCACTGTTGCAGGGGCGCGCCTTGTTGACGGTCGGACGTTATCCCGAAGCACGATCTGCCCTGACCAACGCCCTGACGCGGTTTTCCCGGAGCGTTCGCATTCACTGGCTGGCCCGCGAGGCGTTCCTGGCCTCCGGTCATCCGGACGAAGCCTCCGACGCCCTGGATCAGATCAAGGATTTCATTACCGGACGTTCCCCGGCGTTCCGGGATCCTCCCAGCATGGTGGTCTTTGCCCGGGTCGCACTGTCGCTTGGTGCAGATCCGAAGGTGGTTCTGGAACGACTGCTGGACCCGGTTCGAAAGGCTGATCCACGACTGACCGACGCCTCACTGGCCCGCGGGGAACTCGCGCTAGACAAGCACGATTTCGCCCTCGCCGCCAAGGCGTTCGAGGACGGGCTTCAACATCATCCCGACGAGCCGGATCTCTTGTACGGAATGGCCCGAGCAGTAGGCGAAACGTCGCGCAGTGCCCTGGCGGAGAAATTGGAAGCGGCGCTGAAGATCAATCCACGTCACATCCCCAGCCTGCTCCTGGTGATCGATCACCGAATTGACGCCGAAGATTATTCCGGTGCACGGAAGGGATTGGATGAAGTGTTGGCGATCAATCCCTGGAATCCGGAGGCCTGGGCCTATCGAGCAGTCATTGAACATCTGCGAAATGACACAGCGGCGGAACGCACCGCGCGCGAGTCGGCCCTCAAATTCTGGCCGGACAATCCGCGGGTGGATCATTTGATCGGGCTCAAGTTGTCCCAGAAATACCGGTTTGCCGAAGGCGCGTCGCATCAGCGGCAGGCCCTCAAGTTCGATGAGTCCCATCTGCCCGCCCGGGCTCAACTCGCCAGCGATCTGCTCCGTCTGGGTGACGAATCCGAGGGCTGGCGGCAGGCGACCGCCGTTCATGAGAAGGACGGCTACGACGTGGCGGCGTTCAATCTGGTGACATTGCACGACACCATGGCCCGGTTCACCACCCTGACCAATGCCCGGTTTGCGGTCCGGATGGCTTCCAATGAGGCCGGTCTCTACGGCGGACGCGTGCTGGCGTTGCTCGACCGAGCCCAGGCGAAGTTGGTCGCCAAATATGGCCTGGAACCGGTGGCTCCGACGCTGGTGGAGATTTTTGCGGATCAAAAGGATTTCGGCGTCCGGACCTTCGGCATGCCGGAGAACCCGGGTTATCTCGGGGTCTGTTTTGGGCGGGTGGTGACCGCCAACAGCCCCGCCGCCACGCGCAGTCATCCTGTCAATTGGGAGGCCGTCCTGTGGCACGAGTTCACCCACGTCATCACGCTTCAAATGACCGCCAACAAAATGCCGCGTTGGTTGAGCGAGGGCATTTCGGTTCATGAAGAGCTTCAGGAAAACCCGTCCTGGGGTCAGCACATGACTCCGCGCTACCGGTCGATGATCCTGGCCGGCGAGCTGACTCCGGTCTCCCGGTTGAGCGGTGCGTTCATGGCCCCCAAGACGCCATTCCATCTTCAGTTCGCCTATTTTGAATCTGCGATGGTGGTGGATTTCATTGTCGAACGATTCGGACCGGAATCCATCCGCAGCATCCTGATCGATTTGAAGGAAGGGGTGGAAATCAACGAAGCCATTCGGAGACACACCCGGGCGATGCCTGAACTGGAGAAGGAATTTACCGCCTACGCCCGCGACCGGGCGCAACGGCTCGGTCCCGGACTCGATTGGGAACCCCCCGGTGGAGGTGGCGATGGCTCCGCACCGTCCGTCCCCAAGGTGCCGACTCCGGGAGAGTTATTGCGCGGCACCCTCGGCGCGAAACTCGCCGCCGCTCCGGTGGACATGGCGCCGTGGGCCAAGGCGCATCCGACCAATTATTGGGCGATTCAGTACCGGGCGAAGGAGGCGATGACCGCCCACAAATGGACCGAAGCCCTTGCGGAACTCGATACCCTGGTGGCGCTCTCTCCCAATCAGGTGGGGGGAGACAGCCCCTGGCGCTCGATCGCCAAGGTCTGTCGCGAACTGGGCAACACCGACCGCGAGCAGGCGGCGTGGATGCGGCTCGCGGCGTTGGATGATGAGGCGACCGATGCTTATGAGCGGCTGATGGAACTGGGTGCCGCTGCCGGAAATGGGCCGCTGGTTTTGGAAAACGCACGCCGGTATCTCGCGGTGAACCCACTGGTGGCGCTGCCGTATCGCCGACTGGCCGACGCCGGCGAAGCGTCCGGAGACACGGCAGGCGCGATTGACGCGTGCCGGGCGCTGTTGCAACTCGATCCGGCCAATCCTCCCGACATCCATTTCCAACTCGCCCGGCTGCTGCAATCCGATCAACCCGCCGCCGCCCGCCGACATTTATTGCAGACTTTGGAGGAAGCCCCACGGCATCGAGGCGCGCTGCAACTGCTGGCCCGCCTTGGTCCTTCGCCCGAACCGGCTCCGCAAAAGCCCGAACCCACGGACAGCCCGCGCCCATGAAACGCCGCGGGATCATGGCCTTTGTGTTTTTGGTCGGAGCAGCCGGACTGCTGGCCCAATGGGGTGGCGGCGGTCGGGGCAGGGGTGGCGGCTGGGGCGAAAGCTGGATTTCGGAGGACGCACGCACCGCGCGGGAGGTTCACAGTCACAGCACGGGAACGCCGAATTGGACGAATCCGAAGGGCTTCGAAAAGGACGTGTTCACCTTCGCCCGCATCCGGCGGGATCGGAATCCTCGCAGCACTGGTGGTTCCTGGTCCACCGATGCGCCGGACAGCGATCTCAATCTGTCGTATCGCCTGCAGCAGATGACCTCGCTGCGGGTTGATCCGAACGGCCGTTTCCTTCGGCTCACCGATCCTGATCTCAAGGACTATCCGTTCATCTACATGGTCGAACCGGGAAGTCTCTACCTCAGTCCGCCCGAAATCGCGGCGCTGCGGGCCTATCTCTTGAACGGTGGTTTTTTGATGCTCGATGATTTTTGGGGTGAACGCGAGTGGGCCAACGCCGAGGCGGTATTAAACGAGGTCCTGCCCGGCCAGTCGTTTCAGGAACTACCGTTGAGTCATCCGATCTATCACTGCGTGTTTGAGATTTCCGCCAAGGGCCAGGTTCCCAATGTTCACCTGGGCATTCAGAGCGAGTTTGATCCCGAACATCGCACCTGGGAACGCGGAGATGCCCGCGAGGTGCATCACCGCGCCTGGCTCGACGAACACGGCCGGATCATGGTCATCGCGACGCACAACACCGACAACGGCGACGGTTGGGAGCGCGAAGGTGAGAGTGACTTTTACTTCCACAACTTTTCCGAAAAAATCGCCTATCCCCTCGGCATCAACATCATTTTCTACGCATTAACTCACTGAATGAATGCCACCCCTGATTCCGAATCGATGCCGGTTCCGCCGGTTCTGCCCTCCGACAGCGAGACCTTTCAACGGCTGGCCGCCGGCCGGGAACGGATCGGGACCGAATTGGGCCGCGTCATCGTCGGCCAGCGCGAGGTGATCGACCAGATCCTGATCGCGCTCTTCGCCGGCGGGCATTGCCTGATCACCGGCGCGCCGGGACTGGCCAAGACGCTGCTCGTCAAATCGATCGCCTCGATCTTTGACCTGCGCTTCCAGCGGATCCAGTTCACTCCGGATCTGATGCCGGCGGACATCACCGGTACTGAAATCCTCCAGACCGTTGGCGACGAACGACGGCTGCATTTCATTCGCGGCCCGGTGTTCGCCCAAATTCTGCTCGCCGACGAAATCAACCGGACTCCGCCCAAAACTCAGGCGGCCCTCCTTGAGGCGATGCAGGAACATCAGGTGACCGCGGCCGGTGTCCGTTATCCGCTCGAGGAACCGTTTTTCGTCCTCGCCACGCAGAACCCCATTGAAATGGAAGGAACCTATCCGCTGCCGGAAGCGCAGTTGGATCGGTTTATGTTCAACGTGGTCATTGATTATCTCCCCGCCGCAGACGAGGCGGAAGTGGTTGCGCGCACCACCAGTGGATCTGCCCCGGCGCTGCAGGCGCTGTATTCAGGTGCCGATGTCCTGCGCTTCCATGAGTTCGTGCGGAAGGTTCCCATCGATGCCGCCCTGGTGCGTTATGCGGTCGATCTCGCCGCGGCGTCGCGTCCGCGTCAGCCGGGGACACCGGACTTTGTGAATGAGACAGTGTCGTGGGGCGCCGGCACTCGCGCCGCGCAGTTCCTGGTGCTCGGAGCCAAGGCCCGCGCCCTGCTGGCTGGCCGGACCCATGTCACGATCGACGACCTGAAAATCCTGGCGCTGCCGGTCCTGCGTCACCGGATTCTTCTCAACTACCGAGCCGATGCCCAGGGATTGAAGGTGGACGATATTGTTCGCCGCCTTCTGGAAGCCGTTCGTTCACCCGTTGCCGGATGAAGTCCCCCGGTTCCAGCGGAGCGCAGCAGTCCGGTGATCTCATCGATCCCCGGGCATTGATGGCGCTTGGAAACCTGGAACTCCGGGCACGGGCGGTGGTCCGCGGCTTTGCCACCGGCCTGCATCGCAGCCCGCGTCACGGGTTTTCCGTGGAGTTCACCGAATACCGTCAATACACGCCCGGCGACGACTTGCGGCATCTGGACTGGCGGGTGTTCGGTCGCACGGATCGCTACTATCTCAAGCGATTCGAGGAAGAGACCAATCTCCGCTGCCACCTGGTCGTCGATCAGAGCCGTTCGATGGAATTTGCCAGTGGCGGGATTACCAAGGCGGTGTATGCCGCCACCCTGGCCGCGACGCTGGCCTGTTTTCTGCAACTTCAGGGCGATGCGGTTGGGCTGCTGACGCTGGATGAAGAACTCCGTGATTTCATTCCTGCCCGATACCGCACCGGCCATTTGCGACAATTGATGCTCGCGCTCGAACGCGCGCCGGCGGGTCGGGCGACGGACCTCGGATTGGCGCTGGAACGTCTGGCGGACCTCATTCCGCACCGCGGGTTGGTCGTCGTCGTCTCGGATTTTCTGGTTCCAGTCGAAAGCCTGATGTCGCGGTTGCGGCGCCTGACCGCTTGCGGGCATGAGGTCGTTTTGTTTCAGGTGCTCGATCCGGCGGAGATTGTCTTCGGATTTGATCAGCCGACTCGTTTTCGTGATTTGGAAACCGGCCAGTTGATGGAAGTCGATCCCGGCGCAGCGCGGGCTGGTTATCGGACGCGCTTTGATGCCCATCAGGCCCGGCTTCGCGATGGATGCGTGGGGCTGGGCATCGCCTTTCACCGCGTGGAGACGTCGCAGCCGCTGGAACTGGCGCTGCTGGCGTTCCTTGAACAACGCGAGCGACGGGTTGGAGGTCGCAGCCCGCAGTTCGCCGCCCCGGCCGATGTGACGTTGGAGGCAACGCGATGAACTTCCTCGCGCCCCTCTTTCTGGCGGGAATCGCCGCCGTGGCCCTGCCGGTTATCTTCCATCTCATCCGGCGCAAGACCAGTGAACAAACCCCGTTCAGTTCGCTGTTGTTCCTCCGCGTTTCACCGCCGCGCCTCACCAAAAGAAGCCGGCTTGAGGATCTCCTGCTGCTCTTCCTGCGCTGTGTGGCCCTGGCGTTGATCGCTGCCGCGTTTGCGCGCCCGTTTCTACGTCGACCGGTGGATCCCGCCGTCGGAACACAGGGCGCGCGAAAATGGATCCTGCTGGTCGACACCAGTGCCTCCATGCGGCGCGCCGGGCTCTGGGACGCCGCGCGCGAGCGGGTGAAGAAGGTTTTGGACACTACCCAGGCCGGCGATGCGGTTGCGGTTTACACCTTCGATCGACGCATCACTCCGGTCGTCAGCTTCGAACAGTGGAGGGCCCAGCCTGCCGGGGATCGGGTCGGCTTTGTTCGTGGACGCCTCGCGTCGGTCTCACCCGGTTGGGCTTCGACCGATCTCGGGACCGCCCTGGTACGAGCCGCGGAGGAGATTGCGGATCCCGGATCCGGAGGGCAGGCCAACACCGGGCCGCTGCAGGTGATTCTGATTGGTGACCTCCAGGAAGGGGCTCATCTGCAGGCGCTCTCAACCTATGAATGGCCGAAATCGGTCAAGCTGGTGGTGGAATCAGTCGCCGCGAAAAGCGCCGGCAACGCGGGAATCCAGTGGGTCGGCGGCGCTGCGGAATCGGCCGGGGATCCGGGTGCCGGAGTCCGGGTGCGCGTCAGCAACTCGGCCGATGCCCGCCGTGAACAGTTCGAGGTGGTGTGGGTTCGACCGGGCACGGATGAGATTCTCTCCAGCCCGATCCCGGCCTACGTGCCGCCGGGCCAGAGTCGGGTGGTGTCGTTGTCGGTCACCAATTCCACGGGCGAACCGCGAACGGTGCTGCTTCGAGGTGATGATGAATCCTTCGACAATCGGGTCGCAGTCCTGCCGCCCGAACCTGCCCGCATCGAAATTCTCTATCAGGGATCCGATGACGGCACCGATGCCCGGCAACCTTTGTTCTTCCTTCGACGCGCCCTCGAAGGAAACCCACGTCAACGGGTTCATTTTACCGTGCGGCATCCGGATGCGGCAGTGGCACCCGCCGAGGATGCGGTGGCTGATCTGATTTTTGTGACGACGCCGCTGACGGATCGGCGGACCGCTGCGTTGCGCGAACAAATGACCGCGGGCCGGACCGTCGTGTTGGTGCCGCCTGCCGGTGATACCTCGGGGACCCTCGCCGGGCTTTCCGGTCAGGCGGGGATGACCTTCGAAGAATCGGTGATCAAACGTGACGCCCTGCTGGGGGAGATCGATTTCCGGCATCCCTTTTTTCTGCCATTTGCCGACCCGCGTTTCAGCGATTTCACCCGGATCCATTTTTGGAAATATCGGAAGATTGATGCCGGCCGGCTTCCGAATGCGCGGGTTCCCGCGCGGTTTGATTCAGGTGATCCAGCGGTTCTCGAACTGCCGGTCGGACGCGGTCGATTGGTGATTCTCACCTCGGGCTGGCAGCCGTCAGACAGTCAGTTGGCGGTCTCGTCGAAGTTCATCCCGTTGATCCAATCGCTTTTGGAATCCACCGGAGTGGGCGCCGCGCCACCGGCACAATTCTTCGTCGGAGATCCAGTTTCGTTGGAGGCCGATTCGAACGGTGGGCGCGTGGTGCGAACCCCGGGTGGACGAATGGTGACGGTTGAAAAGGGCGCGACGACGTTCGCCGAGACATGGGAGCCTGGAGTTTATTCCGTTGAGGCGACGGAAGCTCCCGGCCGGGTGGTGCGACGGTTCGCGGTCAATGTGGATCCGCAGGAAAGCCGGACGGTTCCGATGCCTGCGGAAACGCTGGAACGATTCGGCGCTCCGCTGGCGACTGCTCCGCTTGCGGCGAATCCACCGCCGGACCGGGCGGCGTTGCTCGCCGGTGCGGAAGCCGAGGCGCATCAGAAGCTTTGGAAATGGGTGCTGGCGGGAGCCCTGGGATTTCTGCTGCTGGAAACGGCCCTCGCGGCTGCCACCGGACAGCGGTCCGCGGCATCAATGGAAGTTCAACCGGAAGGCATGGCATGATGTCACCTTTGCTCCAATTGCGACTTCGGCCGGTGATCCGCCGGTGCCGGACACTCCGTTGGTTCCGCGACCTCGCCCTGGTGTGGACCATCGCCGCCGCTGCGTCGGGCCTGGTGTGGCTCGCTCAACGCCATTGGGGCGTCCTGCCGGTGGTGTGGAGCGGATTGATCCCGCTCGGGGCGGTGGCAGCCGCGATATGGCGGACAGTCGTCGTGCTTCGAACTCCTCCCGATTCGGGCGAAGCGGCGCGAAGAGTGGAACAACGGCATCCTGAATTACAGGGACTCCTGACCACCGCAGTGCAGCAGAAGCCCGATGCCACCGGTCGCTATCACTTTCTCCAACAACATCTGATCGAAGAGGCCATCGGCCACAGTGTTCGCAATCGCTGGCCGCGGGTGGTGCCATTCTCCCGCGTTCTGATGGGCTTTGCCGTGCAGACGGCTGCCTTCCTGGCTCTGGTGCTCATCTGTACTCATTCGGTGGATCCGAAGGCCCGGGTTGCTGCGGCGCGGCGCGTGGCAGCGGCCTCGGGCATTGAGATCACGCCGGGCGATGCGGTCATCGAACGGGGATCCAGCCTGGTGGTGCTGGCCCGGTTCGGAACACCACCGGCCGCGGGTGCGGAATTGGTGCTGACTACCACTACGAATGAACCATCGCGCCGGATCAGCCTCGTCCGGAGCCTCGCCGATCCAGTGTTCGGCGGACGTGTTCCGGAGGTTTCGCGCGATCTGGTCTATCATGTGGAGTACGCCAACAGCCGGAGCCGTGACTATACGGTGACGGTGTTCGATCGGCCCCGGTTGGATCACGCCGACGTTCAGCTCACCTTTCCGGGCTACACCGCCCTTCCGCCGAAAGAGATCAAGGACACGCATCGGGTCAGTGCCGTGGAAGGGACGAAGATGTCGTGGCAATTCCACCTGAACAAACCGGTTCGACTGGCAGTCCTCACGGCCCGGAACGGTGCCTCGAACCGGATCGATCTTCCCATCGAGCCCGGAAACTCCACCGTCGCCTGGACCAATGTGCCGTTGCAGTTCAGCACGACGTATGAGTTGCACCTGACCGATGCGGAAGGCCGGACCAACAAGGCTCCGGCACTGTTCGTATTTGAAGCCCTGTCCAACCGCGCACCGGAATTGAAGCTGGCCTCACCGCGTGGGGATCTCCGGCCGTCCGCGCTGGAGGAGGTTTCATTCGACGGCACGGTCTGGGATGATTTTGGTGTTGCGGCGTTCGGCATCGCGCTCACCCGGCCCGGATCGGAAACGCAGTTCATCGAACTCGGTCACGCCGTGGCCGGCCGGGAGAAACGCAGCTTCCATCATGTGGTGAAGCTGGAGGAATTGGGGGTCAAGCCGGACCAATTGGTGGCCTGGTTCACCTGGGCTGATGACACCGGACCCGATGGCGAAGTCCGCCGGACCACCGGTGATTTATATTTCGCCGAGGTTCGGCCGTTCGATGAGATCTTTCGCGAGGGGCAGGGTGGTGAGGAAGGCGGCGACAATGCGGAGGCGGGTGGCGCCGGCGGTGCGGGTGGGGGCGATCCCGGCGCAAAACTCGCCGAGCTCCAAAAACAGGTCATCAACGCGACCTGGAAATTGCAGCGCCTGCAAGGGAACCGGCCTCGGAACGGCAGTGGCGGGACAGGTCATTCGGCACCCGCCCAGATCGGGAATCCGCCCACGTCCATGATGCCGACGAAGGCACCCGCGGCTGGGTTCGTCGGAGATCGATCTGAAGTCCGCCTCGATTGGATCGGAAGTGCCGCCGGCGTGTTTGGTCAGGTCGCGCCGCAATCGGCTGATGGGCCGGCACCGCGTCGGATCGATCGTCGCGCCGCTTCAGCGGGATCGACCAATTATCCTGCGACACGGCTCGCTTCGTCTCCCGCTGATGGGAAACGGAGTTCCGGAAGTTTCGAGGACGATTTGCAGGCGGTCCGTGAGGGGGCGCAACAGGCGTTGGACCAGGCGCAGGAATCGATGGAACAGGCCCAGAATCCGGAAAGCCGCCGGCTGTGGCAGGCGGCGATCGCAGCAATGGAACGATCGTTGGATCAACTGGGCAAATCGCTCAAATCCACTCAGGCGCTGGCCGAGGCCCTGGTCGAAGAACAGGCCGCCTATCAGACACTGTTGCAATTGCGGGCCAGGGAAACCGAGGTCACCCGTTCGCGGAACCGTTCATCTGGTCAGGGCCAGGGAGGTGCCGCCAACCAGCGCCAGATGAATCAACTCGATCTCACCCAGGCCGAGAATCATTACGAAACCCAGCGATCCGCCCAGGCCCCGCAGACCGCGGAACGCCGTGGACAATTGCAGGTGCTCAGCCGTCTGCAGGAGCTCGCCCGGCGTCAGCAGGACGTCAACGACCGTCTCCGCGAACTGCAGACCGCGCTGCAGGAGGCGCGGAATGCCGAGGAACGCACCGAGATTCAACGGCGGCTCAAACGCCTGCAGGAAGAGCAGCAGCAGATGCTCTCGGACGTGGACGAGGTTCAGCAGCGGATGAACCGGGCGGAAAACCAATCGCAGATGTCCGAGCAGCGGCAGCAGATGGAACAAACGCGCGAGGACCTTCAGAAGGCCGCCCAAGCGACCGGCGATGGCCGGGTGTCGCAGGCGCTGGCTTCCGGTAGCCGCGCCCAGAACCGTCTGCAACAGATGCGCGACGATTTGCGAAAGGACAGTTCCAACGCCTTCTCCGATGAATTGCGGCAGTTGCGGTCCGAGGCGCGTGAGGTTCAGCGCCGGGAAACGGACATCGCCCAACAGCTTCGAAGCCTCGGGGCGAACCGTCAAAAGCGCCTGACCGATTCGAATGATTCGAACGATTCCGGAAATCTCGTGCAGCAATTGGCCGATCAGAAGAAGGCGATCACCAACCTGGTCGAGCGCGCCACCCAGGTCTCGCAACAGTCCGAAACCTCGGAACCGCTGCTATCGCGACAGCTCTACGACACGCTCCGCACGTTTCAGCAGGAGGATCCGGGAGCAGTGAGCCGCCTTCAGGATAGTTTGGTTCAAAGCGGCGAAATGAACCGTAGTTTGAACGACAAGCTTCAGGAGATTGGAACCCACGAATCCGGACGCGCGGTCGAGGCCACGGCAGAGTTGCTCCGACAGGGGTTGGGTTCGGCTGCCGGCCAGGCGGAACGGGAAGCGCGAAAAGGAATCGACACCCTGAAGAATGGCATCGAACGCGCCGCTGAACGGATCCTGGGCGACGACAGTGAAGCGCTTCGGCTCGCCGGTGACGAAATCGATTCGCTCTCCCGGCAGTTGGAACAGGAAATCGCCAAGAACGGCGGGTCCAGCAACGGAACCGATCCAGGCAAGGGATCGGCGGGACGACAACCAACTGAACCCGGTGGCACAACGCCGAACGGCCGTCCTGGAGGGTCGGGGAATGCTCCAGGACAACCCGGTGATCCGTCGCCGTCGGATTCAGCAGGATCGAGTTCGCGTGGTTCTCAACCGGCTTCTACGTCAAACGCCGGACAACCCGGGGCCGAGTCAGCATCCGGGACGGAGCCTGGAGCCGAATCGCAAGCGGCGCAGGGTGGATCGGGCGCATCCGGAAGTGGTCGGCCAACTCCTGGTTCACAACGCCAAAACGCCTCGACCGATCCAGCAAATCGTTCCGGACAACGCGGTCAACAAGGTCAACCGGGTCAGGGCGGACAGCAGGCCCAAGACGGACAGCCCGGACAAGGCGGCGGCGGGGATTTGGGTGGCACCGATCTGGGCGGAATTCTTGGCGGAGACGATGGCGGCACTTCGGGCCGTGGTGGTGGCGGACGGGGAGGACCGATCACCGGTTCGGATTTTGGGCCGTGGTCGGATCGGCTTCGCGATGCAGAGGACATGGTGGACCTGCCCGAATTGCGCAGCGGCATTGCAGCGGCCCGGGAGCGGGCCCGACTCGCCCGGTTGGAATATCGGCGCGATGGAAAGAAACCGGATTGGGCGGTCGTGGAGTTGCAGGTGTTGAAACCGCTGGTGGAGGTGCGCCAGCAAATCCGCGACGAACTCGCGCGCCGCACGCCGCAGGATGCATTGTCGCCGATTGATCGCGACGCCGTTCCGTTGCGGTTTACCGAACAGGTGCGGCATTACTACGAGACCCTGGGCAAGGATAAATGACGTGACATCCGGGTTTCCGATTACCTTTTCCGGCGCGAGTTGGCTGTGGCCGCTCGTCGGTGTGGTGCTGACGGCGCTTGTGCTGTTGGTCTGGGGATTGCGTGCTTCCCCGGCCGGTGCAGCGGGCCGCTGGAGCGTTCTGCTCAAGATCGTGGCGCTGATCGCCCTGGCGTTGTGCTTGCTGGAACCGCTTTGGAACGGCAGCCACGCGGTTCCGGGAGCCAATCTGTTCGCCGTCGTGGTGGACAACAGCCAGGGGCTTCAAATCCATGACGCTGGCAGCCAGCGGAGTCGTGGCGAGCAGCTCCAGGCTTTGTTGGAATCAGGGCGTTCCACGTGGTTGAGCCGATTGGCGGAGACCTTTGATGTCCGGCGTTATCTCTTCGATGCGCGGTTGCAGGGATCGCGCGATTTTTCCGACCTCGATTTCCAGGGTCGTTCCTCGGCAATCGTGGGAGCGCTGCAGGGCGTTGGTGAACGTCATCGCGGCCGGCCGCTGGCCGGCATCCTGTTGTTGACCGACGGCAATGCGACCGATGTCCACGGCGGTCTGCCCCAACTCGCCGGACTGCCGCCGGTGTATCCGGTGGTTCTCGGCGACGGCGGTGCGTTGAAGGATGTCTCCTTGAAACAGGTGACGACGGAACGCAGTGCGTTCGAGGACGCGCCGGTCGTGGTTCAAGCCCAGGTGGAAACCTACGGATTTCGCGGCGAATCGATCATTGCCCGGGTGACCGATCGCGCCAGCAAGGTGGTGCAGGAGCAGACCGTGTCGGCTCCCGGAAACGGCGGCACCGTGCCGCTGCGTTTCCAACTCAAGCCCGCCGGGTCTGGTGTTTCATTCTATCAGGTGGGAGTTCGGACAGCCGGCGAGTCGGCGGGGGGTGCCTTCCACACCAACAGCGCCGAGGCGACGCTCGCGAACAACACCCGGATCGTGGTGGCAGATCGCGGACGCGGACCGTATCGGATTCTGTATGTCGCCGGACGGCCCAACTGGGAGTTCAAGTTCCTCAACCGCGCTCTGCAGGAGGATGATCAGCTCCAGATGGTGGGCCTGATCCGAGTGGCCAAGCGCGAGCCAAAGTTCGATTTTCGCGGGCGGGCGGGTGAAACCGGCAATCCGTTGTTTCGCGGATTCGGCGATCAAACGCGCGAGGCGGCGGAGCGTTATGATCAACCGGTCCTCAGTCGGATCAATCCGAAGGACGCGCTCGAACTGCGCAGCGGTTTTCCCAAAACGCCTGAGGAGTTGTACGCCTATTCCGCGGTGATTGTGGACGATCTGGAGGCGGAATTCTTTTCGGCCGACCAGGCGGCGTTGTTGCAGAAGTTTGTCTCCGAGCGCGGCGGCGGCTTCCTGATGCTGGGCGGAATGGAATCGTTTCAACAGGGACAATACCGGCGGAATCCCGTCGGCGACATGCTCCCGGTCTATCTCGACAAAGCCGAGGAAGCGAGGTCCTCGGGTCCGATGCGATTCGCGCTGGCCCGCGAAGGCTGGCTTCAACCGTGGGCTCGGGTACGCGACAACGAGCTCGATGAAAAGACCCGACTCGAGGGAATGCCCCGGTTCGAGGTCGTCAATCGGGTCGGCGACGCCAAACCTGGGGCCTCGGTCATCGCCACCGTCGCCGATGAGGCTGGTCAGGAAGTGCCCGCGTTGGTGGTGCAACGGTTTGGTCTGGGCCGGACGGCGGCATTGACGGTCGGCGACGTGTGGCGATGGGGCATGAAGGATTCAGCAGCCCATGCTGACATGGACAAGAACTGGCGACAGTTGATCCGCTGGCTGGTGGCTGATGTTCCCAACCGGGTGGATCTTTCCGCGGAGCCGGTCCCCGGAGATCCCAACGGCGCGGTTCGCCTGCAGGTGCGCGCTCGCGATGCCCGCTATCAACCGCTCGACAACGCTTCCGTGACACTTGAGGTCGAGCCGGTGGTCTTTCACGCGGACGGATCGTCGACCAACCGGGAGCGTACTTTGCGCCTCCAGGCGGATGCGTCGGGCACCGAGCCCGGGGTATATGAGACGGTCTACGTCCCGCGATTGACCGCCGGTTTCAAGGCCACCGCGGTGGTCACTGATTCCGAGCGCGTCGAAGTCGGACGTTCGGAAGCGGGATGGAGCACCGACCTGGCCGCCGAGGAATTCGCCTCGCTGGTTCCGAATCGCGCCCTTTTGGAACAGATCGCCAAATCGACGCGGGGCGAGGTGGTCGACGCGTCCCGACTCGACGCCTTTGTCCGTCAGCTCGCGTCCCGGCCGGTGCCGGTGATGGAGCCGTGGTCGCGGCCGCTCTGGCACACGCCGGTGCTGTTTGCCATCGCCATCGGATGCCTGCTGGGAGAGTGGGGCCTCCGGCGTTGGAAAGGACTCCCATGAAGAATCTGCGCCGCTGGCTGGCTGGGTTGTTGCTGGGCCTGACAGTATCGGCCGATCCGGTTTCGACGGCTGGCACCACGCCGCCCGGCGGTGCCGACGATCTGCCCCGGGTGTGGGTCGTGGTCGGTGCGGAAGGGGAATCCGAATTCGGCGTCCGGTTCCGTTCCCAAGCCGCGCACTGGACCAACGCCTGTTTCAAGGCCGGTGTGGAATGTCGCGTCCTCGGAGTCGCCGACCCCGGTGCGGAATCGGACCGGGATCAGTTGCACCGGATGATTCAGGCAGAACCCACCAACGGGATTGTGCCGTTGTGGATTGTGTTGATCGGTCACGGCACCTGGGATGGTCACGAGGCGAAGTTCAACCTGCGTGGCCCGGACCTCAGCGCGTCGGAGTTGGCGCAATGGTTGAAGCCGAATTCGCGACCCCTCGCGGTCATCAACACCGCCGCGGCGAGCGCTCCTTGGATTCCCGCACTGACGGGTCCGCGACGGGTGGTGATCACCGCGACCCGCAGCGGCGACGAACAGAATGCGACGCGGCTTGGTGATGCGCTGGCCGAAGCGATTGCGGATCCGTCCGGCGACCTCGATCAAGACGGACAAACCTCGTTGCTGGAGGCCTTTCTCAAGGCGTCGGCACGGACCGCCGAGTGGTATCAGACCGCAGGGCGACTCGCGACCGAGCACGCGTTGATCGATGACAACGGTGACGGAATGGGGACGCCCGCCGCGTGGTTTCGCGGAACCCGCGCGACGCGGACTGCGGCCGACGGTGCTCGATTGGATGGCTCCGTTGCGCGGCAATTCGTCCTGCTGCGGAGTCCGTTGGAACAGAAGATGACTGCGACGCAGCGAACCCGCCGGGACGCCGTGGAACTCGAATTATCGCGATTGCGTGAACGCCGCCCGGCGTCACCCAACGATGCGTATTACCGGAAGGTTGAAGCGCTGGCTCTGGAACTGGCCCGACTGCAGCCGCAAGCCAGTCCCTGAAACGGAAGTCAGCGAGTCCCGGCCCGGAATTTTCGGCACCACAGTGCGAGGCCTCCGAGAGCGCCGGCGGTTGCCAGCGTTGTTGAGACCGGCTCCGGCACCGCCGCGGTTAGGAACCCGCGAATCTCACCGCTGGGAAAGACATTGCTGTTGATGTTCAGGTAGGTTTCCCCCGCCGCCATCGCACTTGTCAGCGCCGCTTCAGCGGATGCAGCCGTTCCGCCGTTCGCAACGACAAAGGAGGGGTTGTAAGATAACGGCGACGTCAGGTCGAACAGGTGCGAGTAGGTGCCGCTGGTGGTGCCCAACGGAAACCCGACGAAAGTGGGGGTCATGGTCGCAACCCCGGCAGTTCCCGTCCCGGCCACCGTCGTAGGACCGTGGATATGGGATGCCGTTGTGGTGCCAGCCAGACCGGAGAACGTGATGTCCACCTGGAGTGTGTGGGCTCCAAGATCATACGCCACGGTAGCGGAGCCGATTCCGGGGGAGACATTGGGCGGGGACTCAGCAGGGCCCGACAGTGTCGCCTCATAAACTAACACCTGGCCGTGGGAGTGAATGGCAAAAAGAAGTGCCGTCGCACAGAGAAGTTTTGATTTCATAGGCAGGGCAGTCACCGATCGACGGGGTTCATGACAGTTCATCGTACCGAGTCGTCCGATGCGGGATACTGAAAAACCAGCAAACCGTCGAGGATCGAAGGCGTTGGAATGGCAGTGCAATCGGCATCCACCGGTTCCAAGGCTTGAACAGGGCCGGCCGGGACCGTCACTCTCTGCGGATGTCACACCGTCGCCGTTTTCTCCCCATGCTGGGAGCGTGTCTTGGGATCCTGTTGAAATCTGGAACCGCGTGGTCGGCCGTTCAGGACGGGGCCACACCGCCGGAGACGTTGAAGTTGGCACCCGGTTTCAAGGTGGAACTGCTCTACTCCGTGCCCAAGGAGCAGCAGGGATCGTGGGTTTCAATGTGCGTCGATCCCAAGGGCCGCCTCATCGTCTCCGATCAATATGGCAAGCTGTATCGCGTGACCGTGCCGCCCGTCGGCAGTGCCGTCGCGCCGAAGATCGAGACGCTCGACGTGGCGGTCGGCAGCGCGCAGGGCTTGTTGTACGCCTTCGACAGCCTGTACGTGATGTGCGCCGAAACGAAGTATCAGGGCAGGGGGCTGTACCGACTCCGGGACACCAAGGGCAATGATCAGTTCGATGAAGTGCGCCTGCTGCGGAAGCTGGATGGCGGCGGTGAACACGGTCCGCACGCAATCCTCGCCTCGCCGAACGGAAAGACGCTGACCATTCTTGCCGGCAACCAGACGCGCGTGACGGAGATTTCTTCCTCACGGGTTGCGAAGATCTGGTCGGAAGATCATTTGCTCCCGCGCCTGTGGGATGGCAACGGCTTCATGAAGGGAGTGCTGGCACCGGGTGGTTGGGTCGCCCGGACCGATCCCGAGGGGCGTGACTGGGAACTCATCGCGAATGGTTTCCGCAACGAATACGACGGCGCGTACAATCGCGACGGGGAGCTCTTCACCTTCGACGCCGACATGGAATGGGACATGAACACCCCGTGGTACCGGCCCACTCGGGTCAATCACGTGGTCAGCGGTGCCGAATTCGGATGGCGCAGCGGCGCGGGCAAGTGGCCGGCGTATTATCCGGACAGCCTGGGCGCGGTGGTCAACGTCGGCCCCGGTTCCCCCACTGGCGTCACCTTTGGTTACGGAGCGCGGTTTCCGGCGAAGTTTCAGGAAGCGCTGTTCATCAATGACTGGAGCTACGGGAAGCTTTACGCCGTGCATCTTCAACCGTCCGGTGCGGGATACACCGGTCAATTGGAGGAGTTCGTTTCCGGATCCCCACTGCCGCTCACCGATCTGGTCGTGAACCCCGCCGACGGTGCCCTCTATTTCACCATCGGCGGACGCAAGACGCAGTCGGGTTTGTATCGGATCACCTATGCTGGGGCCGAATCCACGGTGCCTTCGAAGGGCATGAAGGGCGGCGAAGCCAAGCGCGCCCAGCGGCGACGGTTGGAGTCGTTCCATGGTCATGCTGATCCGAAGGCGGTGGGCGAGGCGTGGCCGTTTCTGGGCAATGCGGATCGAAATCTGCGGTTCGCCGCGCGCGTGGCGCTGGAATGGCAGCCGGTGGACAGTTGGCGCGACCGGGCATTGGCCGAGCGTGATCCCGAGGCGTCGATCCAGGCCTTGATCGCCCTCTGCCGGGTCAGCAGCCGCGACCGCTTCCATACGCCGCCCAATACCCCTCGGCCGGATCCTGAATTGCAGCGCAGGATTTTCGCCGCACTACATCGGTGTCCGCTGGAAAAGTTGAGCGAGCGTCAGCAATTGGACTGGTTGCGCGCCGAGGCACTGGTGTTTACCCGGCTCGGACCTCCCGATGAGCTGCTCCGGCGTCGATTGCTGGACCGCTTGAGCCCGCTCTATCCCGCCCGTTCCCGCGAAGTGAATGCCGAACTCGCGCCGTTCCTGGTTTATCTCGAAGCGCCCGACGCCGCGCCGCGCCTGATGGCCGCCCTCAATTCCGCCGCCTCCCAGGAAGAACAACTCGACCTCGCCCGGGCCCTGCGGGTGTTGAAGACGGGTTGGACGCTCGAACTGCGACGCGCCTATTTCGGTTGGTTTCTCAAGGCGGCGAGTTTCCGTGGCGGCGCGTCACTGGCCGGCTTTCTGCGTGATATGAAGGCGGACGCCGTGGCCACACTTTCAAACGCGGAAAAGACACAGTTGGCGGATATTTTGGATGCCAAGCCAGTGGTGAAAAAGCCGTTGGAGAATCTGCTGGCCGGGCGTTCGCAGGTGAAGGATTGGAAGGTCGCCGACCTCAACCCGTCGCTCGCGACCGGACTTCGTCATCGCAATTTCAAAAAAGGACAGACCCTGTTTGGCGCGGTCGGATGCTACAATTGTCATCGCTTTGCCGGCGATGGCGGTGCCGTCGGACCCGACCTCACCGGGATCGGCGGGCGGTTCAATCCCAAGGACCTTTTGGAATCGATCATCGAACCGTCCAAGGAGGTCAGTGATCAATATGCCCCTATCGTCATCACCCGGAAAAACGGCGACACCGTCACTGGCCGCGTTGCCAATCTGAACGACGAGGTGATGATGATCATGGAGGACATGTCGGCTCCCGGTGATTTTACCGATGTGCGCCGCAACGACATTCTCAAGATCGAGCCGTCCAAGATCTCGCCCATGCCGGAGGGACTTCTCAACACGTTGAAGGAGGATGAGGTTCTCGATCTGATGGCCTTCCTGTTGTCGCGTGGCGATCGCAACGCCGCCGTCTTCAAATGATCCGGCAGTTCATCGGTTGGCGGATGTTTTCGGCGCTGGTGATCGGGTGCGCGTTCCTGGGTGCAAGCCTGGAACGCAGCGACGCGGCGGGACCGTCGATTCCTGCTTCACCTGCGAAGGTGCTGCCCTTTCCGGGAACGGTGTTCCAGGTGGGCGGTCACGACGCCTTCCTGATCGCGCCGGAGCGGGCCGCCGGTGGCGGTTCGTCGACGGCTCCGAGGGGCGGTCGGGCCTGGGTCTGGTACACGCCGACACTGCCCGGGCTTCCGGGCCCGGAGGAACGGTGGATGTTCCAGCGGTTTCTCGATGCGGGTATTGCCATTGCCGGCGTGGATGCCGGTGAATCCTACGGCAGTCCGGATGGCAACCGCGTCTTCGACGCCTTCTTCCGCGAAGTCACCGGCCACCGGGGGTTGACACCGCGTGCGGTGTTTCTTGCCCGAAGCCGTGGAGGATTGATGGCCTTCAGTTGGGCGTCGGAACATCCGCGATCGGTGGCCGGCATTGCTGGCATTTATCCAGTCTGCAACCTCGCCAGCTATCCTGGCTTGGTGAAGGGGGCTCCCGCCTACCACTTGGAACCGGAAGCCCTTCAACGGCACCTGGCGCGGTACAATCCGATCGATCGGCTCCGTCCGCTGGCCCGGGCGCGCGTCCCGCTGTTCCTGCTCCACGGGGACATCGACACCCTTGTGCCGCTGGAGGCTAATTCCGGCGAACTGGCGTCACGCTACCGTGCGCTGAAGGGTCCGGTGGACCTGCAAATTGCCCACGGACAGGGGCACAACATGTGGACCGGTTTCTTCGAGTGTGGGCCGCTGGTGGAGTTCGTCATCCGGAACGCCACCGCGGGGGCACGCTGAAACGAATCGTGCCATGAACTGGGATCATTACTTCATGGAGATCGCCCGCACGGTGGCGTTGCGATCGAAGGATCCGGCGACACGCGTGGGGGCGGTCATCGTCGAGCCGGTGACCCATGCGGTGAAGGCGACGGGCTACAACGGCATGCCGGCGGGCATGATCGAAACACCGGAACTGTGGGAACGGCCCACCAAGTACAAGTTCATCTGCCATGCGGAGGCCAATGCGATTCATTTCGCGGCCCGCAACGGTGCACCGGTTTCCGGATGCACCCTGTATGTCACCGGCCTGTTCCCGTGCAGCAATTGCGCCAAGGCCATCGTCCAATCCGGTATCAAGCGGGTGGTGGTTCCGCGCGATCACCTGAACGAACGCTGGCTGGAAGAAATCGCGATCGCCAAACGAATCCTGATCGAGACCGGCGTGGCGTGGGACGAAGTGGACTCGGTGAAGTGACGGGGGACGACACGAATTCACGGATTCGTGACAAGGAACGCGCTCGGCCGCATTTCTGCGAGTGAGATCCAACTTCGGGAGGGATTCGATGCCGGTGGATTCCAACGACACCCTCAGTGGAGCCGCTTGTGATAGACCTCTAGTTGGCAGTCAAAACCGCCGAGATCGACGGTCTCGGTTGATTTCAATTGCAGGGCAGCCGGCAGTGCCTTGATACGAACGGGATTGGGGAAAACCAGGCGTCCGCCCGGTTTCAACGCTGTTGCCGCGACCGACAACAGGCTTTCAATCAGTCCGTGGAGATCGGGAATGGCGATGCGCCGGCCCATCGGGGGATTGGTGAGGATCAGGGTGATGGTGTCCGGTCCAAGGTTTGGAATCCGGGTGAATTCGCGGAGGTCACCTTCCGTAAACTGCGCCTCCACCGAAGAGAGATGAGCCGCGTCGAAGTTGCGCCGGCTGATCGCCAGAGCTTCCGCACTGAGGTCGGTTCCGATCACCCGCCGCACCCCGCCCAACAGGGCACGTTCGATCAATTCGAGACTCGATCCGCAGAAGGGATCCCATACCACTTCGCTCTCCCACGGACCAGCGAGCCGGGCCATGCACGCCGCCAGAGGGGGATGGGACGCCGCGGGAATATCTCCCAACCGATAATACAGCCGCGGATCCGGCGTGAGTTTCGGCACCAGTTCGACGGTCGATCCGGATTCCGCAGGATGAATGACGATGGTCCACGGCGCGGCGCTCGGGTCGTTGAGGAGGCGGGGACATACTTCGAAAACCCGATCTGCGACACGCCGGACCGCGGCTCGTTGATGACCCTTGTCGGCGAAATCGAGCCGATAGCGAATCGTGCCGCGATTGAGCGCATGCAGGATTCGTTGTGACTGCGGCGATGCAATCACTGCCGCCAGTTCCTCGATGGATTGAGCTTCGTCGGTGGCGGTCACCGAGCCGAGCACCAGGCCCACGGTGTCGAAACAACGGAGCTGCAGGAGATCGGCCAGTGAAAACGGGGCCAATGCCGCCAGGGCAACAAGGCCGTCGCGGACCGCGTCGATGCGAAACCGTCTGCTGGCACCGAACCGGTCCTGCACCTCCGCGGCAACGATCGACTCCAGTCCGCGCCGCCCGCGAAGATGAATCCGCAATCTGGAGATTTCTGTGACGATTCCATCCAGGTTGACGGCACCGGGATTCGCGTCGCGGGCGAGCCGGGCTTTCACCTTCTGTTCCGTCTGGCGCAGGATACCGCCGGCATCCCGAGCGCCAGTCTGCATTTCGTCCAACGTGGCCGCTCCTCCGATTTTTCCGAGCGCGCGCCCGAGGTATTTTTTCTCCCGATCGGTGGTCGTCGTTCGCAACAAGGTGAGCATCTCGGATTCCTCTCCCGGACCGGCGCCCAGCTTGGGCAGGGCTTCCATCGCGTAGCGGCGGATTTTTTCGGACGGATCCTGCAGCAGTCGGCGAAGCCACGGGCGGGCCAGGTCGCGTTGCGCCGGCGTGCCCGATTCGGAAACGACCACGCCGAGGGCTCGAACAACCGCCACCCGTTCGACGCGTTCAGCAGGCGACGCGCGATCGAACCGCGGCACTTCCACCCGCCAGAGCTGTTCAAAGGGCAGGGCGCGCAGTTGGCGATAAAGCTCCTTTCCGGGCTTCTTGTCGCTGCGGTTCGACTCTGGATCGGCGGGTGACGGCATGGAGGCAACTTGGAAACACGAAAACCGGATGAGGAAGCCTGTTGAGAACCATCGAAACAGGATGCGAGGCATGCTGCAGCAGCTTCCCCGGGACAGGCTGCCCGAGGCACTGGCTTCCGGCCATCCCGAACTCACCCGCAGGGGGGCCGCGGGTTCCACGGGCGTCGTGTTTTGGACCGATTCTGGAAATAAATCCGATCCGCCGCGCAAAAGTCTGTACCTTCCAAGACCAGCCCGTGTTGTGATGTCACCCGCACTGAAGAGATCCGTTGGCCGAAAATAAAGTCGAAACCCACTATGAACTCCCTGAATTCCATCCGCCGAAACCGGGCGTTCACGCTCATCGAGCTCCTGGTGGTCATCGCCATCATCGCCATCCTGGCGGGGATGCTGTTGCCGGCCCTCGCCAAGGCGAAGAGCAAGGCGACCGCCATCGCCTGCCTCAGCAACACCAAGCAACTGGGCCTGGCGTGGATTCTCTACAGTGGCGACTTTCGTGAGGAACTGGTGCCCAACCACGTGGGTGACAACAACGCCTGGATCCTTGGCGATGTGAACACCCAGCCCGGCGACACCAACGTGTTGAACATCCAGAACGGGCTGCTCTGGAAGTATAACACTTCCCTCGGGATTTACGTCTGCCCGGCCGACGATTACAAACGGAACAACAAGACCAAGATCAACCGAGTCCGCAGCTTTTCGATGTCGGGTCAAATGAACAGCGATGTCCAGTCGGTGAACGCAAGATACCCCATCCGCAAGAAGACCTCCGACATCATCAATCCCGATCCTTCCGGAGCATTGGTTTTCATCGACGAAAGCAGCAAAACGCTCGAGGACGGATACTTCGCCATCCAGGTGGATGCGCGAGTTTGGCAAAACGATCCGTCCGACCGACACAGCCGCGGAGCCAACATCAACTTTGCCGACGGCCATTCCCAGATATTCAAGTGGTTGGAACCCCTGACCGGGAAACACGATTACAACGCGCCGGCTCTGAAACCCACGGATCGTGACTTTGACAGGCTGGCCCCGACCATCGCGACCAAGCAGTAGACGGTAAATCGCTCCTTGCGCTTTCGTCATTCCGACTCGTTTCGGCCTCGCTCCAGGCCTTCACCGATGTCGATTGTGACGCGTTGATCCTGTTCGACGACGGAATCCCGGCTGCCCGCGGATGCCGGGGTACGGGCTTGATCGCAGTCTGAATCCCGCTGGTGCCTGCTATTCTCCCGGCGTGTGGCGCAACTCCATCTCAGTGTGCAGGGTGCCGAGGGTCTTGCCTTCCGACTTGACGGTCAGATCTTCGGAGAAGGTGGCGATGATATCGTCCGCGCCTGGCTGCCATCCAGTGAAGGAGTACGCTGTAATGCCGTCCGAGGTTTTCAGGTGATCGCCGTACGCGCCGCCGAACAGGAGAATCCACCAAGGTCCGAGCGGTGCCACGGAAATGCCGGAACAAACAAATCGGAATTCTTCGGTGGGTGATCCGGCGAGGAAGCGCAGGTCCAACCGCTGATGCGGCGGAGCAGGCGGTTGGGGTCGGATGCCACCCTCCAGGTTGATGCCCAGCAGCAGGTCTTCAACGCTGAGGAAACCGGCCGTGGAGTGAGTGGTGACGGGGCAGTCAATCCCGGTGCTTTCGAGCAGGGTGAACGGCAATTCCCGCTCTCCGTCGAAAACACCGGGTTCGTGCAGACCCAGCAGGATCGGCACGTGAGTCTCCACCATCGAGGTGAAGGTCGCCGTGTCGGAGAAGAAAATCGAACGGCTCTTGAACGAGAGATCGAACGAGGCGCAGGAGCGAATTTTTCCTTCCAGCAGTTCCCGCAACGCCGGGGGAATGGCATCCTGGATGACGGGAAATCCGAAGTACCGTTCCAATCGCACGAGGTGTCCGAGCGATTCAAGGTCGTGTCGCGCGCACTGCTTTACCGCGCGGATGACGCCCGCGTTGAAGGCGTCCCGGATCAACTCCTGAATATTGTCGATGATCGGGGCGACGTCCGCCGGGACGAGGGAACGATAGGACAAGCTGATGTTCCAATTGAGCACTCGAGCCACGGCGGCCGGAAGGAAATCGTCGTCCTGTCCGGCGAGTTGCAGCGCGGGCAACACCTCGGCGGTATAGTCAGCGGTGGCCGCGGCGATCGCCTCGTCCCGGGTTAACGGAGCCGGTGCCGGTCCCGCGGGTTTCGCTGATTTGTTGGACGGACTGCTGGCCGCAGAAGTCAGCACCGACTCCTGCTCGCGCCGCGCGAACAGGGAGGTGGGGGGATGATCTCCGAAGCCGGTCCGAAGGGTTGCACCTCCATCGAGAAGGGTCGCCGTGCCGGTGGTGATCCAGGTGAACTCTACGGCACCGTTGGTGCGGCGGATGGGTTGAAGATGAAATTCCGCACCGTCGATCGTGCCGACCGCTCCCAGCGTGGTCGTCGACAACGGTTTCGCCGCCGGCGGCGTGATGCGCAATCGAACCGATGCACCAAAACCCACTCCTGCCGGTTCCAAAACAAAGCCGTGAACCAGCTTGCCGTCGCCGGGCAGGCCGCTCACACCGGACAAGGCTGTGAGCGTCATGGCCACCGGTTCGGCCAATGCGCCTTCCGGAACATCCAGCAGACACACGGCTCCGTCAGCGTTGGTGAGGATCAATCCGCCGCCACCCCGGCTGATGGTGTCCGTGACGTGAAGGGCCGCCGACCGTGCCACTGAGACCGAGAGCGGCTGTGGCAGGTTGGTGGAGGCCACCGGCACGGCACGGTAAAAGCGTGCCACGGCTTGTTGCGCCAGACCGTCATGAAATCCAGCCGTTCCATTGGTCGCAACGGAAGTGTCCAAGCCCAGCCAGGACTGAAGATCGAGGGAGATTTGCAACTGCACCGCGCTGCCGGGATCGGTCAGGACATTGAACGACGAGATCCCCCGGGTGTCGCGTGGACCCGCCGAAAGCTGCAAGCCCGCGGCGCGAGCCGGGGTGATGCAAACCAGCGCGAACAACAGAGCGGCTGCAGTTTTCATGGCGAATGGCAGGAGGGACGATTTAGCGGGCCCGGAAAAAGGCGGTGGCGTTGGAATCGAGGTCGAAACTCGTCGTGAAACTCGGCGGGACCGACGGCAGATTTACCACCGTTTCCCACGGGCCGGCCGGCGTCGGTGCGCGTTCAATGAGCAACGGACGGGTGACTCCCGATTCCACGGTGAGGAAGACGCCTCCATCGGGTTTTGCCGCGATGACGAGGTGGGGCGGCGGCAACACCGTGTTGGCACCAGCGTGCAGGGACAGCCGTGTCTGACGGACGTTCTGGACCAGTCCGTTCAGATCGGTTGTTCCAGCCGGAAACGTAAGCCGCGTGAAGGTCAGGGTCGCCACGTAGTCGTGTCCGTCCGTAAAAAGACCGGCCGGGAGAAGGATCGAAGTGGCGGTGTTGGTAAGCGTGATTCCGTTGCAAGGATCGGGTGCGGAATAAATTTCATCACCTTCCGAACCGTCCGCTGCCTGGGTGTGGATGTGCAATTCCAACGTCTGATTGGTCCCGCTGAGTCCGGTGAGCCAGCCCAGGCGAAACGGTTGAGTCGGATCAATTGTCAACGCAGCCACCGTGTTGACGAATTGCGGCACCGGCGGTGCGTCGGTCCCGACGGCTAGGTCGAGGGTCTGTGTCACACCGGCCGGCCGGCGAACGGTCAGCTTGTAACTGCCCGCCGGATAGGCCGCTTCCAAATCCGCTGCGCTGCTCCGCGAATCCAGTGCGATGAAATAGGTCAGAAGAAAGGCCGAGTTGGTCAGGCCCAGATTGTGAATGGGGACGCTGGGAATCCGAAGGCTGACGGTGACCGGCGGTGCGTTCGAATCGCCAAGGAAGAACGCTGCGAAAGCCGTTCCTCCCGCGGGATCCTCGGCAGGTGCCGTGTCGCCCGTCTGGCGATAGCTGGCCTCGCGGGTGAGCAACAGCAGATTGGCATTCAGGTTTGCGGGCAAACCGGACGGGTTGCAATCGGTTCCGCCCCCCGAGGTGGCCGGGAGTCCGTTGCTCAATTGGCCGGGGGTCGTGGGTAACTCATGTCCCGCGAGGTCGCGGAAGTTGCCGGCCGCGCCCGGCGTGGCATTCAGGGTCCAGGTCAGGATCTGGTGGGCGGGAAGTCGTCCACCGACGCCGTCGTAGTAACAAACAAGGACCCGGTCGGACCAACCGTAGGTGAATTTGGACACATCCAGATTCGTGCTCCAGGTGATCGCGATATTGGTGCGCATCGACTCGCTGAAGACGAACGAAATGGGCACGCCGTCGACCACGTTGGTCGAGCCATCGGGTGGGTTGGCGTAGCTGAGGCTGGGTGGTTGAGTGTCCGGGCCCGACGCGTCCGATTTCGTCTTGAGGGTGAACGTCGTGGTGCTGATGAAACCGGTGGAGAGATCCAGATCGCCCGTGGACCGGTTGGCAACGCGGGTGAAGGACAAGGTGGCCGTGTAGCTCTGACCCGGCTTCAAGGTGCCGCCGTTGAGGAACGCGGAGGGGAACGGATTATCACCGCTGTAGAAATCCGAGTAGACCTCTTTTCCACCCGTGTCGGTGATCGACAGCTCCATGTAATCGTCGCCGGTGGCACCCGCCAGGAGGTTCCAGTCCAATTCGAAATCCTGGGTCGAATCAATGGCCTGAGCGTCGGTGAAGTTGGCAAGCTGCGGCACGGTCGGGAAGTTGTCCGCCGGCATCGTGGCGGTGCCGGTTTCAGTGACTCCGAATGCGACCAACGTGAGGACGTAAACGCCGGAACCATAGACCGAGTTGAGTGCGCTGGCGGTGGCCGCGGAATCCGTGAAGACTTTATCCAGATTGCTGGTGGACGGAACCCGGGTCGCCCCAGACGGCAGGGCCAGGGTCACGGTTGGATTTCCCCCGGCCAGACCTTTTGCCCGAAACTCAAAGTGGAAAGGAAGGCCGCTCTCCAACACCGGTGCTGCCGCACTGGTTTGG
Organism: uncultured Verrucomicrobiota bacterium; assembly: GCA_903907925.1. GTDB lineage: Bacteria > Verrucomicrobiota > Verrucomicrobiia > Limisphaerales > UBA9464 > CAIVQB01. Next base: position 52,696 of record CAIVQB010000062.1, read on the forward strand.
GTGAAGCGCTGCACTTTTGCCGCCAAAGTCCCTTCCTGGGCCGAACTCAGGAAGGGCAGGATTCCAGCGAACCACATCCAACGAAAAATCCACCCCGTTTTCAGCCGCATGATATTCGAAATCATAGAGTTACAGTTCAAAAAATCCTTCCGACCTGCTGCTGCCTTCGGTTCAAACATCGACTGAGTTTCCTGAGACGATTCCGGCGAATCAGGACATCCGTTATGGTTAACGAAATGTGATTCAGCGGTTCGTTGAGGTGCTGCCCGGGTGCCAAGTTGTCGGGCGCTGAAATGAGGCCACCCGCCTGTGCCCCAAAGGACTGCACGGATCCAATTTGCAGATCAAGCGGTCATCAATTCTAACCGCACTGGGACGCGTACGCCTCGCCATGGACGCGGCTCTGAAGCACAGTGACACCGTGAATCTTGTCCAAGAGGCGGTGGCCGGCCTGCGCACCCAGATCGAATCGGCTTTGACCCGCGGAAGTGCCCTGCCTGCCGGTGTTACGCTCGATGCGGAGATGGTCACGATGTCGCTCGGATTGATCTTCGACGGTCCACTTCGGACCCCGACCACGATCCAATGGCGCTTGAGTGGTGTGGACGACCCCGCCCCGCCGGCGCATTCGGTGACCGTTCAATTCCGCGTTCGAAACACTGCGGTTCCATCGGAGTCGTTGAAGCCTCAGGCGCTGGTGTCAGGTTCGCCACCAGTCCCGGCGGCCCGTTCGGATCGCAAGGAGTGGATCGCCAAGGCCTGTCTGCAGGTTTTGGGCGTGCCGGGATTCGACACCTCCGCCCGTGCCGAAGTACTCGGAGACTGCCTGTCGAATCTGGTTCCCGCCGACGCCATCCGTGTTCTGGAATGGTGCCACACCGAGACGCGGCCTCCCTCAGACCATCCGCTCTGGGGAAAGTTGGGTCAGGTGCGAACGGTTCTCGGATATTCACCCCTGGGCGCACCGTCCGCCGCGGGGGTGCTGCTGGAATTGCTCCAGACTGTTTCGATCGACGAAGTGATCGTGACGCTCGGCGAACGTTGGAAATACGGAACCCACTGGCTGCCGCCCGGGGAAGCTGCGGAGCCTGTTTGAGACTTCAGCCAAAACAGGCGGGTGACTACTTGGTGCTGAGCGGTCCGACCAAGGCGTTGACCACCGGTGATCCCAATCCAGTCACGAAATCGTATCCGCCCGATGCTGAATACCCGCCGTTGCTTCCCGCTTTGGGGTCGTAGAAATACCGGGCGTTGATGGAGTAGGGGAGAACCGAACTGTTGCGGGCGAGTCCGTAGAGCGCCGTGTTCGCACTATTGAGGGTGCCGGCAATCCGCAGCGAATTGGACAAAGCCACCACGCCGGTCCAGATCGGCGCGCCGGCACTCGTCCCGCCGACCACGTACCAAGTCCCGGCATCATAGACCATCAACCCGGTATTGGGATCGGCCACCATGCTGACATCGGGCGATCCGCGGCGTTTGGCGGAGGTCCACCCGTTTTGGTAACTCGGCCGATTGATGACGGCGCTCGTTCCCCCACCGCTTCCCGACCAGCCCACTTCCGAGAGACGGTTGGAATTTGCATCCAGGGTCAGACTCGTGCCGCCGACCGCGAGGACATACGACGAGGTCGCCGGCCATTCAACGCCGGCTCCATCGTCACCCGAAGAGGCGATGAAGGTGACGCCCAATCGGTTGAAGTGAATGTCATACAGTGTTTCACGGGAAGACTCGCCGCCGCCCCAGCTCATCGAAACCACCCTGGCCCCGGCATTGACCGCAGCATCCACCGCGGCCAGGAGATCCGAGGTGGAACTGGACCGGGCCACCGAAAGGACGATGCGGGCTCCGGGCGCTGCGGCGTGGGCCCATTCGACGTCGAGCGCCGTTTCCAATGCCCATCCGGTATCGGCCGTGGAGGATCCGCCGATGATTTGGACGGTGGTGGAAGGAAGACCCCAGTGCGCGCAGAAGGTATTCAGATCGGCCTGGAGGGTCGGACTGCCGTAAGCGTCGACGATTGCGATGGTTTGTCCGGTGCCGGTGGTGGCGAGGGCGTCGATGCCATAGGCGTGACGGATCTGGGCCGGTGCATACGAAGTCGAGGCCGCCGGCGTGAGATTCAGGTGGAGCGGCGGCCGCCCCCGGCCGTCCTGGAGCGGTCCACCCACATGCCAGATATGCGAGTGGGAGTCGGCCCACGCGGCCCCCGAGGTCGCGGAAATGAGAAGCCCGACCGACAAGAATCGAAAAAACGCCGCAGATTCGCTCATGGGCGGAGAAATCAGCAAACTACGGGCCAGCCCGGTCGCGGACGAAATCCCCCCGCGGTCGCGCCTCATACGGAGTTCCGCGTTCACGCGGTTCCCCTTTTCACCGACCCCGCCTCAATCCCCTTGCGGATTCGCCGGTGCCGGGGGACAACCGCGCCCCGCAAATTTCGGTGAACTCCCTCCTATGAAATCAAAAGGCATGAACGAAGCCGACTTTCTCTCGCTGCTGCAGAAGGTCCTCCCCCAGGCCACGCCGGACCTGAAGCTCTCTTCAGCCATCTACGAACACGTGGCCCGCGAGCTCCGACTGATGAATTCGCTCAAATCATTCGAGAAGTTCTGCACCGAGGGATCCCTGCCGGATCTCGAACCCGAGACGGTCGCCAACTACGAGGGCCTGCTCGCCACCAATTTCGGTGCGAAGAACGTGACCGTCACGCCCTCCGAAAACGGCGACGCGGTGAAAGTGGAGATCGCTCTGCCGGACCGGAAGATCACCAACCGCATCAAGGTCCAGCCGCCCGGTGCCGAGGAAGAGGAAGAACTCAAGGCCACCTACGTTCCCTTCCCGGTGGCGCTGCCGGCCGATCCCGATCTTTTGTGGGTGTTGGCCCGTCGTGAAGACCTCGGACCCGATGAGGCCGCGATGGCGCTGGCCAGCATCGAGGAGGAATTCTGGCAGACCAAGGTGGGTCAGAAACTGTTGCGCGACCGGGTGGAAAAAACCTTCGCCGAATTCATCGCCCGTGTCCCTGCAGCGGCGCTGGCCGACAGTGGATTGAAGCGCCACTACAAGACCCCCGAGCCGCTCAAGACCCTGCGCCGCCTGGTGCCGGCCAACCAATCCGACCTCAACGCCCTGACCGCATAGGCGTCCGGCATTGCCACTGGTGGACCCCGCATTCGGGAAGAGCGGAAAACAGGACCGGTTCTATTTCCCGGACACGGATTGATCGGCCCGTGAGTGGAGTCAACTTGACCAATACTTGACTGATACTTGACCCAAAGGCGACGCATTGGCAGGCTCATTTGAATGAGTTACCAACCGCAATTCACCATCACCGCGGCTCTGCTGTCACGGGTGGAGGGCATTGCCGCGCTCCGGGAGCGAATTCAGGGGGCGGCGGTTCAAGTGCCCTGGATTCCAGCTCTGCAAAAGGACACCCGCGCACGGAACACCCACAGCTCAACCGCCATTGAGGGCAATCCGCTGACGCTGGAGGAGGTCCGGGCATTGGAGGAAGGTGCCACCGTGTCGGCTCCGGTGCGGGTGCGGCGTGAAGTGTTGAACTATTTCGCCGCCTTGCGACACGTCGGGAAGCAGGCGGCAAAGAAGCGATTGACGCACGAGGACATTTTCCGCCTGCACTCCATTATCGCAGGCGAAGTGATGGACCAGGGCGAGCCGGGGCGTTATCGCACCATTCGAGTGCGGGTGGGAAAGTTCCTGCCGCCGGCACCGGAAGATGTGTCGGGCCTGATGTTCGAGCTTCTGGAGTGGTGGAACAAAGAGGCACCGGCTCTGTCTCCGGTGTTGAGCTCGGCCATCGTGCATCATCGCTTCGAATCCATTCACCCGTTTGCGGACGGCAACGGACGCACGGGCCGGGCGCTGGCGTTGTGGGAGCTCTATCGACGCGGGTTTGATTCCCATCACATTTTCGCCGTCGACGAATTCTATTGGGAAGACCGGCCCCGCTATTATGCGGCTCTGGATGCGGTGACGCGCGCGGGCGACGACTTGACGTCATGGCTGGAGTATTGCGCCGAAGGATTGCGGCAAACTTTGGAACGCGTGTGGCACCGGATGGGTGAGCTTTCCGTTTCGACCGCCCGGGAGAAGGTCGTGCTCCGTCCACGTCAGGAGCAGTTGCTGAAACTCCTCGGAAAGCGCGGAGGCATGTCCCCATCCGAACTTTGGGCGGCGCTGAAGGTGTCCAAGCAGGGCACCCTGGATTTGTTGCGTCCGCTGATGAAAGCCGGACTGGTGAAGCGGGTGGGCACGATGAAGACTGGGCGCTACTTCTTGAAATGAACACTCCCTGCTCCCTGAGTTGTCCTCGGGATTGACTTGTTCCGCCGAAGGTATCGACTGGTGCCATGCCTTCTGTTTTCCCCCGGACCGCCGGTCGTTGCCGCGTGAAAAACCTGCCTTGGGTCGCCCGGCTTGGCTTCGCTTCTGTCCTGGCGTTCGGCTTGTCCGCCGGTGCGGACTGGCTCGAGTTCCGCGGACCGACTGGCGACGGCCACGTCTCCGCTCCGGGCGTGAGCCAGCCGATCGGACTCCCGTTGCATTGGGATGAAACGAAGAACATCAAATGGAAGACCCCCATTCCCTTTCACGGCCAGTCCACGCCGGTGATTCTCGACGGACAAATTTGGCTGACCACTGCCACCGAGGATGGCACCGACCTCTACGCGATCTGTGTCGATGCCGAAACGGGCAAGGTCCGCTTCAACGAATTGGTGTTCCACACCGACACGCCGGAACCGCTCGGCAACGGCAAGGGGATGAATTGCTACGCCACGCCCACGCCGGTGCTGGAGAAGGGCCGGGTGTACATTCACTTTGGCAGCCCGTTCACCGCCTGCCTCGACACCAGCACGGGCAAGATCCTCTGGAAGCGCGAGGATCTGAAATGCCGGCACTACCGCGGTCCGGCCTCCTCAGTGGTCTCGTTTGAAAACATGATCCTCCTGACCTTCGATGGCGCGGATCTCCAATATCTCGTCGCCCTCGACAAGAAGACCGGAAAAACCATCTGGAACACCAAGCGTTCGGTGGCGTGGAATGATGAAAACGTTCCCGGCCCGATGGCGCGCGACGGCGACCTGCGGAAGGCCCACGGCACGCCGTTGATCGTGACCGCGAACGGAAAACCGCTCCTGCTCAGCGCCGGCGCGAAGGCGGCCTACGGCTATGATCCGCGCACCGGAGCCGAGCTGTGGATGGTTCGCTACCCCGATTTTTCCACCGCGCCCCGGCCGGTGTTTGACCAGGGAATTGCCTATTTTGTCAGCGGAATGACCAAGGGCGAAATGCTCGCCGTGAAAACCGACGGGCAGGGGGATGTCACCGACACCGGCATTGTCTGGCGCAACAAGAGTCACATCGGGAAATACGCCTCCCCGCTGCTGCTCGACGGCCTGATCTACACCGCGGCGGACGAAGCGTTCCTGAGCTGCCTGGATGCCGCGACCGGCCAGGTCGTCTGGTCCGAGCGCGTCGGGGGCAAGTTCGCCGCCTCGCCCATCCTGGCCGACGGCCGCATCTATTGGTTCGACCGCGCGGGCCTGGCCACCATCATCAAACCCGGCCGTGAGTTGAAAATCATCGCCACCAACAAACTGGACGACGGATTCATGGCCTCCCCCGCCGTCTCCGGAAAAGCCCTCTACCTTCGCACCCTGTCCAATCTCTACCGGGTGGAATCGGCTGCGCCGGAGATGGAGTGACGTCATTGAGATACGCGATGAATCTCCGTCTGTTCCGGCTTCGGGGCAGGATTGGATAAACAGAACCGAACCAACCAAGGTTTAGGACCCCCAATACCCACAATCAGTTTCTTTGTTCCGGTGACGTTGTTCGGCCAATGTTTTCGAGAAATGCGTTACGAAAGCAAAAGGATCTAAACTGGGTTTATTTTTAATATTTCTTTCTGATCCTATGAAAATTACAACAATCAATTTAGATTCCTACACGAAAAATGGATTGAAAAATGTAAAAATGGATCACCTAGGACGAGTTGTTTTAGTCGCTGGAAGAAATGGTTCTGGGAAAACTCGGCTTTTGGATTTAATTGGTAAGTGGACACAAGAGACACTCTCCGGTCTTGGTGGAAATCAGAATCGGCATGAGTTTTGTAGGAATTTTTGGGGCGATCCGGGCATTCAGTACACTGGCGAAATACCGCGGAACGGATGGTGGATGGATTCTGAGCGCTTAAAGGATTACTTTAAAGTTCGCATGCAAATGTCGAATGCTAAAGATGCAAAAGCCGTTCGTGATGAGCTCTATCAGATCGAGTTCGACGGTCCTGAAAGCCCCGACATAGTTCGGTTTGTGCCGAAAATCACAGAGCTTTCCGATCCGTCCGACATGACCAAAACAGAAAGAAACGAGAACGCGAGGCAAGTTGAAGTGGTCGGTGTTGCCAGAATCGAAAAGAATGAACTGGCACGAGTGCAAACGATTCAAGATCGCTGGTGGAATGCTACCCACCAAGAAAGCAAGATTTCCGATAATGAAAAACTGGATGCGATCGCCAACTACGAAGGACTGTGCTCAGTTGTGGATCGCCTTCAGTACTGTCCGGTTTAGAACCCCGGTAAACAGGGCTCATTGTTGACATTGGGGTCGGCCCCGGAAGCGAAATCCTTGGAAATGGCCGATAACAGGGGAGTTTTCTCGAACAGAGTGAGGC
>CAIVQB010000063.1 GCA_903907925.1 uncultured Verrucomicrobiota bacterium
CCGAAAAGCACCATCTGGCCGCCGGGGAATTCAAATCGAAAAAACACCGAAACCTACTTCTCGCCAATGTTTGCAGCGGTCTTCTACGTTTCCCCAGAAATCCAACCGGACAGTACTGCTCTTACTCTTAATCTAATCTCGCCCTCGATCTTCGCCCGGTTGGGTCTGTGTGACGAAGGGAAGTGGTTGAAGGGTTAAAATGCTGAAGAGTTGAAGAGGATCCGTCATTGGTGTTGACCCGATCTACACGACCACTGGCGTTCCGAAAGCCAACCGTTGAATCAACAACGACTCACGTCGTCGCGCTGAACTGGAGTGCGTGCAACCGGGCGTAGTGACCGTTGCGGGTCAACAATTCCGCGTGGCGGCCCTGCTCCACGATTCGACCGGAATCCATCACTACGATCACATCGGCGTGCTGGATTGTGGACAGACGGTGCGCGATGCACAGCGTCGTTCGCCCGCGCATCAAGGTTTCCAGGGCGGTCTGAACCAGACGTTCGCTCTCGGTGTCCAGCGAACTGGTCGCTTCGTCGAGCACCAGGATCGGCGCATTTTTCAGGATGGCGCGGGCAATGGCCAGGCGCTGGCGCTGACCACCACTCAGGCTGCCACCCCGTTCGCCGATCACGAAATCGTATCCGCCCTCTTTCGCCATGATGAATTCATGGGCATTGGCCGCGCGCGCCGCGGCTTCAATCTCGGCGTTTGTTGCCTCCGGTCGCCCGAGCCGTAGATTGGCGCGGATCGACTCGTTAAACAGAATCGTCTCCTGGGTGACGATTGCGATCTGGCGTCGCAGATCGCGGGTGGTGACTTCGCGCAAATCGATGCCGCCAATGCGGATCACACCCGCCTGGGGATCGTAGAAGCGCAGGAGGAGATTCGTCAGGGTGGTCTTGCCCGATCCGCTCGCACCGACCAGCGCCACCAACGTTCCCGCCTTGACGGTCAATTGAATGTCGCGAACCGCCGGCGCCTCGGCGTAACCAAACCGGACACCTTCGAAAACAATGTCGGCGCCGGCCGCGGTCAACGGGCGGGGATGCGCCGGTTCCTGGATGCTGGACTGTTCCTCCAGCAGTGAAAACAGGCGTTCCCCGGCGGCGCGCCCCTGCTCGGCCATCGCCCACAGCTTGGAAAGATTCTTCACCGGGGCGTAAAGCGAGAAGATGGCACCGACGAAGCTGGTGAAGTCGCCGCTGGTCGGCGTCACGGTGGCGACGCGAGCAACGTAATAGAGCATCAATGCCACACCCACCGCGCCGAAAAACTCGATCATCGGCCCCGGGATTTCACTGGCCCGGACGAACCGCATGAACTGGCCGGTGATCTTGCTCGAAGTGGCGGAGAACCGTTCGGTCACCGCGTCCTCCATGTTGTAGGCCTTCACCACCCGGTTGCCGGTGAAGGTCTCCTGCATCACGTCGCCCAGTTCAGCGGTATGGGTCTGCGCCGCCTTCCACGCCTTTCGCACCTTGCGGCCGTAGATGATGATCGGGACCACCACCAGGCCCATTGTGATCAGCGCCACGCCGGTGAGCCGCGGCTGGGTGAAGAGGAGAATGCCGACGAGAATGATGACCGACGGCGGGTCCTTGGCCAGGGTCGAGAACCCGGTCGACGCCAGCGCGAAGACCGCCTGGGTGTCGTTGAGCAGTCGGGAGATGAGGTCGCCGGTGCGGGCGCGTCCGAAGAAATCGAGCGACAACCGCTGGAGATGGCCGAAGACTCGGACACGGATGTCGTGGATCGTCGCGGCGCCAACCCAGCTCATCAGGTAAAAGCTGAAGTAGGTCCCCAGCCCGCGGATCATCATCGCCACCGGAACCGCGGCGATCACCCACAGGATGTCCGGTGAATTCCGCGAGACATGGACCGCAGCCAGCAGGCGTTTGATCCAGGCCAGGAGGAATCCGGGAAGATGCGAATGAGCCAGCCAATTGGCCGTGTCCGCCGAGCCTTCACTCGGCCACAACGCGTCGAAGACCAGCTTGACCGACAGCACCAGGGCTCCCGCTCCGATGGCGTAGAGCAGTCCAGCGGCGAACCCGAGCCACAGGCGTCCCTGATGCGGCCGGAGAAACGGCCAGAGTTGTCGGAGAAATACGCGCATCGCGGTCCGTGCAGCATGAACGTCATTCCGTGAACTGGGCAACCGTTGCGTGCAGAAACCCCAGCAACCCGGGAAAGCCTTTTCAACTCTTCAACTTTTCAACCCTTCAACTTCCCCCACCCCCGCCGGATGCCGCTCAATCCACCGTAGAGCCACGGAAACGTTCCCCGGTTTCAGTCGGGGATCCTCCGGCATCAGTGTTTCCTTCCGAACCTGACTGAATTGGGGAACTGCGCGCCGGGCATCCCATTTGAGGCGCATTCGTTTCCAAGGCCGGCGCAGTTTTTCCCACAACCGAATCCGCCACCGACCGCGACCGCCGGTCCACGGGTGAACATTTCGGAAGCTCCGATCGACCACCCGGTCGGCCTCGGCAATCGTTAACCCAGCGTTTTCCGCGACCTTCAACGCCAGGGTTTCACGATACCTCCGATAATCCGCCGGGAACGCGGCGTGGTCCCGGACGCAGGGCGTGAGCCGACTGTCGTTGGCGGGGTGCATCTGATAGACAATGGAGACCTCGTCGATCATCCGTTGCCGGCCGAGCAGAAGCCCCACCTGGCCGATCAGGATTTCCGGAATGATCCGGCATCGCTCATAGCAGGAGGCCTCGACTGCCACTTGAAGCATCTGCCGCAACACCGGGGTCCGGTACACGGCATAGAAGTTGGAATAAAAATTCTCGGACCAGCGCAGGATGCGGTCGGCGGCGGCGGATTCATCCCGCGACGGATAAGTCTCCAGGAACAAATCCCAGTCCGGCTGTTTGCGACGAACGGCAAGAAACTGGCCCATGCACGATCCGTAGTCCGGCGATCCCTCGAGGAACTGGAGGCAGGACAACAGACCCTCCGGAAGCTGGAAATCGTCATCCGCCCACAGGCAG
>CAIVQB010000064.1 GCA_903907925.1 uncultured Verrucomicrobiota bacterium
AACGGTAACTTGCTCCCGTCTGCCGTGGTCACCCTGGTTTCTTCGCTTTTAGCCCGAACATTCAACGCCCCGCTCCAGGTGTCCTATCAGGTTCTAGCGCGAAAATACCGTCCGCAGCGGTTCGAGGATGTCGTCGGCCAGGAGCACGTCACTCAAACCCTGTCCAACGCGATCCGGGCCGGCCGCATCGCCCACGCCTACCTGTTCTGCGGCCCCCGCGGCACCGGGAAAACCACCCTCGCCCGCATCTTCGCCAAGGCCCTCAATTGCACCGGCGGACCCCGGCCCGATTTCGACGACGCCGATCCCCGGGTGCGCGAGATCACCGAAGGTCGGTCGTTGGACGTCCTCGAAATCGACGGTGCCTCCAACAACGGTGTCGAACAGGTCCGCGAACTCCGCGAGACCGCCCGGTTCGCCCCCGCTTCGTCGAAATTCAAGATCTACATCATTGACGAGGTTCACATGCTCTCCACCGCGGCCTTCAACGCCCTGTTGAAGACGCTTGAGGAGCCGCCCGCCCACGTCAAATTCCTCTTCGCCACGACCGACCCTGAGAAGGTTCTGGTCACCATTCTAAGCCGCTGCCAGCGCTTTGATCTGCGCCGGATTCCGTCGGCCCTGATCGTCAAACACCTGGCCTGGATTGCTGAACGCGAAGGGGTGACGGTCGACGATGCCGCCCTCCAAGCCATCGCCCGCGGTGCCGACGGCGGCATGCGCGACGCCGAATCGACGCTCGATCAATTGATCAGCTTTTGCGGCAACACGATTGTGGAATCGGATGTCCTGTCGATGTTCGGCCTCGCCGCCCGGGCGCAGTTGCTGGATCTCACCACCGCCATCCTCTCGGGCGACGCCGCACGCGCCCTTCAATGGCTCGATTCACTGGCGCGCAGCGGCAAGGACCTCGGGCGACTGTTGGGGGATCTCCTCAACCACTTCAGAAACCTGCTGTTGTTCCAGATTTCGAAGGGCGATCCCGGCATCCTGGAAGTGGGCGAAGCGGAATTGCAGGTGCTGGCCGCGCAGTCCCCCCAGATTGAAACCGAGCCGCTCACCCGGATCCTCGAGGTCCTGTCCACGGCAGACGGACGCCAACGTGAAGCCGCTTCGAAGCGCATCTTCCTCGAGGTCACCGTTCTCAAGGCGATCCAGGCCCGCGAAGCCACCAGTCTCGATCAGGTCCTCCGGCAATTGCGCGCCCTGCGAGACGCCGCCGGTTCCATTCCGGCGTTCCCGCCCGCGCCCACGCCTCCCGCAACATCCAAGTCCAGTCCGGCAGGAACTGCCCCGACGATGCCTCCGCCTGCCCCGCCGGCGGCTCCGCCCCCGATTCCCACCCCTGCCCCGGCGGCGACGTCCACTGCCGTTCTCGCGGTCGCAACGGCACCCATCGTCCCGCCGGTGCCGGTGCCCGTGATTGCCGCCATCCCAACGATTCCTCCCGGCGACAAGGATGCCCTGTTCCAGGCGTTGATCGCCCGGTTGCCGGCCACTCAGCGGATCATGCTCGCTGAAGGTCGGGCGCTGTCGCTGACCGACAAGCGCCTCACGATCGCCGTGCCGGCGGAACACTTCGGTCTGCTGGACCCGAGGCGCGATGAACCGGCGTTGACCGCCAAGCTTTCGGAATTGGGAGTCGGCGACCTCGCAGTGGCCCTTGTTCCGATGGATCCACCGGCGACCACCGCCGCGGCGACTCCCACGGCCGCAACCGCGCCGGCGAATCGCCCGGTGGTTGCTCCACCGAAGCCGGTGGAGATCAAGCCCGCCAAGGTGGTGCCGCTCCTGTTGAACCGGGAAGAATTCCTCAAGGATCCGCTCATCCAACAGGCCCTGGAGATCTTCAAGGGCCAGTTGGTCGAGGTCCGCGCACCCGGCGTCGAATCCTAAGTCGCGATTCCGAAAAAGACGCAGAGGACACGGATTTCACGAATTTACAGGAATTGAAAAAGCGCGATCCGGATTTCTGTGGGGCTGAATTATTCCAGTTCATTCGATCTCATCTGCTCCAAATCCGTGTGAATTCGTGCAATCCGTGTCCTCTTTTCCGACCTTAAAATCGGAATCGCCAAGCCCCACCCACCCCGTCCAAACTCCCACCATGTCTGGCATTGGAAAACTCATGAAGCAGGCGACGCGCATGCAGCAGCAAATGGAGCGCGTCCAACAGGAACTCACCCAAAAGACCGTGGACGGCATCGCCGGCGGCGGCACCGTGAAGGTCGTGGCACGCTGCGATCAAACGCTGGCCTCCATTTCGATCCAACCCGAGGCGGTCAATCCCCAGGACGTCGCCTTCCTCGAAGCCCTGATTCTCACGGCGGTCAATGACGCCATGGGCAAGGCCAAGGAAACGGCGAACCGCGAACTCGGCAGCGTCACGCAGGGCTTCAGCCTCCCCGGCCTGATGTGAGTTCGCTTCCCGAACCGATCCAGTTGCTCGCCGCCGCCCTCAGCCGGCTTCCCGGCATCGGTCCGCGCACGGCGGAACGCCTGGCGCTTCATCTCGTCCAGACCGATCCCGAGACGGTCCGCCAGTTGTCGGAAGCCCTGCTGGAAGGCCGCCGTCGCACGGTCTGCTGCGCGACGTGCGGTGCCCTCACCGAGTCGAGCCCCTGCCCGATCTGCGCCGATCCCCGGCGCGATCCATCGCTGCTTTGCGTGGTGGAACGGGTGCTCGACGTCATCAGCATCGAAAAATCCGGGACCTACCGCGGGCTCTATCACGTCCTCGGTGGAAAACTCAGCCCGCTCAACGGCATCGGCCCCGAGGATCTCCGGATCGCCGAACTGCAACGCCGTTCCGCCGGCGGGACGGTCCGGGAAGTAATTTTGGCGATCGGAAGTGATGTCGAAGGCGACGCCACTGCCGCCTACCTCGCCGCGCTACTGGCCCCTTCCGGTCTCCGGATCAGCCGACTGGCGCAGGGACTGCCCGCCGGAAGCGGGCTGGAATTCGCCGACGAACTGACCCTCAGCCGCGCGCTCGAAGGACGCCGCGAATTGCGCTGACGCCACTTCAAAAACGCCCTGACTTCCGCCCGCAGAGTTGCCGTCCGCCATGAATCCCCCAAAAGCCGTCGTGTTCGATCTGGGCAAGGTCCTGCTCGAGTTTGACTATCAACGGGCCGCCGATGTCCTCGGACCTCACAGCTCGTTCACCGCCTCCGAATTGAAGCAGGTGATTGATCAAACCCCGTTGCTGCATCGGTACGAAACCGGGCTGATGACGACCCCGGAATTCGTCGCCGCGGTCCGGACCACCACCGGCTATCACGGCCCCGAGGAGCTCTTCCACGACACCTTCGGCGACATTTTCTGGGAAATCCCGGAAATGATCCAACTCCAGCAACAGCTCCGAAAGCGCGGGATTCCGACCTACATCTTCTCCAACACCAACGAACTCGCCGTTCGCAAGATCCGCAGCCGGTTTCCGTTCTTTCACGACTTTGACGGCTATATTTTCAGCTACGAGGTCTCGTCGATGAAACCGGCGCCGCGCATTTACGAAGCGCTGGAACAACTGACCGGACTCAACGGGGCGGACCTGATCTACCTCGACGATCGTCGTGAGAATATCGACGCCGGGGCGGCGCGGGGATGGCGAACGGTGCTGCATTCCGATCCGGTGGTGACGGTCCCTCACTTGACGAAACTCTTCGATTTGTGAGCCAACCTCCCGAATTGGGCGCGTTCTTCCGTCGCATCGTTCACCAAAATGCTTTTGTGACCGGGGCAGGCTTCCTACTCTGAAGCCCATGTCAAAATCGGCTTTGGGACGGGGTCTGGGGGCGTTGCTCTCGGGCGGAGGCACCAAGCCTGCGCCTGCCGAGCCGCAACCGGCCGCACCTGCGGTCGCTCCGGGCACCACCGTCCAGCGGGTGCCGGTTTCGCGAATCCAGCCCAGCCCGCTGCAGCCCCGGAAGGATTTTACACCTGAATCACTGGCCGAACTGGCCGAATCCATCCGGCAGCAGGGTATCGTCCAACCGCTAATCGTCCGGGTCGTTGCGGGAAATTTCGAGCTGATCGCCGGCGAACGGCGCTGGCGGGCGGCCCAGTTGGCCGGATTGACCGAGGTGCCCGTCGTCGAACGCACCGCCACCGACCTCGAAGTCCTGGAACTCGCGTTGATCGAGAATCTTCAGCGCGAGAATCTCAATCCGATCGAAGAGGCGGTGGGCTATACCCAATTGGGAACCCAGTTTTCCCTCACCCAGGACGAGATCGCCACCCGGGTGGGACGCTCCCGTGCCTCGGTCGCCAATGCGCTCCGACTGCTCAAGCTTCCGGCCGTTGCTCAAACTGCCGTTCGCGACGATCGTCTCAGCGTCGGACACGCCAAGGTCCTGCTCGGCATTGCCGATCCGCGAAGCCAGTTGACGGCCTTCGACCGGGTGCTCGCCGATCGCCTGAGCGTGCGACAAACCGAAGAGCTCGCCGCCCGTCTCGTGGCTCCGCAAACCGCACCCAAACCGTCGTCCACCGCGCCCATTCCCGCCGGCCGCGACATGTTTGTGGTGGACGTAGAAAACCGACTTCGCGAACGATTCGCGGCGAAGGTTGGGCTTCGCTACCGGGCCGGACGCGGCTCAGTCGAAATCCGCTTTGCCAACGACGATGAACTCAACCGGGTGCTGGACTTGATGGGTGTCACCATCGACTGAACCGCGAACGATTCTTCACCCCCACCTTCATGATCCAATCCCAAGAGTTTCGGAACACGGTCGCCGGCCGGCTCACCGCCGCGGCCGCCGCCGCCGGACCGTTGACCGCGTTTGTCGGGCTCGACGGCTTCGTCGACGAAATTCTGCACGTGGTCGACCAGCGGCAGGATGCCGACCATTTCGATCGCGTCCCCACCATAGCCGCCCTCGCCACACGTCTGGCCGCCGCCGCCGGGCGCAGCACCAATCTCGAGCTGGTCAACGTGATGACCAAACTCGGCGGAAACGGACCGATCATGGCCAACGCACTGGCCCATCTCGGGATCGCCGTCACCTACCTCGGTTCACTTGGATGGCCGGCACTGCACCCGGTCTTCGCTCCTTTCGCGGAACGGGCCAGCGTCCATTCCATCTGCGGACCCGGCCTCACCGACGCCCTCGAATTCACCGACGGCAAGATCATGCTGGGAAAGCATTATACGCTGAAGGAAGTCACCTGGAACACGATCGTCGAACGGTTCGGTCGCGACGCGTTTGCCGCGCAGATGAACAGCGCGAGCCTGGTGGGATTCGTCAACTGGACGATGCTGCCCTACATGAGCGACATCTGGGCCAGCATCCAGGCAGAGATCCTTCCCGGCCTGACCGGACCCCGCCGGCGCATCTTCTTCGACCTGGCCGATCCTGAAAAACGGGTTCCCGCCGACATTCAACGGGCCTTGGAGCTCATCCTGAAATTTCAGTCATCCTTCGACTGCATCCTGGGTCTCAACGAAAAGGAGACCATCGAGGTCGGTCACGTCCTCGGCATCAATTCCACTCCCACCGATTCCGAAGGGCTGGCCGCGCTCGGGGTCGAAATCCAGAAGCGCCTTCCCGTCGAGACACTGGTCATTCATCCGACGGCCTATGCGGTCGCCGTTTCCGCCGGCCGCGCGGACATCGTCGCCGGATCGGTTTGCGCTCATCCGCGCATCACCACCGGTGCCGGCGATCATTTCAACAGCGGCTTCTGCCTCGGCAAACTCCTTGGTCTGGACAATGCCGCGAGCCTGCTCTGCGGGGTCGCCACCAGCGGCCACTATGTCCGAACCGCGCAGAGTCCCGACGTAACGCAGTTGGCCGCGTTCATGCGCCATTGGCCCACCGAATAACGCCCGCCCCATCCATGGTCCTGCCCGTCGTCAAATACGGCGATCCCATCCTCCGCCGCAAGGGATCCAACATCGAGACCATCACCCCGGACCTCACCGGCTTCATCGCCGACATGTTCGAAACGATGAAGGCCTCCCGGGGAATAGGTCTCGCCGCTCAACAGGTGGGTCGCGCCATCCAACTCACCGTCATCGACGTGCGCGGAATCACCGATCGCCCCAGCCAACTCTGGCTCCAGGGTACGCTGGCCGATGTCGAGTCCTTCATGCCGCTGGTGCTGATGAACCCGGTTCTGAAACCGTCCGGTACCCGCGTGAACGGACCCGAGGGCTGCTTGAGTTTCCCCGAGATCTTTGGCGACGTCGAACGCCCGTGCGAAGTCGAAGTGAGTGCCCTGAATGAACGCGGTGAACGTTTCTCCTTCAAGGCGGGCGGATTGCTCGCGCGTGCCATCCAGCACGAGGTGGATCATCTGAACGGAATCCTGTTCATCGACCGGATGGATGCCGAGAGCCGGCGGGAAGCCCAACCCGAGATTGACGAACTCCAGGCCGAAACCCGCGCCCGCCTGACGCGGAAATAGCCCCTCCCCTCGGAGGAACCCCGGAGGGCGCAATTCCACCCGCGCCCCAATCCATCGCGAACCGGGCGTGAGACGATCGTCGTGTTCCAATCCACGACCAGTGGCCTCCTCACGCACTACGCAGACGTAATTGGGGCTCGCGTGGAAGCGAGCCCTCCAGGGATGCGATCCAATGCCGATCTTGGTCGATACCCTCACCTACCCGCCCCCATCGTGAACCCCCTCCCCCCCCATTCGGATGAAGGGGAGGGCCGGGGAGAGGCGGATCTCCCAAAGCACAAATCGATGACAATCGATTGAGCCAAAACCCGACACACCCAAATACTATCTTGGGAGGCGTCTCGAGTAATGGGTACTACACAGTGGAGCCCCACCTCTCCCGCCCTCCGGGCACCCTCCCCCCCATTCCGAATGGCGGGGAGGGCAGACGGCGGCGCATCGGAACGTTGTTCGATGGTCCTGGTCGAATCGAAGGAATCGCACAATCCGTCGGCGGTACCCGTCCCGATCGAATCGTGGAAGCAACGCCTCACCTGCCTGTCCAACGGACAGTCGGGCGAAGAATTCGACTCGACAAAACCCGCCAACAAACCAGTTTCAGGAACATCGCAGTGTCAACATTACGGCAGGAAGTCCCGCGGACGCCCTTGCACATCATCATCGAAACCCTTGCCGCCGCGACTAACTCCAACCGCGGTTCACAACACTGATAGGCCCCATTCCGAGCCATGTTATTTGCTGACGTTATTTTCCCCGCATTTACATCACCATATTTCTCAGTGTTGTTCTTTCCGATCGCTGGTGTTTGCGCTGTGGCAAGCGAAGTTGTCGTGTTTCGTCGCTATAATCGTACGCCGCCGCTTCGGTGGATTATTGGTCGCGTGATCTACGCCAATCTTGTTTCATGGTTTGCGGGTGTGGTCATCGGATTTCTTTTACCGAGCGGCCTTGTTCCCAAGCCGATTGAGTCCGATGGACATCAGGTAAGTATTATTACGCAGGGCCCGCGTTGGATGGCCATGGCATTGGCTAGCTTTGTCGTTGCCTGTCCCCTCA
Organism: uncultured Verrucomicrobiota bacterium; assembly: GCA_903907925.1. GTDB lineage: Bacteria > Verrucomicrobiota > Verrucomicrobiia > Limisphaerales > UBA9464 > CAIVQB01. The sequence goes on from CAIVQB010000064.1 coordinate 7,468, forward strand.
GCATCGGAATCGAGTACACCGCGCTTTTGCCTTTTCAGAAGCGAAAGTTTCCATTTAACAATCTCGGTAGATGCACGACCTACGCCAACATAACCAGTTACGTCGTGCTGAGTGTACTTGTATGGATTCATTTGCAGTTTATCCGTTAACAGCCACGAGGAAAGGGGTCGGTCCTCACTATTGAGTCTTTCTAGAACACGAGAGGTTTGTGAAAAACCGATTCATCCAACTCCTCTCGTGTATCGCCTCGCTGGCTCTCGCGGGCTGTGCACCGCCGGCGTCGAACGAGGTTCCTCCCATCCTTCTGTTCAATGGAAGTGGGACGTCTCCCAATGATGCCAAGGCGGTTGAGGCGGTTCTGAAGGAGGCCCGTCTTGAATACGCCGTTGTGAATTCGCGGCAGTTGAACGGACTGAATGAGGCGCAACTGCGGGCTTATCGGCTGATGATTGTTCCGGGTGGAAACTACATCACCATCGGCAACAGCCTGACGCCGAACACCGCCACGAATATCCACAACGCCGTGCAGGGCGGTTTGAACTACCTGGGAATCTGCGCGGGCGGGCTTCTGGCGGGGAACGCCATCTCCAATAGTCCGAATCTGACCTCGGGCGTGCGGGTTGGTTTCTACGCCGCGGTGAATCGAGGCATCCACAAGGCCGCCGTTTCCGTCGCGGGAGTGGACACGCCACCGATCGAGCAGTACTGGGAGGATGGGCCGCAGTTCACCGGCTGGGGTGAGGCCGTGGGCAAATACCCCGACGGGACACCCGCGATCGCCGAGGGAACCTCCGGCAAAGGCTGGGTGATTCTCTGCGGCACTCATCCGGAAGCCCCCGAAAGCTGGCGACGCGGGATGGCCTTCACCACACCCGCGAGTACCGCCCACGCCTACGCTCGGACGTTGGTTGACGCGGCGCTACACGGAACACGTCTCCCGCATTATTGAGGAGCGGTTCAGATGATCGTTACCAACTCATGGTGATCGAACGACGCGCTCCCCTCCCCGCCATTCAGAATGGGGGGGAGGGAGTTTGCGGGCAATGGAATCGTGCTCGATCATTTGACATCTGAAGCCGGGAGATGGGGCAACCCTTGAGGAGCGGGACACTTTCGAACACCACCTTGGGCGATGCCCAAGGCTGGTATGGGGCGGACCTTTGGCCCTGGGACGCGGAGCAGGAGATCAACGGCCGGGTTGGGCTTCTTTTTCGGCGCGGCGCAGGTTTTTTTCCATCTCGTCGTCGTCGTCCATCTGGATGGATTTCATTTTGCGGGCCTTGCCGTAGTCCGGGTCCTTGGGGTCCTTCGCCTTTTCCGGGTCGAAGATCCGCGGGTCGACCGGAACCGCGTCGTAGGGACGAAAATCCGGGTTCGTGGTGAAGCAGTCGGAGAAGTCATTCGCCAGCGCATCGAACATGTTCAGCGGCGGCAACCCGAGGACTTCATAGAGCGTCCGATGCATGCTCACGATGGTGGTGTGTCGATGCGAAACGTACTGCCGCTTCGCCCAGGGACTGATGACCAGGAGAACACTCCGCTGCGCATCCACATGGTCCGGTTCACCGCCGGAATCGTCCTGGGTGACGAAGATCGCCATGTTCTTCCAATAGGGCGTGTGAGACAGGAACTCGACGATGCGGCCGAGGGCGAGGTCGTTGTCGGCCATCCAGGAAGCGAGGTAGGGATACCCCTTCTCCGGCTTGGGATCGGTGCCGTGATCGTTGCAGATGGCGATGTTGACGAAGGACGGGAAGCGCCGCCATCCGTGCAGGAACCGGCTGCGGACATCCTTCATGAACCAGTGCGCCCGGTACTGGTCCGGGATGTTCATGTTGAAGATGGGGAATCCAAAACAGGTGTTGTCGTAAAGTGCCTTGGGCATCGGGACATTGACCACCTCACGCGCACCGGTCGGGCTCTCATCCTCGTCCTCCCCCACGCCGGGAAATTCAAAGCCCTCCCCGTAGTTCCGGAATCGAACCCCATGACGGGCGAGATGGTCCCACATCGATCCGGCCTCCGGATAATCTTCCGGCATCAGCGATCCGTTCGACCCCATCGAATACCGCCGGCCCGGCGCTGTGCTGGCCTTCTTGAAGGACCATCCGACCGAGTAGGTCATCTGCATCAGGTTGTTCGGCTGCACCCCCACCAGCCAGCGATGGCCCACACCCGAGGCCTCGGGCTCCATGTAGAAGTTGTCGCTGATGGAGAACTGCCGGGCCAGGGCGTTGTGATTGACCATCACCCCGACGTTCTCAAGCGTGGGCTGGCCGGCCTGGCGAAGGGTTTGATGCAGCCCCCAGCGGAGGAGAGACGGGTCGTGCTTGGCGCCGGGAATGCGGTCGAAGATCGCGTCGTAGGAGTGATTCTCCTTGGTGATGAAGACCACGTATTTGATCTCCTTCGACACTTGCCCGGGAACGGTCGGAACCAGTGGCGAACTCATCGCCTCCCGATCGGCGCTGTGATCGACCATGCCGTTGTTTTCCTGCACCTGACGGGTGTACCCCGCCAATGCTTCGTCGGACGGCGTTTCAATGACGCTGATCACTCCACGCATGCCCAGGAATTCACTCTTCGGAATATTCTGTCCGGCATTTGGGCCATTTCCGAATCCACGGAAACTGATGCACGCGAGATGCCCACCGTCGGGTGAGACGGCCACCCGGTACGGATACCACGCGGTGGGAATATGCCCGCGAACATCGAGCGTCCGGGCATCCAGCACGCCGATGGCATTGATCCCCATTTCAGCGACGTAGAGCCGCGTGCCGTCAGGTGACAGAACCATCCCCGACGTTTCCACACCCCGCAGCCCGGCGACCAACGGCGAGGGAATCATCCGTCGCCGGGCCACGATGGACTTGGCGGCGAGGTCGACGCGCTCGATCAAATCGTTGTTGCCGTTGGAGACGTAGAGCGATTCGCCACGGCTGGTGAGAAAGTTGGGCGCACTGCCGCCGACGGTTTTGCCGTTGTCGGCCGGGGCGCCAATCAGCAACCCGGTCTTCATGCGGGTCACCACCTTCGGTTGCACCGGACTCGACACGTCCACGCCCCAGACCGAGAACGATTCCGGCACATTGGCCTGGCCCAACCCCGGAATCTTGCGTCCCTCGAATTCCACGCCTTCCGCCGCCTCGCGGCTCGGATATCCGAACGGCGGCCGCGTCAGACCTCGCTTGTCAAAGCCGCCACCGGAAGGCGCTCCGACCGGGCTGTACTCGAACATGCCGATGTTGGCGACGAAGACGCGGTCTCCGGCGATCGCGAGGGCGTAGGGAAGTCGCCCGACCCCGACCGAGCCCACAACCTTTCCTTGTGAGGTATCGACGACGACGAGCCGGAAGTTGGTGGTGTCGGCGCAGTAGAGGAATTGGCCATTCGCGGAAACCTTGACGTCGGCGACGTAGCTGTCCTCGAACGTTCGTCCGCCCACTGCCACGTTGAGAGAGATCTCGCCGACCTTTTGGCGGGATTGAGTGTCGAAGACGAAAATCGCCCCTGATTCGCCGCTGCTCCAGTACAGCAACCCGCCATCGGGCGAGAAATCAGCGCCGCCGCCGTTTGACCGGCCCTTCTTGCCATCCTTGGGACGCGGCACTTCCAGAAGGTGGATCTGAGGGGTGGCGGTCTGCCAGTCGCTCAACAATTGTCCCACCCCTTCGCTGGCCACAAACAGCCGGCTTCCATCACGACTGAGCGCCAATCCATAGGGCGATCGGGCGATTGGAAAATGCCGGCCAGCCGGCGTGAGGTAGCGGCCATTCGAGAGGATCGTCACGCCGTTGGGATCATGCTTGGAGTATGTCTCCACCGAAGGCGGATGCAGGTAAGGCGGCACCGTGCCGGCGGGTGCTCCCATCGCGGTTGAATGACACAGCACCCACAGAAAAGGCATCAGCAGGCCGCACCCGAATCGTCGGGCGGGGATTTTGAAGGCGGGCAACAGCGCGGGACCGAATGGATTGGCATTCAACGGCGCCATCTGACGCCAACCACGGGGCGGCCTTCAAGCAACCTCGCGTCGCGGGCCGCAGTTTCACCCAATCGTTGCCGGCCGCGACTGGAGCCAGTCCAACGCGCCGCGCGCCGCACGGGTGCCGGTCGCGAAACAGCCCTGCATCAGATAACCGCCGGTCGGTGCATCCCAATCGATCATTTCACCAGCGACGAAAACTCCGGGCAGCCGGCGAATCATCAGCGAGTGGTCCAGTTCGCTCCATCGGACGCCGCCCGCCGACGAAATCGCCTCTGCGATCGGCCGCGGTCCGTTCAAACGGATTCGGCAAGCTTTCACGACCTGCGCCAGCGAATCAGCGGAGGTAAACGGCACCTGCACCGACAAATTCCCGAGGATGGCGACGGCCGCATCGCCCAACCGCCAGCGGCTCCGGGCTTCGTCGAGGAAGTTGCGATGGCAGACCCCCAGTTTCTGGACGAGCTGGGCGACCGAGTGGGTGGGTTTGAAATCAATGAAGATCTCTGGTTCAGCCATCGACCGCAGCACCGACCCGAGTTTGTAAATGGTGCCACCCTCCAGGCCGTAGCGGGTCACCAGCAGTTCACCCACAGCCGTCGCGTCGCCGGCTCGAACCGTGACGTTCTTCAATGGTTTTCCCTCGGCTTGGGCGATAACTCCCGGTGACCAGTTCGTTTCCCACCCGCAATTGGATGACACCAACGGAGCGAGGTTGACACCCGATTGTTCCAACACCGAAACCCATCCGCCGTCGGAACCGGTTTCCGGCCAGGACCCGCCGCCCAAGGCAAGAATTACGGCATCCGCCTCCACCGTTCGAAGTTCCTCGTTTGATTCAAAGCGGACCTGCCATCGGTCTCCAGGTTGAAGGCCGGTCCAGCGCTGGTTCAACACAAACCGGACTCCGGATTCTCGCAGCCGATGGACCCACCGTCGCAACAAATTCGCCGACTTGAGGTCCCGCGGATAGACCCGTCCGCTCGATGCCGCGAAGGTCTCCACGCCGAGTTCGGCAGCCCATTGTCGCAGGGCTTCCGGGCCGAACTCCGTCAGGAGCGATTCCCAGATTCCTGTGGGCTGATCGTCGCCTGAATAACGGGTGGAAAACGCTTCCGCCGGCTCCGCGTGGGTCAGGTTTAGTCCTCCGCGTCCCGCGACCAGAAACTTGCGACCCACCGATCGCTTCGCGTCAAACACGGTAACCGACGCGCCGCAGGAGGCCGCCACCTCGGCCGCGCGCAAGCCCGCCGGTCCTCCGCCAATGATCGCGATGTCGATGTCGAATCGAAACAGGTCGCCGGCAGGCCGAAAAGGGGATTGCGCTTCACCCGGCGGCAATGGGAAACGCCGGTTACCGCAAGGTCCAGGCAGCGACATCGACAAAACGGTCCGGACCGGCAAGGATCCACAACAAGGCGAATCAGGCTTGGGAAGCCTGGTTCCCACCGTGTTCCCCCGGAGTACCAATGCCTCCTTCTCGACCCAACCCCACCGCTTCCAGCGCCCGCCATCCGGCGTCGCATCCGGAGATTGCCGTCGCCCCGGCCCTTCTGGATTCCGTGGAGCGCGATCCGTTGGAGGTGCTGCAAAGTCTCGGATCGAGTCCGACAGGCCTGACCAGCGACGAAGCCGCGCGACGTCTGGCGAACGACGGGCCGAACACGATTGCCCAGGAACGCCATACCTCCGGCTGGTTTCGACTGCTCAAGGCCTTTGGTAATCCGCTGGTGGTGCTGTTGCTGATCCTTTCCGCCGTGTCCTGGTTGACCGGTGACGTGCGCGCCGGTGTCGTGATGCTGGGGATGGTGGGATTGGGCGTGACCCTTCGTTTCATCCAGGAATCCCGCGCCGAAGCCGGTGCCGCACGGCTCAAAGGACTGATCACCGTCACCACCGCTGCCCTGCGCGACGGCGTCGCACGAGAGACACTGCTTGCCCAGATTGTTTCCGGCGATGTCATCACCCTCGCGGCCGGCGACATGATTCCCGCCGATTGCCGGATTCTCACGGCGAAGGATTTGTTCGTCGTCCAGTCGAGTCTCACCGGTGAATCGATGCCGGTGGAGAAATTCGCCGCGCCCGAACCGCGTGGCACCGGATCGCCGTTGGAACACGCCAACCTCTGCTTCCTCGGCTCCAGCGTCGAACGCGGCGCGGCGACGGCGGTGGTGGTGGCCACCGGTCCCCATACCTATCTCGGGAGCATGGCGTCCATTTTGGTGGCGCAACCGGTCGAAACGGCCTTCGACAAGGGGGTCGGTGGATTCACTCGATTGATGATCCGCTTCATCCTGGTGATGACGCCGCTGGTGTTCCTGATCAACGGCCTCACCAAGCACGACTGGCACGAGGCCTTCTTCTTCGCCCTCGCCGTGGCGGTGGGGCTCACGCCGGAGATGCTGCCGATGATCGTGACCGTCTGCCTCTCCAAGGGCGCGATCAACATGTCGCGCAAGAAGGTCATCGTGAAACACCAGAACGCCATCCAGAACCTCGGCGCGATGGACCTGTTGTGCACCGACAAGACCGGCACGCTGACGATGGATCAGGTCATTTTGGAACGGTACTGCAACGTCAATGGCGACCGTGACGACGGGGTGTTGACGCTGGCCTACCTCAACAGCCATTTCCAAACCGGGCTGAAGAACCTCCTCGACCGCGCCGTGCTGAAGTACCGCGAGGATCTCCACGACAGCATGAAGATCCCGGAGTACCAGAAGAGCGACGAAATCCCCTTTGATTTCGGGCGCAAATTGATGTCCGTCGTCGTCCGAACTCCGGAGGGAGTCGATCGCCTGATCTGCAAAGGCGCGCCCGACGAACTGTTCAAACGCTGCAAGCAGTATGAATTGAACGGCAGTCTGCATCCCGTTGGGCAATTGGCTGCTGAACTCAGGGATGCGTACCATGAATTGAGCGAGGAGGGATTCCGCGTGCTGGCCCTCGCCTACAAGGACGGCCCGCCGAAGCCCGCCTATTCGATCGCCGACGAGTGCGATCTGGTGTTGCGCGGCTACGTCGCGTTTCTCGATCCGCCCAAGGAGAGCGCCGCGCCCGCCATTGCCGCTCTTTCGCAGCACGGAGTCGGCGTCAAGGTGTTGACCGGCGACAATGCCATCGTCAGCCGGAAGATCTGTCGCGACGTGGGTTTGTCCGCCGAACAGGTGCTGACCGGCCCGGAGATCGAACCGATGACCGATGCCGAGCTGAGTGAGCGGTCCGAGAAAACAGTGCTCTTCGCACGGCTTTCACCGGGACACAAGCGTCGCATCATCCAGGCCCTGCAGCGCAACGGCCACGTGGTCGGATTCCTGGGGGACGGCATCAACGACGCCCCTGCTCTGCGCGCCGCGGACGTCGGCATCTCCGTCGATACCGCCGTCGACATCGCGAAGGACTCGGCCGATCTCATCCTCCTGGAGAAGAGCCTGATGGTTCTCGACGATGGCGTCATGGAGGGGCGGAAGGTTTTCGTCAACATCCTGAAATACATCCGCATGGGTGCGAGTTCGAACTTCGGGAACATGTTCAGCGTATTGGGGGCGAGCCTCTTCCTGCCGTTCGTCCCGATGACTTCGATCCAGATTCTTGCGAACAACATGCTGTACGACATCTCGCAGATTCCGATCCCGTCGGACGAGGTGGATCCCGCTGAAATCGCCCGGCCGCGCCCGTGGTCAATGAAGGAAATCACACGGTTCATCCTCTTCGTCGGGCCGTGCAGCTCCGTCTTCGATTACACCACCTTCTGGTTGATGTTGCGCATTTACGGATGCTGGGATCCTGCGCGGGCCGCCCTCTTTCACACCGGATGGTTCGTTGAATCGCTACTCACCCAAACCCTGATCATCCACGTGATCCGCACCCAACGGATTCCCTTCATTCAAAGCCGTCCAGGCTGGGCATTGACGGCGACGACCCTCGGGGTGATGGCGTTCGGTGCCTGGCTGCCTTATTCGCCCTTTGCGCCAATGCTCGGGTTCGAGCCCCTGCCCCTTTCCTATTGGCCCTTTGTGGGTGTGACCCTGCTGGCTTATATGACCTTGACCCATTTTATTAAAACGACGCTGCTCAAGAAGAATTGGCTTTGAGAGCACCCATGCCGCATCCGCCGTCATCGGTTGAATCCGTGGACCGACGCTGGAACCCCGTGCTTCGGGGTCTGCGCCTCGCCAGCAGCCCGTTCGGCATCGGAGCCATTGGCGGATTCTACGCCCTGTGGTGCGTGATCGGATTGATCCTGGGCCTCGCCTTCATTCCGTTCGTTGCCCTGGGAAAGGTCGATGCTTTCACCACCGCGCTGAACCCGGTTGCGAAATACGGATTCGTGCTACCGATGGGGTTGATCGCCTCAATGACCTGGATCTCGAAATTCGTCGCGCGACTTCTCATCTGCACCATCCCGAAACCCTCCGCCATGCGGGCTCTGGCCTACGTCTCTGCCCTCGGCCGGTTCTCGGTCCTGGCAGGAATGGTGATGTTTTGGACCTCGGGCGAGACGTTGACGAAAGGACTCCTGCTACCGGGAATCCTCGCCTGTTCGGGAATCGCCTGGCTGGGTTTGTTCGCAGAATGGGTCTTTAACCGAACGCTGCGATCGACTTCTGGAACTACGATTCCACCGGGCAACGAACTCCAACCCATCCCAGACTCAGGCAACCCGTCGGCTTCGGCAGGCAAAGGCGTCTTTACCCGCGACGTCGGGGACTGGTTCGCCGGCCGGTTTCCACGCGCCCATCGAATTCTGGCCCGGGCGTTCTGGATCCTGTTTCCAGTGCTGTACGTCGTCGCCTCATCCCTGGCCCAGAACGGCGATCTTCACGCACTCGGCGATCCGCTGCTCCGGTTGGCAGTCGTTGCGCCGATCTTCCTGCAGATCTTTTGGATCCCGCGCGCGGCGTTGGCGGAAGCGATTGACGTCGTATCCCGGAAGGTCGCCTAAACCGGATCCGATCGCCCTTTCAGGAATCGGTGTGAATCCGTGAAATCAGTGTCCTCTCCGCTTCGTCTGAATCGCGCTCCCTCAAACGGGCGGAATCTCACGCCTGGCCCGGCATGGACAAACCCTTCCGAAACCCCAACGCTTCCCGAATTCCGCCCACCGCCGTCCCGTCAGAACCGGTCACCGATCGTTCCGGCGCAGGCCCGGGAGAGTCCACTTTTTGCAATGTCGCCCATTCGCATCGTTCATCCCTCGACCCAAGCCGGCAACACCGGTCGACGCTCCGCTGGCATCGATCGCGTGACGCTCGGTTGTCTGCTGTTCCTGTGGACCGTGCTGGCGTCAATGGCGGCCGAACCCGTCCCGTCGATTCCCGCCCCTCCCGACCACGCCCAGCGTCTGACCCGCGGACTCGACCTGTTTGAAAAGCACGTCCGCGGCGTGTTAATCGATCAATGCGTGAAGTGTCATGGCGGCGAGAAGACCAAGGGCGAACTGGATCTCGTGACCCGCGAGGGATTGCTGCGGGGCGGGGCCGACGGGCCGGACGTGGTCCCCTACAACGCCCGTTCCAGCCGCCTGCTCCAACTCGTCTCTCATGCCAGGGATCCCCACATGCCCTCGAAGGGAGAGCGGCTTCCCGACGACGCCATTGCCCGGATCGCCGCCTGGATCGACGACGGTGCTCCTTACGACAAGCCGTTGATCGAGGGAAAAGCGGTCAACAAGCGGGATCGCGCGAATGTGAGCGCCAGCGACCGTCAATGGTGGGCCTTTCAGCCGCTTCGGCACGGCGAGCCGCCGCCGGTGAAATCCACCCGGTGGGTCAGAACGCCGATCGACCGTTTCGTCCTGGCCCGACTTGAAGCAAAAGGGCTCAAGCCCAACCCAGCAGCCGATCGTCGCACCCAACTTCGTCGCGCCTCGTTCGACCTGTTGGGTCTTCCGCCGACGCCGGAGGCATTGGAAGCCTATGTCCGCGACACCTCGCCCGACGCGTGGGCGAAGGTGATTTCCCGGCTGCTGGACAGTCCGCGCTACGGTGAACGCTGGGCCCGCCATTGGCTCGATGTGGCACGCTTCGCGGAGAGCTCCGGGTTCGAACACGACTACGACCGACCTGGCGCCTACCACTATCGCGACTTCGTCATCCAGGCCCTGAACGAGGACATGCCCTTCGATCAATTCGTGCGCTGGCAGCTCGCCGGTGACGAATTCGAGCCGGAGAATCCCCTCGCGTTGAAGGCCACGGGTTTCCTCGGGGCGGGCGTTTTTCCCACTCAGATCACCGCCAACGAAGTCGAGCGCGTGCGCTACGACGCCATGGACGACATGCTGTCCACCACCGGCACGGCGATGCTGGGTCTGACCATCGGTTGCGCCCGCTGCCACGATCACAAGTTCGATCCAATTCCGACCCAGGATTACTACCGGATGTTGGCGACGTTCACGACCACGGTGCGCAGCAATCTGGAACTCGATTTGCAGCCCGGCGAGAATCGGCGGGTCCGGGAAACATACGACCGCGAACACGCTACATTGCTTGCCGCCGAACACGCCTACGAGACGGACAAACTCCCCGGCAACTTCGAAGCATGGCTCACCGCCGGTGCGCCAATGCCCGCCGCGACGCTTTGGGAATTGCTCGAGCCTTCGACGGTCATCTCCAAAGCCGGTGCCACGTTCAAGAAACTCGACGACGGATCGTATCTGGCCGGCGGAAAAAACGGTGACTCCGACGTCTACACTTTCGTGGCGGACGTTCATTCCGACGCACTTCAGGCGTTGCGACTCGAGGCTTTTTCGGATCCCAGCCTGCCGAAAGGCGGGCCCGGTCGCGCGGACAACGGCAACATCGGGTTGAGCCGGATCCGCGTGTTCGCCTCACCCGTGCGGGGCGGACCCACCAACGAAATCCGCCTTGTCCACCCGCGAGCCACGTTCGAGCAGAACACGAACTCGCTCTCGATCGCCGCCGCGCTGGACAACGATCCCCACACCGGCTGGGCGGTGGATCCGAAATTTGGAACGAATCACGCGGCCCTGTTTGGATTCGAACAACCGGTGGGATTCGCCGGCGGCGTGCGGTTGGAAGTGCGACTCGAATTCGAGCTGAACACCCGCCACAACATCGGACGTCCGCGCCTTGCAGTCACCACGACGCGCGACCCCGCCCTCGAAGCCGAAGCACTTTCGGCCTCCATTGCCGCCACCTTGGAACGCCTGCGATCCTCCACCATCCTACCGTCGGCTCTGCCCCCGACCGACCGTACCTCTCTGATGGCGTGGTGGAAAACTTCCGATCCCGGTTGGAAGGCGGGTCATTCCAAAGTCGAGGAACACGCGCGTACGGAACCGAAACCCAAACTCACCCAGGTCCTCGTTTGTGCGGAAGGCTATCCCGCGTTGCGCATGCACACGCAGGGCGCGGATTTCTTCAACGAAACTTACCTGCTGCAGCGGGGCAGCACGGAGTTGAAACACGGAGTCGTGACCCCCGGCTTTCTCCAGGTGTTGATGCAGAATTCCGCCGAGGAAACCCGCTGGCATTGGGACCCGCCGGCGGGCGCGAAATATTCCGGCCGTCGACGTGCGTTGGCGAACTGGATGACGGACGCCGACCACGGCGCCGGCCAACTTCTGGCACGAGTGATCGTGAACCGCCTGTGGCAACATCATTTCGGCCAGGGACTGGTCGCCACGCCAAACGACTTCGGCGTTCAGGGAACCAAACCCACTCATCCCGAATTGCTCGACTGGCTGGCGAACGAACTGATTCGCGGCGGATGGAAGCTCAAGCCAATCCATCAACTCATCCTCACCAGCGCGGTCTATCAACAGGCCGCCGGTGCCGATCCAGTGAAGCTAAAGGCCGATCCCGCCAACCTACTGCTGTCTCATCGCGCGCCCCAGCGGCTCGAAGCCGAGGCCATCCGCGACTCGTTGCTGTTTGTCTCCGGCGTTCTCGAAACCAATCTGTTCGGACCGGGCACGCTCGATGAGGCAAGCAGGCGTCGCAGCATTTACTTCACGGTGAAGCGCAGCCAACTGATCCCCGCGATGCAGGCGTTCGACGCACCGGAACCGCTGGCCAGTCAAGGCACGCGCCCCACCACGACCATCGCGCCCCAGGCGTTGCTGTTGATGAACAATGCCAGCGTCCGTTCCTGGGCGGCCGCCTTTGCCAAGCGTCTGAGTCCTTCCCCGAACCGGCCCATCGCCGAAGCCATCACACGCGGGTACGCGCTGGCGCTCAACCGCGCGCCGACCGCCCGCGAACGCACCGACGCGGCAGGTTTCATCGACCAGCAGATCGCGCGCTATCACGCCGCGAACAAATCGAATGCCCGTGAACTGGCTCTCGCCGATTTCGCCCAGGTGGTGTTGAGCCTCAACGAATTCATTTATGTGGACTGATCCCTCCCCCATCCGGCGTCGGGAAATGCTGCGCCGCGCTGGCAGTGGCGCCGGGTTGCTCGCGCTGGCCGGATTGCTGCAGGACAACGGCCTTCTTCTACCCTCCGCCCAAGCCGCCGCCGCCAATCCACTCGCCACGCATCCCTCCCAATTCCCGGCCCGGGCCAAATCGGTCATCTGGCTGTTCATGAATGGCGGACCGAGCCACGTGGATACCTGGGATTACAAGCCAGAGCTGATTCGCAGCCACGGAAAGGAACTTGCCGGGTTCGACAAGAAAACCGGTTTCTTCACCGATGCCGTCGGGCCATTGATGAAATCGCCATTCGGTTGGGCGCGGTATGGAGCGAGCGGAACCTGGGTGAGCGATCTGTTCCCGAACCTGTCGCGGCACGTGGACAAGATGGCCTTCCTCCATTCCTGCCACACCGAGTCCAACAACCACAGTCCGGCGCTGTTCATGATCAACACCGGTTCCACCCGCATGGGATATCCCTGTGTCGGATCCTGGATGACCTACGGACTCGGCAGTGAAAGTCGCAACTTGCCGGCCTTCGTGGTGATGAGCGATCCGCTCGATCGGGGCCTGCCGAAAGGTCAGGCGAGCAACTGGGGTGCCGGCTTCCTTCCCAGCGTCTATCAAGGCACCTGGCTCCGGCCCAAGGGCGATCCGATTGACAATCTGCGGCCCCCGGCCGGCATGGGGGATGCTGCGCAACGTGCCCAGTTGGACCTACTCGCCCGGCTCAATCGGCAACAACCCGGCCATTCCGCCGACGACGGTGAACTCGGTGCCCGCATCGAAAGCTTCGAACTGGCCTATCGAATGCAGACCGCCGCGCCCGAGGCCTTCGACATCGAGCACGAGCCGGCGCATTTGAAACAGCTTTACGGACTCGACCAGCCGCATTGCCGCCATTTTGCTGCGCAATGCCTGATGGCCCGGCGCATGGTTGAGCGCGGCGTGCGCTTCGTGCAGATCTATTCCGGCGGCATGGAGAATCAGCGCAGTTGGGATGGCCATGAGGACATCATCGGCAACCACGGCGGATTTGCCCGCGAGACCGATCAACCCATCGCCGGCCTTCTCGCCGACCTCGAACAACGCGGTCTGCTCGACGAGACGCTGGTGATCTGGGGCGGCGAATTCGGCCGACTGCCGGTGTCACAAAAAGGCGGGAAACCCGGACGCGACCACAATCCGCTCGCGTTCACCTACTGGCTGGCGGGTGGCGGTGTGAAGGGCGGCGTCCATCATGGAGCAACCGACGAACTGGGTCACAAGGCCGCCGTCGACAAGGTCAGCGTGAACGATCTCCACGCGACCATCCTGCACCTGCTCGGCCTCAACCACGAACGCCTCACCTACTTCCACAACGGACGCAACTTCCGCCTGACCGACGTCGCGGGAGAAGTGGTGCGATCGATATTGGCGTGACACTGAAATCAACACGCCTGTCCGACGGACTTTCCCCAACCATTCATCCCATGAAAAACCACCGCGCGCCCTGGAGCACCCTACTCATCATTGTTTCAACGTTGGTGACGCTGATGTGTGTTGCAAGTGCGGCGATCCTGTTTTTCAACACGCACGGTGCCGTTCAGTGGCTCACTCCACTGCCTCTATGCTTCGCGTTTGGGTCGGCTCTCTTCACCATTCGCGGGTACGCCATCACTCCCGACGAGATCCTGATTCGCCGGCTGTTTTGGACCACGCGGCTGCCGCGAGCCGGACTTCAATCGGCAGGGACGGAACCCGACGTCATGCGTGGAAGCCTTCGGACCTTCGGCAACGGCGGGTTTTTTTCCTTCAGCGGCTACTTCTGGAGCAAGGCGCTGGGTTCGTATCGGGCGTGGGTGACCGATCCGCGCCGGACGGTGGTTTTGGGGTTTACCCAGCGCAAGGTGGTGATTTCGCCCGCGGTGCCCGAGGCATTCATCCGTGACCTCGAAGATGGAACAGGGATGGCACCCAAAAGCAGGGATTGAGACGGAATGGAACGAATGAACGGAATCCCATCGGTCCTTCAGGAATCCATGTGAATCCGTGAAATCAATGTCCTCCTGCGGCTTCTTGTGAATGGATCCAGTTTGGCCTTCACGACGCGCAGGTGATTGACAGGAGCCGAGGTGCGACCGCATATCCCTCCGCACTGCCTCGCATCATGGGTTTCTCCTTCCTCGAATGGATCCTGCTCGCCCTGGTCGCCTGGGCGACTTGGATCGCCGCCGCGCGGGCCGCGGGTGGTGACGCCTCGGCCCGCGGTGTTCGGACGACGGTCGGTGTCACCGTCCTGATCGGATTCCTCGGAGCCGCCGGCTGGACCTACGCTCGCGGCGCTCGGATCCAGCATTTCACCGAAGTCCGGGCTGCCGTTCCCAGCCAGGGCCGGCCGGGCGGATACGTTTCGTCCGACGCCTGCCAGTCGTGTCATCCCGGTGAATACCAGTCCTGGCACCGGACCTTTCACCGGACCATGACCCAATACGCCTCGCCGGAATCGGTCCTGGGCGATTTCAACGAGGTCAAGCTGGAATGGCGCGGCGAGCGATACCGGATGTTCCGTCGCGACGGGGAGTTCTGGGCGGAGATGCCGGATCCCGACGAAGCCGCCCCCGGTCTCCGGGTCGATGCTGCCGGGCGGTTGATTCCATCTACCGCGACACACCACCGTGTGGAGAGCCGGATTGGATTACTCACCGGATCGCATCACATGCAGATCTACTGGACGGCGTACGCGAAGGGAAACCGCCAGCGGATTTTCCCGTTTGCCTGGTTGAAGGAAGATCATCGCTGGGCTCCGGTCGATGCCACCTTCCTGCGCGATCCCACCCTCCCCTCCGCCAACCAGTCCTGGAACGCGAACTGCATTTCCTGTCACGCCACCGCGGGTCAGCCCCGCCCCGATTCCAGGAGCGATCAATACGCCACCCGGACCGCCGAATTGGGGATCTCCTGCGAAGCCTGTCACGGACCGGGCGAGGAACATATCCGCCGCTATTCGTCTCCCCTGGCTCGGTACCTGGCCCATGGTTCCAAGCCGGCGGACACTGGGATGACGTATCCACCGCATCTGGACCGGGTGAAGTCGTCGCAGGCCTGCGGTCAATGCCACGGCATCAAATGGATTCCGGCGTCGGAAAACTATCAGGAGAACGGTTTTAGTTTCCGGCCGGGAGCGGATCTCCAAACGAGCACCCCCATCGTTCAACCCTCGAAGATCGCCGAGGCGAAATGGCTGCAGGACGCGGTCCGGAACAGTCCGAAGTTTCTGGAAGAACACTACTGGTCCGACGGCGAAGTCCGAGTTTCGGGCCGCGAATACAATGGAATGATCGATTCGCCCTGTTATCAGCGCGGCGACCTGACCTGTTTCTCCTGCCATTCATTGCACAAGAGCGATCCAGATGACCAGTTGGCGGCACATCGCGAAGGCAACGAGGCGTGTCTGCAGTGCCATTCCAAAATGCGCGACCAAGTGCCCGCCCATACTCATCACGGCCGCGCAATTTTCTTTCTGTAAAATCGGTGAGCATCAGTTGGTGAGTGGATTTGAGGGGGCGATGCTGAGGTAGATTTTTCCTGTTTCCCAATCCTCGGAGAGTTCTGTGAGGAGAGCGGAGACGAGGCGAAGGAGA
>CAIVQB010000065.1 GCA_903907925.1 uncultured Verrucomicrobiota bacterium
AGCGCGGGGACCGCAGGAGAAGCCGCACTGTGAGGCGGATCAAGTGCGGAGGCGGAGAAGACGGCGAACCCGTTCTGAGTCCGCTAGGTCGGAAATCATACTCCGACCGCGGGTTGCGACGATCAGCGTCGCAACGCGAAGAGGGTGTGCTGGCGCTGTTGATGCCGCATTCCGGCAAAAGCACACCCTGCAACCGCTTTCTCTTTCTGTGCGTCAAGCGGAGGGAAAAGCTCCCGTTCGATGGAGATGCGAGGAGACTCCGCCACGACATGGCCCCACTCGAAGCGAGCTGAAACGGTCATCTAAGTCTCGTTACAGGCTCTTCACCTATCTGATTCGGCAGCTAACGAGTTGGATGCGGCGTAAGGTGCGATGGGGCTCTCTTCGAGTCTGCCAATCGCCCGTATTGGTTGGCGCCACGCTCAGCCGCACTCACCTCCAGTTGCGGCCGGCAATATCCGGCCATGAATTAACATTAAAGCTGGAGCACTCGTTTCAGGCAGTTCAGTTTCATTCCGACCGGCGCGTCAATGTCGGCTACACTTTGAAGCCGACCTCTCCGGCATTCTCGGGAATATTGATCTTTTCGCGTTCGACCACGATCGGGCCACGCCGGACCTGGGCATGAATGGCGATGATGTATTCGCCGAGAATACCGATGAACATCAGCTGGACCCCGGAGAAGAAGAATAGCGCCACGATGATCGTATGCGTGCCGGCGGGTGCGGATCCCCTGGTGGCCAGCGCCAGGACAAAGGAACCGATCGCGTACATGAAGGCGAGGGCGGCAAGGCCGAACCCCAAGAAGCTGGCCAGCCGTAGCGGCGCCGAGGTGAAGGAGAAGATGCCGTTCATTGCCTGGTCGATCAGGGCGTAAGCATTGTTTTTGGAGATGCCGCGTTTTCGCGCTCTCCACGTGTAGGGCAGGATCAGGCGCCTGAATCCTACCGAAGCGATGATGCCGCGAATATAGGGGTATTGGTCGTGATGGCTGACGACGGCCTGCCAGACCTTGCGGTCGATCAACTGGAATTCACCGACACCCTCGGGAATCTCGAATTCCGAGAGCCGGTTGGTAATGAGATAGAAGAGCTTACGGAAACTGCGCAAGGCGATCGTCTCGTCGCGATTGGCACGTTCGCCGGCCACGACTTCGATGCCGTTCTCCCAGTGCCGCACCATTTCCGGGATCATCTCCGGGGGGTCCTGCAGGTCGACCGGCAGAAAGACGACAACGGCGTCGCCCGTCGCATAGCGCAACGCGTTGAACATCGAGCGGAACGGTCCGAAATTCCGGGCGTTCAAGATGACCTTAGTGGACGGATCCTCGCTGGCCAGTTCTCGCAATATCTCCGGCGTGCGGTCCGACGATGCATTGTCGGAAAAAATATGTTCGAGCCGATAGTTCGGGAGCTCTGCCGCAAAGATCTCGCGCACTCGCTGATGACAGTGCCGGACATTGTCCTGTTCGTTGAAGCACGGCGATATGATGGAAATGGTCTTCACGGTCGATGCCCTCCGAAGACGA
>CAIVQB010000066.1 GCA_903907925.1 uncultured Verrucomicrobiota bacterium
AGTCAGCCCCACCACTTTTCCAGCTACAGTCAGCCCCACCACTTTCATTCCGACCTTCAACCAGAACGGAATGGTGAAGAAACCCACCATCGACGTGGCGACGACCACCCGGATGGAAGTCAGCCGATCGCCGCCAAAGTGCCGGGCCAGGACGATGGGAAACACCGCGGCGGGCATGGCCGCTTGAACCACCAGGACCTGTTTCAACTCCCGGGATGCCGGAACGAAATAGGCGATGACGAGGAGGAGAACTGGCAGCAGGCCGAGTCGAAGCAGGCAGCTCCAGGCCATGGAACGCAGGCCCAGCTCTTGACGCAGTTCCCGGGACGAATCGGCGAGGGTGGCGCCGATCAACACGATGCCGAGCGGGAAGCAGCACGCGCCGAGCATGTGGGCGGTGGTCAGGGCGAATCGGGGGAGCCACAGGTCGGCGTGCAGGGTGTTGAGGGCGAGGGCGGCGACGATCGCCAGGATCGGTGCGGTGATCAAACGCCGCCACTCCCGCAAGCCGCCGTGACCCAGGGCGACCAGACAAATCGTCCACATTGCGGTGTCCACACCGAGATTGTGGACGAAGAGCACGCCTGTGGTGTTGCCGGGGAACAATTGTTCAATCAGGGGCAGGGGAACGTAGCCGTAGTTTTGGATTCCGGTGACCGAAGCGAAGGTCCGTTCGGCACGATCGCCGCCGAGCTTCAAACGTTTGCGCAGGATCCAGCAAACCCCGACGCCCAGCGCCACACCACCGAAGCCCAGGAGCGGCGGTAGAAAGAGATTCTCGGGCCGGCGCAGCGCGACGTTGCCGAGAACCTTGTCGAGGATCAGCGCCGGGGTGAGGACGTTGAGGACCACCCGCATCAGGCTGGCGTCGGCCTCCTCGGTCAGCCAATCCACCTTGCGTAGGACAACTCCGACCAGGGCCAGGCAGAACACCGGCAACACCGCCTGGAGAACGGTGGCGAACTCGCTCACGCCAGCAGGTGGTTCACCAATTCCTCAAATTCCGCGTGCTGGACCCGGCGAAGCCAGATTGTCGTGGGATCCGTGGATGGCAACTTGGCGGCCGATTCGCAGGCATCCACGAATTCGAAGGGATCGAAGGCTCCCGGCAAGGTCAGTGCCCGGGCTTGTGCCGCCTCGTCCGGCGTTTTGGCCAGAGCCGCCAGACGCCGTCCGAGGGCCACGTGGGCCGGATGGGCCACGAAGCGGCGGAACCAGTATTTGGCGTTCCAATAGTCCGGTTCGCGGCGATGCAGAATCCCGTGGATCAACGCTCCATCAATGTCCGTCATCTCCTGGACGATGTCGTGAGCCTCGTCGTGGTGATCGTTGTACAACAATGCTGCCGCCCTCAACCGGTCGGCCCGATTGGAATCAATCTGCCGGTGGGCCAGGAACAGCGACACCTCCTCGGTGAGAAGTGGGTACGGCTTTACGTTCGCCCGCGGACCCTGCCCGAGATCGGGAGGTTCCGCAGTGGCGATGCAGCTCCAAAAGGCATCCGAAGGCGAACGAATCATGTGGGCGAACACGGCAAGCATCCCGGGTGATACCGCACGAGTCAACCCACCACGGATGGTGTCGCGGTTGTTGATGCCTCGTGTTTGTTAAAAAAAGCCATCGAATCACCCGGATTCGATCGTTCCCTCACGAAGCCGCGCCGATCTATCCGTCCACGACAGCGGTGCGGTTTTTCAAGGGGATCGAACCGGAACGGTCGGTGGATTCAACATCGCGCGGGGTGGGGCTCGGTTGGAATCCGTGGGAATCCGCTTTGCGACCCGGCCGCTTCAGCCTAAAAAGCCGTGGTCCAATGATTCGGGTCATCAAACTCGGTTTGTATCTGGGGCTGATCATCGCCGCGGTGCTGTTTTTCCGGCACTTCCGGGCGGCCTACTCCAAGGTCGAAGTGATCGGGCCGGCGGAATTGCGTGCCGACCCGACGGGCACCAACTCCGCTGCGGCTGCCGCGGCCGTCGCTGAAGGGGCAGGTACGAACGTGGTCGCGATCGCACTGTCGAATGCACCGGCCGCCTCCGAGACCAATGTGATTGCAGTCGCGGCCGACAACGGTGCCAAGCCCGCGGTGAGCGATGGACAGAAAACACCGGCGGCTTCGCAACCGGCTGGTTCGAAACGGGACCCCTCGAAGCCCTTCCTGTTCCTGGGCCTGTTTGTCGCGTCGTTGGCTGGGTTGGGTGCGTTGGCGGCGTGGGATGTGTCGCATTATTTCGGCAGCCGCACGGAACGCGAACTCACGGCCGAGGAGTTTGAACTCCCGTCCGATCCCGCCTACGAAGCGGCCGAGGAGGAATGGGCCAAGGGGAACCATCTCGATGCCATCAACCTCATGCGCGAGTATCTCAAGCGCAATCCGGTCGAGCAGCATGTCGCGATCCGCATCGCCGAGATCTACGAAAAGGATCTGAACAACTACCTCGCAGCGGTGTTGGAACTCGAAGAGGTGTTGAAGCAGAAATTGCCGCGGGAAAAGTGGGGCTGGACCGCCATTCATCTGGCCAACCTTTATTCGGGTAAACTCAACCAGACGGCGAAGGCATTGGGTGTTCTGAACCGCATCGTCCAGCACTACCCGGACACCGCGGCGGCCCGAAAGGCGCGTCAACGGCTTGGAATTCCCGAGCCCGAAGAGATCGCGGCAGGTGCGGATGCAAATGAAGCCGAGCCGCCATCCTCCCCCGAATCCACGCCCCCCGCGGAGCCGCCGGCTCCTTCGAATCTGCCCAAGGGATTCCGGACGAAGAAATAAAGGCCAGCCGGGAGCGCCGTCATCCTGACGGCCCGGAGGTCTCACGACGGTGTTGGGAGGGACGCAAGGAAACCCACTCGCCGGCAGGATGCCAGCACTCCGGGTATGCCGCCGCAGATATTGAGGCTATGGGCTTTTCCGGCCGCTCACCGGTGCGACATCAGCACCACGATTCCGATGAAGAACAGAATTCCCAGGACCAGCAGGAGGATCTTGATCCAGCTCTTCGGATAGCGGCCGGAGATGGCTCCGGTGTAGCCGTTCACCAGGACTTGATACACGCTGCCGTAGTAGTCGTAGGTGAGCAGCCAAACCGGTGTCAGGATGTGTTTGAAGGTCTGACCGCTCCACTCGGCGTTGACTACCAGACCGCGATGAGTGTCACCCGGAACCTGCGCGGCACACAGGCCCTGAAGCTTCGACTCCATGGTCGCGCGACTTTTCTGCGCGGCGGCGAGCAGATCGATTTGATAGCGCTCCACCACCCAGCCTGCCAGGAAACCCGCCTGGTAGGGCACGAGTTCGTTGGTGGGAAAATCTTCGACCTCGGTCAGCAGGGAACGGTCGACACCCTTCGAGGCGCAGACCAGTTCGTCGTCAAAGAAATGATCGAGATGACCAAAGCTGGGTTCCCACCGGATACGCTGCACCTCGCGTGATTGCTGATGCCCATTCGAATCGGTGTAGTATTCCGTTTCATAATAGTAGTAGCCGCTCTCGGCGGCCCAGTTGGCGCTGGTTTGAGCGTCGAAGGTCCAATACGGAATGTAGACGCCCTTCAACTGATCGGTCATCGCCTTTGTGCCGAGCGCGCTTGGCGCGAACCAGCGACTGCCGTACCACTGACGGACCGCGTCGCGCACTTGGTTTTCGCTGAGCTTGAACGCCAGCAAGCTTTCGGGACGGAAGGTGTCCTTGACCTCTTCGTACGGGACGAGCGCGGATGAGCCGCAGAAATCGCAGCGCTGCCCGACTCGTGCCGGATCAAAGACGGAGATGGCCTGGCAACTCTGGCAGCGGACCTGCACCCGTTCGACCTGCCAGCCGCGGCGATCGTCCATGCCGCGCAGGGCCGCGACCAAATCGTGCTCGACGATTTCACCGTCGCCGCCCGGTTTTTGATTGAGTTGAGCAGGCGATTCCGTGCCACAAAAACCGCAGATCAACGCCTGCTTTGCCGGATTCCAAGTGGCTTCGGCGCCGCAGGACGGGCAATGAAACTTCTCCTGCGCGGTGGCCGAGGACGGCGGAATTGGCGGGGGCACGTCGTCGCTCATGGCTTGGGTCAGGGGAAACGGAATTGCTGCGTCGGTGCCAACCGAGCGATCGGCAGGCAGTAGGGACTGTGTGGAATTTGGTAGAGAACGAGGGTCATAAGGTGGCTACGGCTGCCCGCTGACCGATGATGGAACTTCAGTTCTTCAAAAACTCATCAAACGCCTGCCGCGTGATGCGCCATTGGGAGCCGATCTTTTTGCCCTTGAGCGATCCGTCGGCGAGTGCAGCCAGGACATCCGTCTCGGCCACGGACAACTTCTGCGCGACATCCGCCGGCGAGAGCAGTTCGGGCATTGCCGCAACTCCAGCCGCTGCGCCCGTCGGTGCCGCGGGCAGAGTGCCCTGCGGACCGCCGAGCATTCCGCCCGGCTGGTTCATGAGTTGTCCAGCGAGACCAAAACCCATGGCGAGTTCCGCCGCGCTGCCCGCGGTTCCGGTGCCGCCCTGGTTCTTGCCGAGACTTTCGGCGAACTGAAGCTTCACGTAGTCGTTGAGATTGCCGATCGCGGCCATGCTCGACCGTTTGTCGATGGCCTGTTCGACCTCGGGCGGGACGCTGACGTTTTCAACGATGAAACTGCCCAGTTCGAGACCGTACTTGGCGGTCAGGATCGGATTGAGCACCGGCAGCAATGCTTCGCCCAACTCGGTGTAACGGGTGGCGACATCCAACACGGGCACCTTACTGGAAGCGAGAGCGTCGGTGAAGGCGCTCACCAGGCGCGACCGCATGGTGTCCTGAAATTCCTCCAACCGGAAATGCGCATCCGTGCCGGCGACCTCCTTGAGGAAGGTTTTCACATCGACGACCTTGAAGTCGTAGGTGCCGAAGGCGCGGGTGCGGACGATCCCGAAATCCGGATCGCGCAGCATGATGGGGTTGCTGGTACCCCATTTGTTGCCCGTGAACAGGCGGGTGTTGACGTAGTAAACGTCGGCCTTGAACGGGCTCTCCAATCCGTATTTCCAGCCCTTCAGCGTGGACAGGATGGGAATGTTGTCGGTGTTGAGCGTGTATTTTCCGGGGCCGTAGGTGTCGGCGAACTGGCCCAGGTAGATGAACTGCGCGGTCTGCGATTCCCGCACGATCAATTGTGCGCCGCGCTTGATCTCCTTGTCCTGATCGGGAAACCGCCAGGAGAGGGTGTCGCGGGAGTCGTCCTCCCACTGGATGATTTCCAGCAACTGCGTCTTGAGATAATCGATCAGGCCCATGGTATGGAGTGGTTCGGTGTCCGTTCTGAAGAGCGACCTGTGGCCGCCGGAATGAGTTGTCGCTCGGGGACGACCCGCGCGACAGAGGAATATCAGGCTCCTGATTCCAACGCCCCGGCGCGGAAACAGGAGCCGTTCAATCCTTCACTGCGGCTGGGTCTTCTTAACCTTGGGTGCGGGAGCGTCGGCCGGCTTGGCGTCGGTGGCCTTCTTCTCGGGCTTGGGTCCGAAGCTGCCCTTGACGATGAATTCGTTGCCGTCGCGTTTTTCGACGCGGCCATGAGCGTAGTCGCCAGCGGCAACATCAGCGAGCGTTGCCGGCTTGCCAGCCTTGTCCAGGAGACTGCTGGAGGCGATGTGCAGGACGCGCGGATGTTCCTTGCCGGACAGGGTCACCGTCTTGGCCTTCTGATCGGTTGAAGCGACCGTTCCGCGGAAGGGATAGGGCTGTCCGTCCTTGGCGGCGGGAGCGGCGGCGGACTTGGCCGGGGCGTTGGTGGACTTCTTGTCGACCTCGGCGCGGGCCGCGGAAGTGAGCAACGCCAGTGCGGTGAGAGCGATCAGGGACGGGCGGGCGAATCGATGCAGTGAGTTTGGAGTCATAGGTGTAAAATGTTGCGGAGGATGTCTTCGATCCGAAGCGAATTCGAGTTCGACGAGATCGGGCGGAAAATGATGCGGCAGGTGACGCCGCGCAAGATCGAGATGGTGTGGGACGATGACGGAGGTCTTCTGATCAAAGGGGCCCTGCCAGTCGCAGGTCGGCGATACATTCGACGTGTTGGGTCTGCGGGAACATGTCGAACGGCTCCACGCTGGCCAGTCGGAAGCGTCCGCCGGCACAGAGCGCCTTGAGGTCGCGGGCGAGGGTGGCGGGATGGCAACTGACGTAGAGCAATTGTGCAGGGCCCGTATTCCGAAGCACTTCCAGGCTCGGTGGCCGGCATCCAACCCGCGGTGGATCGAGCAGGACCGCGGTTTTTGAAGCATCCGCTCGCGCCAGGACGCCCGGAAGCAGCAGATCGGCATCGCCGTCGATGAATTCGCCGTTGGTGATGCCGCGGAGGCTTTGGTTCCGCCGGGCCGCCCGGATCGCGGGTGCATCCAGCTCGATCCCAGTGAAGGATTGCACGGCGTCGGCGAGTGAAATGCCGAAGAACCCAACGCCGCAATAGGTATCGACAAGGTGTTGGATGCCGGAGTCCTTCAGCCGCCCACGAACGCCGTCGAGCAGTGCGGGCAGCAGGAAGAAGTTGTTCTGAAAAAAGCTGTGTTCGGGCACTTCCCAGCCTTCGGGAGGAATCCGGAGCGTGGTTTTGATGCCACCTTTTGGCGGTGGATTTTCCCGCCAGTGAGTCAAGGCGACGTTCAACGCGGGTTCCGCGATGGCGCAGGATTCGACATCACACACCAGCCCGCAATCCGCCCGGACAAACCCCAGGTTCAGCTTTTGCGCCGGGCGATTCCACTGACTGCGGACGAGGATTCGATTGCGGTATCCGTAGGGTTGAGGGCAGGGGACCACCGGCGCGATCGGGGTTCCTTCAAATCCGCCGACCCGCCGGAACAGTTCGGTGATCTGCCGATGTTTCCAGCGGAGTTGAGCCGCGTAATCGATGTGCTGGTACTGGCATCCACCACATTCGGTAAAATAGCCACAGACCGGCTCGGTGCGTTCCGGGGAGGGCGTGATGATCCGGACCAACTGGCCCCGTGCAAAGCTGGATTTGACCTCCGTCAGCTTGATCTCGACCCGATCGCCCGGGCAGGTGAAGGGGGTGAAGATGACGAAATCGTCGGCGCGCCCCACGCCTTCGCCTCCGAACGCGAGATCCACGATGTCGAGCGTCAGGCGTTGCCCGGGAACCGGACGCGCGGATTCCGACGCCCGGGTGGCGGAAGGGACCGGACCGGAAGGTGATGAGGCGGGGCGTGAAGACGGATTCAATGGTACGGATCGCAAGGTTGAGGCCGGCACGGGAGACGCTTTGACAGAGATAATCCCAATCGGGAATGGGTGATAGCACCCAGCGCAAAGAACAACAATCGAAGCGAGACAAGATTATGAACAGCCCATTTCGTCAGTTCCAGGGGTGGACCACCTCCCTGTGGATGACGGCTCTCCTGGCAACGTTACCGGCCCTGGGGCGACCGGACCTGCCGCCGCTCCCGCCCGGTGCGGGCGATCCCCCTGACGTCAGTCTTCCGGTGGTGCGCATCGTTGCGTCGGATCCATCGGCCTTGGCGGGAAGCACCACGGGAGCCTTCACCTTGATCCGTGACGACTCCACCAACGCCCCGCTGGCGGTGACCCTGGGGATTTCCGGCACGGCCGAAAACGGCACCGACTACACCAAGCTGCCGACTACGGTGACCATTCCAGCGGGGTACCTGGCGGTTGATCTCCTGGTTCAGCCGCTGCTGGTTCCGCTCACGCCGAATGACAAGACCGTCGTTCTGAGCCTGGTCACGAATGCGGCGTACACGCTGGGGAGCAAGCGGTCGGCGACCGTCGTGATTGCCGGGGATCGGTTCAACGACTTCCCACCCACCGTTTCGTTGACCGCGCCCATCGGCGGAACAGTGATCACCTTGCCCTCCACTGAACTGCAGGCGACGGCCTCCGATTCCGATGGATCGATCGCCAAGGTCAGCTTTTTTGCCGGTGATCACCTGATTGGTGTCGCGACCAATCCGCCGTACGTCGTCACCTGGACCGGATATGGGGCGGGTAAGTATTCGTTGTTCGCCAAGGCGGTGGATGGTGCCGGCCTGGCCGGACTTTCGTCGACGGTTCAGGTGACCGTTTCCAATCTTCCCCCGGTGGTGGTGCTGACGATGCCGACCAACAAGTCCGTCTACACTCCGGGTTCGAGCATCACTTTGAAGGCGGATGCATCGGATGCCAACGACGCCGTCGCCAGCGTCACCTTCCTGGTCAATGGACGTTCCATCGCCACCGTGACGGCACCGCCCTACACGACCGTCTGGACCAATGTTCAGCCAGGGAACTATTCCATCACGGCCCGCGCTGAGGACCAATTCGGACGCGCCGTGACTTCGGAAGCGGCCAAGATTGTCGTCAGCGACGCGCCTCCGACCGTCACGCTAACCGCGCCTGCGGATGGCGCGGTGTATGGCAAGCCCGCCATTGTGACCTTTGCGGCGGACGCATCGGATCCGGACGACGGTGTGGCCAAGGTTAGTTTCTATCTGGACGGCCAATTGCTGGGCGGAACGGCTCACGCTCCCTACAGCCTGACCTGGACCAACGTGCCCCCGGGCAACCACGTCGTGGTGGCGCGGGCGGTGGACACCTGGGGCCTCGCGACCTCGTCCAAGGCGGTCCGGTTCAGCGTCACCAACGCCGCGCCCGTCATCACGGTTACGGCACCGCTGAACAATGCGGTGTTCGTGGCGCCGGCGGCCATTTCCATCACCACCGAGGCTTCGGATCCGGACGGCAGCATTCTGCGGGTCAGCTTCTGGGCGAACGAGCGATTGTTGGGCGTCGTGGACAAGCCGCCGTTCACCTACCTGTGGAAGGACGCGCCCGCCGGAAAATACAAGATCACAACCCAGGCCACCGACGACAACGGTACCCGGACTGAGTCCGCGCCGGTGACGGTGGTGGTCAATCCCGCGGCCCGCTGACGGGCGGATCCCCGGTCCCCAACCCGGGAAAGGAGCCGCATCCGTGGCGGTTCCGGACCCGGGTTGGGGCATTGTGAACAAGTGCCAATAACCCTCCGTTGACCTCCCCGTGTGGGCTGCGGTCGAATGAAGCTCCGTTGTGCTGCAATTCCCCGATTGACGTTGCCATGGCTCTCCAACATTCACTGCTCGAAGTCGCCCCGTTTGCCGGCCCCGTCGTTGCGACCGGCCTTGAACCGGTTCCGCGCGGCTGTGGTTCAAACGACGATGGAGAAAGGCCGCAAATGTCCTCCTGCATTGCGCCGAATGCGGTCGATGAGTCCGGTGTGAATCCTGAAGTTCTCGCCCGCCGGTTGAATCGGTGGAAGGACGCCTCACGTCGCTATGCGCGCCAGTTGGAGATTCTGGGCACGGCCCCCGACCGGGAATACTGGATCAACCGGTTTTTGCGCGCCGCCACCAAGGCCGGGCGAGCTGCCGAGAATTACTTCGACCGCTCAGCGACCGGTCTGGCCGTACTGCAAGGCCCCTGTTTCGGCCCCTGGTGTTCACCGCCCGTCGCGCGCCCCGCGCGGCGCGGATTTCGGTGAAATGCCTTCACTCCGCCGTGCAGGTTAACGGTGGTTCAATTCCGGACCAGCCCTTCGAGGGTCATCCGCAGATCGCCGGCGCGGGCGGTGGCCGAAGCGCAGAAGGCAATAGGGGCGTGAGAATCCGCATTGCTCCAATTTGGGATCAAGACCAAAGGTCAGTGGTATACCAGCCTGGGGCAGCGCCCCAGGACGGTATTCCATCCCCGTTTGAGGGCCAACGGCCCGGACCATTTCTGGATGGGTCGATGGAGCGGGCCTTCAGCCCTGGAGAGATTGGGGTGTACCAAAACCCCGGGGCGTTGCCCCGGTCTGGTATGGGGCCGCGCCGTTGGCGCTTCGGAGGGTAAACGATGGCAAGAATCAGAGGCCGCACAGCGATTCTTGATCCCAAATGTCAAAAGATTAGATACGACCCAATTGCCCATATTTGCAGGCACTTGTCGTACCGCTATGAAACCTGTCGCCGGGAATGAACGTCCGGATGCTTCCCCACGCTGTGTACTCCACGGTATCGCGGCGGTTTTCATCCGAGCCCGGTTCCAAAGCGCCGTCGACGCTTCGCTCTGCCGGCGCACTCCAAAATGGGTTTGCGCGCGAACTATGGAGTGCGGCGGGAAGCAAAGCGCCACGCCGCTATGTAACGGGTAGGAAACACCGGGGTCGTGAGGTCCGCACGATGATGATCCCATGTCGTTACGTGATACCAAACCCCAGGCACTACCACCCGCGACGCCCTTGCCATCACCAAATCCGACGAATCCAGGATCCAAATGTCAAAAGGCTAGATACGCCCCCTTTGCCTTCTCACATTTCACGTGTCTTCATCGCAACCGAGTGCCATCCGGATTCCTCGCCTCCTCATCTCGAAGTGTGGGATAGAACGCCTTCTTCTCGAGCAGCTCGTAAAAGAGCAATCCGTGAATACCCATCGCGTCCCGCTTGGCAATCCGTCGACCCCAGATTCGCGAAAGAGCCGTCTGCAGCGTCTTCTTCGTGGCCCGGTGTCTTTTGAAAACGTCTTCGATAAACGCTACATCCTCGCCGGGTTTGAAAATGACCCTGAATTCGGCATCGGTTGCCGCGAAGATGTCGTAAACGCTATTCTGGGCACCGTCTATTACCTGGATATTCTTCATCTTTGACTAGCCGCAACCGGCGCACCCTCCAGTCGCTCTGAGCGCCTCGGTCAGCCGTTCTTCCAACGTTTCGAGTGCTGCTTCGTCGTGGGCGATGGAGAGGTAGAGTTTGGTGCCCATCGGGTTCAGGAACACGCCGCGGCGGAGTAGTTCGAGCATCAATTTGCGTCCGCGGCGGCGGTTGCTGGCTAGCCAAGTGGTCTGGTCGACCACGGGCGCGGCGGAGAAGGCGATCTGCGCCATTGGGCCGTCGCCCAATACTTGTCCGGCCTCGCCGGCAGATTCGAGTGCTCGCTGCAGCCGGCTGCGGAATTGGCGGCCGGCCTCGTGCAGACCGGCGTGGACACCGGGTTGACAGAGAATATCGAGGGTGGCCAGTGCGGCGGCGCAGGACACCGGATTGCCGCCGGCAGTCGATGCCGACCAGGCGTAGTGCGGTCCGGGGAGACGGTGTTCGTTCACCGTTTCCATGAGGTCACGTCGGCCGGCGCAGGCGCCGATGGGGAATCCGCCGCCGAGGGCTTTGCCGTAGGCGACGAGGTCGGGTTGGACGCCGTAGTATTCCTGAGCGCCACCGGGTGCGAGACGGAATCCGGTCACCACTTCGTCGAAGATCAACACGATACCGAGGGCGCGCGTGGTTTCGCGAAGTCCTTCGAGGAACCCGGGCAGTGGACTGATGCAGCGATGGAATGGTTCCACGATCACCGCCGCCAATTCACCGGAATGGTCGTGAAGAATCTGGCGGGTGCGGGCGAGATCGTTGAATGGGGCCGCGAGAACATCCCGTTCCACCCACGCCGCGCCCGCGCCTGACGGATCGCACTGGGGAAGGACGGTCGGTTGCCCGGAGATCATTCCGGCCACGCCGACCGGATGCTGGCCGTGATAAGCGCCCTCGAACTTCAACACCTTCGGACGTCCGGTGGCGGCGTGGGCGATTCGGAGGCAGAGCAAGGTGGCTTCGGAGCCAGAGGTTACTAGTCGGATCCGTTCGGCGCAGGGCGATAGGGCGGCGATGCGTTCAGCGAGTTCGACGGCACGGCGGTTGAGTGCGGCGAAATTGGCGCCGTCGGTGGCAGCCTTCCGGGCGGCTTCGATGACCTGCGGATGAGCATGCCCGACCAGGGCGGCACCCCAGGCCATCGTAAGGTCGAGATACTCCCTGCCATCGGTGTCCCACACCCGGCAGCCGTTCCCGCGTTCCAACACCGGGGCGTCACCGTCGGGGATTCCGTATTCTCCGTTGGATCCGGCCGGAAAAAGAGCGAGAGCCCGTTGCGTGAAATTGGAGGAGTCCGACATGGAATTCCGGATCCGGGCGGGAAGATCAAGTGATACCGTTGCGCTGTTCCACTTCGCTGATGCAGACGTCGAGGATGTCGAGCGCCTGATTCATCTCGGCGTCGGTGAGCGTCAGGGCCGGGGTGAGGGTGAGGATGTTGCCCATCGTCACCTTGAAATTGAGTCCGCGACTGAGTGCGGCGTACATGACCTGTTCGGCTTCGGCGGTAGCGCGTTCCAAGGTGCCGCGATTCCGCAAAAGTTCGATGCCGAGGAGCAGGCCGCGGCCGCGGATGTCGCCGATCAACGGGTGTCGAAGCGCCATCTCACGCATCCGTACCATGGCGCGTTCGCCGAGGGCGGCGGCGTGTTCGGGCAGGCGATCGTCGCGGAGGATGTCGAGGGTGGCGAGGCCGGCGGCGCAGGCGACCGGGTTCTTTTCGTGGGTGTAATGGCCGAGCGCGGTCCGGGTGGCGACATTGAGCGATTCCCGGGCGAGCAATGCCGCCAGCGGAAAGACACCGCCGCCGAGGCCTTTGCCGAGGACCAACATGTCCGGGACGACATCGTAATGTTCGGCGGCGAACATCTTCCCGGTGCGACCGAGGCCGATGGGAATTTCGTCGAGAATGAGCAGGGC
>CAIVQB010000067.1 GCA_903907925.1 uncultured Verrucomicrobiota bacterium
CGGACGCCGGACCGCGCCGATGCCGGCGGGCTGGGAAGCGGTGGAAGCGCGGCTCGCCGCCAGTGCGGACAAGGAGGTTCGCTCGCTGTCGCAATCCCTTTCGCTGACGTTTGGCAGTCGCCGCGCGCTTGATGAATTGCGTCAACTTGTGACCGATCGTTCCGCGGATCCGGCGGTCCGGCGTACCGGACTGGACGCCTTGTTGGCCGCCAGGGATCCGAGCCTTGCCAAGACCCTGCTGCAGCTCATTACCGATTCGGCAGTGGGCGAAACCGCCATTCGCGGTCTGGCATTGTACGATGATCCGACGACCGCGGGCGTTCTGCTCGACGCTTATCCCTCGCTGTCGTCCGCAGGCAAGCGCGACGCGCTCAACACCTTAGCCGGTCGAATCCAATCCGCTCGACCGTTGCTGGAAAGCGTCGCTGCGAAAAAGATTCCGCGAACCGATCTCACTGCCGACCTGGTGCGCCAGTTGCGCAATCTCAAGGATGAGGCGTTGCAGAAGCAGTTGGCGGAGCAGTGGGGCGTGATGAAGGAAACCAGTCCGGACATGCGGGCAGAAGTGGAACGGGTGAAGAAAGTCTATTGGGCGGGTGGATCCACCCCGGGCGACGCGCCGCGCGGCCGGGTGGTGTTCAACAAGATCTGCGCCCAATGCCACACGTTGTTCGATTCCGGCGGACATGTCGGACCGGACATCACCGGTGCCAACCGGCCCGATCTAGATTACCTGCTGGAAAACATCCTCTTCCCGAACGCCGTCGTGCCGAACGAATACCGGGCCACCACGATTGAGACCAAGGACGACCGCACCATCACCGGCATCCTGAAGGAACAGAACACCGCCGCGCTGGTGATCCAAACCGCCAACGAACTCCTCACCGTGCCGCGCGCTGAAATCAAGTCGACCTCAACCAGCGACCAGTCGTTGATGCCCGAGGGGTTGATCGCGCAACTCAAGGACTCCGAACTCCGGGACCTTCTCTACTACCTAAGCCGGCCGGGGCAGGTGGGATTGCCGGCGGGGAACTGAGGCCGGAGATCGGAAGAGGACACTGATTGCACGGATTCATGAAGGGCCGATTTCATCCGAGTCATTCATGATCCGGCTTTGGTGCGACCACTTCTCAGTTGCGGACCGGGCTGGCCTGTCAATGTTGTTGCCGATGCGTTTGTCCCAATACTCGAAACGGGCCGGCCTGTGGGGCACGTTGATGATCGGACTGATGGTGTCAACGGCACTGGGGCAGACGCCGGCAGGCTGGAAACTCGTCTGGCAGGACGAGTTTGACGGCGCGGTTCTGGATCCGTCGAAATGGGAGTTTGAGGTCAACGCCGACGGAGGTGGAAATCACGAGCTGCAATACTACGTCACCAACAATGCCGTAGTTGCCGGCGGAAACCTGACGATCACCGCCCGCCACGAACACTATTCGGGACCATCGGGTGTTCGCGAATACACCTCATCGCGCATTCGCACCCGCAGGAAGGCGGACTGGCGGTACGGCCGGTTTGAACTGCGGGCGAAGTTGCCGTGGGGAACCGGACTGTGGCCGGCGTTCTGGATGTTGCCCACCGATAACAGCTATGGCGGCTGGCCGCACAGCGGTGAAATCGACATCGTGGAATGGGTTGGAAAAACTCCGTTCACGGCGTATGGAACGTTGCATTGGGCCGGACCCGACGGACAACACACCCAGTCCGGCGGAAAACTCGAACTGCCCGCGGTGGGTCACCCTTTTTCGAGCGCCTTCCATGTGTTCGCCCTGGAATGGGAGCCAACCGAAATGCGCTGGTCGGTGGACGGGGTCCAGTATCATTCCGTCGCTCGCTGGCCGTCGGATGCCGGCGCGGCACCGCGACCGTTCGATCAGCGATTCCATCTGCTGCTCAATCTCGCCGTCGGTGGAGACTGGCCGGGAAGTCCCGACTCCAGCACGGTTTTCCCTCGGGAGTTCATCATCGACTACGTGCGGGTCTATCAACGGCCCATCCCGGCCCCCACGGTTCAGCGCGCGGGCGATCAGTTGCAGATCGACTGGCCTGCGGGATACGCCTTGGAGCAGGGAAGCCTCGGCGCTTCGGGTTGGACCCGGCTGAGCGGGGTGTCCCCGATCCAGTTCAATCCGTCGCCGGATCAGGCTTTCTTCCGGGTGGTGGATCCCCTCTCGGATCCGTGAATCCGCCATCTGAATCGAGGGTGATGCTCCACCTCGACATGGACGCCTTTTACGCGTCGGTGGAGCAACGGGATGCGCCCGAACTCAAGGGCCGTCCGGTGATTGTGGGCGGTTCACCCGAACGCCGCGGCGTCGTCTGCGCGGCCAGCTACGAGGCGCGTCAGTTCGGAATTCGCTCCGCAATGCCCAGCCGAACCGCGGCCCGGCTCTGTCCTTCCGGCGTGTTCCTGCCACCACGGATGGATCAGTACCGCGCGGAATCGGTGGAAATCTTCCGTCTGGTCGCGGCCACCGGTGTTCGGGTGGAACAGGTGTCGGTGGACGAAGCCTATCTGGAGGCGACTCACGTGGTTCCGCCGATCGGCGGGGATCCCGATGAACGATTGGAGGCGGCGATGCCGTTGGCACGTGAGCTCAAGGCGGCGATTCGGTCGTTGCGCGGTCTGACCGCCAGCATCGGAATCGCCTCGAACAAATTGCTGGCAAAACTGGCCAGTGATTTCCGGAAGCCGGATGGGTTGATGCTGATCACCGATCGCGAATGTTCGGCATTCTTGCGACCCTTGGCATGCCGCGCCCTGCATGGCGTCGGTGCCGTGACCGCCGATGTCCTCGCCCGGTCGGGCCTCAACACCATTGGCGATCTTCAGGATCATCCCGGCGATCTCCGGGCGTTGTTGGGTTCCTTCGGTCCGGTGTTGAAGCGTTATGCCCTGGGCCAGGACGATCGACCGCTGGAGCTGGGGGACGAGATCAAGACCATCAGCAGTGAAACCACCTTTGAACGCGACACAGCAGATCGGCCCACGCTGCGGGCGGTGCTACGGGAACAGGCGGGAGAAATCGCCGCCAAACTCCAGCGTCGGCGGTTGGCCGCGCGGACGGTTCAGGTGAAAGTGCGCTACGGAGACTTCACCACGTTGACCCGGCAATTCTCGGTGGAGGAACCGCTAGCCGATCCAGCCGAGATCTACCGGATCGCCTGCTGGCTTCTGGGACGGGATCAACTCGTCCGGCGTCCCCTGCGACTTCTTGGGGTTGGCGTCAGTGGGGTGAACGAAACCGGGCCCTCGCAACTGGTGCTGTCGTTGGGATCCATCCGCTGAACCAGTGGTGAGGCGGTTCCGATGCGGTTCAATTGGACAGCTTCAGGATTAGGTTGCCGTTTTCAACTGCGGCACCGGTAAAATTCAGTCCGGCGGGAACCAGCCGGTAATAGCGGGCGTTGCGACTCAGGGGGGCGACAAAACGGGCCGCCGGCACGTCGAGTTGCACCTCGGTGTCGGCTGCAAAGGGGCCTTCCGGAGCATCGGAGGATTCCACGGTGAGGGAGCTCTCCGCGGCGACCGAGCCGGCCATCACGTCATTGATCCACGCGTTGCTGCCGGCGGTGCGGGTGGCGTAGAATGCGGTTGGGGTATCGATAATCCGGGTGGGATTCAAGGTCCAGGCAGTGCCGTTGAATTCGTAGTATCCGCCCTTGTCGAAGAGCGCGGCGGAGAAATCGCCGTCGGTGGCGGTCAGGCGGAATTTTCCCTCCACCGCCCGGATGATGCCCGCCAGTTTCCATTTTCCACCGTCCAACAGAAACACGCCGCCGCCGGAATCGCCGTCCGTCACGGTGGCTTCCTCATTTCCGGCGGCGGAATCAAACGTGCATGCCAGCAGATCGCCACCGACCGATCCGCCCCGCGTCGTCGTGTCGGCACCGTTGGCGGCAAAGATCGCGGCAACGGTGTTGGTGCCCCACCGCAGGGAACCATCGCGATTGGACCAGGTCCAACCCTTGAGCTTTTTTCCGGCACCCGCGGCGGCGGTCACGATGTCGCCGCGGGGTCCGCCGAAGCCGAAGACGACAGCGCCCTTGTTCAGTTCCGAGGTGCCGGTGTAGCGCGGGGCAAAGTCGGGCAGGGTGCCGGCCACGCGCCAGAGTCGAAGGTCCGCGTCGGGCGCAAGATACGAGGCAACGGCGACGTAAACCTTGTCACGGTAGGAAAAGCCGCCGCCGACGCCGCCGCCGACGTGGGCGGCGGTGATCAGAAAATCCGGAGCAATGGCCGTGCCCGCCAGTCCCGCCCAAACGCCCTGCCATTGCCAGCCGCTTCCCGCGAGGCCCCCGGTCGGTGCGGTCGTATTATGGGTGGGATCTCCCGACCCGATCACCACGATCGCTTGTGCCGCCGGGCGAAAGAGCAGGGCAAGAATCAATACGGCAAGAACGCGCCTAACTGAACCGGGGCGAAGTTGGGTTGCAGTCACGGTCAAAGGTAATCCGTTCCGACCTTGTTCGCCAGCCGTTGCAGCCACAGGGAGGCATCCTTCTTTGCTTCCGCCGGACTGGTCATGGTGGGCGTCATCCCATACGCACCATAGAACAACCGGTCCGCCGTCTGCGTTTTGGCGGCGCCCTCCACCATTCCGGCCAGGCCGATGCACCGGCGTTCATGCAGCCGGCAGCGCGCCGCGAGGCGTCCGGTGCCCTTGCCCATCAGACTCTGGCGATCAATCGCTCCCTCGCCGGTGATCACCAGATCCACCGCTTTGATCCGGTCATCGAGTCGCGCCGCCTCCGCGAAAAGTTCAAATCCCGACTCCAGCCGGGCGCCGAGAAATGTCTTCAATCCGAACCCGAGTCCGCCGGCGGCGCCCGCACCGGGCTCGGAGGCGGCGTCCACACCCGTCGCCGCTTGGGCACGCGCGGCCAGACGTTCGAGGGCGGCCTCGGCCACCGGTGCCTGTTGCATGAGCAGACCCTTTTGTGGTCCATACACCCGGCTGCATCCGTGGAGTCCGAGCAGGGGATTATCGACATCCACGGCCACGATGAATTCGACTCCAGGCAGGGGATCGGCGGGAGGGTCCCAACGGGAAAGTCGCGCGAGCTTCACCCAGGATTGAATCTCCTGGTCGCGGTCGTCGAAGAACCGCCATCCGATGGCTTTGGCCACTCCGAATCCGCCGTCGTTGGTGGCGCTGCCGCCGATGCCGATGATTAATTTCTGGGCACCAGCCGCGATCGCATCGCGAATGACCGCGCCCAATCCGAACGAGTCCAGGTCGAAGGGATGAAAACGGCTCGGTGGCAGCATGGCCAGCCCGACGACGAGGGCCGATTCAATCACCGCGCAGGCTGAATCCGCGTGGAACCACCATTTCGCGGTGATCGGCTGGTGGGCGGCGTTGGTGGTTGCGGTCGTACGTTCCTCGGCACCCATCAACGTGGCGATGATCTCGCCGAATCCATCGCCGCCGTCGCTCATTGGCAGCATTTCCATTTCATCCTGCGGGCGGGCGGACCACCAACCGTTCACGATGGCTCCCGCCGCCTCCTGGGCAGTCAGGGTTCCCTTGAATTTATCGGGAGCGACAAGAACTCGAAGCGACACGCCGGTCACCATGCCAATGCCGGCACCCGGATGGCCAATGGCAATTTTCGATCCGGCCCGGGCGGAAGTCGGGGCTTCGTGGGTTGAACCGCCGACGGTTCCGGGGCACTCTCCATCCATGCGTTATCGCCGATTCGGCCGTACCGGGCTTCAGATGCCCGTCTTTTCCTGCGGTGGCATGCGCTACCAGCAGTCGTGGTCCGATGTCTCGTGGGATCAGGTGGATCCGGCCGGCCAGCGCAACATCGAGGCGACTCTGCAACGATCGGTCGAACTCGGCATCAACCACATCGAAACCGCCCGTGGCTACGGTTCGTCTGAAATGCAGTTGGGCCCGGTGTTGAAGGGTCTTTCGCGGGAGAAATTGATCGTTCAGACCAAGGTCATGCCCAAGCCGACGGCGCGGGAATTCCGCGATACCTTCGAAACGTCGATGCGATACCTCGGACTGGAGTACGTCGATCTGTTGTCGATTCACGGCATCAATCATCTCGGGCATGTCGACGAAACACTGCGGAAGGGCGGCTGCCTGGAGGTCTGTCGTGAACTGCAACGCGAGGGCCGCGTCCGATTCGTCGGCTTCAGCACTCACGCGACGCCGGACGTCATTTCGGAGGCGATCCGCAGCGACGAATTCGACTACGTCAATCTCCACTGGTATTTCGTCAACGACCTGAACCGCCGCTGTGTCGCCGAGGCCGCCCAGCGGGACATGGGAGTGTTCATCATCAGCCCGAACGACAAGGGCGGTAAACTCTATCTGGAATTGCCGAAGCTGCGGCCGTTGTGCGCGCCGCTGACGCCGATGCAGTTTAACGATCTCTACTGCCTGGCGCGGCCGGAGGTTCACACCCTGTCGCTCGGTGCCGCGAAGCCGTCGGACTTTGATGAACACGTGGCGGCGCTGGAACATTACGAGCGGGCGGGAGCGGTCACCGAAGCCATTGATCGGCGGATCCGGGATGAAATGGAACGGGTGTTGGGCGTGGACTGGTGCCGGAAGTGGTTCACCCGCCTTCCGGAGTTTAACGAGATCCCGTGCGAAGTGAATCTCATCGAAATCCTCCGCTTGTGGACCTACGCCAAGCCGCTCGGTCTCACTGAATGGGCCAAGTTCCGCTACAACATGCTCGGCAATGCCG
Source organism: uncultured Verrucomicrobiota bacterium (assembly GCA_903907925.1). GTDB lineage: Bacteria > Verrucomicrobiota > Verrucomicrobiia > Limisphaerales > UBA9464 > CAIVQB01. The sequence goes on from CAIVQB010000067.1 coordinate 6,712, forward strand.
ACCACTGGTTTCCGGGCGAGCATGTGGCTCGGCTGGATTGGGATCGCCTGGAACCGATCATACGGAACAGTCCGTTCGCTGAACGCATTCCTGGAATTCTGCGGGAATGCCACGAACTCTTCCACGACGCCCCGGTGAAACGCCTCAGCCAAAGTTGAGATCCGCAGCTACTGCCATTGGCGAAAGCTTTCGTGGGAGAAGCCGTTTTCGAACCGGGCTCAGGACAGGGGGATTCCGACGGTACGGGTTCATCCCCCGCCGTCGACTGATCGGCTATTTCTGCAAAAACTTCATCACCGCCTCGGTCCGGGTGTGGGCGCCGAGCTTTTCAAAGATGTGTTTGAGGTGGGTATGCACCGTGAGCGGGCTCATGCCCAATTCCTGGGCAATCTCCTTGTCAGGCATTCCGCGTTGCAGGCAGTGAAGGATCTGTTGCTCGCGGCCGGTGAACCGGATTCCCTCCACCGCGGGATCGCGCACCTCGCCGTTGATGAGTTTTGCGAAATAGCCGCGGAGGTGGCGGGTCATTTCAACGCCGGTGGGACTGCGCCCGCCCTGCGAGCCCTCGATTGGCTCCAGCCAGCTCCCGGGTGGACGCCGCCGGAGGTAGTAGCCCTCGGTCACGCCGCTGACCGACTTGAAGATGTCATCGCTCTCCGCGTAGACGCCGATGGGGAAGGCATGGGCGGCGGGGACGATGGCTTTCAGCCGGGCGCGGAATTCCTCGGTTCCGGCGTCCGGCAGAAACCGGTTGAATAGGACGACATCGCACGTCGCCAGCCGTGGATCCGCGATCGCCGCCGCGGCATGAGCTACGGTGCCGGCGAGCGCTGCACCGGGTTGACGGACGATCCAGCGACCGAGCGCAAGGCGGATGGAATCGTCGGGCTCGACGAGAAAGATCTGGCGGCCCTCCGCACGGCGCTGCGGTCCCGTGGCCGCCGGAAATCCAGTAAAAAAAGTTGCGTAGGTGCTGACGACCGGACGCTCGAGCCAAAACACCGCCGCGACGAACTCCCTGGAGTGTTTGGCGCAGAAGGGGACCCAGCCGGTCCGTTGCAACTCCGCGTCGAGGACGGCGGCCGCGCGGGCCGCGGCCGCCTCATTTTGAGTGCCCAGAGGGAAAAACGCGGCCCGTCCACCCCGTTCGAGTCGGACGGAAAAGCCGTGATCCACAATGCCTTCGGCGGCTTCGGTGTAGCGTCGGGACGTGAGGCGTGAGGTCCACTCGGAGGGTTCAATCTCCGGGACGCTACCCCGGTTGGGGGATTTCCGGGTACCCGAATTGCTGGGCAGTCTTGGCGACATGTCTGTGCGGGCGTGCGTTAACTTTTTGCAACACCGGACGCCGGAACGTAACTAGGTCGTACACCGATGCGAGCCTATAAAGCACGCCGTCCGTGGGGCAACCGCCCCTTCAACCGCTGCAAGCTCTTATTGTCGATGATGACCAACCGATCCAGAGTCACCCGCGGTTTCACATTGATCGAACTCCTCGTGGTGATCGCGATCATCGCGATCCTCGCCGGAATGCTGCTCCCGGCCCTCAGCCGTGCGAAGGCGGAAGGGCAGCGTGCCCGCTGCATCTCGAATCTGCATCAGATCTACATCGGCGTGACGATGTACACCGATGACAACAAGGAATCGATTTTCTACCTGCGCGACAACGGCGCCAGTCCGGCCTACCTGCCGAATGATGGCCAATGGACGGCCAACCCGAACGTTAACACCATCCTGGCGGTGACCGACCCAAAGGCCTATTGGGCGGTGGGGTATGCGAGCTACTACGGAGGTGTCGCCAGTCGCCAGTTGTTCCGTTGCCCGGGGGCCAAGAAGGTTGACGAATGGTGGGACGACACCTCGCGTCCGCATTATCCCCATGATTTTTGGCTGAACGCCTCTTACGGAGTCTGTCAGTATCTGGTCACGGCATCGACGTTCGAGGGGGTTGCGGAGGGGCCGCATACGAAGATGTCGCAGTTCCTGAATCCGACGAGCACGGTTTTCTGTCAGGATTCGGCGGAACAACGGATGGAGGGTGGGGAGGATAGTCCGGCCCTGTTTCCCGGTTCCTCTGAAATCCTGACCCAGTGGACCGGACTTTCGAGCCTCTATTCCGGCTACAATTTCACCTGGGAATGGTTCCGCCACAATCGTCGATGTGAAACACTCTGGGTCTCCGGCTCCGTCTCGAGTTTCCGTTTCCAGGGAATGAACAAGGGCGTCGATTACCGCTGGTACACGGGTGCCGCTCCAAAAGAGACTCCTCCCGGAAACTAATTCCAGTCTCTCCTGTCATTGAACCCGATGAATCCCCTCCGTGTGTCCAGACTCTTGGTTTTGACGGCGCTCGTCGTCGTCGGCGGTGCCGTGGCGGGTTGCAAGCCGGGTGGGTCCGGACAGGTCCAGACCGAGGAACAGGCCCGGACCGGAATCAGCAAGGCGTTCGGAACGGCTTCCCCCGAAGCCAAGGCGCTGGCGGATGAAGCCGCTGCGGCGCTTCAAGCCCAGCAGGATGCCAAGGCATTCCTCGACCTCAGCGCCCTCAATGCCCGGCAGGATTTGACCCGCGAACAGCGCGCTGCCGCCACTGAATCGATGCTCACCGTCAACAAGCGCCTGTCCGAAGCCGCCGCCCGGGGCGACAAGGAGGCGGCGAAACTCATGGACGACTACCGAGCCAGCAAATAGGGCGATGCCCGTCTTCGAACTTCAAGTTTCTGATTCTGCAGACCTCCTCAAAACCATAGACTCCATATGAAACAGCAAAACAAACCCAAGTTCTTGGCCCTGGCGGCCGGGGCCCTGGCGGTCTCATTGACCGTGATGGCCCAGACCGTCATCCCGCCGAGTTTCGCACATCCGCGCGCTTCGGCGGATGCATCGTCCCGCGGCTTCTCTGTCCGCGCTTTCCAGGCGACCCTCGCCGATGGCGAACTCCCCAACACGCTCGCCCGAACCGAGCTTCAAATCGCCGGCGCCCTGGTGGACTCCACCACCGGTCTGACCTATGCCAACATCCTCGACCTCTCCGGCTATCAGGCGGACGGGACGTATGCCGAAAACGGAACGATCTCCTACGAAAAGAGCTCCAATCCGTTTCCGGGGTTCCCTGGAACGATCGAGCCCGACAACCACAGCAACATCGCCCTCGACGCGGTCGCCTATCTCGATCTCGATCCCGGCACCTACTCCTTCATCGTCAACAGCGATGACGGTTTCCGGGTGTACATGGGCGACGATGCGCGCGATCAGATCAACGCGATCAACATCGGCGAATTCAACGGCGGCCGCGGCACTGCCGACACGATCTTCAACATCTCGGTCTCCGCGTCGGGCCTTTACTCGATGCGGCTGATTTACGAGCAGGGTGGTGGCGGGGCGAGCGTTTCGTTGTTTTCGGCCCCGGTGGGTGACCCCGACAGCCGGATCCTCATCAACGACACCGGTGGCATCAAGGCCTACCGCAAGCTGACCACCGCGGTCGGTCCGTATGTTGCGTTCGCGAACCCGGGTGCCGGTGCGACCGACGGCTCCCCGAGCCAGCCGATCAAGCTGGTCCTCAAAGACGGCAGCACCGGCGTGAATGCCTCCACGGTGACCCTGTACGTGGACGGCACCAAGACCGCCTCGGTTGCCAGCAAGACCGGCAAGACCACGACGATCAGCTACCAGCCCTCCGGCCTGCTGGCTCCGTTGTCGAAACACACCGTGGGTTTGACCTTCTCCGACGACGCCGCCCCGGCGAACGTCCGGACGAATGGCTATACCTTCACCGTCAAGAACTACGCCAACTTCAAGCTGCCGGCACCGATCTTCCTCGAGAATTTCGAAACCACGGCTGAAGGTGATGTTCCCGCCGGCTGGACCCAGGTCAACTACACCGATGAGCGCACTCCGGGCATCGATCTCGATGATCCCAACTCTGATTCGTTCCTCGGCTGGCTCACCATCTCATCCAATCGCATGTGGCGCATCGGCCAGGGCGAACTCAATCACTGGGATGCGCTCCGCCGCTTCACCGTGGACGAGCAGTATCTCAATGGAACCCTCGTCACGTCATTGGTCACCAACAACTTCGCTTATGCGGAGTCCGATCAGCGCGGTGGCAGCCAGGTCCAGTATCTCTTCACCAAGGACTATGACCTGACCGGCAAGACAAACCTCTTTGTCTCCTACAACAGCATGTACGAGCAGAACCAGGACAGCATGGGCTCGGTGGAATACTCCATCGACGGTGGCAAGAACTGGGAGCCGATCGTGATCATGATGGACGGGCCTGACATCGTGAACGGCGCGGATGGCAAACCCGATGGTTATCTCACGCTGATCGCGCCGCAAACCGACACCGCAGTCTACGTCGATCCCGTCACGGGTGCCGATTCCGGTGGCTACTATGGTGCCTTCATCGGTATCCAGGACACCAACCGCTGGCCCAGCCTCGGACCTTACATCAGCGCCCGCGTGAACGATGACTTCCATGAATCGAAGCGCGTCGAGCTGTTCCCGATTCCCAAGGCCGCCAACCAGAAGACCGTTCGCTTCCGTTTCGCCCAGGCGGGCACCGGCAGTTGGTATTTCGGCTTCGACAACCTCGGCATCTACAGCATCACCCAGGTCGATCCTCCGACGGTTTCGGCGGATCCAGTAGGCGTGTCGATCATCACCGGCTTCAATGCCACCTTCAGCGTCTCCACGACCGGCTCGCAGTTGACCTATCAGTGGAACTTCAAGGGTAACCCGATTCCGGGCGCGACCCTGGCGACCTACACCGTCAAGAAGGCCACCTCGGCGAATGCCGGTGACTACACCGTCACGGTGACCAACCCCGGTGGTTCCGCCACCAGCAAGGCGGCCACCCTGACGCTGCTCCCCTCGCCGGAACCGGTTCTCACGGTCGGCAATGGCGTTGCCACGCACCTCAAGTTCGATGGCAACTACAACGACTCCTCCGGCAACGGTGTGAATGGCACCCCGAATGACAGTCCGACGTTCGAAGCCGGCGTCATCGGCCAGGCGGTCCACATCACCAACAAGAAGGACGGCACCCGGGACGACTATGTCTCGCTTGGTTATCCGGCCGGCTTGAAGTTCGGTGACGAGAAATCCACTTCGGGGACCGACTTCTCGGTATCCTTCTGGGTTAAGCTCCTCGAGCAGGCTGACGACGAGGCCTTCATTTCCAACAAGGACTGGAACTCCTCCAACAACCGCGGCTGGGGCATCTTCTCCCAGGGCGGCGGTGTGATCCGCAACCAGATCACCGGGCCGAACGGCAGTGCGGACAAGTATAGCAACAATCCGAAGCTCGGCCTCAACGATGCTGCTTGGCACCTGCTCACCGTCACGGTGGCGCGGGCTGGGACGGTCTCCACCTATCTGGACGGCCAGTTGAATGGTACGGCCACCCAGTCGGTGAAGGGAAACATCGACACCGATGACCTCGGATTCAGCGTGAACATCGGCCAGGACGGCACCGGCAAGTACACCGATGGCGGGTCTGCGGAAATCGACATGGTGGTCGATGACCTCGGCATCTGGCGTCGTGTGCTCTCCGGCGATGAAGTCGCGGCGATCTACCTCCGCGGCCAGGCCGGCAACTCGTTCGAGATCGTTCCGACCGTGGTGCCCGGACTCAAGATCGGCTCCGCCGTCCTCAGCGGTGGCAAAGTTGCCCTCACTTGGAGCGGCGGCACTGGACCCTTCAAGGTTCAGACCCGCGCCACGATTACCGACCCGTGGACGGATCTTGCCACCGGTGTGGCCAGTCCGTACTCGATCACGCCGTCCGCGGCGACCGGGTTTTACCGGATTGTTGATTCGGCTCCCTGAGCCAATTTGATTTGTGCGCCACTGAGTGGTGGCGGTGCAGGGCGGGCTTGGGCGGTGAAACTGTGTGTCATCCCCAAGCCCGCCTCTTTTTTTGCAGCGGGCGCTGAAGGTCGAACGGACCAATACTGCTCCGACGTTCCCAACTTGAGCGGTTCCGGCCGCGGATTCTTGCGGCGATCCCATAGGCATTTCTAAGGCGGGTGACATCGCCGCCCGGCGCACCACCGGACGGATTTCCGCCAGGCAGGTTTCAGGATAAGCGTCGGGAGATTCGGCTGGCTTCGAATCAGGGGCATGGCCAGCTTCCCGACGCCACAAGGACCACTCCGAGCGGTATTCGGATACGAAAACGGGACCTGCCAGCATGATGACATCCATCAAAGACTCATCTCATTTGGCCGAGCTTTTCGATTTGCTGGAGGGCGTGCTGGCGTGGGTGAAGGATCGGCAGGGGCGCTATCTGTGGGTGAATCGGGCCTTCCTGATTCAATATACCCTCGAACATCCAGGCGGCGACGGTCTGGTGGCTTCCGATCAGATTCTGGGCAGGACCGACTACGATTTGTCTCCGGCGTTCATGGCGGATCAGTTCCGGCTGGATGACGAGCAGGTCCTGGCGGGGCATCGCATCATCCATCGCATCGAGCGGGTGGGTGAATTTGAGGGCATCACGACTTGGAACGTCACGAACAAGATCCCGGTGCGGAATGCGAAGGGTGCGATTGTTGGAACAACCGGCATGACGCGCACGTTGAACCGGGATGAACTGCCCAGCGGCACGCTCTCTGAATTCGAGCCGGTGCTGGCTTGGATGCGTGATCACTTCCACCGCGCGATCACCAACCGGCAACTGGCCGCCGCTGCGAAGATGTCACTCCGCGCCTTCGAACGGCAGTTCCTCGCCAGCTTCCATCTTACGCCCCAAAAATATCTGCGAAAACTTCGACTGCGTATTGCCAGTCGGGCGTTGATTTACACGAACGAGTCACTGTCCGGAATCGCGTTGAGCTGCGGCTTCGCGGATCAGAGCCATTTCACGCGCGAGTTCCGGCGCCAGTTCGGGCGCACGCCCCGCGACTATCGCGAGCACTACCAATTGCCCGCTGGCGTTCCTGTCACAAAGACTGCCGCTCACAAGCAATAGATTCCTCCCGACGCGCTGCTACGGTCGGGCCATGAAACCCGCGATTCGATGGGCGCTCGGCCTTTTGTCGAGCGCGCTGACCTTCCTGATGACGACGGATTCCCGGGCACAGCCCGCCGTTCCTGCGACCAATCCGGCGGCGTTGCGTGTGTTGATCATCACCGGCGGTCACGATCACGAGGCGGCTTTTTACGGCCTGTTTGACGGCTATCAGGACGTCGGCTGGCCGGCCGTCACGGACTGCACACTGGCCTTCAAGCAGGACATCCGTTCGAAATACGATGTGCTGGTCTTCTACAATTTCACCCGCGACATGGATGACAACGGGAAGAAAAACCTGCGTGATTTTGTCGAAAGCGGCAAAGGCATCGTGGTGCTGCACCACGGCATCCTGAATTTTCAGAAGTGGCCGTGGTGGTACGAGGAAGTGGTGGGTGGACTTTATCGCCTGGAAACCAAGAACGGCATCCCCAACTCGACGGTGAAGTTTGGCGAGCAACACCTGATCACCGCGGCCGGCCGGCACCCGATCACCGACGGCATCACCCCCTTCCGCATCACGGATGAAACCTACAAGGGTCTTTTTATCTCCACCAACAATCAGCCGCTGCTCCTGACGGACAATCCCACCAGCGATCGCACCGTCGGGTGGATTGGCCCCTGCACAACTTCCAAGGTGGTCTTCATCCAGCTCGGCCACGACCACACTCCGTTCCAGCACCCAGCGTATCGCGCGCTGGTCCACAACTCCATTCTCTGGACCGCGGGCAAACTCAAGTGACCTCAAACTGACCCTGTGAAAATCGGACTCTACAGCATCACCTACCTCGGCTGCTGGTATCGCGGCGAGGCCCTCACCCTCCCGGAACTCATCCACACGGCGAAACAGTTTGGCTACGATGGCGTCGAGTTTGACGGCAAGCGTCCTCACGCCAATCCGCTCGACTGGCCGAAGCACAAATGCCAGGAGTTGCTCGGTGTCGCCCGGGGCGAAGGTGTCGAGATCCTCGGCGTCGCCGCCAACAACGACTTCAGCAATCCCGTGCCCGAAGTGCGCGAGACCCAGATCTGTTACATGCGCGAGTTGATCCGCATGACGGCGAACATGGGCGCGAAGGACCTCCGGGTGTTCCTCGCCTGGTGGGGCGTCACGCGTCATCCGAAGCTCGCCAGCTACGACATTCCGGAAAGTTACTGGCCCATCGTGCATGAGAAGTTTTCCGAGGAGGAAATTTGGGGCTGGTGCCGCGAGGCTCTGTTGGAGTGCGCCGGTTACGCCAGGGACATGGGCGTGACGCTGGCGTTGCAGAATCACAAGCCGCTCATCAGGGATCATCGTGACGTGCTGCGCATGGTGCGCGAGGTCGACTCGCCGCATCTCAAAATCTGCCTCGACGCGCCCTTGATGCCTGACAAGAGCCTCGCAGCAATGCGCGAGGCTGCCCAGGCGGTGGGTTCCCTGCAGGTCATGTCGCACTTCGGCGGCGAGTTTGACCGCAACCCGGACGGCAGCATCACCGGCGTGGATCGGATCGACGGAATCATCACCGGCGAGACGAACCAGTACTATCGCGACTTCGCGCGGGCCATGCACGAGATCGGCTACCGCGGCTACACCAGCTACGAACTGTGCCATCAACTGCCGGTGGTGAATGGCGAAACGGTCGGGATCGAATTCGCGCACAAAAACGCCCGGCTCGCGGCGGAATTCATGCGCGAGATCATCAAGGCGGAATACTCGAAGCAGTCCGCCCGGCCGGCCTCACCACAAACGGTCGGTGCGGCCTGAACCACGCGCCGCTCGACTGGAGTTCTCCGGCCTGCTGAGGTGATGAACATGAACCGGAAACTGAACCCGCTGTGGCCCGGTTGGCTGTTCGCCCTATTTCTGTCCTTGTCCGCGGCGGAGATGCCACCGGACAAGGTTCTGCCCGTGCGCGGGTTCTGCATCCAGGCTCCATCGGGAAGTCGGGTGGACGAGTTCATAAGGTTCATCGAAGAGGAACTGGCTCCGCGCTCGGTGAACACACTGATTCTCCGGGTGGATTATGGCTTCCAGTTCACCAGCCGACCAGAGATGGCGGACCAGGGTGGTCTCTCGAAGGAGCAGGCGCGGAAAATCACCACCGCCTGCAAGCGGCATCAGATTCGGATCGTTCCGCTGGTCAATTTGCTGGGCCACCAATCGTGGCACTCCAACTGCGGCAAGTTGCTTCGCGTGCATCCCGAATTCGATGAGACACCCGAGGTGAAGTTCCCTGAGAAATACGCCTGGCCCAATGCCGACGGCCTCTATTGCAAAAGCTATTGCCCGCGCCATCCGCTAGTTCATGAGGTCGTGTTCGCGCTGGTGGATGAGGTTTGCGACGCCTTTGAAGCGGATGCCTTCCATGCCGGGATGGACGAAGTCTTCTACATCGGCGAAGATCAATGCCCACGCTGCAAAGGCCACAACAAGGCGGAACTTTTCGCCGAAGAAATCCGCGCCATTCGCGACCATCTGCAACCCGCCAAACGGCAACTGTGGCTTTGGGGCGATCGTCTGCTGGATGGCAAGCTCACGGGCCTTGGTGAATGGGAGGCGAGTCGCAACGACACGCACGCGGCGGTGGACTTGATTCCGAAGGATGTCGTCATCTGCGACTGGCACTACGCCCGCGCCGATCAGACGGCGGTGTACTTCGCCATGAAGGGGCTGGATGTGGTGAGTTGTTCCTGGAAGAACCCGGACGCTGCGGTGGCGCAAGTGAGGGACATGACGCGGTTCCGGGAATCGTCCACGGCGGAGATGAAGAAGCATTTTCTCGGCGTAGCGCAGAC
>CAIVQB010000068.1 GCA_903907925.1 uncultured Verrucomicrobiota bacterium
CCGGCGCGGATCCGCTGGAATTACATGACCGAACTGACCCAGGAAAGCCGTATGCACGTGAGCATGCAGCCCTTCCTGCTGCGCCGCTACGGACGTCACGTGGCCGAACTTTGGCAGCAGGAATACGGCCGGCGGCCCGCCGTCCATGCCACGACCGCCGTGTCCTTGAATGGCCGGCCCGCGCAGTTGCTGGTGGATCCCGAAGCCGATCTGGCCCGAGTTCCGGTGGCTCTGTTTGGGCACAATTCATGGATCCGCGATCTCGACGTGCCGCGCGTTCCCAAGGGGGGAATTCCACAGTGATTCCGGGCAGACCCGGAAAACCGGGTTGAAGTCACCGCCGCCTTGCCGATACTGGCGGTCGTCTCAAACGGAGTCGTCCGATTCGAAATCTTCACCATGCTGGAATGGAACATTCAAAGTCGGGCCCACGCCTGCCACGCGACCGGTCGTCCCTTCGACGATGGGGTGCCGTGTCATACCGTGCTCATCGCCGCGGGGCATGGCTTTGAGCGGCTCGATATCGGTGAAGAAGGCTGGAAGAGCCACGGTCCCGAGATTCTCGCCCGCCCGGGCTTGGTATCGCATTGGAAGGGTTTCTATCACGCGCCACCGCCGGCACCGCCGGAAGCCATCGCCAAGGGCGACGCCGAGGCGCTGCTGCGCAAACTGGTCGAACGCCGGGACGACCGGCACCTGGCCGCCTGCTACATCCTGGCGGTCATGCTGGAGCGCAAACGGATCTTCAAGGTCAAGCAGCAGCTCCGCGAGAACGGCAAACGCATCTTCATCTACGAACAGGCCCGGACCGGCGATGTCTTCGCAATCGCCGACCCCGAACTCCATCTGGAACAATTGGAGGCCGTTCAACGGGACGTGGCCGATCTGCTGGAACACGGCCTGCCGACGGAAGGTGTCCCGGTGGAGGAACCGTTCAATCCGCCGAGTGACGTGTCCACGCTCGCGCCTTCGTGAGGCGCTCCCGCCATGATTCCCACGGCTGAACTTGAAGAGGCTCTCGGTCACGTCTTTCGCGACCGCCAGTTGCTCATTCTCGCGCTGACCCATCCGTCGCTGGCCCATGAGGCGGGGGTCGGTCACCTGCAGCAGCACAACCAGCGCCTGGAATTCCTCGGCGACGCCGTGCTTCAACTGGTGCTCACCAACGAGCTGTACGAGCGGTTCTCGACCCAAGGTGAGGGGCCGCTGACCCAGGCCCGCGCGCAATTGGTGAATCGTTCGTCGCTCGCGGAACAGGGCCGCCGACTGAACCTCGGACGGTTCCTCATTCTATCCCGTGGCGAAGAAACCAGCGGTGGACGCGCCCGCAATTCGACCCTCGCCGACGGCTTTGAGGCGGTGGTGGGCGCGGTTTTCCTCGACTCCGGCTACGAATCGGCCCGGGAGCTTGTCCTGCGCTTGTTCCGCGGACTTTTTGGCGAGCTTGGTGAATTGCCGAACCTGGAGAACCCCAAGGGTGAACTGCAGGAATTGCTCCAGGCGAATTCCCCCACGCCGCCGGGCTACGAACAGGTCGCGGTCGAGGGCCCGGACCACGATCGTCGCTTCGAATGCGCGGTGTTCCATGGCGGCGTCGAGCTGGCCCGCGGCACCGGCCGCAGCAAGAAACTCGCGGAAAGCGCTGCCGCCCTCGCCGCCCTCAACCAGATCAAGGCCGACCGCGCGGCTGCCGCCCGCACCACAGACGGCATTCCAGCGACCTGAACGCTCCCATGGCACCGCCTGTCCAACCGGCCTCGCATTCGATCCGGGCCTGGATGTTTCGGGCGGTTCGAATCCTGGTCCTGGCCTATGTCGGAATCTGCATCCTGATGGGACTCGGCCAGCGAAGCCTGATCTATCGACCGGCACGGGTCTCGACGGAAGACCTCGCCCGGTTTGCCTCTGAGCGTCATTTTGAACCTTGGACCAACACCGCTGGTTTGCGGATCGGCTGGCGTCGGTTGTCGGCGCGGATGCCCGCGAAAAATGCTGTCGGTGAGGTGGTGTTGATCACCCACGGGAATGGCGGTTCCGCCGTGGGCCGCGAATACATTGCCGATCCGCTTCAAGCGGTGGCTCCCCTGGACGTTTATATCTTGGAATACCCCGGATACGGTGATCGCCCGGGCTCGCCGTCGCAGTCGACGCTCCTGTCGGCCGCCGAGGAGGCGTTTCAACAACTGCCTGCATCGGTGCCGGTGTTTCTGGTTTCAGAATCGCTGGGAACCGGGGTTGGCGCCTGGCTGGCAGGACGCCATGCGGACCGTGTTGCCGGTGCCTGTTTTCTAGTTCCCTACGACCGCCTGGTGAATGTTGCCCGCAGCCAGATGCCGTGGTGGCTGCCAGTGGGGCTCCTCCTTCGAGACCAGTACCCCGCCTCCCAATGGCTGGAGGGATTTCATGGGCCGGCGGCTTTTTGTGTGGCGGAACGGGACAGCATCGTCACACCCGCCCACGGACTGCGGTTCCACAGTGAATTCGCGGGACCTAAACGGCTGTGGGTGCTTCCTGGCTTGGACCATAATGAAGCGTTGTCCCGGCCGGTCGAGTGGTGGCAGGAGGTGGTCCGCTTTTGGCGCGAGAACCAAAGGAGTGCCAGGGCTTCATGAGGCGATTTCTCCACCGGTCCCGATCGTGGTTGTTCCTGCTGGGACCTCTGATCCTCCGCGGTTATGCGGGCACCGGGGTTCAGTTTCGGACGCCGGTGGGCGACATCGAGGTGGAATTGCTCGACGCCGACAAACCCCAGAC
>CAIVQB010000069.1 GCA_903907925.1 uncultured Verrucomicrobiota bacterium
ACGCCCGCGTCGCCGCCGGCGTCCTGGACGACCCCCGCACCATGCTCAAGCGGATGAACCAACTCCTGGAACGCGTACTGGCGTAGGTGGACGGGCGGGTTGAAGGGTTGAAACGATGAAGAGTTGAAGAGGGTATTGGGTTCGACTTCCCGGGGTGCCGCTTCTAGCTGGAGCGGCGCCTCTGGTGGCTGCGTGGTGCGGTTTCCGATCAATGTCTGAGTGTGTGAGATCCATCCGACCGGCTGGATGCCTCACGCGAAACAACCGCGGCGTAGTCAATCCAGCTCCACGGGTTCCCTCACCTCGCTACGGTTCAGCCGCCAGTCGATAAAACCGCCCACCGACTTCGACAGAAAGCGCGTACTCGGAATCCGAGATGACCGCCGCTGGATCCGACACGGGCTGCCAAGTCTGAAGATCTATGGAGGATTCAAGGCGCAACACCAAGTTGGAATCCCGGATGAACTTCAGTCGCAACGGGCGATCACCCGAAACCAATCTGGCTTGTAACGACGGAACAGTGGGTGCGGCCGCGCGAACAGTAACAGTTGCTTCACTCGACACACTTCCGGCGCCGTTACTAACGATCACCCGATATCGCCCGGAATCCGAAGAAGAAGGGCTTGCGATCGTGAAAGCAGAATTCGTTGCAGTTAGAATGGCTATGTCGTCGCGATACCACTGAAAGAGAGTGGGACCACCCGATTGAAATGGCACCGAAAGGACCAGAGGCTCCCGGAATCCGAGATGGGTCTCCAACAACCTGTTGGAAAGTTCAACAAAAAGAACCGGTGGAAGAGTGGCGGCGCGATTCTGGGGAAGAGTCCCCAGCCAAAACCGTCCCAAGGTCCAGATTGAAGGCCGATAGCCAGTGGATCGTGTGTCCCGGAAAGTGATCAACGCAACACAACTGCCGTCTCCCATTGGCACAATCGGACACGGACTGCTGATCACCTGCTCCGGTTGGATACCGGAGGTTCTCCACTGCACGGTTTCGGTCCCGTCTGCCTCCATTTGGACGAGCGAGCCAAGGATTCCCGGCTCCGATTCATAACCCACCAGGTAACGACCTTCCGAAAGAGGTGCAAAATCACGGATTGTCCCCCCTGTCGCCCCGCCTTCGGGATTGCTCAAATGGACTTTGAACCCGTTGTCGGCGTCACCGGTGGGACCCAGCGAGATCAATGGGCCCGCGATGCCGTCGAACGTGGAGATCGCACCGGCGACGAAGGTACGAAACGGATCCACTGGAACCACGGAATACAGGGTGTTGTTGGCTGTCTGGTCAGAAGGGAGGGGAGTTCCGTGGTATGCAAAATCCAAACTCCCACTCCTTGAAAAGCGGGCCAGGGAACGTCCCGAGAACATGGGTCCAGAAGCGGGCGAGACCTGCAATTGCCTGCCCGCGACCAGCAGACCTCCGGCTTCACCGGGCTGAACGGCGAGAATAGAAACGGGTGTCATCGACACGTCTTCCGCTGCGAAAGTTGGATCCCGTTTGCCACTGGCATCGAGGCGCCGAATCTTTCCAACCTGATCGAGTCCGGAGAGTGCCCCGCCAATGTAGACACCCTCTCCGTCCAACGCCATTGCGCTGATACTTGAGTGGCTTAAATTGCCGCCAGAATCGGCCAGAAAACTATCACCGGGATCAAACTGTGAATCGACGGCGCCATTGGACTGAAGGCGAACGATCAGATCCCGGGGAGCGCCGCCGGATCGGTTGAACACACCTGCCAAGAACATCCCTCCGTTCGGCAGAAACGTCGCGCAGGTCAGTTGTGTTCCATTCATTCCAAGCGGAGGCGACCAATCGGGATCGCGACTTCCGTCCGGCCGAAGCATCACCATCCCCGGGGTCAGAAAAGAATCATAGTTGGTGAAGTTCCCATAGACGAAGAGTCGACCGACCCTGCCATCCGCTCCGAATTGCCCGACCAGACCTGCGATGGGGGTCTCCTGGATGAGACTCGCCGGAATGCGTTCCAATCCTCCAAGGTGTGAGTTCGGAGCGCCGGCGATACTCCACGAAAACATTGGGTCATTCGCCCCTGAAGCCAAACCAACCACCACACTATCACTCCGTTCGCGTCCGAAGGAATTCGAAATCTCGACCCAATAGACTCGGGCGACCTTAAGATTCGAGGGCTGGATTGCAAGTTCCGGCGAACCCGCACCGACGTATCCATCGCCATCCATCAGCAATTCCCCGTCGCGATACCATCTCCAACTCAATGGTGCGGTACCGATGCCTTCCGCGTGAAGTACTACGGGGGCCACCAAGTTCGTAGTAAACCCACTTCTCGGCTGGACGATGAGTTGTGCCGGGTGGGAAATCGCACCCTGCGGCGGCACGATTCGGGTCAAAAATGGAGACCCGCTTCCATCAAATTGCGAAAAACCGCCGCCGATCAAAATGCGTCCGTCGGGAAGTTCGATGAACTGTTGAGGGGCATCGTCTGGTCCGGTTCCTGGGTCGAACGCGGGATCCAGGTGCCCGTCGGGCGTCAGTAACACCACTCGTCGATGTTCCCCTCCGTTCCAATGGGTGAAAGATCCGCCGACCAAAATCCTGCCATCTGAAAGCTCCAGGCCGGTTGAAATCGAGCCATCCGGTCCGATGCCGGGATCAAATGTGGCATCCACGGTAAGATCCGGATGCAGGCGGGCGATGGAATTCCGCGGCACCCCAGCGACCTGTGAAAACGTCCCACCAATCAGAAACCGCCGGTCGTGCATGCGAAACAGAGTCGAAATATCGGGGAGTTTACCGACGGCGGCAGTGAGACTCGGGCCACTTCGGTTGGTTCCGGATCCGTCATACCAATAAAATGCTTTGCCATACGTCCGGCCAAGCTGTCCCCACAGCAAGCATTGCCCTTCACCATTCGACGCGAACCGCCGAACCAGCGCTTCCGGGGTTCCAACGACCATTCGATCATCGGTGATCAGCGTATCGGCCGCATCGAGCACTCCATCGGACAGGAGTCGTCCGAAAAGCAATCGATCAACTCCGTAGATCGGTGAATACGTGTTGCCGGCAACCCAGAGACCCGCATCCGGGCTTACTTCGATCTGATGGAGTCCATATCGCTGCCCAAACGGGTAGGTAACACTCACTCCGGATCGAAAGCTTGGATCCACCGACCCATCCGGATTCAAGCGGGCCAACGAATCAAACCCACTGGTACCGTTAATAATGGAAAATCCACCTGCGGCGTATACTTGGATCCCTGAGACCACCAATTGCTCAAGTTCGAGAGATCCCGTGTTACCGAGATCGGTTGGCTCGGTGAGCGTTGTGAGTGTTGCAAAATGTTCGAATGATTCACCATCGGCTCCCGACCGCAACAGAGCACTAACCACGGTCGGCCTCGATCCAATCGTGGCGTTGGATCGACTTCCTGGCACAATCAGCGCACCGTCCGCGAGATGTGCGAAAGTGCGGACGGGCTCCGATAGCGCTGGATCAATCTGCGCGCCACCGATCCAAGTTCCGTCGTTTTGGGTTCGGACAAGCCAGCGCGTCAGCAAGCCTCCGTTTGATTGAACGCCGTCTGAAGCCCATAGAATGGTTTCATCTGCGAGCGGAAGTGGCGGGCATCCGTCCGGCCGTCCGTTGAAGGAGAGGCGGGTCACTTTGCCATTTAAATCAATTTGAAACCCTGTCGAAACAGTCCCTCCACCTGGGGTGTAGACCTCAACCAATCCCTCAAGGAATCCGTGTGAGTCAAAAGCAAGACCCGTCGGGGCGTGCTCCAAGACAAAATAGCCCCCAGGTGAGAACCGGGGATACGCCACGAATTTGCCATTTCGATCCAGGAGAATCAGGTTCGGATCGGTGGATGGCGAAAGGAAATACCCTGATAGCGCAATTCTCCCATCGGGAGCCACGGCAGCAGTCTTTATTTCGATCAGAAATTGGGCCAGCGAAACCTGGTAGTTCTCATCGAGCGACAAGTCCGCCCGCAGTCGAACCAGATTCGTCAGGGACAATCCATTGAACCGATTGAATCCTCCCACCACTAGAACGCTCGCGTCCGGGGTGGGGACCAACTGGTTCAAAATTGCTCCATCGGGAATGTCCGGTTGGTAAGCGGGATCTCGCAGCCCATCCCCGGACAATAATTTCAACGCGTGTTTGCCGTTGGCCTCGGGACCCAGCGTCTCCAGCACCAAAACTCGACCGTCGGGCCGAACCAGAAGTTGCCGGACGCTGCCCGTCGAGGCGATTCCCGCCGGGTATCCAACATCGCGGGAACCGTCGGCGTTCAAGCGGACAATGTGTTGGCCAGCCGGCGTTCCATTCCAACTACCAAAGTCGCCCCCGACCAAGGCCCGGCCGTCCGGAAGGACAACCACCGTCCGGATCAACCTATCGGGCCCGGTACCGACATCAAACGTCGTATCGTTCGAGCCATCCGACCGTAGACGTGCAATCCCATGGGCCTTACGACCGTCCACCCGGGCAAAATCTCCCGCGATGATAACGCGTCCGTCCGAATAACGATCCATGGCGGTCACCAGGCCATCGGGCCCCTGGGTCGCCGTTAAAGCGCCCACCCGAAACGTCGGATCCACAATCGACGTGGCACCACGGGCGGCGGGGCAAATCATCGTCGCCAACGTCGCGAGAACCAGACTTAGCCAAAACGGGGAACGCATACTCCTTGGGTGGGGAGCAGCGTGCTCCTGGAGGAATGGGGGAATCAAGCGGATCTCGATGGGTGCGCGGCGGAGTTGAAGGGTTGAAAAGATGAAGAGTTGAAGAGGGATTTCGGTTCGACTTCAGGGGTACCGCTTCGAGCGGGACCGGCACCTTTTGACGGCGCGGGTCAAATGCGCTCCAGTTTGAGGGGGTAGGTTTTTCCGGAGGCGTATTGGGCGACGTAGAGGCTGTCGTCGGGGCCGATCGTGAGGTCGTGGGGATGCAGGAAGATCTCCTCCTGGTGTTTCATTGGTTGAAGCCGATCGTCGGCTCCGTAGATCGGCGATGTCCCGGCGATGTTGGAGATGACGCGAAGATTGGCGTCCAGTACCGACAGGAATCCACGGCTGTTGCGGTCTGCGGGCCAGTTGTCGGCAAGGTGCGCGACGAAGTAGTGGCTCTTGTGCCGACGGATTTGACGTGGATTGCCACCGGGCAACGGAACACGGCCGAGCGCCTTTCCTTCGAGGTCGAGGCGCAGGAGGTATTGTTGATCGCTCATCGCGATGAGCAGTGACGGATTCGAAGTGGCGACATCGAGATCCACCATTCCGCCATGCGGCCCCCAATGCGTGATGCCACCCTCGTTTCCACCAAAGATCTTCACAAAGGATCCGTCTGCTTTGTGGCGGGTGATGTAGTCGCGTCCGTAGCCGTCCAGAATGAAGAACCCACCTTCGGGAAGATGCAGCGTCCACGACGGACGATAGTCGTCTTCCCTGGCGTAGTTTCCGGTTTTCTCAGGCCAACCCCATTCACCGAGCAGCTCACCCGAGGGCGTCGCTTTGAAAACCTTGTGGCGTTTCAAGTCGGTGAAATAGAGCACCTCCCGTCCGGCTTCCATCACCAGCGACAGGCCGTGCGCCCCCGGGTACTCGGTTCCCCATTTGTGAAGCAGACGGCCTTGGGAATTGTAGATGATGAAGTTGTTCTTCGGTTCGTCGGTCAGGAGAATGATGTTCCCGGCGCGGTCACAGACAATCCCGTGGCAGTTGTCGACCGGTGTCTTCTCGTCCAATTGGCCCCATCCCGGAACGACGCGGTAGCGGAATTCTCCCTGGCCGAGGATCGGTGAGATCGCCTGAGCACGGCCGACAAACGGAGCCGCGACGGCGGCCGCCGTTGCGCGACCGAGAAACGAACGGCGGGTCAGATTGCGCGGGCTTGTCGGTGGCATGGAATGGGGACGGTGAAGATTTCTAGAGCGTTCGCTGCAACCAGGCGGAGGTCAGGTCGAGCACCCGTTGGCCAAAACCCAGATCGGGTTGAAACACTTTGAAGATGTGATCAGCGCCACCCAGAACCACGGCCTCGCGCGGGCGGCCGGGCGCGTGGTTCAACAGTTCAGCATCCCGGCGGGGCAGCAAATCCTCCGAACCCCGGATGGACAAAACAGCACCGGGATATCGAGCGATGGATTGATCGAGATTAATTCCGCGGAAGCTTTCGTAGAATTCACGGTGGGTGATGATGGTCTTCCAGCCCGGCACCTCCTGACGCCCCACACCATCGCGGAGCGCGGCCTTGGCGTAGTCGGTATCGGCAAACGACTGAAACGCATCGCCGCTGGGACTGGACCACAACGCCATCGTGCGGAACCACTCGGGATGGCGCCCACCGATCTCAATCGCCGTCGAGGCCCCCAGGCTGAAACCCACCGCTCCGACCCGGTCCTTTTTCACGCCCGACTGGCGGAGCAGGAATCCATAGGCCGACGCGGCATCTTCAAGCCGGGTATTGAAGGTCGATTCGATGTTGGTCCGATTGCGGTCCCCTTCCCCGCGGAAATTGATCCGCAAACTGGCGGCACCCTCCTTCGACAAACGTTCGGCCAGTTGTTTGAAAAGGAATCCGACCTCGTCCCGGTCCTGAGCAAAGCCGTGGAACAGCAGGACGGAACGGCCGTTCCAGGGTCCCTCCGGACGGTTCCAGGCACCGTTCAATTCCGGTGCGACCGTCACGGATTGATCGGCCGCGAAACCAGTCCACAAGGCGAACAGGATCCCCGCTCCGAGTCGTGTCAGCATGGCCAGTCGCATGCCCTGCGTTATGCCCAGCCGGGCCTGAGGCCGCCAGAGTTATTCCCCCGCGGTGACCGCGAGTGGTGATGAGTCAGGTGATGAGTCGGAAGTTGAAATGATGAAGTGTTGGAGAGGGAGAGGGCGTGCGAACTGGCGGTGAAATCTGGGCCCGGTGGTTCGTTGGTTTTGACGATTCTGGCCGTCAGGATGACGGCGCTCCCAGTGGACTGGAGCCTGCCTCTTGCATAGGTGAACACCCGTCCATCGGTCCTTTTGCATTTTTCCTTTTAAATTTTTGCCCTTTTCCCTCTTTCGTTTGGACTTTGAACCCTACGTTTCTTGCGTCCATGAAACTGCCTTCAATCGACGCCCCCAGCGGTCAGAACTGGAGTTGTCATGGATGTTCGAATTGTTGCCGGGGCGGACTTCTCATCGTTCTCACCGCGGCGGATCGCCAACGGATTTTGGATCAAAAGTGGACGCTGGCGGAGGGTGTTAATCCCGCTTCGATGATCGAGCCCAACGGTTCGGGATTTCGTCTGGGACATCAACCCGACGGCGCCTGTGTCTTCCTTGATCCCGACGGACGCTGTCGGATCCATTCCCGATTTGGTGAGGCGGCAAAGCCCATGGCCTGTCGCATCTATCCATTGGTCTTTCATCCGGCTGGAAAGAAGGTTGCTGCCGGACTTCGTTTTGATTGTCCGTCAGCGGTGGCGAATCGGGGAACGCCACTTGCCGCGCAGACGGAATCGCTCCGTCCACTGGCGGCCCTGGCCCTCGAAGGAATGCCGGCCAACGTTCCACCGCCATCGGTGTTCACCGAACCGTCCGATGACTGGCCAAGCTTCCTGCGGTTCGTGCGGCGCCTGGAACGGATCATCACCAGCGACGAATTGAACCTCGGCCTGCGCTGGGTGGCCGGGCTTCGGTGGCTGGCGACGGTCGAGCGGGCACGGCTGGATCTTCTCCACGGACCCGAGGTCGAAGGCGTTCTGGATAACCTTCATCGAACGGCTGTCGTGTCGATCAAGAGCTCACCTACCGAAGTCCGTCCCGGTTGGACCGCTCGAATGATGCTGCGGCAGCAGGTTCTGGAACAGGCCCGCCGGACGACGGTCGAAGATCTGAGCCATCTCGGACGTTACCGCTGGTTCCTGGTGGTGGGAGCGGTCCGGTTTCTGTTGGGGTCCGGGAAAACCCCCGACTTCGGGTCCGGATTCACGCCGGTTCGATTTTCAGCGATTGAATCCATGTCGCCGCCGGACGCGGGCGACGCGGATCCGCTGTTGACGCGATATTTTCTGGTGAAACTCCAGAGCCTCGCGTTTTGCGGCGTGGGATATCACGGGTTGTCATTGCGGGACGGCTTCCGAAGCCTCGCATTGCAATACGCCGTGATCCTCTGGCTCAGCCGCTGGCATGCCGCCACCGCCGGTAGGACCCGCCCCAACACCATCGACATCGAGCAGGCCATCCAACGGGCCGATCACAACTGGAGCCACGGGCGGGCACCAGTCGATCGACTTCGACTGCTGGTTCAACGAGGAGATCTGGAGCGCCTTTGCATCGCCGGTGGCATTTCGACTCCCTCCAAGTAACCGGATTTCGATCTTCCCGGTCACTGCCGGAGCACCATTGATTTCTTGACGACCTCACTCTCCCGACCGGAACTGATCCAGTCCCATCGATCCACCCGCTTATGAATCCGCGCACTCCCATCCACTTCACCACCGTTCTGTTCGTCGCCCTTTCCGCCAGCCCGCTGCTATGGACGAGTGCCGTCGGAGCGGATGCGCAGGCGCATTACTACAAGACGACTCCCGCGGCACCCACTTCGGCGTCGACCGCCGCGGCAACCCTGGCGGCCCAGTCCTTCATCGAAAGCCTCGATGCCGGCACGCGGGCAAAACTGTTGTTCGCCTATGGCAACGAAGCTCAACGCGCCAACTGGTCGAACCTGCCGGTTACCATGGTTCCGCGCGCCGGGGTTCGTCTGGGCGATCTCAACGCCGGGCAGAAGGAAAAACTGCTGGCGCTGCTGGCCGCAACGTTCAGTCCGATGGGTTATCAAAAGATCCTCGAGATCGTGAACGGTGACGAGGCATTGAAGAATGCGCCCGGGAATCCGCCAAACCTTCTCTTCGGCAGCGACGAGTTCTTCGTCTCGATTCTCGGAACACCCTCCGCCACCACGCCGTGGATGTTGCAGTTCGGCGGACACCATCTGGCCATCAACGTGACCTTGGGTGGATCAGACAGTGTCGCCACCCCGAGCCTCACCGCCGCCCAGCCGGCGACCTATCAACTCGATGGAAAAACAATCCGGCCGTTGGGCAGGGAAAACGATAAAGCATTCGAATTGATCAATGCATTGACCGAGGAACAACGGACCAGCGCGATCCTGGGCTCCAAGTTCCGGGATCTCGTTCTCGGACCCGGTCACGACGGCAAGAAGATCGCGCCCGAGGGCGTCAAGGTGTCGACCTTCACCGATTCACAGAAAAAGCTTCTGATGGAACTGACCGGCGAGTGGGTGGGAATCGTTCACGAATCCGCCGCTAGCGCCAAAATGGCCGAGATCAAGGCGAACCTCGCCGACACCTATTTCGCCTGGAGCGGTCCCACGACGCCCGGCAGTGCGGCCTATTTCCGGATTCAGGGACCAACCGTGGTGATCGAATACGCCCCGCAGAACCTCGGCGGCAATGCGGTCAACCACATCCACACGATCTACCGCGATCCGACCAACGACTACGGCAGCAAGTTCGGCGGCCGTTGAGTGGAGGGTGTCGGTCCAATTGGGTCCACTGCCTCGTATGCGCGCGATCCGTCGGGCCTCGTTGGCGTTGATCGCCGCCGCCGTCTTCCCGTGCACCGGGTTCGCACACCGAACCGATGAATACCTGCACGCGGCGTTCATCGGCATTCGATTGGATCATGTGGTGCTTCAACTGTCCCTGACACCCGGTACCGCCGTGGCCAAGGCCGTCCTGTCCGAAATGGATCCGGACGGAGACGGGCGGATTTCAACCTCCGAAGAGCGTGCCTATTCGGAACGGGTGTTGCGACAAATTGAGCTGCGGTTCGATGGTGTCCCAATTCCCCTGGAGTTGCAGGAAACCCGTTTCCCCATTCTGGAGAATCTTCGGGAAGGCATGGGCATCATTGAACTCAAGGCACGAACCCCAACCAACCGGTTCGCACCCGGCCGGCACGAACTTCGGTTGAACAACACCCACACGGTCCACTCCACCGTGTATCTGGCCAACGCCCTGCAACCCGAAACCTCGGAGATCGAGATCCTGGGCCAGGAACGCAACGAGCTTCAAAGCGAGCTTCGCATCCGTTTCGCAATAGTGGCATCACCTATCCAGGTGCCGCTGGATGAAGGCGCCCGACACCCATCGCCGGATTGGATTTTCATTTCGAGTGCAGTGGCCTTGGGCGCCGTGATTCTACGCCTCATTTACCGTTCCCCTGCGCGATAGCGCGCTTCAGCGTCCCACCTTCCCACAATGGGTGTCCGGTTTGGGGCTTTCCAACTTCTGGCCGCCCCCACTCTCTTCCGGGAGCCACGAACCACCCGGTCAGGGCAATGGAACTTGACTTCCAGGAGGCGGGCGACAGCGTCGAATCCAATCGGAATTGACGCCACGGCATCCGGTTGCCGATACTTCCCAGTTCATCGGCATGGCGCCCTTTCCGGTCCGGAAGGGTGGGACAACACCAGTCCGAGACAGGTTGGATTTTTCCGTTTAATGACCCTCATGGCTACCGACTCTGAACATCGCAGTCAGTGCGCACTTTGCGGTGGCGCCCTGTCGAAGCGGTTCGATCTCACCGTACTTTACAAGTATGAGGTCGCTTATCTCGAATGTGCCCAATGCCTCTCCCTGCAGACCGATTTCCCCCATTGGATCGGTGAAGCATACAGTCAGAATCTATCGAGCCTTGATACCGGTGCCGCCCAGCGGAATCTCCACAATTCGGCCGCCTGCTATGTCGTCGCGAAAATGTTCGGGCTCAACAATGCCGTCGACATTGGCGGTGGTGACGGTCTTCTGTGCCGACTGTTACGCGACCACCGGATCAACTGCTTCGTGACCGACAAGTATGCCAGACCGACCTACGCGCAAGGTTTTACGGAGCCGGATTTCACCACACCGGACCTGGTGATCAGCTTTGAGGTTCTGGAACATTTTCAAAACCCGGGAACCGACCTGGAGGAGCTTTTCCGCCTCAAACCGAAGGTACTCCTGGTGAGTACTGCCATTTACAAGAAGCAGGACAAGGATTGGTGGTATTTGTCACCCGAAAGCGGCCAGCACCTGTTCTTCTACAGTCGAGAGGCCATCGAATTCATCGGCAGGAAATATGGGTACCAATTCGTAATCAGCAGCGGATACATACTTTTTGCCCGCCAGGGACTTCTCGGCTCTGTCAAGGCGGCGGTGTTGAAGGTGCTTTTGAATTGGCATGTTTGCCTCCGGTTGTTGAAGCCTTTGGTGGTTCTCCTGCCAACATCGGGCCACTGGAATGACCGGAATAACCTATTGAAGCAAAAGCGTTGATCCCTTCCGCCGTTTCACGGATTCAAGCATTCATTCGCCAGGAGCCCAGTTGTACTCCAGTCGTCCAAAATCCCGTCACGGTTCCGAAGGGGTTATTCTAACGTGATGTGCTGGTGGCCATGTTCGACACCGGAGGCATGCTGCCAGGCGTGAATGACATGATCCACGATAGCATCGACACCGACGCCGTGGCGGACTTGGGCGAATAGAAACGGTCCACCGCCTCGCATTTTCTTGGAATCGCGGGCCATCACATCGAGATCGGCACCCACCGCCACTGCGAGGTCGGTCTTGTTGATCACCAGGAGGTCGCTCTGAGTGATTCCGGGGCCGCCCTTGCGCGGGATCTTGTCACCGCCCGCCACGTCGATGACCTGGATCGTGTAGTCGGCCAGTTCACGGCTGAAACAGGCGGCGAGATTGTCGCCGCCCGACTCCAGCAGGAGCAGGTCGGGATGGAACTGGTGGTGTAGATCCTCCAGGGCCTGCAGATTGGCCGAGATGTCTTCGCGAATGGCGGCATGTGGACATCCGCCGGTTTCCACTGCGCGGATTCGTTCACTGACGAGCGCCTGATTTCGGACCAGAAACTCACCGTCTTCGCGGGTGAAAATGTCGTTGGTGACCGCGGCGACACTGACCCGGTTCTTTAGCTTCAGACACAACTGAAGCATCAGCGCGGTCTTGCCACTTCCCACGGGGCCACCGACGCCGATGGTGAAGGCGCGTCGTTTGAAATCGCGGTCCAGCGGCAACTCGCGTTCGTCGAAATGCCCGGGATGATCCAAGTGCTCGTGAGTATGGCCATGATCGTTACCGTGATCATGACTGTGGGAATGGGAGTGGGAATGTGTGGGGGAGCCCATGGTTGGAGTTGGAAAGTGGGTGACTCGAATGTGGTCAACTTTGGAACAACCGGGAATAAAGACGATCCTGCCCGCCCTGCCACAGATCGTGAAGTGGTTGGGTTTGGACAGCATCCTCGGGACCGAGCTCGGCGCAACTTTGCAGCACTGATTCGCCCTGTTCGGAAAGTTGGAATTGAAGCGACTGCGCTTCCATCGGGCCGAGGATTCCCAGGCGAACTCCGGCCGCCAGCAGGCCTCGAAGGTGGCCGAACAAAAACAATCGCTGGGATCGGCGGCGTTCCAGGCCAAGCACTCCAAGGATCGCCCCGAACCACGGACAGAAATGCCCCAGGGCGTCCGCCGGTCTTCCCTCGTTCAGGCGGCTCAGACGGGTTTCACCGAACGCACGGCGCGCGGCAGCCCACAGCGCCCGTCCCTGCAGCCGGCTGGCCCGATTGGCGACGTGGTTGGTGGTGAAGGCGTCGCACCAGGCGTCCAATTCATGGACTCGCCCGGGCTCGGCGTGGGCGGCCGTCACCCACGGCAAGGCCGCGTGTCCGGCCTGATCCAGGCTGGCGGTCAGATAGCCCATCCATTCAACCCGATTGCGAATCGCCCCATGTTGCCAGGCAGCCTCGACGCCGCCGGAATGCGCGAATCCACCGGTAGGAAACGCCGAATCAATCCACTGCCACACCCACCAGTCCACCGCTTCAGTTCCAGATGGCCTCTCAATTCCGATCTCCAACTCTTGAAACGCCTTGGTCACGGGTCAGAACAGATAATATCGCTGGGCCAATGGCAACACCTTGGCGGGCTCGCAGGTCAACAACACGCCGTCCGCCCGGACTTCATAAGTCTCGGGATCCACGGTGATCTTCGGCATGGCGTTGTTCCATTTCAGATCCTTCTTGCCGATGGACCGGCAGCCCTTGACCGCCTCAATCTGCTTGGTCAGGCCGTACTTTGCCGCCACGCCCTGTTGCTGGCACAAGCGGCTCACGAAAGCGACCGAGGAAGTGCCGGTGGCGCGACCAAAGGCCCCGAACATGGGCCTCATCAACACTGGTTGGGGTGTGGGAATGCTGGCGTTGGGATCGCCCATTTGCGCCCAGGCAATGATCCCGCCCTTCACCACCATCTCCGGCTTGGCTCCGAAAAAGGCAGGACGCCAGAGGACAAGATCCGCGAGTTTCCCAACCTCAATCGAACCGATCACATGGGCCATCCCGTGCGCGAGCGCCGGATTGATGGTGTACTTCGACAGGTAACGTTTGATCCGGACGTTGTCGTTCGACCCCTTGTCCTCCGGCAATCGTCCGCGTTGACGCTTCATCTTGTCCGCCGTCTGCCAGGTGCGGGTGATGACTTCGCCGATGCGTCCCATCGCTTGGGAATCGGAGCTCATCATGCTGATGGCGCCGAGATCGTGCAGGATATCCTCCGCGGCGATCGTTTCGCCGCGAATCCGGCTTTCCGCGAACGCCACGTCCTCGGGAAGATTAGGGTCCAGATGATGACACACCATCAGCATGTCGAGGTGTTCATCGATGGTGTTGACGGTGAACGGGCGGGTCGGATTGGTGGAACTCGGCAAGACATTCGGTTCACCGCAGATGCGGATGATGTCGGGCGCGTGGCCTCCGCCGGCACCCTCGGAATGATAGGTATGAATGGTGCGCCCCTTGAAGGCGGCGATGGTGCCTTCGACGAAGGTGGATTCGTTCAGCGTATCGGTGTGGATGGTCACCTGCACGTCGTGCCGATCGGCCATCGACAGGCAGCAATCGATTGCCGCCGGGGTGGTGCCCCAATCCTCGTGCAATTTGAGTCCGATGGCGCCGGCCTTGATCTGTTCCGGAAGCCCGGCTGGCAAAGCCGTGTTGCCCTTTCCGGTGAATCCGAAGTTCAACGGCAGGCTGTCAACCGCCTGCATCATCGCTTTGAAATAAAACGGGGCCGGCGTGCAGGTCGTCGCGCAGGTTCCAACGGCAGGACCCGTTCCACCGCCCACCATGGTGGTCAAACCCGCGGCAATCGCCTCATGCGCCTGCTGCGGGCAGATGAAATGGATGTGAGTATCGAGACCGCCCGCGGTGACGATCAATCCTTCGCCGGCAATCACCTCGGTGGTGACGCCGATGATCATGCCCCGCGTGACACCCGCCATGATGTCGGGGTTCCCCGCCTTGCCGATGGCAGCGATCCGGCCGTTCTTGATGCCGAGGTCCGCCTTGTAGATGCCGGTATAATCCAGCACCAAGGCATTGGTGATAACGCAGTCGAGCGCGTCCTTTGCGCCGACGCCGGCCGCCTGGCCCATGCCTTCGCGAATCACCTTTCCGCCGCCGAATTTGCATTCGTCACCGTAGACCGTGAAGTCCTTTTCAATTTCCAGTTCCAGCGAGGTGTCGCCCAGCCGAATCCGGTCGCCCGTGGTCGGGCCGAACATGTCGGCGTAGTGGGACCGCTTCATCGAATGCGCCATAGAGGTATTGGGTTCGCGGAATTCGGTTGTAGCGCGATCAGGTTGTTCCAAAGCCACGCTTCCGGGCGCGCGCCCCGACGGCCTTGCGTCCCGCAGCCGTCACCTTGCCACTGGCCAGATTGTTCCCGCCGCGAATGATCCGTTTTCCAGCGATCTCCACGAGGCGGACCGTCCGGGTTTCACCGGGTTCAAACCGCACCGCCGTTCCTGCCGGAATATCGAGCCGACGTCCGTAGGCGAGGGTCCGATCGAACTTGAGGCCGGGATTGGTCTCAACGAAATGGTAGTGGCTGCCCCCTGGATGGGGCGATCTCCCCGATTGCTCACTTGAAGCTCGATGGCCTTTCGCCCGGCGTTCATCTCAATCTCGCCGTCCTGAATGGTGCAGGTCCCGGGAACCGGCTCTACGGCGGTGGGACCGAAACGTGAAAGTTCGGGAATCGGCAGAAAGCTTCCGTGCAACGCCAGGGCGAGGTTTCCGTTCTCGGAGGCGATCGGATGATGAACCGTCACCAGTTTCGATCCATCGGGAAAGGTCCCCTCCACCTGCACGTCGTGGATCATTTCGGGAACGCCGGCCATGACCTGGTTCCGTCCGAGCAACTGGCGACCCATATTCATCAATTCGGCGACACTTCGGCCGTCGCGAATGAGCTCCAAAAGTACCGTCGCGATCAAGGCCACGGCCTCGGGATGGTTGAGCCGCAATCCACGCGCGAGCCGTTTTTGCGCGAGGAATCCGGCATTGTGCAGGACGAGCTTGTCGAGTTCCCGGGGTGAAAGGTGCATGGGGTCTTAGGAGTTCAAGAATTCAACAGAAGCGGACTCATATCAACCGTTGATGAAAGATTGCGTCACAGCTCACCGGTAGGGCGAGGCTCCCGCCGAGCCCGGTGCGTGGTAGGAGATGGGACGCCACGCTGCGAGTTGGAATCCGTCCGTCCGCTTCGGCTCACCGGGAGGTTCGCCCTACCGGGGGAATCTACGGCATTGATTCGGCTTGATGTGGGCAGGTTTACCATTTCCGTTTCCATGGGTTGTCACCGAGGAGCCCGGTGAGTCCGTCCAGATGACGTTGAAGTTCCCGGCGGACTGATTCCACGGAGTCACCGGCGACACGCAGCAACGCTCCTCCCGTAATCCCACTGGCACTGGCAACGCACGGCGCGGATTTCGCGACGGGTCGACGGCCGATGTCCTCCAAAAGCCCGGCGGACTGAGTGGCGAGGCCCGGTCCGATCATCAGAAGCATGGCGAGGCAATTCCAGCGTCCCATGCGACCCGAGGAAACGAGGAGACCGGATTCCGAATCGAGCCGGACGGCGTCCACCACCCGGCGTTTTCCATCGACCCGGATTTCGTTGCGGCTTTCGTAACTTCGAAACGCCCAATGTTCGCCGCAGTCGGATCGGCCTGAGCTCAGCCAGTCCACCAGGACGAGATTGGCCGACCCGTTCAGATCAAATTCCTGACGCTGGCTGTAGGAGGAATCCGCGAACGCTTGAAGCACCTCCGGAGCGAACACCAGGCAGCCGCCGTCCGCCACCGTCGCATGCGTCTGGTGTCCGCACGCACGTCGAGCGGGATTTCGATACACCTTGGTGGACGCCTGGGTTCCGACGAAGCAGGTGGCCCCTGCCCCGACTTCGAGGTCGAGGCGGGTCTCGTCCCCGGCGACCATACCGCCCCCGAAACTACTGACGCAGGCCCAAACACTCGGGCCGCGGGAAATCGGAGTGAGGAGCTTGAGGGGCTCAGTGGAAAAGGCAGAAACGACCGCGGATTGGCCCGCCACGCATTGAACCGTCAGCTCGGCGGAACCCCGGCGTGCGGCCACTCCACCGGACATCAACGGCCCAAGCCCCATAGCACTCCCGCGGAACACCCGACGATCAGTCCGAACGATTCCATCCAGCACTGACGGCGGCCCCGGACGATGAACCGGCCGGTTGCCCAGAGCGCGACACCCATTCCCAACAGGATCACGGCAAGGGTCGTCAGGTGATCCGGGCTTGTAACCCAATGCCCGAGGTTGGGACTCGCGAAATCGTGTCCGGGATGCGCTTGAAGCCGCGACGCCGGCATCATCGTCACCGTCAGGATTGCGATCCGGGCGGCGATTAAAGCGGGCGGGGACTTTCGCATCATACGGTCAAATGGCGTCGGACAATATCGTTGTTGAGATTCGCAATGGGTCCGCTGGCGACCACCGCGCCGCGATCCATGATATAGAAGAAGTCACCGATCGACAGGCAGAAATCGAGATATTGTTCGACCAGGAGGATGCTAATCTTTCCCTCGCTCTTGATCTTCAGCAGGGCGTCGCCGATGAGATCGATGATGTTCGGCTGAATGCCTTCCGTGGGTTCGTCGAGAATGAGGACCTTGGGATTGGTCAGGAGCGCGCGGGCGATGGCCAGCTGTTGCTGCTGGCCACCCGACAACACTCCGCCCTTTCGTTGGAGGAATTCCTTGAGGATGGGGAACAGTTCGAGAACGCGGTCCATCTGTTCGGCAGCGCGGGACCCATGCACCACGACACTAATCTTCAAATTCTCCCAGACCGTGAGGTGCGGGAAGATGTCACGTCCCTGCGGCACATAGCCAATGCCCCGACGGGCACGGGCATCGGGCGTGAGTGTCGTGACGTCTTCGCCGGCCAGGGTCACCTTGCCGACGTCGGTCTTCACCAACCCGACGATCGACTTCAAGGTGGTCGTTTTCCCGACGCCGTTCCGTCCCATCAGGCAGATGAGACTCTTCTCCGGAACATTCAGATCAACTCCGCGCAGGATCCGGGAGCCGTCGTAGGAAACGGCGATATTGGAAAGGGTCAGCATGGCGGCGTGGGGCGACTCAATGAAGGGATCCGGGTGGCAGTGGCCGATCCATGAGGGACGGGCTTCACGTCTTGTCCTTTTTCTTCCGGCCGAGATAGACCTCGATCACCCGTTCGTCGTTCTGAACCTGATCCACGCTGCCCTCGCAGAGAACGGTCCCTTGGTGAAGAACGGTCACCTTGCGACCCAATTGACGGACAAAGGCCATGTCATGTTCGATGACCACGACGCTGTGTTTTCCCTCCAGGCTGAGGAGGAGTTCACCCGTCTTTGCGGTTTCCTCGTCGCTCATTCCGGCGGCGGGTTCATCGACGAGCAGGAGTTTGGGATCCTGGGCCAGGAGCATGCCGATCTCCAGCCATTGCTTTTGGCCGTGGCTTAAGGCACCGGCCTTCCAATTCGATTTCTCCGCGAGCCCCACGGTGGTCAAAACGTTGTGGATCCGCTCGGTTTCGGAGGGTGTGATCCGGTGACACAACGCGGCAAACACACCGCGATCCCCCTTCAACGACAGCAGGATGTTTTGAAAAACGGAATGACCCACATAGACGGAGGGCGTCTGAAACTTCCGTGAGATCCCGAGACGGTTGATCTGGTACTCGTTCAGGCGGGTCAGGTCGGTGTTTTTCTCGTACTCCACCCGACCGGTGTCCGGTCGTGTCCGCCCAGTGATGATGTCCATCATCGTGCTTTTGCCGGCACCATTCGGACCGATGATGATCCGGAGCTCGCCCACATCCATGTAGAAGTTGAGCGCCGAGATGGCCTTGAAACCATCGAACGTCTTGTTCACTCCCTCAAGAGTGAGGATGAATTCCTTATGGAGTGGGTTCATCGTGGTTCAAAGACCGCCTTTTTCCGCCTCAACCTCGGCCACCGCGACTGGAGCGGGATCTTTCGAGGTCCGGTTCCATCGTTGATACAATCCGCGCAATTGTCCCGGAATACCGACCAGTCCGCGGGGCATGAACACGGTGACCAGGACGAACAAAACACCGAGGAAGATCAGCCAGAGATCCGGGTACGCCCGGGTGGCCCAACTCTTGAGGGCGTTGACTCCAAAAGCTCCGAGGATCGGGCCGATCAGGGTTCCGCGCCCCCCGACGGCGACCCACACCACCGCCTCAAGCGACTTTTCGGTCCCCATTTCACTGGGGTTGATGATGCCCACCTGCGGGACGTAAAGGACGCCACCGATGGATGCGATCAGGGAACACAGGACAAAGACGAACAGCTTGTAGTGGGCGGCGGCGTATCCGCTGAACAGCACCCGGTTTTCGCTATCCCGAATGGCTTGTTGGATGAGGCCGAACTTGGTCCGACTCAGCCAGCGACAGCCCATGAAAATCGCGACGAGAGTCACGGCCGTGACGATGTACAATCCGCGCTGAGTACCCGGAGTCCGCAAATTCTGGCCAAGGATGAACTTAAAATCGGTAAACCCGTTGTTCCCGCCGAGCAGGAGGCTATTTCGGAAAAACAACAGGCAGGCTCCGTAGGTCAACGCCTGGGTCAGGATCGAAAAATAAACTCCCCGGATTCGGGAGCGGAACGCCAGAAATCCGAACACGGTCGCCAGCACTCCCGGAAGCAATGCGGCCATCAACAGGGCGAACGGAAAACTGGAAAACGGCTGCCAGAACGGGGGCAGTTTGCTCCAGCCGAGGAAGACAAGAAAATCCGGAATCGGTTGATGATACTGGCCCAGATCCCCGATCATCCGCATCAGGTACATGCCCATCATGTAACCGCCGAGGCTGAAAAACAGCGCCTGCCCCAGGCTCAACAGTCCCGTGTAGCCCCAAAGCACATCGACGCTGATCGCGAGAATCGCGTAGCAAAGGTACTTTCCATAGAGGTTGATGGTGAAGTCGCTGACGTGGAGCGCTTCCGGGAGCGGGAGCGCATTCAATGCCGGCAGCAGGACGATCAGGACGAAGGCCGCCGCGATCGTCAACCACGTCTCCAGACGCTTGGATTCAGGTCGCATGGGTTCAATCAAGGCTGCGGCTGCGGATTGAGAACAACCCACCCGGCCGCCACTGCAGGAAGAGGATGATGGAGATCAGGACGACGATTTTTCCCGTGACCGGTGATCCAGTCGTCTGCTGCAGGATCTGGTCGGCGGTGCCGATCCCGATGGCGGCGCAAACCGTTCCCACGATGCTTCCGACGCCACCCACCACGACAGTCATGAAACTGTCGACGATGTAGCTCTGGCCCAGGCTCGGTCCGACATTACCAATCTGCGACAGGAACGCCCCCGCCAGGCCGGCCAGACCCGACCCGAAGGCGAAGGTCAGAACGTTGACCCGATTGGTTCGGACGCCAATGCATGAGGCCATGTCGCGGTTCTGCATCACCGCGCGGATCAACAGGCCGAGGGAAGTTCGCGTGAGCAGCAGCCAGGTTCCGATGACGATCAGCACGGCAAACCCGATGACGAACACGCGATTGTAGCCGAACGAGACATCATTGATGTCGAAGTGTCCGACCAGCCCAGTGGGGGATCCGACCTGAACGTTGTTCGCGCCAAAAACCATGCGGAACAACTGCTGCATGACCAGCGACACGCCCCAGGTCGCGAGGAGCGACTCGAGCGGGCGCCGGTACAGAAACCGGATGACAAGCCGTTCGATCACCAGTCCCGCCAGCGCCGCCATCAAAAAACTCAGGGGAATGGCGAAGAGGAAATAGCTTTCGTAGAGGCTTCCAGTGGCATTGAGGCCCGGGAGATGAAGTCCGAAGGCGATGGGTTTTCCGCCAAAACTGAACGGAAGCGTGATCGAAAAACCAAATCCGGTGCCGAAGAGATTCTGCACCACATATGTTGTATAGGCGCCGATGGCGATCATTTCACCGTGGGCCATGTTGATGATGCCCATCAATCCGAAGGTGATGGCGAGGCCGAGGGCGACGACCAACAGGATCGATCCGAGGCTGAGCCCGCGGAAGAACGTTCCCACCAAGTTCACATTGTTGATGTGGTTATCGATTCCGTGGATGGATTCCGCGAGCACCCGACGAATCTCGGGCGAAAGCCCCTCCCGGGCCGAAACCCGTTTGAGCAGGTCCAGACTTCCGATCGACCGCAGGCGGCCCAATTGTTCAATCGCCGCCTTCAGAACAGTTGGATCGGGATCACCCAACTGCAGCAGCGCGATGGATTCCAGGATGGCCTTTTTCACATCCGGATCGTTCTCCAGCGGGAGGCGTTCCTGAAGAATGACTATATTCAGCGGCTTCTGGGAATTCCCCAGCTTGAGAATCGCTGTTTTCCGGGCGTCAGGAAGCGGGTCGGCGAGCGCCATGGCATCGAGCGCCAACTGCAGCACCGTTCGAAGGGCCGCGTCGGTCTCCGCCGTAGTGATGTCCGTGGTGGCGAATCGGAGGGTTTTCCCCGAGGCGTCCGCCAGGAAGGCACCGGTGTCGATCCGGGCCGCACGGGATTTCCCATCGGCGTCAGTCTCGTCCTCAATCAATGCCGGGATGCGCACGCCGCCGTCGCCGGTGTAGAGAAGGATTCGATCCTTGGGCCAGGCGGACAGGATTTCGCGGACAACCTTGGAACCGGTCAAGGCCAGCTCACGGATCTCGCGCTTTTGATCGGCTTCCTCCGCCACGATGGCGAGGGCCAGACGCTTTCGGATTACCGCCTCGGCCGCGGGTGGCTCGGCTGCGGTGGCGGCGAAGGAGGTCAGGCGGGTGAGTGTGATCGCCGCAAAAACCACAGCCACCCACAAGCCCAGGGAAGCGTTCAACCGGCGGGGGAGAAGGGACATTGGGAAATCATTAACGACCGACAAGAGGTTCAGCGGAGTGGAGGCACACAACTCCACTCCGCTGATTCAACCGTTGCTTCGAATGGACCACCGAAATCAACCAGGCCCGGTACCACGGTCAGGAGGGGCCGAAGACCCGCCGACCCGGCTCAACACCGGCACATCCACCCAAGCCTGTTGTACTACTTTCCAGCGGCGAGCTTCTCGTCCAGACCCTTCAGAATGAACGGCTCACCGGCGACGTCCTTGAATTCCTTGAGGATCTTGAACTGGCCGTTGGCCTTGGTCTCGCCGATGTAGACGTTCTTCACCGTGTGGTGATTCGCCTGCATGGTGGTCTTGCCGGCCGGTCCCTTGAAAGAGATGGAACCCGATTCCAGGGCAGTGCGGACCGCATCCACACCGATGGTGCCGGCCTTCTCGACCGCCGCCTTCCAGAGGTAGACGCCGTCATAGGAGAGCACCATCGGGCTGTCGACGGCGCGCTTTTCCTTCACCACTCCGGGATAGGATTCGGTCTTCAACCACGCATCCCAGCGGCCAAT
This sequence comes from uncultured Verrucomicrobiota bacterium, assembly GCA_903907925.1. GTDB lineage: Bacteria > Verrucomicrobiota > Verrucomicrobiia > Limisphaerales > UBA9464 > CAIVQB01. Next base: position 21,807 of record CAIVQB010000069.1, read on the forward strand.
GAAGCTCTTGTTTTCCGGGGTGTTGATCGACATGAAGTAAGTCCAGCAGCCGAGTTCACCGACGAGATCCTTGGTGGGGAGCGCGCGGAGTTCGTCCTCGGCGAGACTGAACGAAACCACCGGACAATCGGCGGCACTGAGGCCGGCGGCGGCGATTTCCTTGAACAACGGGACGTTCGAGTCGCCGTTGACGGTGTTCAACACGCAGGCGTCACCGCTGGCGGCGAACTGTTTGATCTCCGCCACGATCTGCTGGTAGTCGGTGTGGGAGAACGGCGTGTATTTACCCGCCGAGATCACCTTGCCGTCGGCGTCCTTGCGGAAGCCACCGCCGATGTTCTCGACCGGAATGCCGTGGAGCAGAAGGTACTTGTAGAGGATCAGATTGGTGGTCTGCGGATAGACGTAGTCCGTGCCGATCAGGTAGAATTTCTTCTTCCCCATCTTGAGCAGGTAATCCACCGCCGGCGTGGCCTGCTGGTTCACGGCTTCGGCGGTGTAGAAGATGTTCTTCGACAGCTCTTCACCCTCGTACTGGACGGGGTAGAAGAGGAGACCGTTGTCCTTTTCGAACACCGGGAGCACCGACTTGCGGCTGACCGAGGTCCAGCAGCCAAAGACGACAGCGACCTTGTCCTGTTCGAGCAACTGCTTCGCCTTCTCGGCGAACAGCGGCCAGTTCGAGGCACCGTCCACGATCACCGGCTCGATGGTGTAGGTTTTGCCGTCGGCCTTGATGCCGCCGGCGGCGTTGATTTCGTCGAAAGCGAACAACAGCGTATCGCGAAGGGAGGTTTCGCTGATCGCCATGGTGCCGCTCAGGGAGTGCAGGATGCCCACTTTGACCGTTTCGGCAGTGGCCGTACCGAAGGCAATCATCGCCGCAGCGGCGGTGCCCAGGAGGTTGCAGGGACTGAATTTCATAGGATGGAGTTCGAGGAAGAGACGGGTTCGGAGACTTCAGGTTGAGAACACGGACGCAGACTCAGAAGAGGTACGACACACCGACGCCCAGGATGACGCGGTCCGCATGGGTTCCGAAGGCGCCGGGGAGCGACGAATGGTCGAACCGGACCTCGGGCTGGATCTTGACGTTGGGGACCGGCTTGATGTTGAGCGTGACGGCAATGCTGGCGAGGTCGTTGCCGGTGTTGGCCTTGAACGCGAGCGGATCTGCCGAGGCATCCACGCCGCGGGCGTCGCTCAGGAACTCACCACGTACCGCGAGACCGAACATGCTGTTGAAGCTGTACGACGCGAAACCGCCGGTGGACCACACCGGAGCCGTGCCGCCCGGGGTTTCGAACCAGAAATAATCCAGTTCCGTGCCGAGGTGGAATTTCTCGGTGACGCTCCATCCACCGAGCAGTGAAGCCACGTGGATCCCGCTGGAGGGACCGCCTTCGCGACCGGTCGAGCCGACGAAGCTCAGCCAGGTGGAGGAGGACGGCTTGATCCCGATCGCGCCCCATGAAGGTTTTGGCCTGGTTGTTGTCAACCGGACCTGCATACAGGCCGTTCTGAACCCGGGCCTTGACGTCCAGCCAATCAGTGAAGCTGTATCCAAGCTGAACGCCAGCGGCCGGGCCATTGCCGGTGTAGAACCACTGGTAGCCTTGGGAGAAGTTGTCGTTCGCGGCACCGCCGTCACCAGACTCGTAGTTCAGGAGGGAGATCAGTTCGCCGACCTTGATGTTCAGGCCGGTTCCGACCGGGGCATTCAGTTCGACGTACGCTTCGCGAATGCTGCTGAATCCGACGATTCCGGATCCGGAATTCACAATGGGGGCGTCCTGACCGAACATCAGCGAAACGCGATAGCCGGCACTCCAATTGTCACCGCTGTGTTCAGCGGGAGGACTGGCGAGAGTGAGCTTGACCTTGTTCAGCGAGAAATTGCCGGACTTGCGGTTCCAGAGATAACCGGGCGAGACCTGGCCCGGCGGCGTGCTGGTATCATAGAAGTAGGATCCGGTGACGAAACCCTCGATCTTGGTCCCGGCGATGCGGGTCAAGAGAGGCGCGGAGGCCTTGGTGTCGTCGGGCAGGATTCCTTCGGCCTTGGCCACACTTTCCAGCGTGTCGAGGCGCTTCTTCAGTTCCTTGTTCTCCTGCTCCAGCTTGTCGAGCTTGGTTCCATCATCCGCCCTCAGTGCGAAGCCTGCCGTCTGAGTCAGGGCGACTCCGAGGGACAGACCGAGGCTGGCGAGCTGGCGGCGGTGTTTGGATTTCAGCGGTGTGAGTTGGTTCATCGTACTGGGATGGTCGTTTTGATGTTGGGCCCGGCGATCCACGGAATGCGGGGTTCGGATTCAAGGCTTGCGCCGAACCGACAACAGACCCGGCTCCAAGGATCGCCCAAGCCGCTCACCGCAAAGCATCGCGGTTGCCAAGCGGGCGAATGCCCGGCGCAAACAAACCACAATTCCATTTCTGATCCTGATGAATGGAATTCACTTGTTGAGGATGGGGCTTGCAGCGAGCCCCCGTTCCTCGATCGACAGCGCCGAAAGCAACGGAATTGTTACGGACCGAATCTGTTCCGTAGTGAGTTCACGCCTCGGGCATCTCATTGAGGTTCTACAACCCGGAACACAGGATCTGTCGCATTTCAACCAGCGTGAGCGAGACGCGGCAGACCTTCGCCGGTTTCGACGGCACCGTTCAGGCGGAGTGACCGCAATTGGATCCGGTTCATTCTGTCGCACCCGAATCAATGCAGTTGAAGGAGAGCCATCGACTCAGTGCAAGGGAGACGAATCCTCGAAGCTCGGACAGGGGTCGAATCCAGAAGAGGAGATTCAGACGGAATGAACGAAATGGACGGAATCCGAATCGTTCATTGGGACTCTGCGAGCGCGTCTGACAATTGGGAAAGGCGCACGAACGGCAGGCATTGTCACCGATTCCCGATGCCCCAACACCATCCGACTCCTTCAGTTCATTCTGTCCATTCCGTCTCCATCAGTGAATCCGCCTCAGACGCCAAAGGTCGCGCGGACAAACTGTCGGCTCCGCGCGTGGTTGGCGATGGCGTCACGGGTCACCCGGGTTCCGTTTTCGAGCGCCAGTTCGACAGTGTAGAACTGCGGCAAACTGTGAGCCGCGGCGTAGGTGGCAATCGCGGCGTAATCAATGTCACCGGTGTCGAGATCCTCCCACCAGATCTTCGACCGGCTTTGTCGCAGGTGCCAGGAGACGATGCGATTCCCATACTGGCGAAGGCAGTCCTCAGGCGAAATCCCGCCGCGGAACACCCAATGAACATCGTAACAGAACCCCACATTGGTTCCCGGGCATTGGGTGAAATTGGAATGGAATTCCCGCGCGCCATTCCGGAGTTCCGGCGTGTGATGATGCAGACCGAGACGGATTCCCGCCGAGGCGAGATCGTCCCCGAGTTCGCGCAACGCCTCGGCCTGAATGGCGAGTTCGTGGTCGGTCTTGTCCCGGCCAATGGAGTCGGGGTTGAGATTGATGATGCCGAACCCGGCCTTCGCCGCTTCACGCGCCGCGCGGCCAATCCGTTCAACGGTCTCCGTCGCCTTGCCCAGAACATGAAGCGCACCGCCGGTGTACAAGCTCACCGGGTGGAGGCCGTTCTTCTTCAGACGTTCGGCCAGTTTCGCATTGTTCTCCGGGACCACGACATCGAGGGATCCCTCCGCGTAGTCATAGCCGGAATCCTTCAACGCGGCGAACACCTCATCGAGATGCTCGGTGAGCTTTCCCTTCGCGCGATCGTAGTACTGTCCCCACCCGTAGAGTTGGGATCCGACCATCGGCGGCGTCAGCTTCGGCGGGATCCAGACGTCCTTCTTGTCGGCTTTGGGAGCCGCATCTTTTTCGACGATGGTCGACGCCGCGGCCGGGGTTTCGGCCGCCGCCGCGTTCGCGCAGGATTTTCCCGTCAGAAGAACCGCACCAGCTTGGGCAAGAAAAGAGCGTCGGTCCATTGGCGAGGCTGGCTCCAACGGCGCGAGGCTGGCAAGTCCGCTCCGACGGACTTCCGACGGAACCTCAGACCCGCAACGCCATCAGCGCCTCGACAAAATCCGGAGGCAATGGAGCCTCGTAATCGCGCCAGGCTCCCGTCCGGGGATGTTCGAATCCCAACTTGCGGGCGTGCAACATCTGGCGCGGCGGATGGTAGCTGCTTTCGGATTCCAGCCGCGCGTTCTGGCGCACGCCATAGGTGGAATCCCCCACCAGCGGAAAACCGAGATGTTGAAAATGAACGCGGATCTGATGGGTTCGGCCGGTGTGAAGTACCGCTTCGGAATAGGCGGCACCCCGGAGGCGTTCGAGGAGGCGATAGCTCGTCCAGGCCGCCCTGCCCTTCCCCGGCGTGGTCACCGCCATCCGTTTCCGATGCGAGGGGTGCCGGGCGATGGCTTCCCGCATATCACCCAACGGCGGGTTCAGGTCCCCGCAGACAATGCAGTGATAGATCTTTTCCACCGTCCGGGCGGCGAACTGTTCCTGCAGGGCCCGGTGACACGCGTCGTTCTTCGCCACCACCAGGCATCCGCTGGTTTCCAAATCCAGACGGTGAACGATGCCGGGCCGTTCGACCCCACCGATCCCGCTGAGGCTGCCGCGGCAATGGTGCAACAGCGCGTTGACCAGTGTCCCGTCCGCGTGTCCGTGGGCCGGATGCACCACCACGTCGGGGGATTTGTTCAACACCAGGAAGTCTTCGTCCTCGAACAAAATATCGATGGGAATGTCCTGCGGCACGACCACCGACGGCGTGGGCTCGGGCCAGGCGATGTCCACCACCTCGCCCGCCTTCGGATGGTGGGAGGCCTTGGGCACCTTCCCGTTCACGCGAATGCAGCCCTCCGCGAGGAGCCGTTGCAACTCCGCGCGTGAAGTCGCGGGAAAACGGGCGTGCAGGAAGCGGTCGAACCGCTCGGCGGGCCGCGACTCGGTCACGGTAAAACTCTCGGCAGTCATTGCGGGGATCTACGGTGCCGGCTTGCGAAGGGGGCGCTTTTCCGGCGGAAGTTTTCCGTCGCGCGAAACGACGATGTTGGTCCCCGGCACCCATGGGATTTCGTGGCCGTCCAGGAACAGTGTCCGCGGCACCATTTCAATCAGATGACCAAATGCATCCAGCGCGACAGTGCCGGGGAAAAAAGTCACATCGACAAACGGAATCGGGCCGTAGGGAAGTGCGTTGGTGTTGGGCGAATTGAAGACGCGCTGAAACGGATCGTTGGTGAAGCGGGCCGGCGCCATCTCACCCGGAAAGACGAGGGTCACTTCGCGATCACCGAGGATCCGGTGCTGCGCAATCCGCATCCAGGGCTGGCCGCTAGGGTCCTTGCCCTGGATCACCACCCACGGACCGCCGCGCTGCCTCACGGCTGTGCAGCCGCCGTAGCCGGTGATGTACAGGAACAGGGTCGCGATAAAAATCGCGATCAGATTGCGGACAGCTTTGGATCCTTCGTCGTTCACGGCGGCGGGAGATTAATCGGAGTTCAAGAATTCCGCGAGACCACGTTTCCCATCAAACCTTGGGGGATGGCGCGAGCGGTGTCCCCATTCCGGGCCGCCGCTGGTCGAGGGCTTGAAGGATGCGGGAGAGGTTCACGATTCGTGGCAACCGGGCACCGGACGCAGTGGCCTGCCGCAGCGGTTCAAGGAACAGACTTTGCAGCTCCAACGGCGAACCCCGCTCGAAATCGATCAGAGTCGATGCCCGATAGGAACCCATTCCCTCGGTGCGTTCGATCTCCGCATCCGCGTAACCGGATTCAATCGCCAAACCGAGCGAACGCGCTCCGGCAATCACTTCCAGCATCACCTCACGCACCGATTCTCGCCACCGGGGATCTCCCAACAATTGATCGGTGGCCAGACAGGAACCCGGAGGCCGGTTCGGATCGAACTGACCGGAGACGACCGCGTCGTAGCCCGCGACCGCGGCGACGCCCAGGCCGTTGAATGCAATGTTCCAAACCAGCTTGAGCCAATGGGCCAGGGCCAGATCCTCGGCGACATCGGTGGGAATCGCCGCGCGCCGCAACTGCTCCGCCAACTGATGCGTCCGCGGCGTGGACCGCCTTTGGAACTCGCCCATCAGGATTCGGCCCCCGTTGATGTGCAAAACGATTCCGGGGGAAATCCGGTTCAACGAAACAAAGCACAACCCGCCGAGAATCCGGTCGGCCGGGAGAAACGCCGCCAATGCCTCCTCATTGCCGAGACCGTTTTGCAGCGTCAGCACCGCGGTGTCGGGTCCGGAAAGCGGAGCCACCCATTCCTGGAGACGATGGTTGGCGGTGGTTTTGAGGGCGACGATGACCAGGTCGCACCTTCCAATTTCATTTGGGGTCCGGGCCGCGACCGGATGCACCCGGAAGTTCTCAAGGGGATCCGCGCCCCGAATCTCGACCCCGTGACCGACGACCTGATCCCAATCCGAGCGCAGGAGGAAGTGAGTTTCATGACCGGCGCGGCACAAATGGGCGCCATAGTAGCTCCCGAGCGCGCCACAACCGACGATGCCAATCTTCATGGGGAAACGTGCGGACGACTGGATTCGGGGGGTGGAAAAGAAAAACGGCACCCTGCGGTACAGGATGCCGTTTTCGCTGGGAAAGCCGGATTACTTGGCACCGAGGATCGCGTCCTTGGCGGCCTTGGCCACGCGGAACTTCACGACCTTCTTGGCGGGAATCTTGATTTCCTGGCCGGTGGCGGGATTGCGGCCGATACGGGCCTTGCGGTTGACGAGAACCAGCTTGCCGACACCGGGGAAGGTGAAGGTGTTTTTGGCGTTCTTGTAGGCGAGCTCCGCGAGGGTCTCGAGGACGGCGACGGCCTGCTTCTTCGAGATCTCAACCTTCTCGGCGAGGGCGGCGGCAATTTGCGACTTGGTGAGGGCTTTAGCCATGGTTAGAGGAGTGTTTTTGTTGCTGTTGATCGGTCTGTTAACGGCCGAAATTCGGCGTCATTTAAGCAACCGACTTCGCGGGGGCAAGGGAAATTCCCTGTAAACTGACGGGTGCGATGCCGTTTTGAGCCCTCCGCCGTGGCTTGACCGAGCCCCGGACGGTTCGCACTCTGGCCTTGTGTCCGGCCCCCTCACCATCCAAAGCGGTTTCAAATACGAGATCGTGCGCAAGATTTTTGAGGGCGGGATGGGCATCGTTTACGAGGCGCAACAACAGGGCGTCCAGGGCTTCTCAAAACGGGTGGCGATCAAAGTCATCCGGGACCGTTACGTGCGGCAGTCCGAGTTCATCCAGAATTTCATCGGCGAGGCCCGCCTGGTCTCCGATCTGATCCACACCAACATCGTTCAGACCTACCACCTTGGCGAAGACCGCGGGAAGTGGTTCATCTGCATGGAACTGATCCGTGGCGTGAATCTGGACGAACTGATGGTCCGGTTGAAATCGACCGGCCGGGTGCTCCCCACCGAGCTGGCGGTGTTCATCGTCAGCCGGATTGCCCGCGGCTTGGCCTATGCCCATTCCAAGTGTGATTCCGCCGGACATCTTCTGGGAATCGTCCACCGGGACATCAGCCCCAAGAACATCATGATCGCCTTCGAGGGCGACGTGAAGGTGACCGATTTCGGCATCGCCAAGGCCCGGGGATTCCTCACCGACAAGGAAGGCGAGGAAGTCGCTGGCAAGCCGGAGTACATGAGCCCGGAGCAGGCCGATTTCCGGATCACCGACAAACGTTCGGATCTTTTTTCCGCCGGTGTGGTGCTGTCCCAACTGCTCACCGGAACCAATCTGTTCCGGGCCGACACCCCCGAGGCATCCCGGAACCGGATCCTGACCACGCCCATCCCGGATTTTCAGGTGATCAATCCGGCGATCGAGCCGCGCCTGAACCAGATTCTGCAGCGGGCCCTGCACCGGGACCTCGCGTTGCGCTTTCAGACGGCCGACGAGTTTCTCTACGAACTCGAGCACTTCATCTACCATCGCGGCTACGGGCCCACCAACGAGACGATGGGGCGATTCCTGCGTCAGGTGTACGAACCCCAGCCTGCAGCCGCTGTCGGAACCCGGGTGGCCAAGAGCGGCACGACGAAATTACCGCCCCGTCCCTCGGGAACTTCCCAGACTTCCCGAACCACCCGCACCTCCAAGACCCACCGCGTCCCTGCCCGGACCAGCGTGATCGACCCCATCAAATCCCATTTGAAATGAGCCGACCCAAATCTTCTAAGGCCCGCACGGTGACTCTGGGCTTGCTCCAGCACGCCTGTTCCGCCGACCCCGCTGAAAACCTGGCCACTACACTCGCCGCCGCCGATCGCGCGGCACGCGATGGCGCCCAAATCATCTGCACCCAGGAATTGTTCCGCTCGCAGTATTTTTGCCAGAGCGAGGAGCACCGTTTCTTTGACCTGGCCGAACCGATTCCCGGACCCAGCACCGTCGCCTTCCAAAAGCTGGCGAAGAAGCGGGGCGTGGTAATCGTTGCCTCGTTGTTCGAACGCCGCGCCGCCGGCCTGTATCACAACACCGCCGTTGTCATCGATGCCGACGGTTCCCTCCTCGGGCTGTATCGAAAGATGCATATCCCGGACGATCCATTGTTCTACGAGAAGTTCTACTTCACGCCCGGAGATCTTGGATTCCGCGCCTGGGACACCCGATTCGGCCGGATCGGCGTCCTGATCTGTTGGGATCAATGGTACCCGGAGGCCGCCCGCCTGACCGCGATGCAGGGCGCCGAAATCCTGTTCTACCCGACGGCCATCGGCTGGCATCCGTCGGAAAAGACGGAATACGGCGTCAACCAACACCAAGCCTGGGAAACCATCCAGCGCTCGCACGCGGTTGCCAACGGTTGCTTCGTAGCCTCGGTCAATCGGATCGGTCTGGAACAACCCGTCGGCGGACCCGGCCTTGAATTCTGGGGCCAGAGCTTTGTCGCTGGCACTTCCGGCCAACTCCTCGCCAAGGCATCCGTCGATCGCGCGGAAAACCTGCTGGTGCCGATCGACCTCGAAAAGGTCAATGTCACCCGCACTCACTGGCCCTTCCTTCGCGATCGCCGGATTGATGCCTATGGCGACCTGACGCGGCGTTTCATCGATTGATCGCGGGCAAACATCCGCCAAACGCGGATTCAGGCTTTACCGGGCGGATCCGCGCCGCATAACAGGGACATGCATTCCCGGAGATCCGCGCCGCCGCAGTCGGGGTTCACCCTGATCGAACTCCTGGTCGTGATCGCCATCATCGCAATCCTCGCGGGAATGCTGCTGCCAGCCCTCGCGCGGGCCAAGTCCAAGGCGCTGACGATCAAATGCGTCGCCAACAACAAGCAGGCGATCCTCGCGTTTCACATGTACGCGGATGACAACCGCGATTCGTATCCCACCTGCACCGATTGGAATTCGGCCGGCGGCACCAACGGGAGCTATGATCTGTTCACCGCGATGACCAATCGGCCGCTGTACAACTACCAGGGTTCACCTGAGATTTTCCATTGTCCGGCTGATCGCGGTGACATTTTCTACGAACGCAACTTCGGAAAGAAATGCACCAACTGCTACGTGCAATACGGCACGAGTTACCTGATGGAATGGGCGGTCGACTTCGCCCGGACCCGGCGCGTCACCGGTGATCGCAATGGCTCGGGCACCGCCGCCCAGTCGATCAAGGGATCCGAGATCGCCCTCAGCGCGTCGAACAAGATCATCCAGGGCGACTGGCCGTGGCATCCCAATCGCGGCTGGGACGATCGCAAAAGCCAATGGCACAACTACAAGGGCAAAAGCCTTTCGGTGGTGGCCTTTGGTGACGGCCACGCCGAGGCCTACAAGTTTCCCACCATCATCGATACCGATCCGTTCTGGAGCAAAGCCCCGGATCCGGCGAACGCGTGGTGGTGATGCCGGCGAATCCGATCGAGTTCCATTCGAGCAGCACCATTGATCTCGGAGCGCGCGACAGTAGACTCCCGGCGGCTCTCATGTTCCCACGCCGATTCATTCTTCTGCGCGCCGGACTCATCGGCGGATGGGTTGCACTCTGCGCCGCGATCACCTCTCCGACGTTACTCGCCGCGGAGTCGCCGGGCGCGGCCGTGGATTTCTCGGCGCAGATCCGCCCGCTGCTGTCGGCGAAATGTTTTCAATGCCACGGCCCGGACGAGTCCGCCCGCAAGGCCCATCTCCGGCTCGACAGTTTTGAAGACGCCACTCGGGAGTTGAAAGGCCGCCACGCCATCGTCCCCGGCGACCCAAACTCCAGCGAACTCGTCCACCGCATCGGGATTCACGAAGGGGACGATCAGATGCCGCCGGCGGAGACGAAGAATCCGATCAAGCCCGACGAAGTGGCGCTGATCACCCGCTGGATCCGCCAGGGTGCCGCCTACACGCCGCATTGGGCGTGGTCGCCCCCCCGGCGCGCGCCGCTTCCGCCGGTTCAACGACGAACCTGGCCGCGCAACGGCATTGATCGCTTCATCCTGTCACGTCTCGAGGCGGTCGGCCTGGAGCCCGCACCCGCTGCGGATGCGCGGACCCTGGGACGCCGGGTGGCCCTCGACCTGACGGGACTTCCGCTTCCACCCGAGGAACTCGACCGGTTCGCCCGTGATCTTTCGCCGCGCGCCTACGAACACCTCGTCGATCGCCTCCTGGAGTCACCGCATTTCGGAGAGCGCTGGGCCCGCATCTGGCTGGATCTGGGGCGTTATGCCGATTCCGCAGGCTACGGCAGCGATCCGTTGCGCCCGAACATCTGGCCGTGGCGCGACTGGCTGATCGGTGCGCTCAACAGGAACGAACCCTTCGACAAGTTCACCCGCGACGTGATCGCCGGCGATCTGGTGGAACCTGCCGACGACGAACGCCGGTGGGCGACCGCATTCCACCGGAACACCATGACCAACACCGAGGGCGGCACCGAGGATGAGGAATGGCGCGTCGCAGCGGTCAAGGATCGGGCCAACGTCACCGCACAGGTCTGGATGGGACTGACCCTCGGTTGTGCCCAGTGTCATTCGCACAAATTCGATCCGATCACCCAGCGCGACTACTACTCGTTTTACGCCTTCTTCAACCAGACTGAGGACAACGATCAGCCGGACGAGCGGCCCACCCTGCCCCTCTATTCGCCGACGGAAAAACGTCAGCGGTCCGAACTCAATTCACGGATCGAAACCCTCACGGCACGCTACCGCGGAACCAACGCCGCGTTCGACGCCGAATGGAGCGCGTGGGCCGATCAGGCGGCGCGGCCGATTGATTGGTTTCCGATCGTTCCCGAGACCGTAACTAGCAACGCCACCAATTCACCCGCGTTCACGATCAGCACCGACGGGACCGTTCAGGCCGCGGGCAATTCTCCGCTCCGGGACACGGACACCATTACCGCCCGCATCCCGCGCGGCGGCATCACGGCTTTCCGAATCGAAACACTCCCGGATCCCGCTCAACCGGGAGGCGGTCCCGGCCGCCGCGAAACCAATGGCGCTTTCGCACTGCAAAACATTCATGTGGCCGCCCGTTCGGTGGTGGCCGATCGCGCTCCCGCCGTTCCAGCGCGGTTCGTCCGCGTTGAGATCGCCGGGCAGCCGGGGTCTCACCGCCGGGTGATGCTGGCCGAAGTTCAAGTCTGGTCCGGCTCAACCAACGTGGCGTTGCGACGCCCCGCCCGTCAGTCCAGCACCGGCTATCTCGGTGACGCCGCCCGCGCAGTCGATGGCAACACCGAGGGAAACCTCGGACGCGCACAGTCGGTGAGCCACACCGGCGAAGAGGAAAATCCCTGGTGGGAAGTCGATCTGGAACGCGAAGTCGCGATTGATGAGGTCACCCTCTGGAACCGGACTGACGGAAGCTCCGAGGCCTTGGCCGGGGCACGGGTTCAACTGCTGTCGGCCGATCGCAAACCCGTTTGGAACACCACCCTCACGGAAGTTCCGAAGCCGGTGGCGCACCTGGGACCGCACACCTATACCTCGCTGGGACTTACCCACGCGACGGCAACGGCCGCGGCCGACGGATTCGCCGCGGAACAAGCCATCGCGGCGGATCACCGATCCGGCTGGGCACCCCCGCCGGGCGCGTCGGTGTCCTCCCTCGCTTTCGAACTCAAGGAACCTTTGCCCGGTGCCGGACCGGTCGAGTTGCGGTTGGATCTGCGACAAACTGTCGGCAATCAGCGGACCTTGGGCCGATTCCGCATCTGGGCGACCCGGCAGGCACCGCCAGTCCGGCTTTGGCCCACCCGCATCCAGACTCTTTTGTCAGCGACGCCGGAACAACGGACCCCGGCCGAAGTCGCGGAGTCGAAGGAGTTCTACAAACCGCTCTCCACCACCCTGGGTCCAGTGGCGCGGGACATCGCCGCAACCCGTGCTGAACGCGAATCCATCCAAGGAACTCCCGTGCCGGTGATGCGGGAGAAGCCTGACGCCGACCGTCGGGTGACTCATGTGCTCTTCAAGGGCAACTACCTCGCACCGGGCGATACAGTGGAGCCGGCAACGCCGCGGGCCTTCCATCCCATGCCCACAAACGCTCCCTTGAATCGGCTGGGTCTGTCTGCCTGGTTGACGGCACCGAACAATCCGCTGACTGCCCGGGTCCAGGTCAACCGGACGTGGTCGGCCTTGATGGGCCGTGGATTGATGGAAACCGAGGAGGATTTCGGAACCCAGGGGACCCTGCCCACCCATCGGGATCTCCTCGACTGGCTGGCGGTGAGCTATCAGGCACCGGCAACGTCGTCGTCCGGTGATGGTTCAGTGGAAGCGCCGGCGCTGGGTTGGAACTTCAAACGCCTCGTCCGGTTGATCGTTTTGTCCGCGACCTATCGGCAATCGGCTGTCGCATCACCCGAGGGACTCGAGCGGGATTCGCGGAACCTTCTCTATGGCCGCGCGAACCGCCGCCGGCTCGATGCCGAGGGATTGCGAGATCAGGCCCTCGCCTTGAGCGGACTGTTGAGCCGCAAGATCGGTGGGCCCAGTGTCTACCCGGAACAGCCGGACGGTCTCTGGCGGGCCGCCTTTAACGGTGAACGGACCTGGAAAACGAGCGAAGGCGAAGATCGGTACCGCCGCGGCATCTATACCTTCTGGCGTCGGACCGTCCCCTATCCCGGGATGGCCGCCTTCGACGCGCCCAGTCGGGAATCCTGCACCTTCCGTCGGGTCCCCACCGACACCCCGCTCCAAGCCTTCGTGACCCTGAACGATCCGGTCTTTGTCGAATGTGCCCAAGCGCTGGGACGCCGTCTGGCAGCGGAATCCGGGACTCTTGAAGACCGGTTGTCGGCGGGCTATCAGTGGGTGACAGGCCATCCTCCGACATCAAACCAGCTCAAGTCCCTCCGCCACCTCTTTGAGACCGAACGCGTCCGGCAGCACGACCAGATACCTGCGGCGACCCGGTTGGCCACTGAGCCCCTGGGTCCATTGCCTTCGGGGTCGGATCCGGCTGATGCTGCGGCTTGGGCCTTGATTGGCAACGTGTTACTGAACTTGGATGCCGTCCTGACCCGGGGCTAGACTCGCCGATTCAACCCCCTGTCGTTGGGGAACTAGGGCTTGACGATCGGCCTCCAAGAAAGCTAGCTTCCATCTCGTAAACGTTTTACTGGCTGCATTTCGCCGCCACGCAAAAGTCGGTTTTTCAACCGGCTTTTTTGTTGCCCCGATTTGGGCAGGGACGCTGACGTTATGAACGCTGAGTTTTTGGCTGTTTTGGAATATTGGGAGAAGGAGAAGGGCATCTCGAAAGAGATCCTTCTCGGAGCCGTTCAGGAAGCGCTTTTGGCTGCCGCCAAGAAGGCGGTGGGGCCGGCGCGCGATTTGCGCGTGGCCATCGATCCCAAGTCCGGCGACATCAAAGCCTGGGCCAAGCTGATGGTGGCCGACCGGGTCATTTCCAAGCACGATCAGATTTCCGTCTTTGATGCCCGTCGCGCCGGGCATGCCGCCGCAAAGATGGGCGATGAAGTCGACGTCGAAGTCACGCCCGCTGGTTTCGGCCGCATTGCTGCACAGTATGCCAAGCAGGCGTTGATGTCACAGGTCCGCAAGGCCGAGAAGGCCATGATCTATGACGAGTTCAAGGATCGGGTCGGCGACATTGTCAGCGGAACCGTCCGCCGCTTTGACCGTTCCGACGTGATTCTCGATCTCGGCAAGTTCGAGGCCATGATGCCGAATCGCGAACGGGTTCCGACCGAGGAATACCAAGTGGGCGAACGCATCCGTTGCTTCGTCAAAGCGGTCGAGCAGACGCCGCACGGTCCGGAAATCATCCTTTCCCGCGCCGACCCCAATTTTGTGCTGAAGTTGTTCCGGCTGGAAGTGGCCGAAGTCAACGACAGCACCATCGAAATCCGCGCGATCGCCCGTGAGCCCGGATTCCGCACCAAGATCGCGGTTTATTCCCGCGATTCGAAGGTGGATCCCGTCGGCGCCTGCGTCGGCCTGCGGGGTCAGCGGGTGAAGAATATCGTCCGCGAACTGAACAACGAGAAGGTGGACATCATCCCCTGGTCGTCGGACATCCGCACCTTCGTCGCGAAGGCGCTGGATCCGGCCCGGGTCAAATCGTTTCACGTCGACGAGGAACGCAAGCGCGTCCTGGTGCACACCACGCCCGACCAGCTTCCCCTGGCCGTCGGCAAACGCGGTCAGAATGCCCGTCTGGCATCGCGCCTGACCGGTTGGCAAATCGACATCGAGGCGGAGGCGGAGGTCAATGGATTCGAAGCCAAGGTGGATCATGCGGTCCACGAGCTCGCCGCCATTCCGGGCATTTCCGAGGAACATGCCCGCGTCCTGGTGAACATCGGATTTCACAGTATCGGGGATCTGCTGGAGGCCGAAGCGGCCGATCTGGCGGTCGTCCCTGAAATCGGAGAGGTGGCCGCCCCCCTCCTCATCGAAGCCGTCAAGGGCGAGATGGTCCGTCGGCAGGCGAGTGGAGCCAGCCCCACCCCGACAGCGTAGGGCACTTCAGTTTGATTCGCCGGCCGGGCTTTGGCGTCGATGCAGGTCTGGCAGCGTCTGGCGGCTCGCCCACATGGGGTCGCGCAGGTCGGGAATTCGGTCCACGTCGGTCGTTGGTTGAAATTGCACGAAAGAAGCTATGCCCGTTCGTATCTACGAAATCGCCAAGGAATTGAACCTGGAGAGCAAAGTCGTGCTCATCAAGGCGAAGGAGCTGGGCATTGCCGCGGCCAAGGTGCCGTCCAGCTCGCTCGATAAGATTACCGCGGAGTACCTGCGTGATCAGTTGATCCCCTTCGCTCCGCCGGTCGCCCCGGTCGCCACGGAGCCCGAACAGCCGGTGTTGATCATCCCGGCACCGCGCCCGGTCGAACCCGAACCGGAACCGGAGCCCGAACCGGAACCCACGGCACCGACCGCGGAGGTTGTTTCCGCCCCGCCGCACGCGCCCGCGAGTGAATCCGCCGCTTCCGCGCCGCCGGCCACCACCCCTTCCGAACCTTCGAGCCCCGTCGCCGGGGTGCCGTCTTTCGAATCCACCGCCGATCTCCCGGGCCACGTCCAACCACCGGCACCGGCCGTTGCATCCGCAGGAGCGCCGACCGTTCCGCCGTCGGTTCCAGCACCGGCCGCCCACGCGCCCACCCCCGCGGCACCGACGGCTGCCGTTCCGCCGACTCCCGTCAAACCGCCCGAGCCGCCCAAGAGTCAGATCGGTCAGTTGGTGGGACGCATTGATCCGCGCAGTTTCGCCCGTCCGCCGGCGCGCAGCGATGACCGTCGCGACAACCGCGGTGGCGGACGTCCCGATGATCGTCGTGGGGGAAATTTTGGCAACCGGCCCGGCCAGTCCCAGCCGGCCACTCCCGCCAAGCCCGCGCCTCCCAAGGTGCATGTCGCCGCCGACGCACCGATTTTAATCATGCGCCCGCCGATCGTGGTGCGCGAATTCGCAGAGAAGATCGGCCGCAAACCGTTTCAGGTGATCGCGGACCTCATGAGCATGGGTGTCTTCGCGACCGTAACCCAGACCATCGATACCGAGCACGCCATCAAGGTTTCGGCGAAGCACGGATTCCGGTTCGAAACCGAGAAGCGCGACAAGGCCGCCCACAGCGTCAACGTTCCCAAGGAACAAAAGGTCGAACTCGACCAGGACGACCGGCCCGAGACTCAGAAGCCGCGCCCCCCGGTCATCACGATCATGGGACACGTCGACCATGGCAAAACGTCCCTGCTGGACGTGGTCCGCAAGGCCAACGTGGTTGCCGGCGAGGCCGGTGGCATCACCCAGCACATCGGTGCCTACACCATCGCCTATCCGCACCCGATTACCGGCGTCCTGCAGCAATTGACCTTTCTCGACACCCCGGGGCATGCCGCCTTCTCGGCCATGCGCGCCCGCGGTGCCAATGTGACGGACATCGTCGTTCTGGTGGTCGCGGCCAATGACGGCGTGATGCCGCAGACGCTGGAAGCCCTCTCGCACGCGCAGGCGGCGAAGGTCCCCATCATCGTTGCCGTCAACAAATGTGACCATCCCGCGGCGAACCCGTTGCGGGTCCGTCAGCAGCTTCAGGAAAAAGGTCTTCTGCCCGACGATTGGGGCGGCGACACGCTGTACGTCGACTGTTCGGCGGTCACCAAGCAGGGCATCGACAAGCTGATCGATTCCATCCTGCTCCAGGCGGAGTTGCTCGAACTGAAGGCCAATCCCGACCGCAAGGCCAAGGGCAACGTCATCGAATCCGGCGTCGAACCCGGCGGTCCCGTGGCCACCGTGCTGGTGCGCAAGGGCACCCTGCGGGTCGGTGATGTCATCCTCTGCGGTGAACATTACGGCAAGGTGCGGGCGATGATGAACGAGGAGGGTTCGCGCCTGAAGGAAGCCACCCCGTCGGTCGCGGTCCGCGTCCTCGGACTCAATGGCGTTCCCGATGCCGGTTCTGAATTCAGTTCCGTCGAAAACGAAAAGGCGGCCCGCGAACTCGCCTCCCAGCGGTTCATGGATCGAAAGAAAGCCGAACTCGACGGCGTGCGCCCGAAGCGGCAGACGCTCGAAGACATCTTCGGCCAGATCAGCGACATGACCGCCAAGGTCCTGAAGGTGATCGTCAAGGCGGACACCCAGGGCAGTGTCGAAGCCATTTGCGATGCGTTGAACCAGATCGACTCCAGCAAGGTTTCGATGGAGATCGTTCACAGTGCGGTCGGTGCCGTCAGCGCTGCCGACGTGCTCCTCGCCAGTTCCTCGGATGCGGTTATTCTAGGCTTCCACACCCGCGTGGACAGCAGCGCCGCGGAACAGGCCAAGCATGAGGGCGTTCAGATCAAGCTCTACGCCATCATCTACGAGCTCATCGATCACGTGAAGGAGGCCATGGCCGGCCTGCTCGATCCCCTGCTCAAGGAAGTGGTCATCGGCCAGGCCGAGGTCCGCAAGATCTTCAGCCTTTCCAAGGGCGGCAATGTCGCCGGTTGCGCCGTCACCAACGGCCGCATCGTTCGCGGCAAGATGCGCGTGCGCCGCAAGACGCATCTCATTTACGAGGGCCTTTCCCTCACGTTGAAGCGTTTCCAGGATGAGGTGAACGAGGTCCGGTCCGGAATGGAATGCGGCATCAAGCTCGATGGCTTCGACGATTTCCAGGAAGGGGATTTCATCGAGTGCTACACCACCGAAAAGGTGGCCCAAAAGCTCTGAGTCGCCCGCGCTCCACAGTCTTTCCATGCAACCCAATCGTCGGACCGCCCGTGTCAGGGAACTGCTGAAACACGAGGTGGCGGAGTGCATCCGGCGCGAGCTGTCGATTGACGAAGTCGGCTTGCTGACGGTCAACGACGTCGGCCTCGCCAGTGATCTTCGATCCGCGACGGTCTTTGTCGGATTCGTCGGAACGCCGGATCAGAAGAAGCGCGCCAAGTCCCGCCTCGCCGATCACGCCCGCCGCATCCAGATGATCGTCGGCACCTCCATCCAGCTCAAATTCGTCCCCGAGCTGCGGTTTCAACTGGACGATTCCATCGAACAGGGACACCGCATTGTCGCCCTGCTGGAGGAACTGGACCGCCCGAAAACGGCCACTCCGACCCCGCCCGGGACATCCCCCACCCTTCCCGACAGCGACGCCGCCGCGTCTCCATGAAGCCCATTCCCAAGACGGTCGAACGCATCCTCGAAGCCCTCCGTGACGCCAAATCAATCTGCATCGTCGGCCACGTGCGGCCGGACGGGGATTGTGTCGGTTCCCAACTCGGACTCGCACTCGCACTCGAGGAAGAGGGGAAGGCGGTCACCGTTTGGAACGAGGATGTCGTCCCCGACAAGCTGCGGTTTCTCGATCCCGACCGCCGTTTTTCAAAGCCCGCGGAAGGTCGGAAATTCGACGTGGTCATCGCCACCGATTGCGCCAGTTTCGAACGCCTCGGCCGCGCCGGCGAACACATCGCCGCCCGTGGACTGTTGATCAACATCGATCATCACGCCTCGAACACCCGGTACGGTGACATCAATTGGGTCTCCCCGCGTGAACCGTCGAGCGGTGAATTGATTTACGATCTTTGCGCCTGGGCCGGTTGGAAGATCACCCAGCCGATGGCGGATTGCCTGTTCACCGCGGTCAGCACCGACACCGGCAGTTTCCAATACGCGGTGACCACTCCGGAAACGCTTGAGACCGCCGCCCATCTGGTCGAACGCGGAGCGGATCTCGGAAAAATCTGTCAGGAGGTTTACCAGAGTTTTCCGCTGACCCGGGTCCGGCTGCTGCGGCACGTCTACAACAAGTTCCGCCTCACCCACGATTCGAAGACGGCTTATTTCTGGCTCAAGCGCGCCGACTACGCGCGCACCGGTGCCTCGACCGAGGAGAGCGAGGGATTGATCGATCACATCCGCGCCATCGAGGGCGTGGTGGTGGCAATCGTCTTCGAGGAGATCGAACCCGAATTCACCCGGATCAGCCTTCGCTCTAAGAACGACCGGGTCAACGTCAACGAAGTGGCCGCCCTGTTCGGAGGCGGAGGCCACAAGGCCGCCGCCGGAGCCCGCATCGCCGGACGTCCCCTCACCGTCCAGCGCCGCGTGCTGACCGCCATCAAACGCGCACTGGCCGGACGTTCCCTCACCTGATTCGGATGCGCGAATTCACACCACTCGACGGCGCCCTCCTGGTCGACAAGCCCCAGGAATGGACCTCCCACGACGTCGTCGCCAAGGTCCGGGGCCATTTCCGAATCGCCAAGGTGGGTCATTGCGGGACGCTGGATCCCATGGCCACCGGCCTGCTGGTCCTGGTGTTCGGACAGGCCACGCGCCTTTCCGAAAGCCTGATGGCGACCGACAAGGTCTACGAAGGCGTGATGCGACTCGGCGAATCGACCGATTCCCACGACGCCGACGGCGAGCTGACCGGGTCCATGCCCGTGCCGCCGTTGTCCCTCGAGGACCTTAATACCGCGGCCAGCCCCTTCGAGGGCGATCAGCACCAGATTCCGCCGATGGTCAGCGCCATCAAAATCGGCGGCGTTCCGCTCCACAAGCTGGCGCGAAAAGGTCAGGAAGTGGAACGCCAACCGCGGCTCATCCACGTTTATTCGTACCGATTCCACGAGTACGAGGAACCCTTCGCTTATTTCGAGATCGCCTGCACCAAGGGCACTTATATCCGGGTGCTGGCCCATGATCTGGGGAACAAACTCGGCTGCGGCGCTCACCTCACGCGCCTGCGCCGGTTGAGCAGCGGCCGCTTCAACGTGCAGCAGGCCCACACCCTGGACAAGATCCTCGCCTGGACTCCGGCGGAATTGGCCCGAGAAGTCATTCCCTACCTGAAGCTCAAACACGCCGCCTGAGCCATGGTCATCGTCCGTCACGCCCGGGACCTGCCGCGTCATCCGCACGGGGTATGCTTCGCCTTCGGAATGTTCGACGGCGTGCATCTGGGGCACCAGCATGTCATCCGTTCTGCCCTTCTTGACGCCGCCGCGCACGGAGCGCTCTCGGGGGCGGTTACCTTTGATCGGCATCCGCTTTCGGTGATCCATCCGGAGCGCTCGCCGCTGCTTCTTCAGCCCCTCGCGGCCCGACTGCGGGCCTTTGAAGCCCTGGGGGTCGACACCACCCTGGTCATTCCATTCACGCCCGAGTTCTCGCAAATCACCGGCGAGGCCTTCATCGAACAGCTCGCCCGTGATGCCGGCCGCATCCGCAGCATCAGTGTCGGAAATGGATTTCACTTTGGCCACGAACGGAGCGGTGATGTTCCGGTGCTCAAGATTCTCGGACACCGCCTCGGCTTCACCGCCAACGCCTGCGCACCGGTGTCCATCGGTGACAGCCGGGTGAGCAGCAGCCGGGTCCGAAAATGCCTCCGCGCCGGCCAGTTGAAGGAGGCCAGCGAATTGCTGGGCCGTCCGTACTCGGTGAGCGGCCGCGTCCAGCCGGGAGATCAACTGGGCCGCCGCATCGGAGTGCCGACGGCCAATCTGGATGTCCGCGGATTGGAACTGCCGCCCCATGGTGTTTACGCGGTGCGGGTCACCCATCAGTCCCGTGTCCTTCCAGGCGTGCTCAATCTGGGGGTCCGCCCCACCGTCACCGCCGCCGGCCCCCTCCGATTCGAGGTCCATCTGCTCGATTTCACCGGTGAACTGTTGGGCGAGGAATTGGAAGTGCGGCTGGTCGCCCGGCTGCGCGAGGAACTCCGTTTTGCGAATTTGGAAGCGTTGACCGCCCAAATCCGAAGCGACATCGAAGCCGCGCGCACCCTCCTCGGTTAGCCGCCGAACAACGCCGACCCGATCGTTCTCAAGCGACGGAAGCGGCCCGCCGATCATTCTCTACTGGATTCAACGCCGGGAATGGGTGAATTCTCTTCTCGCAGCCCAGCTATGCCCTCGCAATCGTATCTCCCAACGGACCTCGTCTCTCAGGTCGTATGGCTGAACTATTTCTCCGCCCGGCTTCCCTCGTATCAGGCCACGTTTGGGCTTTCGGCCACCAAGATTGACGACATCCAGATGGATGCCCGCTACTTCGCCTGGATCGTCTCTACGACCTCCCAACTCAAGACCCTGACCGCCTCCTACGTCGCGGCGCGCAGCCAATATGGGTTCGGCCAGAAAGGCGCGAAGGATCCCTACCTCCCCGGTCTCACCTTTCACACCCCGCGCCCGCCCAGCGTGCCGCCTGGGATCTTCCGGCGGGTGCATCGCATCGTCACCGACATCAAAAGCCACCCGTTGTATACCGAGTCGATCGGCAAAAACCTGGGAATCAGTGGGTCCAACGATCTGGTCGACCTCACGCTGGTCCGACCGGAGATTGTGGTCTATTGGAACAACAACCAGCCCGAGGTGTCGTGGAAGAAGTCCGACGGGTTCGACACCATCGAGGTGGAGGTGAATCGCGGCACCGGATGGATGCCGCTGTGCATTTCCACGGCTCCGGGAATCATCGACACCCAACCCTCGCCGTTGTCCGCCGTTTCCACCGCCTGGCAGTACCGCGCGAGTTATATCCTGGCCGGTGACCGGGTCGGCCAATGGTCGGAAGTGATCGCCGTGACGGTGAAGGCCCAGGTCGGAACCTGAGCGGCGAATCACCGCTTCGGAATCAAACGATCCCGCGCTGCGCGAACCCGTTGAGCCGCCTCTTCGGGTGTCCGGCCAGTGGCGGTCAGATGTCCCATTTTCCGCCCGACCCGGGCCTCTGTTTTTCCGTAGAGATGAAGCTTGATGGCCGGATCAGCGAGGGCCGCGCCCCAGTCCGGCCGCCCGCCCGCTGCCACCCAGATGTCGCCCAGGAGATTTGCCATGGCCGCCGGTCGCCGCAATTCCACCGAGCCGAGCGGGAGCCCGCAGACCGCCCTCAGTTGTTGCTCGAACTGACAGGTGACGCAGGCGTCCAGAGTGAGGTGTCCCGAGTTGTGGGTCCGTGGTGCCAGCTCATTGACCAGAAGGCGATGATCGCGAGTCAGGAACAATTCAACCGTGATCAGTCCGACGGCATCCAGTGATTCGAGAATACCCCGAGTGATTCGAACCGCCTCGGCGGCGACAGTGGCCGGAATCCGGGCCGGCGCCAGGGTCACATCGAGAATCTGATGGCGATGCTCGTTCTCAAAAACCGGGAATGCCTCAAATGATCCATCGGCACCGCGGGCCGCAATCACGCTGATTTCCCGTTCGAAATCGACGAACGCCTCGAACACGCCTTCCGCGCCACCCAATCCGGCAAAGGCTGCACCGAGATCTCCGCCCGGCGTCAGACGTTGCTGTCCCTTTCCATCGTAGCCAAAACTGGTAGTCTTCAGCATTGCGGGCAGCCCCAGGTCCCGCACCGCTGCGGTCAGGTCGTCGACGCTTTGAATCCGGCGGAACGGCGTCACCGGAAAACCATGGTCAGCCAGAA
The DNA here is from genome assembly GCA_903907925.1 of uncultured Verrucomicrobiota bacterium. Classification (GTDB taxonomy): domain Bacteria; phylum Verrucomicrobiota; class Verrucomicrobiia; order Limisphaerales; family UBA9464; genus CAIVQB01. The sequence goes on from CAIVQB010000069.1 coordinate 44,188, forward strand.
ACGTTTTTTCCCGAAGCCGCTGCTGGGCCACGTGCAGCACCGAACCGGCGGGCCGAACCGGCACGACTTCAGCCGCCGCCTGACTGGTGGCGCTGGGAACATTCTCAAACTCGAAGGTCACCAAGTCGACGCCGCGGGCAAATTCCCGCACGGCGTCGAGATCCTCATACGCCCCCACCCGCTCCACATCGCCCACCTGCCCCGCCGGTGTATCGCTATCGGGTGAAAAGATGTGAACGCGATATCCCAGCCGTCGGGCGGCAATGGTGAACATCCGACCCAGTTGACCGCTGCCCAGGACTCCTATGGTGGCACCGGGTAAAATTGGATCGGTCGGCGATGAGGCGAACATGTGACGGCCTCAGACTAGCCGTGCGCGACATCGACCGAAAACTCAAAACGGCTCAAAGTCGACCGCGGTTGACGGCGTCACACCGATCGATTCAAAACAACCGGGATGTTTTGATTGGTTCCTCGAATTGCCACCGCTAGTTTTCAACATCCCCCGCCCGATTGGCGGTTGCCGTCGGTGAAACAGATGAATGTTCGCAAGCTGTTCCTCTCTGCGCATCTCGTGGTCGGATTGTTGTCGGCCGTGATGCTGCTGGTTTCCAGTTCGACCGGCGGTGTGCTGGCCTTTGAAAAGGAACTCCACGTTGCGCTGAACCGAAAGCTCATGCGAGTGCCACCGCAGGGCGAGCGACTCGCGTTGGGCGCCCTGGTCGGGAAACTCGAACGTACCCGCCCGGAGGAATACGTCACGGCTCTCGCTCCCTCACCGGCCGGTGATGGAGCCACGCTCGTCACCCTGCGTCACCGTCAGTCGGACAAACGGAGCAGTTATTTTGTGGACCCTTTCACGGCCGAAATCCTGGGCCCTCAGGATTCCCGCAACACGTTCATGGAACAACTGCGCCAGTTTCACCGCACCCTGTGGCTCGGAGACGCCGGAAGGCTCGTCACGGCGTTGGGTGCCGGCTCGTTGATCGTCCTGTCGTTGACGGGCGTCGCCCTTTGGTGGCGCCAAAAACTTTTCAAACTCAACGGCTCTTCGTCGGGCCGCCGTCGCAACTTTGAAATCCACAATGTCCTCGGAATCTACGCATCTGTTTCCATGTTGATCTTCGCCCTCACCGGTCTCGGCGTTTACTGGGAGAGGGATGCAGGCCGGTGGGTGAACCGGTGGCTGGGCCGGACGGAAGCGGTCGCGGACAAACCCGTTCCGCCCGCCCCGAATGCAGTTCCATTGAGCGTTGAGCAGGTTGAAACGATCGCGTTGCGGGCCGCGCCGGGCGCGAAGGTCATGTTCATCGATGGAATTGGCGGGTTGCGAAGCCCTATCAAAGTGCGCCTGCGTTACACGGAAGACCGTTCCCCGACGCGGCAAACGGCGCTGGTGCTCGATCCCACGACGGGGAATGTGCTGTTGTCCGAGGGGCCAACCTTCAAATTGTGGAATCAGCAACTCCACACCGGTGAAATCCTCGGCTGGCCCACCCGCATCCTTTCACTCCTTGCCGCGTTGTCGTTGCCCATCCTGGCCCTCACCGGACCACTCATCTGGTGGGGACGGACCCGAAGGAGGAATGCGGCAGCGCCAGTGGAGTCTCCTTGAAACAATTCAATTCCATCTCGCCCATCGGCAGCGGCGACGCGAGCGCCGTGCCTGTCAAAACCATCGAATCGGCGGTCGATTTTTACACGACCGTTCTCGGGTTTTTGCTGATTTCGAAGGATCAAACGTCCGCAGTCCTCAAGCGTGACGAGGTTCAAATCCGGTTGATCGCCAAAGCCGATCACGATCCGGCGCAAGCGGGCGCATTCTACCTGGACGTCGTCGACCTCGAAGCCCTGCGCGATGAACATTAGGAACGGTGTCCAGATGTGCCCCAGACGATTGACCGCGACGTCAAAACCTTGACGGGCACGGCTCGATTTCGACTAAACGTCAGTAAGAATTTCACCAGGAGGGGCTCAGCCGGGCAAACCCATACCGCCCCTCATCGTCCTGAACCCGGCACCCGCCCCTCAAGACCCGCTACAGAGTTCATCTTCCGAACCGCTTTGGGATGGATTTTCAGGAAAGTGCAATGGAACGTGCGGAGCGCTTGATCGGCTCGGATCTATCGGATTTAATCTGGGTGGCTGACGCTCTAATTCAGTCGCACGCGGTAGTACCTGACCTTGTCGAGGCTCTGAGGGAGCGGAACCACGGTGTCCGTGCCGGGTCCATCGCCGTTGACGGTCGTGATCTCCTGCCAGACATCACCAAAAGCATTGATCGTTTCGATGACGTAGGCGCGGCCTGCTTCTCCACGGAAGGCGATCGAGAAGGACTCCCCGTTGAAACCGATGAACGAGCACGGGGGAGTCAATCCGTTCGGCTTGAAGGTGACGGTCTGGCTGGCCTGCGCCGCTTCGAGGATGGCAGTGCCGGCCTGTTTGGCCACAACCACCACGGTGCCAGTACAGCATACGGCCAACTGATCATCCACGGAGATCGTCGCTGTCCCGCTGGCCACTGAGAAGGTCACCGACTGTCCGGAACTGGCACTAGCAACGAGGCGGATCGGGGTATTATCCGTGGTGCGGTCGGGAATCGGCGCGAAGGTCACGGTTTGAGGCACCTTGGTCACATTGAACCGAACCGTCGCGGTAGCCTCGCGATAGAGGTCATTGCCCGCCTGGTGAGCGGTCACGGCGACGAGTCCCACGCCGGACGGGAGCAGACTGAGGTTGCTCCCGTGAACCTCCGCAGGCCCGGTAACTGAAAACGTCACCGGGAGTTTGCTGCTCGTACTTGCGATCAACGGAATCGCCGAGGCGTTCCATTCGGTATCAGGCAACGCAGCAAAGGAAATCACCTGAGGTCCCTTCTCGAGTGGCGCAGTATAGAAATTCAGAGGCTTACTCAATGGATTATCAATACGCCCGCACTGACTCATGCTGCGCGGCAGCTCAATCTCACCATTGATGAGATGGCAAGCTGGCTACCACAGGCTTTAGTGAAAGCCAATGCCGCTAGGATTGAGGGTCAGCACTTGGTCAATGTCGATTAAGATTGGATATTCAGTTAAGGA
>CAIVQB010000070.1 GCA_903907925.1 uncultured Verrucomicrobiota bacterium
AAGCGGTACGCGAGCTGGGTTCAGAACGTCGTGAGACAGTTCGGTCCTTATCCACTGTGGGCGTAGGAAACTTGAGGGATTTCAACCTTAGTACGAGAGGACCGGGTTGGACGCACTACAGGTGTGGCAGTTGTTCTGTCAAGAGCAGCGCTGCGTAGCCATGTGCGGAAAGGATAAGCGCTGAAAGCATCTAAGTGCCAAGCCTCTCCCAAGATATGGTTTCCCGGGCGCAAGCCCCTAAAGACCCCATGCAGACTACATGGTTGATAGGACGGGCGTATAAATGCCGTGAGGCATGTGCGGACCGTTACTAATTGGTCGTGCGGCTTGGATTTAATTTTGCTTATGTGTGGTTTTCAGAGAACCGGAAGTTTTTTTTGGTGGCTATAAAGCTGCGGCTCGACCCGATCCCATCCCGAACTCGGCCGTCAAACGCAGCATTGCCGATGGTAGTGCATGTATAGCTTGCGCGAGAGTAGGTTGCCGCCTTCCTTTTAAGCCCCGCATTTAACGATGCGGGGCTTTTTGGGCTTCTGAAGCCCCCTGCGAAGACACGTTGGACTTGGAGCCATCCAGTGGAACCTGCAGTCGGAACAGTCTTGCACGAACTGCCGGGCCTCGTTTCAATCCGAGGGTCACCCAGAATACCGTGTTTATGATTCTCCCCTCCCTTCGTCTCTCGGCAGCACTTTTGATTGCTGCCTGTTCTTTGGCTCCGGCACTGGCGGAAGGTCTGGCCGACCGCGTTGCCATCCAGACCTGGACGTTGCGCCGGTTGTCTTTTGATCAAGTGGTTGCCTTCGCCAAGGCTCATGGAATCAAGGATCTGCAATTGATCCCCAATCACCTCGACTACAAAAAGGAATCCCCGGCGGAACTTGCCCGCAAGAAGGGCATTCTGGAGGCGGCTGGACTCACCGCTTACACCTACGGGGTAGCGGGGACCTCACTCGATGAGCAGGAGAACCGCAAACTGTTCGAGTTTGCCAAGTTCATGGGGATGAAGCTGATCGTCGTTGAACCCGGTGATTTCAAGATTTGGGACAACTTGGAGGTGCTTGCCAAGGAATTCGACATCCGGGTGGCCGTCCATAACCACGGAATCAAGTCGACCTACGGCAATCCCGCCACGGTGCGAAACATCCTCCAACATCGTGATTCGCACTTGGGCGTCTGCATGGACATCGGATGGGTCACCTCGGCCAACTTCGACGCCGCCAAGGTGTTTAAGGAATACAACGGTCGGGTTTTCGATCTTCACCTGAAGGACAAGCGCATCGAGAAGGTTCAGTCGGGCGACGACGTCTCCTTCGACACTGAAATCGGTGCCGGCGCAGCGAATTTGAAGGGTCTGTTCAAGGTCCTTCGCGAAACCGGGTATCAGGGCCGCCTGGCCATCGAGACCGACAGTGACGAATTCGCCCGGATGCCGGACGCGTTCGTTGATAACGCCAAGAAATTCGTGACCGACCAGGACGCCGCGGGCCACTGACGGTTGCCTCGTTAGTTAGTTGTCTTTGGGTGTGGAAGATCGAAGCGGTTGACTGGGGAGCGGAGTTCCTGCTCTCTATACCGATGGGCGACATGAGGTTGTTGTCCCAGAATTCACCGGCCCGAAGTGGTACCCCACATCGAAAGTGCAAACAACATGATCAAATCACTGATGAACCCAACCTCCAGTTTCCTTGGGTTTGCGGGCGGAGCTTTGTTTTTGGCAGCCGCTCACCAGGCACAGGCCCAGGTCGCGCTGCTTGATCCGGTGTCATGGACAAGCACCTTCGGGGGCGGTTTTACGCTGGGATACAGCTTTACGGTTGGGCCCTCTGATTTGACGGTCACGGAGATGGGGTATTTCGATCGATTCCACGGGGGCTTTGCTAGCAGCTACGACATGGGGATTTGGGACTCGATCGGTGCCTTGGTGGCCTCTGCAACGGTTCCGTCCGGCACCGACGCCCCGTTGACTGGGGACTACCGGTATGTCGGATTGGGCACTCCGGTCGTTTTGCAGTCGGGACACATTTACACTGTGGGAGGAAGAGGGACGGGGGCCGACAGTCAGTTTGAGGCCGGAACTGCGACCCTCAACGGTGCAACACTCGTCAACGATGCGCTTTTCGACAACAGCCACCCATCCTTGTTTCAGCCTCTGTCGACCGGGGTTGGAAACTTCTTCGAGGTCAACCTGATGCTGGCACCAATCCCGGAACCGGCGGCCTATCCTGCGGTCGTCGGCTTGGCGGTCCTGGGTTTTGGAGCGTGGCGCCGGTTTCGAACCTGAGGTGGGTCGAATTCTTCGTAAGCGTCACACCGGAAACCTGCTTCGATCACAAATGTCGCGAATGCCATGACGTTTGTGTAGCAGTGGGAGAGATTTGAGCCAGTTGACCGAGGTGATGTGACCGATCTAGTGGTTGGTCATCGCAGCTACGCGTGAGGCATACCTCCTCTGTGCCAGAAATCGTCACTTTCTTGATCAAACGGCCGACGTGGCGCGCATGCGCGGACACCTGCCGATAGGAACCCATAGCGGCCGAAAGGTTTAAAGCAAGTTGACTCTCGTTCGCGAAGCGTTCCTCTTTGCGTTGCGGAACCGCGGGTTGGGGACTCGTCGGTGTGCAACCCGAGACGGTGCCATTGCTGTCTTGACCTCAAATACCAGCAGCCATGAGTCAACCGTTCTCAAACCATTCGTTTCGTTTCGTTGGAATTGCAGCGGCCGCGCTGCTTGTCGCTGCGGCCCAGCAGGGTCTAGCACAGGTGGCTTTGCTGGACCCAGTTGCTTGGTCGAGTACGGCCGGAGGCGGGTTTTCTCTCGGTTACAGTATTACCGTCGGCGGTCAGGATCTCAGTGTCAGCGAGATGGGCTATTTCGATCGCCCGCACACTGTGGGGCTATTTGGGTCCTACGACATGGGGATCTGGGATAGTCTCGGTAGCCTCGTCGCGTCGGCGACGGTGCCGTCCGGCAATGTGGCGCCGCTGATTGGAGACTACCACTATGTCGCCTTGGGAACTCCCGTTATCCTTCAGTCAGGACACACCTACACCATCGGAGCCAAAACCACCGGTGCGGACGACTTCTTCTGGGAAGGAACGGCAACTGTGAACGGCGCGACGATCGTTGACCCGGCGCTTTTCGATAACACCCATTCCAGTCTGGTTGAGCCGACGTCGAGTGCGCCACACCAGTTTTTCGAAGTCAACTTGATGGTCACACCAGTCCCGGAGCCCGCCACCTATTCCGTGGCAGTCGGCCTGGCAATGCTGGGTTTTGCTTCGTGGAGCCGTGTGCGGAAGTGAGCGGGATTCAAAGCCCGAGCGCGCCCAATACCGCTTCGCGCGTTGCCGCGACTTCAATCGGAACGATCCCGCTCACCCGAATGGCGGTGTCGGGATCCTTCAATCCGTGACCGGTCATGGTGGCGGTGATCAGGCTTCCATTCGGGATTTCACCGGCTCGAATGGCCAGGATCAGTCCTGCCAGGGGTGCAGCGCAGGCAGGCTCAACAAAAATCCCTTCGGTTCGGGCGAGCAGCGAATAGGCCTCCAGAATCTGTTCATCGGTCACGCTTCGGATTGATCCACCGGATTCGGACGCGGCGTTCATCGCGCCCTCCCAACTTGCCGGGTTCCCAATCCGTATCGCGGTGGCCACCGTTTCCGGATGGTCCACCCGATGTCCCAACACCAGCGGTGCCGCGCCGGCTGCCTGCCAGCCCATCATTTTCGGTAGTGTATCCGATTCGCCCGCCGCCTCGTATTCCTTAAACCCGCGCCAATAGGCGGTGATGTTTCCGGCGTTACCGACCGGCAGAAAATGAAAGTCAGGCGCGCCTCCCAGGACGTCACAGATCTCGAACGCCGCCGTCTTCTGTCCTTCGATGCGAACCGGATTCACACTGTTGACGACTTCGGCAATCCCCGTTTCACCGAGTTCCCGGACGATGCGCAGCGCATCGTCAAAATTGCCATCGATGCTGATCGCCTTGGCTCCGTACATCAGTGCCTGGGCCATTTTTCCAAGCGCGATTTTCCCCTTGGGCAGGAGCACCACCGACTGAAGTCCCGCCCGGGCCGCATAGGCCGCGGCGCTGGCACTGGTGTTGCCGGTGCTGGCGCAGACCACCACTTTGGCACCGCGTTCGCAGGCTTTGGAGACGGCCAGGGTCATCCCGCGATCCTTGAACGAACAGGTCGGATTCAGCGCCTCGTATTTGAGGAAAAGATCGAAATGGCCGCCGATCCTGTCGACGAAACGTGGCACCGGGATCAACGGCGTGTTGCCCTCCAACAAGGTCACCACCGGGGTCTGGTCGGTCACCGGCAGAAAGGAGGCGTAGCGCCGGATCACACCGGGCCAGGATTTGCTGGAACTGCTCATGGGGGAAAACGGAACCATCATTCGAAGGGTTCGACCCGGATCAAAACCGGTTCGTCGCGGACCACGCCGAGTCGGGCAATCTGGCGGAGCGCCTTCTGCATCGCGGCATTCGGGGCGTCGTGAATCATCAGGATGACCGGCACGGTGTCGCCCACATGACCCTCGGGCTGGATGATCGATGAAATCCCGATTCCCGCCCGCGCCAGAAGGCTGGAAATCCGGGCGAACACACCCGGTTTGTCGATCACCGCGAGCCGGAGATAATACCGTGAGGTGACCTCCTCGATGGGCATCACGCGGGATTGGGCGGCATGGGCGACGAAGCAGGGGACCCGTTCCACCGAACCGTGTTTCAGGTCCAGGGCGGCATCGGCCAGATCGCTCAACACCGAACTGGCCGTCGCATCCGCGCCGGCGCCACGCCCGTAAAGAAGCGTGTCACCGACCACATCCCCACGAACGGAAATGGCGTTGAACGCGTAATTCACCGACGCGAGCACGTGTCCGTTGGGGATGAGCGCCGGATACACGGCGACCTGGATGCGTGGAGCGTTTTCCCGGGCTTCCTTGCGGCGTTTTCCGGGGCCTCCGTCGATGGTCTTGATCACACCCAGGAGCTTGATGGTGTAACCCAGTTGGGCGGCGAACTGAATGTCGAGCCGGCTGATCCGCCGGATGCCTTCGGTGTGAATCGCGCGCGGATTGACCCAAAACCCGTGGGCCAGCGACGCCAAAATGCCGGTCTTGTGGGCGGCGTCATGCCCGTCGACGTCCAACGAAGGCTCCGCTTCGGCGTATCCCAGGCGTTGGGCTTCGGCCAGTGCCTCACTGAATTCGATGCCCTCCAACTTCATCCGGGTCAGGATGTAGTTGCAGGTTCCATTGACGATTCCGTGCAACGAGACAATGCGGTTTCCGACCAGGGATTCCCGCAGGACCTTGATGATGGGAATGCCGCCGGCGACCGAGGCTTCGTAATAAAGATTGGCTCCGTGCCGTGCCGCCGTTTGGAACAGCTCGGGACCGTGGGCGGACAGCAGTGCCTTGTTGGCGGTGACCACCGGTTTGCCCAGCTTCAACGCGGTCAGGACCATGTCGCGGGCCACGGTCGTCCCTCCACACAACTCCACCACCACGTGAACGGAGGGATCGTTGACCGCCTCACTCCAGTCATCGGTGAGAACCCCGCGGGGCAGCGCCAGATCGCGATGTTTTTTGACGTCGCGGACCGCAACCTTGCGGAGATTCAGGGCGACACCCAAACGGGACGTCATCAGCGTGCCATTGCGCCGGAGGGCGCGGATCACTCCGCCGCCCACCGTGCCGCCACCAATCAGACCCAGATTGACCGTCTCCATACGAAAGCGCGTAGGTTGGCGGCCTCCGGGATCGGGGACAACGCCTTTTTGCTCTTCCGATGGGGTTCCTCACAAAATCGACGGGGTTTTTAGTGCCTCGGGTCGGGCGTTGCGCATCGGCCGGCAGCGCGGGTAGCTTCCGCGTCCCGTGACCGCGCCGCTTCCTGCCTCCCGTCCATCCGCCCCCCGGCGGGTGGGCTTGATCTCACTCGGTTGTGCCAAGAATCTGGTGGATGCCGAGATTATGCTCGGGTCCCTGCTGAAACAGGGGGTCGAGATCGTCAATGACCCCGCCCAGGCCGACGCTCTCATCGTCAACACCTGCTCCTTCATCGATGCCGCGCAGGAGGAGAGCGTCGACACCATTTTCGAATCGACGGAATTCCGTTCCAAGGTCCGCCCGGGCCAGGCCGTCATCGTTTCCGGCTGCATGCCGCAACGGTTTCGCAATGAACTGCCCCAATTGATGCCCGAGGTGGATCGGTTCATGGGGATCGACCAGGTGGAACAGGTCTGCGACATCGTCGAACAGGCCATCGCCTCGCGGGCGCAAAAGATCGCCTCACCGGTGCCGGCGAAGGGAAAGAAACAGAAGCAGCAGGTGGCCGGGCGGTTGGCGGAAATCGAAAAAGCGCGCGGCCATTCGGATCATGACCATGACGAGACAATTCGCGGGACGGAACAGTTTGGGCGGACGCGCAAGGTCATCTCACTCCAGGCGGCCGCGCCGGTTCCACCGCCCGTGGATGTCACGGTTCGTCCCAAGTATATTCCCCAGTTTGAAACACCGCGCTTCCGGCTGACGCCGCGTCATTTCGCCTACGTCAAGATTGCCGAGGGCTGCAATCATCCGTGCAGCTTCTGCATCATCCCCCGGATGCGGGGCTCTCATCGGAGTCGCACGCAATCCGACATCGTGGCGGAGGCACGGGATCTCATCGCCAACGGGGTCCGCGAACTGAACCTGATCTCGCAGGATTCCACCTATTACGGCCTGGATCTGCGTCCCGGCCACACGCCGTCGATTGCTTCACCCGCCCGGTTCACGGCGGCGACGCAGGCTCTGGCGGCTGATTCCACAACGCTCTGCACGCTGCTCCGTGAGCTGAACGCGCTGAAGGGCGATTTCTGGATCCGCCTGCTGTACACGCACCCGGCGCACTGGACCGACGACCTGATCCGGACGATCGCGGAATGCCGCAAGGTGGCCCGCTACGTGGACATGCCATTGCAGCATATCCACGATGATTTGCTGGCCCGCATGCGCCGTGAAACCAGCGGACAATATATCCGGGATCTCATCGCGAAAATTCGCGCGGGCGTTCCGGGCATCGCACTCCGAACCACGTTCATCGTCGGATTTCCGGGAGAGACCGAGGAACATTTTGAGTCGCTGTTGGAGTTCATCCGGACGACCCGGTTTGAGCGGTTGGGCGTGTTTGCCTATTCGAAGGAGGACGGGACGATTGCGGGCAAGATGGCGCAGCAGTTGACGCCTGCGAAACGACGAAAGCGCCGTGAGCAGGCAATGGCCGCCCAGCATGAGGTGGCGGTGACGGTGGCGGAATCCTTTGTCGGACGCACGCTCAAGGTCCTCGTCGAGGGCGAGGCGACCGATCGTCAAATCGAGTCGGCGCGGGTCCGCTCGTGGGAACATGGCTTGATGCGCAGCGACTCGGAGGGCTCGGGATTGCCCTCGGGACGCAGTTACCTGGTGGCGCGCGGCGAGGCCGATGCCCCGGACATCGACGGCCGCGTTTACATTCGCGGAAAGCTGCCGGTCGGCCGGTTCAGCAAGGTTCGCATCGTCGGCCACACCGACTACGACCTGATCGCCGAGCCCATTTGAGGCGGGGGGATTCGGAAGAGGACACGAATTGCACGGATTGACACGAATTTGGGCGGAATAAGACGGAACGAACCGGACCCGATCAGTGCACGGAAATCGTGGTCGATCCTTCTCAATCCGTGTGGATCCGTGTCCTCTTTTTGGATCGCAGCCGGGGCAGCAGCGCGTGTGGAGTCTCACTGCATTGCGGGCGGGTAAGGTGCTTGCGTTGACGCCCGATCGAAGGCCGCCTAGGTTCAGCCGGTCATGATCGCTGGAAAAATTGGAGCTTCAAGTGCCGCCGCCGTTGCGCCCGGGTTTCGGGTGGGCGACGAACGCCTGATCAAGCTCACCGACAGCGCCGCCCGCAAGGTGACCTCGCTGCTCGGAAAACAGGGCCGTCCCCAGGGTGTTCTCCGGGTGGCCGTGGTCGGCGGTGGATGCTCCGGTCTCCAGTACAAGATGGACCTCCAGGACCAGCCTCAGAATCGCGACATCCTTGTGGAAAGTGCGGGAGTTCGTGTCGTGGTGGATCCCAAGAGCGCGTTGTACGTCACCGGCAGTGAGCTCGATTACAGCGATGCATTGACCGAGGGCGGCTTCAAGGTGAAGAACCCGAACGCCGCCACCAGTTGTTCCTGCGGCGAGAGTTTCAGCGCCTGAGGCCGGTCATGGTTGATGCGTTTGAGCTGCTGTCGGAACAGCGTCGGCCGTGGCTTGATGAAGCGGCGTTGAAAGGACGGTTCATCGAGCAGTCCAGTCCGTTTCACCCCGATCGTGTCCACGGCGCGTCCGAAGCCGATCGGTTGGCAGCGACGGCGCGTTACACGGAGTTGAACGCCGCCTTCAATCGCCTTCGAGAACCCCGCGATCGCCTGCTGCACCTGCTTGAACTGGAGTCGGGCGGGTCGCCGGGAGACATCCAGCGGATTCCGCCCGGGACCATGGATTTGTTTGTGGAGATCGGACAAACGTGTCGGGACTGCGATGCCTTCCTTGCCGCCCGCGGCACGCCCACTTCGCCGATGTTGAAACTGAAATCGATGCGCGAAGGACTCGACTGGTCTGGCCGCATCGACGCCCTGCGGGAACAGGTGATGGGAAAACGGGCCGAACTGGTGGCTGAATTGGAGGCGATGAATCGGATCTGGGCGGACGCGCCGGCGGTCGGTGATCCGCTCCGCCGCGCCGCGCTGCCGCTCGAACGCCTGGAGCAGCTTTACCGCGCCATGAGCTATGTCGGTCGTTGGACGGGGCAACTCGACGAACGCCGCGTCCAGTTGGCGATGTGACCTGTCATCGTCCGCGCCGCGGGCGGTTCACGGCGCATCGACCAGACGATAGTACACGGCTGCAGACCCGATTTCCTGGGCCTGATCCACTTCGCTGGTGGTGGCGTTGATCGGATTTCCAACTGGGCTCCATGTGTGCAGATCGGTCGTCGCCTCCAGTTGATACCGCAACCCGATGGTGACGGTGAACTGTAGCTGCAATTGACCATTCTCCCGTTTTGCCGTGGCGATTGGAGGAACAGACGCTTGATCGTCGGGAGATTGAACCAGGATTTCGGGAATGGAGAGATAGCCGGACCCTGAGTTTTGAATGGTCAGCGAGGTGACTTTTCCGTTGGCAATGGTGGCCGTGGCGGTGGCGCCGGTGCCGCTGCCGCCCACGATTTCGACGGTGGGAATGCCGGTGTACCCGGTGCCGCCGTCGGTCAGAATGATCGCGATAACCTGGCCGTTGGCCAGCAGTGGAACGCCCGTCGCCGCGCGGGGCTGGGGCGGATCAATCTTGTTGAGGACGATGGTGTGGGAGAATCCGGCGGCAATGGCGGTGATGCCGCTCAACTGCGACGGAACCAGGGTTTCGCCGGATTCATTGCCGCCCCAGGCGACCACCGTGCCGTCGGCCTTCAACGCCACCGTGTGATGGCGTCCCGCGGAGATTGCCACGACGCCGGTCAGGTCCGGCGGGACATTGGTCTGGCCCGAGTCGTTGTCGCCCCAGGCCACAACGGTTCCGTCCGCCTTCAAGGCCGCCGAATGATAGGCACCGGCGGCGACTCCCATGATGCCGGTGAGGCCCGGTGGAACCGTCGCCTGACCGAAGAAATTGAACCCCCAGGCGGTCACTGTCCCATCGCGTCGAAGGGCGATGACATGCGAATCGCCGGACGCCACCGCCACCGCGTTGGTGAGGTCGACCGGAACATTGGTCTGGCCAAACTGGTTGTAGCCCCAGGCCACCACCGACCCGTCATCGCGCACCGCGACGGTGTGGCCGTAACCGGCGGCGACGTGGGCGACACCGGTCAGGCCCGGCGGGACCACGGTCTGATCGTAGTTGGTGTTGCCCCAGGTAACGACGGTCCCGTTTTGTCGGACGGCCACCACGGTGTTCCAACCGGCACCGATGGCCTTCACGTCGTGGAGGTCGGCGGGAATATTCCCCTGGCCATACCCGTTCCATCCCCAGACCGAGACGGTTCCGTCCGATCGCAGGGCGACGTTGTGATAGGCCCCGGCGGCGATCGCGGTCACCAGCGACAGGCGAATCGGAACGTTGGTCTGATTGTATTGATTGCTGCCCCAGGCGATGACCGTGCCGCCTCGCGCGGGAAGCCATGCCGCCCAGAGTGCGAGGCCGGCGATCCAGAGTCGTGCAATTCGGAAAAACGTAGCCATTCAAACGCGGATTCCCGCGCCCCGAATCCAGTGAAACTGGCAACGGGGCGCAGGAACCGTCTGCGGCGATCATCAGGCAATCGAGATCGGTTGACAACCGCTGGTCGGCGTGACCCTTACGCCTTTCCGCCGAAGGTCACATGATCGTCGAGGTCCAACAGGTCGGCCCAGGTCCGGATATCCTCGCGGGTCAGGGTGAGCTTGCCGACCGCGCCGGCGAAATAGGCGAACGTCTCGGCGTCGCTGTCCGGGCCGCGGCGGTCATGATATTCGCTCCAGGTGATGATTTCCCACGGCGACCGTTTCAACGGGGCGTTGGCCTGGATCCATTCGAGCAATTCTCCGTCGCCCTTGCCGGTGGCGACTTCCTTCTTCAGCTCGGCGGCGTCGACTCCGGTGAAGCGGAACCAGTGCTGATCGAGAGGGCAGTTGTAGTGGAACTCACCCGAAGTGCCCGCCAGCTCGGCGCGGCATTTGTCGAGGAGCCGCGGCAGAATCGCGTAGTTGCCGAGTCGCACGCGCATGCTGCGGGGCGCGCGTTGGGTGAGGTTGGGTGCGGTGATTGGAGTCATGGAGGGGATGTTGAGTTGTGGTTCTGGTGTGTGAAAAGAGTCCGCTCAAACGGCGGAAACGGGGACGACCGGGTTCACGCCGCGAGCCTCGGGTAGTCGGTGTAGCCCTTCGGGCCGGAGGCGTAAAACGTCGCTTCGTCGGGCGTGTTCAAGGGTGCGCCGCGACGGAAACGCTCCGGGAGATCCGGGTTGGCGAGGAACAGAACCCCGTAGGCGATGGCATCGGCCCAGCCCTCGGCCAGTGCCTGGTTGCCCGATTCCAGGGTGAACCCGCCGGCGGCGATGATGTTGCCCCGGAACTGGGATCGAAGTTCTTTCGGACCCACGCCGTCGGTTGCGCCGTGGGCGATGTCCTGAGCGGTGACCCGGGTGATGTGAGCGTACGCCAACGGTAACGAACTCAGTTCGCGCAGGACGTAGCCAAAGGTCTCCAGCGGATTTGAATCCCGCATGTCGTTGAACACGCCGCCCGGCGAAAAGCGGATGCCGACCCGTTCGGCACCCCAGACCGAAGCCACCGCCTCGGTGACCTCGAGGGTCAGACGGGCGCGGTTTTGAATGGATCCGCCATAGCGATCGGTTCGTTGATTGGTGCCGTCGCGAAGGAATTGGTCGAGCAGATAGCCGTTGGCATTGTGGATCTCGACCCCGTCGAAACCCGCCTCAAGCGCGAGCCGGGCACCGTGAACGTACTCGGCGATGATTCCCGGGAGTTCCCCGGTTTCCAGCGCACGCGGCGTGACGTAGTCCTCCATCGCGGTGCCGGTGAAGATTTTTCCCTTCGGCCGAATCGCGGAAGGCGCGACTGGGATTTCCTGTCGGGGTTGATAGGACGGATGCGAGATGCGGCCGACGTGCCAGAGTTGGAGGAAGATTCTTCCGCCGGCGGCGTGGACGCCATCGGTCACCCGGTGCCATCCGGCCACCTGGTCCGCGGTGAAGATGCCCGGGGTGTTGGGATAGCCGAATCCACGCGGCGAAACCGAGGTGGCCTCGGAGATGATCAATCCGGCCAAAGCGCGTTGGGCGTAGTACTCCGCAGCCAGCGGTCCCGGGACGTTTCCGGGCTCCGCGCGGCACCGGGTGAGGGGTGCCATGAGGACGCGGTGAGGAAGGTGGAGCGCGCCGAGTTGGATCGGATCGAAGACCGTGGGGGATGGATTGGAACTCATGAAGAAAGAGAACGGCGCGGCCCGCGGTGTCCGGCGGGAGCGATGACTGGAGTGGTTTCCGTTTTGGCGCGGACTCCGGGCGGCCTGCTCCGTGCGGTGCGGAGGGCGGCTTCGATTCCGGACGATGCGATCGCCCGGAGCGCACTGCGATTGGGGTTGAGGCAGGCCATTTGGACGAGGCCAAGCAGGGTGTTGACGAGCAGCCGCCCACCGTTGCGGGCGGTTGTGGCGGAACCCTGGCTTCCCGCGGCACGCCGCAGAGCCGCACCCAGGGCCGCTTCGAGCGTATCAAAATGCGCCCGCACCGCCTCCCGGATTTCGCGATCGGTGATGGCGGCGTCCGATAGCGTGTTGGCCATCAGGCATCCGCGGGGCTGCCGACCATCGAGTTGCCCGTCGATCACCACGGAAAACAGTTCACGAAGGCCCTGTTCCGGATCCCTGGCTGAGGCGAGCGGCCCGAGCAAACGCTGGCGTGAGCCCTCGGAATACACCGCGCAGGCCTTGAGGAAGAGACCCTTCTTGCCGCCCAGTTCGCCGTACAATCCGAACCGGTTCAGGCCGGTCGCCTCGACGAGATCGGAGACCGAGGTGCCACCAAAGCCGCTTCGCCAGAATTCCCCGGCCGCCTTCCGGGTGGCCTCCATCCGATCACATGCAACGGGTCGTCCTGCCATCAGGATTTCAGAATAACCGTTCTGTAATCTCTGTCAAATGGGCGTCCGGTGATGGCGGCGCGGGGAATCCGGAGGGAAAATCGTGCGGAACGACGCCGGTGATTCGACTTCTTTCCCGCCGCATCGGCGCTTGTTTTTGCGACACTCAACCTCGTACGGTCGACACCGGTTGACGTGGTTCTGATCGTCTTGGAACCCGGCGACGGGAGCGTCGATGTGATCCGGGCCGGGCGCGCGGGGGGCCGCCATTCCAGCCCGGGGCCATGGCGCGTCAGATGGATGACCTATCATGCGTTTCCGGATTGTTTCTCACTCCTTGTGGATGGCGGCGGTGATCCTGCCGGCAGCCGCCGACACTTCGCCGGCACTGTTCGAAAAAGGCAGCCCCGTGGGCCCGAGCGTCGGTCAGACGCCGGGAAGTTACGGGTTCTACTTCACCCCCAATCAGGATGTTCGGGTGGCCGCGTTGGGTGCCTTCAACTATTCCTCCTACAGTTCGGGAAGCGCACTGGTCGAGGTCTGGATGCAGGGCGCGGTTTCACCGGAAACATCCGCGATCGTCCCACTCGGTGGCACGGGTACCGATGAAGGATCCTTTGACTACACCTTTACCACGCTCGCAGGACCGGCACAGGCCACGTTGACCGCCGGAACCCACTACATCCTGATCTGGAAGGACAATCAGGGAACCGCGGTGCAGCCCTTTGCCGATGGGGTACATGCCGTGGTGAACGGTCCGATCGCCCAATACGACGTACCGACCAGCACGCCGGGGCTTCTCACCCTCAACTATTCCTATTCGTTCATCCTGCCGACCAGCCCTCCGCCGAGCCTGATCGGCATCAATCCCTGGGATGAGCAGCACGTGAACGGGTGGTCGAAATCGATCATCAACGGCGATCCCACTGAAATGAGCGTCAATATCGAAGTGGTCGCGCTACCAGAACTTCCGGGCACCGGCCTGTTGGTGGCAGCCGCTCTCGGTGGATTGGCCATCATCCGGCGATTCGCGCGAAAATAGTCCCGCCGTCCTGTTGAGTCGGAACGATTCAGAAGAAGATGCAGAGGGGTGCGGATTCAGACGGGATGAACGGGATGAACTGAATCCGATCGGTTCTTCGGGAATCCGCGTGAATCTGACAACAGTGGCCCGTTTTTCGCCGCCCCCGGTAGGGCGAATCTCCTGATGAGCCGGGCGAACGGGCGGATTCAACCTCGTCTGGTGACGTCCCACGTTGTAGCGCGCACCCGATTCGGCAGGAGCGCTCATCCTACCGTTGAGTGCGTCTTCCTCTTCAACCCTTCGACAATTCTACCTGTCCCCTTCCTTCCGCGTGAAATCCCGCCTTCGTTTTTTTGATCCGGTCTCAGGGTAACACCCCATTGAAGGCGGACGCGTTCCGGATAGTTTCCGTCGTTCCGTGCAGGAGTCGAACGCCGATCTCGTCGCAGAACCGGCGGAGGCTTCAAGGAGTGGAAATGGCATCCGTGAAATGGAAGGCCACCTTGACCCCGCGAATGGCTGAAATTGAACCCGTTCCCAAAAGCAAACGCATGAAAAATCCCAAACTCAGTCTCGTCACACTGGTCACCGTCGTACTGTTCATTTCCGGCTGCGCGACTGAAAATTATAAAAACAGCGTGAGTACCGCGGCGGCGCTCAACCAGTCCTCCGAAATGATCGCCACCGGAAATCTGCTCATTGATCTGTCGCTGGCCAACTTGAACGGCCTCGTCTCCCATCCCGGTTCCGACCTTCGCCAGCAGTTCAAGGCGTTCAGTGCGTCGGTGCACGACCTCAGTTCGACGGCCAGGGATACCGCGAACAAGGCGGTGGAAATGAAGTCCCGGGGCGCGACCTACTTTGCCCGGTGGGACGAGGAGTCGGCCAAGATGCGGAACGAGGACATCCGTACTCGTAGCGAAGATCGCAGAAACGAGGTTGCCTTGCGCTTCGATCGCATCAGCCGGCAATACGATGCCACAAAGATCTCGTTCGAGCCGTTCATGTCCGATTTGCGCGATGTGCAGCGGTTTCTCGCCACCGATCTGACCGCGGGCGGCCTCTCCGCGATAAAGGACGTGTCCGAGAAGGCGAACAGGGACGCCGTGCCGTTGAAAGCGTCGATGGCTAAGTTATCCGTTGAGTTTCAGGGTTTGGGCGTTGCCATGTCTCCGACGACCAAGTAACCGCGTTCCCTCGATTCCTGTGCCCACTGCCAACGGCTTCCTTCCACTCACGGGGTGTCAGCGGGGCCTGACGCGGTCATATCGAGTCAGGTTCAGGTCCTGCTGAGGAATTGCGATGCACCGGGCAAGGGCTTGGAAGGCGAACAGGTCTTCGGCGGAATCCGGATTTGATCTGGTCAAACTGAAGAACCGTCGGTCGATTGTCAGATCGTGGAATAGGCCGAGGGATCACTGGCCCCAAAAACTCTCAACTCGACCCGGATCCGTTTGGCGAGGTCAGGTCGCCCCACCTTGTAGGGCCACTTCAGGTCTGCGTGGCGAAAATCGGCCGGATTCTGTTTCGGAATTGTGTCAGGCGAACCCAAACCATCGCTTTTGTGGGCGAAATTGGCTGGCCGACATGGATTCGAACCATGAATAAGGGCTCCAAAGGCCCCTGTGTTACCATTACACCATCGGCCAAACCGCCGGGAAAACCTACCGATCGGCAGGCAATCGGCCAACAGCATTTTCAAAACCTGATGCGCCCTGGGGTTTTTCCAAGACCGGTACGTCCGTAAACAGGGTCTCGATCCAGTTCGAATCCGCCAGGCCAAAGGTGTCGCCCCGATGGCATCGGCGGCATTTTCCTCTGCGGATTCAATAGTCGTAAAGCCCGCCGTCGTGGGAATAGGCCCCGCCGCCTCCCGCGCCGCCGGGCCCGCCCCCTTCTTCGCCGCCCATCAGGTCACCGAGCACATCGCCCATGTCTTCCTCGATCTTGTCGGGATCTTCGCCGGCTTCCAGACGCTTGATCGCGGTGTCCATTTCCTTGGGCATGCTTCCCGCAGGCATGATCTCCTTCATTTTCCGCAGCATGTGCGCCATGTGACGGGGGTTGTTCTCGTCGAGGTGCTCCATGTCCCGTTCCATTTCCGCCATCACCCGCTCGACTCTCGGATCGTCCATGTCGGGCATCGGCGCGCCGTCGGGACCGCCGGCATCACCTGCCGGGGCGGCGGCCGGTTCCGCGACGCCCTTGAGCGCGGCGAAGCGGCTCATTTCCCGCGTCATCTTCTTGTTTCCGCACCGCGGGCAGACCGGGGTGTGGGACGGATTGATCCGCTTCGACAGGAAATTGAAGATCCGCCGGCATTTCGGGCAGGCGAATTCGTAGATCGGCATGCCTCCAGTCTCGGAAGTGCAGACGCGCCGTCAAGGGGGACCCCGACGGTTGTTGAATCCGGACTTGAGCCCCCTGTCGTTCCGCCGGAACCTGTGCCCATGAATCCAGTCCGAAGCTTCGTCGGCCTCGTCGTGTCTCTCGGGATCGGCGCCGGACTTTCCCTTCAAGCGGGCGCGGTTTCGGTCAAGACATCGACGCCGTACCGGGGCTGGTCCGATGCCATTGTGTTGTCGAATGGCCGGGTGGAGGCAGTCATCGTTCCGTCGGTTGGTCGTTGGATGCAGTTCCGATTCGCCGGCGCGAAGGACGGTCCGTTCTGGGAAAACCCGAAACTGGCCGGGCACTCAATGCCGCAAAAACCGTGGGAGGCGGCTCACGGAAGTTTTGGCGGCGACAAAACTTGGCCTGCACCGCAAAGCGTTTGGAACTGGCCGCCGCCCGACGTCTTCGATGCCGCCCCGCTCGCGTTTCGGGTCGAGGCCGGCCCTTCCGTGGTGCTCACCTCGCCGGTCAGTCCGCGATTTGGAATTCGAACCGAACGCCGGTTTTCAATGCCGTCCGCCGCCGATTCGGTTCGCGTGGTCACTACCTACGAAAAGGTCGAAGGCGCGCCGGTCGAGGTCGGCGTATGGATCATCACCCAGACTCAGGATCCGGTGGCCGCATTCCTTCCGATTCCGACGGCGAGCCGGCATCCCGGCGGGATTTCCCACGAATGGGGCGTCCCAACGAATCATTTCTCGATGACAAACGGACTCGTCCGCATCGAGCGCGACCCGGTCGGCAGCCACAAGATCGGCAATGACGCTGGTCAGATCATTTGGGTTGGATCCCAATGGGTTCTGCGCATCGCCACCGATCGCGATGCCGTCGGGCCGCATCCGGACAATGGTTGCAGCACCGAGATCTACACCAACCCGGATCCGGTGCCGTATGTGGAACTGGAGACGCTGGGACGTTTGCGAACCCTCGCGAAGGGCGATCGCATGAGCGCCACGAATGTCTACACGCTGTACCGCCGGCAATCTGCGGACCCGGCTGCGGAAGCGCGACGTGTTCTCGCCGGGATTCCATGACTCTTCCGTGGAACACCACATCGCTCGACGATCTCTGTCAGCGGATCTGGACGGAATTGGGTGTCGCGGTCGGTGAGGTTGGAAATCCCTGGCGCTGTCCGGTGTTGTCGACGGTCTCAGCGGCGGGCGCCGATGCGCGGATCGTTGTTCTGCGATCCGTGGATTCAGCGGCGTGCGAACTCACGGCGCATAGCGATTTGCGGGCGTCGAAAGTAGAGCAATTGCGAGCGGATGATCGCAGCGTGTGGGTTTTCTACGACCCGTCCGCCAGGGTCCAGGTGCGGGCACGATGTCGGATGACAGTCCACGATTCCGACGCCCGCGCGATGGAAGCCTGGCACCGGACGCCGTCCGTCAACCGGATGAATTATCTGCAACGCCTTCCGCCGGGAGAGGTGATTCCGACGCCATCAGTGGGATGGGAAAACCGGGCGGAAGCACGCCCGGAATTCGGACTCCTGCTCGCCCGGGTGGAGATGTTGGACGCGCTGTGGTTGAAGGAAACAGGGCATTTCCGGGCCCGTTTCACCTGGGTGGCAGCGGTCGGTGGAGCCCGATGGCAGGGCGAGTGGGTGGCTCCGTGACAACCCGGCGCGCCAAAACTTCCCCTCGACACCTTGCCGGCGATTCTTAGGCTCCTCGTCCTTTTATGAATCGTACTCCGCACGTGGCCGTCGTCGGCGCCACCGGCGCCGTCGGGGTGGAAATGATCGAAACGCTCGAGAAGCGCAACTTCCCGGTCGGGAAACTCACGCTCCTCGCCTCCGCCCGCTCGGTCGGCCGCACTCTGAAGTTCAAAGGCGTCGCCCACACCGTCACCGAACTGACCCGTGATTCCTTCAAGGGCATCGACATCGCGCTGTTCAGCGCCGGCGGTTCCATCTCGCGTGAATTCGGCCCGATCGCCGCCGCGGCGGGTTGTGTGGTGATCGATAATTCATCCGCGTTCCGCATGGATGAATCGGTGCCTCTCGTGGTTCCCGAGATCAATCCCGGGGACGTCAAACTGCATCGCGGGATCATCGCCAATCCCAATTGCACCACCGCCATCACGCTGATGGCCCTGTATCCGCTGCACCAGGCGTTCGGGGTTCGCCGCGTCTTCGCGTCCAGCTATCAGGCAGTGTCGGGGACGGGGGCGAAGGCGGTCGAGGAACTGGAACGCCAGGTCCGCCAGTACGTCGCCGGCGAGCCGCAAACCGTCGAGGTGTATCCGCATCCGATCGCCTTCAACGTGCTGCCCCAGGTCGATTCCTTCCTGCCCTCGGGTTACACCAAGGAGGAGATGAAGATGGAAAACGAGGGACGCAAAATCATGCATCACCCGGGCTTCCGCGCCTCGGTGACTTGCGTGCGCGTTCCGGTGTTTCGCGCCCATTCGGTCGCCGTCAGCGCCGAGTTCGATCGGCCGATTACTGTGGAGACCGCCCGCGCCGTCCTGTCGAAGGCGCCCGGACTGGATGTGGTGGATGATCCGGCGAACAAGAAGTATCCGATGCCGCTCGACGTGTCGGGTCGCTACAACTGCGCCGTGGGACGGCTCCGAATGGATTGCGCCCTCGATAACGGCCTTTGCTTCTGGGTGGCCGGCGATCAATTGCTCAAGGGCGCCGCACTGAACGCTGTGCAGATCGCCGAGGACTTGATCAAGTAACCTGCGCAATCGGCATTCACTCGCCAACACGACCCGGGCCAACACCCGGTTTTTTTTGTGCCCTCGGAGCGCCGTCATCCTGCCGGCGAGAAGCTGTTTCGGAGGGCCTCCGCATGTTTCGAAATTCGCGCTAAGTCGGAGCCGATCCCATTCCACCACCCGACCCCAGATCCAAGACCACGAACTCCCCCGCAGCCTGGACTCCGAATCGAACGGAGTTCCGCCTTCAAGATAGAAGGGGGCGACAGGAGTGATCTGCTAAAGCCGGAGGATCCTTCCGTAGGTGTACCCAGATCGTGGAGCACCACCTCTCCCCGGCCCTCTCCTCCACTCCATGGAGGAGAGGGAGATCGCTGGGATGCGACTCAAGCGACAGGCGCAATGACGACGCGCGAAAGCGAGGTCGACCCACTCAACCGAAAGTTACGCCATTTCCTTGCCGGCTTTGGCGGCGGACTTGCGGCTGTAGGGCGAATGCAGGTTGAAGTAGATCCCGCACAAAGGCCGAGGGTCATCCGTCTGGCTCAGGATGATGGTGACGTGGCGGTCGAGGGCGATACCGTGGCGCATGTCGGCGCCGCGGTTCATGTAGGCGTTGACCGCTTTCTGCATCAGCGATCGCAGCGACGCGTCGCATTCGTCGGGCAGCTTTTCCAGGCACACGATGTGCCGGTCATAGCTTTTCAGGGCCGCGGCGATTTCCGGCGCAAACGTGTCGACGGTGAGTTCCACGGGATGAAAATACGGCGGCCAGCGTTGAAGTAAAGCCGCGGGGACGACCCGATACCGGGCAATCCCCCGCCCACTCAATGGCACGCTCAGCGCACCGGCTGCGGATTGCGCCATTCGCGGCCGTCGTCGGCCAGCAAATCATCGGCGGCAGTCGGACCCCAGGTGCCGGCGAGATAGAACTCGCGGTTGGTCAGCGGTTTGTCGGCCCAGAAGGAACGGATCGAATCGACGATGCCCCAGGCGGTCTCGACCTCATCGCGCCGGATGAACAGCGTGGCATCACCGGCGATTGCTTCGAGCAGCAGCCGTTCGTAGGCCTCCGGCGTGTAGGCACCAAACTCGGTGTCGTAGCTGAAGCGCATCCGAACGGGGCGCAGTTCCATCGCCGCACCCGGCACCTTGCCGTTGAACCGGAGGGTGATGCCTTCGTCGGGCTGAAGGCGGAGGGTCAGCGAATTCGGATCCAGGCGGGTGCCGGATTTCGCGGCAAACAGAATGTTCGGTGCCGGCTTGAACTGGATGCGAACCTCACTCGCGCTCAACGGAAGATTCTTGCCGGTTCGAATGTAAAACGGCACGCCGCTCCAGCGCCAGTTGTCGATCAACAGCTTCATCGCCACGAAGGTCTCGACGTTCGACTTTGCATTGACCTTGGGCTCGCTGCGATAGGCCGGGCGCGGATCGCCGTCCACATCGCCGGCGAAGTACTGACCGCGCACCACGTTCTTCGCACTCTCGGCCCCGCTCATCGCGCGGATCGACTTGAGCAGCTTCACCTTTTCGTCGCGGACATTTTCCGCCTCGAGCGACACCGGCGGTTCCATGGCGACCAGCGAGAGCACCTGGAGGACGTGGTTCTGCACCATGTCGCGCATCGCCCCGGACTCCTCGTAATAGCCACCGCGGGTGCCGACGCCGATCTTCTCGCCGACGGTGATCTGCACGTGATCGATCGAGTCGCGATTCCACAAATGCTCGAAGATGCCGTTGCTGAAGCGGAAGGTCAGGATGTTCTGGACCGTTTCCTTTCCGAGATAGTGATCGATGCGGAAGATCTGGCGTTCGTGGGCGAAGCGGACCAATTCCGCGTTCAACGCCTTGGCGCTGGCCAGGTCGTGTCCAAACGGCTTTTCCACCACCAGACGTTCGGTGGTGATCCCGCCCTCTTCCTTGTGGAGCAACCCCGTCTGGTTGAGATGCTCGGCGATCTCCCCAAACTGGCTGGGGTTGGTGGCGAGATAGAACAGCAGGTTTTTCCGAAGCCGCTCATCGTCAAATGCACCGATAATCGCCTTCAGTTTTTCGTAACCGGCGGCGTCCGAAATATCCGCCTGACAGTAGTGAAGATTGGCTGAAAAGGTCTTCCACACCTCTTCATTCAACGGCTTGGTGCGGGAGAATTGATCCAGCGCCGTGCGGAGTTCGGTCCGCCACAGCTCATCGGTCTTTTCCCGCCGGGCGAACCCGATGATCCGGTACGGCACGGGCAACGCGCCTTCCAAGGCCAGATGATAGAGCGCCGGGATGAGTTTGCGGGACGTCAGATCGCCGGACGCACCGAAGATCACCACCGTGCAGGGCTCGATCGTGCGCCGGGTTTCGGCCGCCCGCGAGGCCAGCAATTCATCGAGGTTGGACAGGTCGTTCATTTCCGATCGCGAGCGTGGGCAAGCTGCCCTGGAGATTCAATGGCGCATTCGGTTCCCATTCCCTCGACGGAAACCCGGTCGAAACAGTCACGCGAACCCATCCGAACAGCAACCTGTTGAACGGCCGTTTGTTGCGCGCAGGGTCACGATGACGGGTCCGCGGGTTCGACGATTTCCCCCAACACCCAGCAGAAAATGCTTCCGAGGAGGGCAGAGGAAGGGCTGAAGGTGCCCGACGAACTCCGATCCCTTCAAGCCGCGCCCGGCAGTTAAGACCGCAGGACTCAGGCCCCCGCCGCCTCGGATCCGCCCACTCCCTTACTCGCCCACTCCCTTTCATGCCTTCCTGCTTTCCAGATTTTTCACCGCTTCGGATTGCCCCATTAAAGGAACCAGATTCGTTCCCTATTGGAGCCCAGGCCCCGGATCAGTTAGGCTCCGCCTCCCGTGACTGTTGCTGAAGAAATCGCCCGGAGGCGGACCTTTGCGATCATTTCGCATCCCGACGCCGGCAAGACAACCCTGACCGAAAAGCTGCTGCTGTACGGCGGCGCCGTGCAGCTCGCCGGCTCGGTCACCGCCCGCAAGAACCAGCGCGCGACCACGTCCGACTGGATGGAGCTGGAAAAGAAGCGCGGTATTTCGATCAGCTCGACGGTCCTTCAATTCGACTACGCCGGTTTCCGGATCAACCTGCTCGACACTCCGGGTCACAAGGATTTTTCCGAGGACACCTACCGGGTGCTCACCGCGGTCGACGCCGTGATCATGGTGATCGACGCCGGCAAGGGCGTGGAGGCGCAGACGCGCAAGCTGTTTGAAGTCTGCGCCCGGCGCGGCGTTCCAATCTTCACCTTCATGAACAAGCTCGACCGGCCCGCGCGTGATCCGATCGCGCTGATGGACGAGCTGGAGGCGGTGCTGGGAATCCGCACGGTGGCGATGAACTGGCCGCTCGGAAACGGCGCCGACTTTCGCGGTGTCTACGATCGTGCCGAAAAACAGGTCCATCTCTTCGAACGGGTGGTCGGCGGCAAATACCGTGCGGCGGTCAATGTCACCGGGCTGGAGGATCCGCAGGTCCGCGAGAAACTCGACGACGCGACCTACGCCCAGGTCCGCGAGCAGATCGACATGATCGAGATGGCCGGTGCTCCGTTCGATCATGAACAGGTCCTCGCCGGAAAATTGTCGCCGGTGTTCTTCGGATCCGGCGTGAACAATTTCGGCGTGCAACTGCTGCTCGACAGCTTCCTGAAGTGGAGCGCCGCGCCGCGTGGCCGCTCCACCGCCGGATCGACCACCACTGATCCCGTTCCGATGGATCCCACGAACCCGGTGTTCTCCGGATTCATCTTCAAGATCCAGGCGAACATGGATCCGAAGCACCGCGACCGGATTGCCTTCGTCCGCGTGGTGAGCGGAAAATTCGAACGCGACATGGTGGTGACCCATGTTCAATCGGGAAAAAAAGTCCGCCTGAGTTCCTCGCACAAACTCTTCGGCAACGAACGGGAAACCGTCGACGAGGCGTATCCGGGCGACATCATCGGGCTGGTGGGCCATGATGGATTCGGCATCGGGGACACCCTCACTGCGGGGACGGCTGTGAGGTACGACGAGATTCCGCGGTTCCCGCCGGAGGTTTTCGAATACTTCCACAATCCGAACACCGCGAAGTTCAAACAATTCCGCCAGGGCCTCGATCAGCTTTTGCTGGAAGGCGTGGCGCAGGCGTTTCATCTCAAGGACACCGCGAGCCGGGTGCCGTTGCTGGCGGCCGTCGGTCCGCTGCAATTCGAGGTGCTGCAATTCCGGCTGGAAACCGAATACAACGCCGAGACCCGGCGCGAATCGGCCCCATTTCAGGTCGTCCGCTGGCTCCCGCTGGGAACGGATCCGGAAACGCTCGACACGCTGTCACTGCCGACCGGCGCGCGCTTTGCGTTCGACATCGACAACAACGTCGTCGCGCTGTTTTCGACCGAATGGGCGTTGAACTATTTCGCTCAGAACAATGCCGGACTGGCGTTGAGTCCGCTGGCGCACAAGAAAGTGGTCGGGTAGGAGGGTGGATAGGGGGAACGGGCGGGAGCGCGCAGCCTATGGAGTGCGGCGGGAAGCGTAGCGCCACGCCGCTTTGGACCCGGTGGCGCGAACCGGGGTGCGGAAGAAGTCTGGCGCGTCGTTCGTGACGCTCAAGAACGGCGTTGGGAGGTCCGCTTGAATACCGGGCGAGCGGTGCAGCGGCGGTGTTTTTTACACCCGGGCTCGATAGCGGTGTCGGCGCTTCGCTTTGCCACCGCACTCCAAAACGGCAAGCGCATTCCGAAGCCGCGCGGCCTTACATCACCCGAATTTCAGTTTCTCTTCCACTTCGCGCAGGCCGCGGGTCATGGCGAGTTTGCGGCCGTCGTGGAGCAGGACCACGTGTTCACCGGGCGCCACCGATTGCAGCTCGCGGATGCGGTCGAGCTGGACGATGAGGGATCGGCTGATGCGAAGAAAAGTAGCGGGCGGCAGTTGTTCTTCCAGCGATCCGAGCGTTTCGCGGACGATGTGACTCTCCTTGCCCGAATGCAGCACAACGTAGTTTCCGGAAGCTTCGATCCAGTCGATCGCTGCGGTCCGAACGAAGGAAACCCGCTCTCCCGTGCGCACCGCGATCCGCGTCAAATGAGGCGTCGACGGCGCCCGGGCTTCGAGCAGGTCGAGCAATCGCTGCGGCAAGGCCCCGCTGTCACGCGTCGATCGCTGGGCTCGCGCACGCTCCAGAGCTTCGTGAAGCCGGGCCGGTTTGCACGGTTTGAGCAGATAATCGAGCGCATGCGCCTCGAAGGCCTGGACGGCATGCCGATCAAAGGCGGTGACAAAAATGACGCAGGGCAGTTCCGTTGGATCGAGTTCCCGCAACACACCAAAGCCGTCAAGACCGGGCATCTGAATATCAAGCAGGACCACATCGGGACACTGTTCCCGGATCGCGGTCACTGCCGCTGGACCGTCCGCGGCCTCACCGGTGATCGAGACGTCGGGCTCCTTCGCGAGCAGCATCCGGAGACGCTCCCGGGCCAACGGTTCGTCGTCCACGATGAGAACCTTCAGCTTCATTCAGATTCCGGTTCCGGACCCGGCCCACTGGACTTCAGCGGAAGCGTGATTTCAGCCGATGTTCCGCCGCCCTCGGCCGGGCGAAGCATGATGCCCGCTGCGGCACCATAGCGCGCCGCGAGACGTTCGCGGGTGTTGGCCATGCCGATGCCCACCCGTTCCGTCGGTGTCCCGGGCAATCCACGTCCGTTGTCGATCACTGCGATCCACAGCCGGTCGCCCTCTCGCTTCGCCACGATTCGCAGCAACCCGGCGGCCCCGAGCGGTTCCAATCCGTGACGCACGGCATTCTCAACCAGCGGCTGCAACAGCAACGAGGGCACCGGCGTCGCGAGAAGATCCGCGGGAACGTCCACCTCGACACGCAACCGGTCGCCGAACCGGACCCGTTCGATGGCGAGGTAGCGCTCCACGAATTTCAATTCCTCCCCCAACGGGATTTCCTGCTGCTCCGCGTGTTCCAGCGTGAGCCGCAAAAAATCGCTGAGGTTGCCGATCATTTCATCCGCGGCCTGCGCATCGCGATGCACCAGGGTCGAAATGGCGTTCAGCGTGTTGAACAGGAAATGCGGCTGAAGCTGCATGCGGAGCGCCTGCAACTTGGCGCGGGCCAGACTCGCGGCGAGTTCGAGCGACCGGCGCTCGCGCTCCTGCGAGCGTTGATAAAACAACAGCGCGTGGGCTCCGCAAACGACCACCCAAAACACCGGGACATTGAGTCGGGCCCGGGTCGAGAGCGCACCACCCGGAAGACCGGGAAGTCCGCGGGACCCCGGACCCGGAGGCCGCGCCGGTCGCCCCTCCCGGGAGCCGGATGGACCCAGCGGGCCGAGTGGGTCGAATCCCTCGGGGTCACCCGGAGAGCCGCGGTGACTGGGCGGCGGACGCAGATGCGACGACGACGCAGCGGCGGGTCCATCGGGTCCGGCCGGCGCTCGCAGGAAATGTCCCAGCCATTCACAGGCCATCACCGAGAGCAGACACGCCGCGAGGTGAACCGGCAGGTGTACGATCCATCGGCCGCGTTCGAGCGGAAAGGCGATGGCCAGCCCGAACACCCAGGGCGACAACAGAGCCCATGGCAGCCAGTCATGAACCGAAATGCGGGTTGCCGTCTCCCAGGTGAAGGAACCCGAAAAGACCAACTGGACGGCGAAGACAGCGCCGAGGGCAACCCACGCGAACCCGCTGAGCAACGCCGCCGCGAAGAGCGACCGGGAGGCGGTGAAGGGTTTCATGACCGGCGAGACTGGTGGGCAAAATGGCGGCGGCGGAAGCGAAAAAGAGGCGCCCGCCGTATCGACGACGGGCGCCTTGGAGGATTCGGATTCCTTACTGACGGGCACGCTTCGGCACGATTGTCGCGGCGCCGCTGTCCGGGGCCGCCGGAGTTTCATCCGGCGCGGCGGCGGGAGCATCCGCGGGAGCCTTGTGATGAGCGGGCCGATGCGGCGGGACAAACGCACCGCTGGCGATGTCAGCCTTCATCGTGGCGCGCTCGGTCGCGTCCAACTTGCCGTCCTTGTTCACGTCATACTTGGCGAGAGCCTCGGGCGAAATCGGTCGTCCGCCGGGACCACCCGGACCTCCCGGGCCACCAGGACCACCGCCAGGCCCGCCAGGCCCGTGCTTCGGAAGGGTCACCTTGCCGGCATCCACATCGGCTTTCAGCGCGGCGCGTTCCGTTTCGTCCAGCTTGCCATCCTTGTTCACGTCATACTTGGCCAGGATTTCGGCAGGCAGGTGCATTCCCGGCCGATGGGGACGGGCGGGATGATCCGAAGCGGCGGGGGCCGCGGGCGTCGCGTCGGTCTGGGCGAAGGCGGCAACCGAGCCGACCAACGCCAGCGCCGCGGAGGCGATGAGGAACGTCTTGGAGGTTTTCATACGAGGAGTGTTTTGAGTTGTGTGCTGCTGTTTTTTCTTTGAACCGCCTTTCCGATCTTCGCCGGGGGCGTTCGTTGTGGCGTCACGCTAGGTCGACGGACGCGATCCTCCACGGGGTTTGGGATCAAGGGACCGTCCGGTGGTATGAATCCGGCAAAGGCCGTGATGAACCCCGGCGTTGAGGGCTGGCCGTGATTCGGGAACCACGATTCTGCCGTCAATTCTGAGGCCGGAGCACCGCTTGCAACTGCCGATACGCCTCTTCCCGCAGGGCCGGCGGGAATTGATGGGGTGCGTCCGGATGCCGGACCACCACGTTGAATCCACCCATGACGCCGGCCTTCTGCACGCGGTTCCGTGCAGATTCAACCGCGCGATCCACGCTGTCCCAACGGAAATTGGAATCGCGCAGTGGTGCATTCACAAAGACGTGGCGCGGTGCAATCGCCGCGAGGACATCGGAGAAATCAAATGGAAGCTGATCCAAACGCCCCTGCCATGCGGCGAGGCGTGGCATGTATCGGATCTGACACCAACCCTGCCCTGCGCGCCACAAATCGGGATTGCCGCCCTTGTAGTCGACGAACGCATCGAACCCGCAGCTTGTCACCACCACGTGGATGCGTTCATCGGCAGCGGCCGTGAACAGCCCGTTGTGTCCGCCGAGCGAATGCCCGATGCAGCCGAATCCATTGGTCCGGACCGCCGGAATCGATGCCAGCAGATCCAGCCCGCGGATGTTATCCCAAACCGCCTTGCGCGAACCGCTGACATAACCGAGGGCTGTCAGATCCGGCGCGTAGTCGGCGAGCAAAGGATAGGCCGGCGCGAGAACGACGAAACCGCGCTGGACCAATTCCACGCCATATTCGTCGTCCGGCGACTGACCGAGTCCCACCACCACGCGACGGCCAGCGGCATGGGTTTGGTGCAACGCGAGAACTGCCGGGACCGCGCGGGAAACACTCGGGACGAGCGCCGCCTTCGGCAGGAGAAGAAAGGCAGGAACACGGGAACCCGGTTCACTTTGATAAGTGAGGTCGCGGCGAAGATAGGTGCCGCAATCGACTTCCTCCGTCACCCGGACATCGAGATCGCACCGGCGCGAAGCTGGTGGAACGGGCCCCATCACTTCGTCCATTGCCGCCAGAACCTTCTCGCGCAACCGCGGCGGTTCGGCGGCAAACAGGGAAAAGGTCAACGTGGCGATGACCCACACAAGGGCGGCCCGGACGGGGTGCCAGCGCCGATCGCCCGAGACGAGCGGACTCGGAGAAACGAGAACGTCGAGATCATCGCCAATCATGGGAACACGTTGACCGGCTGGCACACACCGACAAGAACCGTCCACCACGAATCCGGGCTTCGAACTTCGATCCGCATCACTTCAACAGTCGCGCCCCCGGGCGGATCGTGGGAGGGTACCCCATGCGCATTACTCATCTGAACCCCGACGCCGGCATCGGCGCCAGTTGCTGGCTCGCCTCGCTGCAGAGCCATCACATGCTGCTGGACGCCGGGACGCATCCCGGGCGCATCGGGCGCGAGAGTCTGCCGCTGCTGGAAAAAGTGAAGGACGTCGAGATCGACGCCATCGCCCTGACCCATTGCCATTTGGACCACGTGGGCGCGCTGCCGGTGGCTCTTCGACATTTTCCGCACGCGCCAGTGTTCATGACCGTCCCCAGTTATTTTATCGTGGAGCGGGTTCTTCACAACTCGGTCAACGTCATGGTGCGGCAGCGGGACGAATTGCGTATTCGGGATTATCCCCTCTTCTCCCATGAGGAAGTCGACGACTACGCCGCGGTATTTCAGGGAATCCCCTACCGCAAGGAAACGCCCTGGGGCCGCAGTCACGGGAAGGCCACCGGACCCACACTGGAATTCTTCGATGCCGGTCACACGCTGGGATCCGCCGGCGTGCTGGTTCGCAGTGGAAAATCGAGCCTGTTTTATTCGGGGGACGTCTGTTTCCACGATCAAACCCTGCTGAAAGCGGCCCGTTTCGAGGAGGTGGTGGCCGACACCGTGATTCTCGAATCCACCCGCGGGTCGCAGGCCGTCCCGCCCGGATTCAGCCGCGAAAAGGAAGTCGAGCGGCTGGAGGAAACCCTGCAATCGATCCAGGAAAAGAATGGTCCGGTGCTCATTCCTTCGTTCGGATTGGGGCGGACGCAGGAGATTCTGGCCCTGCTGGCGTTGCTGATGCAGAAGGGACGAATCCGGCAGCAACCGGTCTATATTGGCGGTTTGGGGCGGGTTTTTACCGAAATCTTCGATCTGCAAGCCACCCGTACTCATCGGTCGCATCCGCGATTGCGCCTGACCGAAGCCCTGCAATTGGTTGTTTTGTCGGGCAAAGAAGTGGAATCGATCAGCCTCAACGGACCCAAGATCTTCGTGATGACTGCCGGGATGATGACCGAGAACACCGGGTCCCACACCCTGGCCACCCGGATGTTGAATCAACCCCGGGCAGGGATCTTTTTTGTCGGATATACCGATCCCGGGTCGCCGGCGGGACGCCTGCGGGCGGCGGAGCCCGGGTCGGAGTTCCTTTTTAGTGCCGGGACGGGGTTTCTCCGACGCCGTTGCCGGGTGGAAAGTTTTGACCTGACGGCCCATGCGCAGAGGGAGGACCTGGTCGATTGGGTGGGTCGGGTGAAGCCCAAAACAGTGATTCTGGGGCACGGAGACCCGGATGCCCGGGCCTGGCTGGCCGCAGAAATCACCACCCGAAACCCGCGGATCAAAGTTCATCAACCTGTTCAGGGAGAGGCAGTTGAGATTTAACAAAAACTGTAAGGTTTCAGGGGACCTGAGCGCTCCAAAAAAAGGAGTTGTCAAGCCGAGTCGCAGGTTCCTACTGTCCACCGAGACGCGCCATTCGGGCGCCACGGGTGAACTGTTTTCGCCCGTGTGAATTCGCACACGACTAACAACACAACATTGAAAAGTGGTTCAGGAGGAACTGACATGATGAACAAGTGGACAATTGCATTGGCCGCCACCGGAGTGGTTAGCCTCGCCTCGGCAGTGCTCGCGGAAGAATCGCACCCGGTTAACACCCTGCTGCCCGCAACGACTCTCAGTGGCTACGTCGACACGTCGGCCATCTGGAATTTGGGCACTGGCAACAACCAGGCCAATCGCTTCGTCAACACTGGCGCAAACCGCCAGGACGGCTTCAACGTCGACGTGGTGAAGATCGCCCTCGAGAAGCCCCTCGACGAGGGAACCTGGTCGGCTGGTTACAAGACCGAACTCTGGTTTGGACCGGACGCCGGTGCCTTGCCGGGCAGCCTCAGCGGCGGCCTCGCTGTCAAACAGGCTTATGTCGCGCTCCGCGCCCCGGTGGGCAACGGCCTCGACATCAAGATGGGCCAGTTCGACCCGATCATCGGGTATGAAGTTGCCGACTCCAATGGCAACCCGAACTTCAGCCGCTCCTTCGGCTTCGCTCTCGAACCGTTGAGCCACACCGGTGTGCTCCTCGCCTATCAGTTCTCCGACATGATCGGTGCGACTGCCGGCGTTGCTGACACGGGATTTGGTGTCATCAATGCCCGGGCCAACGCGTTTGCCCCGGCTGGCCAGGGCGAATCCATCAAGACCTACATGGCCGGCCTCACGGTCAAGGCTCCTGAGAGCATGGGTTGGCTCGCTGGTTCCTCCCTGTATGCCGGCGTCGTTGACGGCGGCGTCGTGGGTGCCAAGGACTCGCTCAACCTGTACGTCGGCGCGTCGATCTCGACCCCGATCAAGGCCCTGAGCCTCGGCGTTGCGTACGACTACCTCGCCAACGGCATTTTCGCCAAGTCCTATGGCAATGCGGTTGCGGTCTACGCCACCTACTCGCTCAGCGAGAAGTTGAAGGCCACGGTTCGTGAAGAGTACGCCACCTCGAGCGGTGGTGCCTTCTTCGCCGCTGACAACGACAAGATCGTCGGCAGCACGCTGACCCTCGACTACTCCCTCTGGGCGAACGTCGTCACCCGCGCGGAATTCCGCTGGGATCACGCTGCCAACAGCAGTGGCTCCACTCCGTTCGGGATTGGCAACAAGCGCAACGACTACAGCCTCGCTCTGAACGTCATCTACAAGTTCTAAGCGGCTCGTCCCCTTCAAAACCCTCCGGGCAACCGGAGGGTTTTTTGTTGCCCGGATGCCGTTCCACATCCGCGCGACGGCAGTGTCGTAGAGTGCCTGCGTCCATGGATCACGGGGTTCTTCAGACGCTCTCTTAACGTTTCTTTAACCTCCCCCCGGCCTGTTTTAATTACCCCGCACCGGGCTCGTCGGAGATAGCTGGACG
Source organism: uncultured Verrucomicrobiota bacterium (assembly GCA_903907925.1). Taxonomy (GTDB): domain Bacteria; phylum Verrucomicrobiota; class Verrucomicrobiia; order Limisphaerales; family UBA9464; genus CAIVQB01. The sequence continues at coordinate 30,461 of CAIVQB010000070.1, forward strand.
CATGAGTGAACGCGACTGGCTACAACTGGTGATCTACTTCGGGAGCCTGACCCTGCTGACCCCGCTGCTCGGCGGCTGGATGCATCGGGTCTATTCGGACGGCTCCCATTGGCTCAAATCCATCCTGGGCCCCATCGAACGGCTCCTCTACCGGCTCGGTGGATGCGATCCGACGGCACCGATGAACTGGCGCCAGTACGCCGGCGCGTTGCTGGCCTTCAACCTTCTCGGATTCCTCGTCCTCCTCGGGCTTCAACTCCTGCAACACCGCCTGCCGTTCAATCCCCAGGATCTTCCGGCCGTTCCACTGGAGCTCGCGGTCAACACCGCCATGAGTTTCATGACCAACACCAACTGGCAGGCCTACTCCGGTGAGGCGGTCATGAGTTACCTGACCCAATTCGCCGGATTGACGGTGCAGAACTTCCTCTCGGCCGCCACCGGAATGGCCGTCCTCCTCGCACTCGCCCGCGGTCTCGCCGCCCGCGAAGGAACCTCCCTCGGGAACTTCTGGGCCGATCTCGTCCGCTCGGTGCTCTACATCCTTCTCCCGCTCTCGCTGATCTTCGCCGTCGTCCTGGTGTCACAGGGCGTGGTCCAAACCTTTTCGCCCTACGCCACCGTTGTTTCATTGGAGGGCTCGCCGCACTCCATTCCGCTCGGACCCGCGGCATCGCAGATTGCCATCAAACAGCTCGGAACCAACGGCGGCGGGTTCTTCGGCGCGAACTCCGCGCATCCGTTCGAGAACCCGAATCCGCTGACGAACTTCCTGGAGATGCTCGCCATCCTGCTGCTGCCGGCCGGACTGGTGAATCTCTACGGACGGATGGTCGGCTCACGCCGCCACGGCTGGGCCTTGTACGGCGCAATGCTGGCCTTGTTGCTCATGACCCTGGCGATCGGCCTCGCGGGCGAATTCCAACCCAACCCAAGCTTCGGCGGACTCGCCAACCTCGAAGGCAAGGAAACCCGTTTCGGAATCGTGAACAGCGTCCTCTGGGCGGGTGCCACCACCGCCGCGTCGAATGGTTCGGTCAACGCCATGCACGATAGTCTCTCGCCACTCGGTGGATTGATGTGCCTGGTCAATCTCGTTCTCGGCGAAGTCGTGTTTGGCGGCGTCGGCGCCGGCCTCTACGGAATGTTGATGTACGTCATCATCACCGTCTTCATCGCCGGCCTCATGGTGGGGCGCACCCCGGAATACCTAGGCAAGAAGATCGGCAAAACCGAGATCATCTGGGCGATGATCGCCACTCTGGTTCCCTTCGCCTTCCTGCTGGTGTTCTCGGCCATCGCCGCGGTCAGCGCCCCCGGGCTTGCGAGTCTCAACAACCAGGGACCCCACGGCCTGAGCGAAATCCTCTACGCCTTCGCCTCCATGGTTGGCAACAACGGCAGCGCCTTCGCCGGACTGAACGCGAACACCTCCTTCTACAACAACCTGGGAACGATCGCCCTCTGTGTGGGCCGGTTCGCCGTCATTCTCCCCGCGCTTGCCATCGCCGGCGCGATGGCGCCGAAGAAGATTTCGCCGCCGTCCTCCGGCACGTTTCCCACCGACGGTCCGATGTTCCTCGTCCTCCTGGTGTTCGTGGTGCTGATCGTTTCGGGCCTGACCCATTTCCCGGCCCTCACCCTCGGTCCCATCGTCGAACACTTCCTCCTTGGCCGCACGTTTTGATCCGGCGGTTCCCACGTTCAACTCCAACTGATTTTTCCATGAACCCCAAGAGTTCCATCTTCGATCCCACCCTGATGCGGCCGGCCTGCATCGGCGCGCTGCGCAAACTCGATCCCCGGGCGCTCTGGGAAAACCCGGTGATGTTGATCACCGAAATCGGTGCCGCCGTCTGCACCGGCGTGGTCATCCACGATCTCACACTCCACGCGTTCTCCGGCTTCAACCTGCAGATCACGCTCTGGCTGTGGTTCACGGTGTTGTTCGCCAACTTCGCCGAAGCCCTCGCTGAGGGACGCGGACGCGCGCAGGCCGACGCCCTCAGAAAAGCCCGCGCCCACACCGAGGCCCGGCGGCAGACCGCGAACGGTGAGGAACGGGTCGCCGCACCGCTCCTGCGCAAGGGCGACCGGGTCATTTGCGAGACTGGCGACATCATCCCCGCCGATGGCGACGTGGTGGAGGGCATCGCCAGCGTCGATGAATCCGCCATCACCGGGGAATCCGCACCGGTCATCCGCGAAAGCGGCGGCGACCGCAGCGCCGTCACTGGTGGTACCCGGGTCATCAGCGATCGCATCGTCATCCGGATCACCAGCGAGCCCGGGAAGACATTTCTCGACCGGATGATCGCCATGGTTGAAGGCGCCCGCCGTCAGAAGACGCCCAATGAAATCGCCCTGACCATCCTGTTGGTGGCGACCACGGCGATCTTCATTCTCGCGGTTTTCACCCTGCCGGGATTCGCCGCCTACAGCGAAAAGGCCGCCGGACAGCCGGGCTCGGCCCACCTCACGCTGCCCGTTCTCATCTCGCTCCTGGTCTGCCTGATTCCCACCACCATCGGCGGGTTGCTCAGTGCCATCGGCATCAGTGGCATCGACCGGCTCATCCGCCGCAACGTTCTCGCCACCTCGGGCCGGGCCGTCGAGGCGGCCGGGGACATCGATGTACTGCTGCTCGACAAGACGGGCACGATCACGCTGGGCAACCGCATGGCGTCCCGCTTCGTGGCCGCGCCAGGCATCAGTGAGGAGCAACTTGCCGAAGCCGCCCAGCTCGCCTCCCTCGCCGACGAAACCCCGGAAGGCCGCAGCATCGTGGTGCTGGCCAAACAGCAATTCGCCCTGCGCGGCCGCGATTTCGCACCGGAACATGCGACCTTCGTGCCGTTCACCGCGCAGACGCGGATGAGCGGCGTCGACCTCGATCGCCCCGGCAGCCGGGCCCGGATCATTCGCAAGGGCGCTGCAGCCTCCATCGAGGCCTGGGTGGACCGCCTCGGTGGCACGTTTCCAAAGGCCGTCGCCGATGCCGTCGAAGCAGTGGCCAACTCGGGCGGAACACCGCTGGTGGTCGCCGAGGGTGCCACGGTTCTTGGTGTCATTGAGTTGAAGGACGTGGTCAAGGGCGGCATTCGCGAACGCTTTGCCCAATTGCGCCGCATGGGCATTCGCACCGTCATGGTCACCGGCGACAATCCCCTCACCGCGGCCGCGATCGCCGCTGAGGCGGGCGTGGATGATTTCATGGCCCAGGCGAAGCCCGAGGACAAATTGAAGCGGATTCGCGACGAACAGGCCGCCGGACATCTTGTGGCGATGACCGGTGACGGCACCAACGACGCGCCGGCGCTCGCCCAGGCCGATGTCGGCGTCGCGATGAACACCGGCACCCAGGCGGCGCGCGAGGCCGGGAACATGGTCGATCTCGACAGCAACCCGACCAAGCTCATCGAGATCGTCGAGATCGGAAAGCAACTGCTGATGACCCGCGGCGCACTGACGACCTTCAGCATTGCCAATGATGTCGCGAAGTATTTCGCCATTCTTCCCGCCATGTTCCTGGGCCTCTACGCCATGGCGGGCAGCAAGACGGGACCCCTCGCGGCAATGAACATCATGGGACTGGCCTCGCCCCAGAGTGCCATTCTCAGCGCGGTCATCTTCAATGCGCTGATCATCATCGCCCTCATCCCGCTGGCGCTACGCGGCGTCAACTACCGGGCGGTCGGTGCCAGCATCCTCCTGCGCAACAATCTCCTCATCTACGGACTGGGAGGCCTCATCGCCCCGTTCATCGGCATCAAGGCGATCGACGTCCTCGTCACCGTACTGCATCTCGCCTGAACTTATTTCCATCACCTCCAACCGAATCTCCATGAATCTCTACCACTCCACGCTTCAGGGCCTGCACCAGGCGAAAGAAGAAAGCCGCCGGCGGCGATTGGAGGAAACTGCGGCCGCAGCCTTTCGCCGTTCGACCGCCCCGATCCGCTCCTCGACCGCCCCGCGCGCCGCCCGGCACCTGCCGGGCCCGGCCTCGCCTCGAGTGCAATCCGCTCTCGCCTGACCCACCCTTTCTTTCCCTCGCCATGAAAACGTTCCTCGTCTCAGCCCGTTTCCTGTTGGTCCTCACCCTCCTCACCGGCGGGCTGTATCCGCTTCTCGTCACCGGAATCGCACGGGTTTCCTTCCCGCATCAGGCGGAGGGAAGCCTGTTGAACCACGGGACGAACCTCGTGGGATCGGCCTTGTTTTCGCAACGCACCACGGGCCCGACCTATTTCTGGCCGCGACCGTCGGCCGGCGATGACGGCACCAACTACGTGACCGTGGCCTCCTCGGCCAGCAACAAGGGACCGACCGCCGGTGACTGGACCACCAACGTCCTGCAACGCATCGACGATTTCCGGAAGGCGCACGCCCTCGCTCCTGGCATTCCGGTTCCCGCGGACATGGTTTTTGCCAGCGGCAGCGGACTCGATCCCCACATCTCACCCGCATCAGCACGCATCCAACTCCAGCGTGTCGCGACCGCCCGCAAACTGGACGCGCAACAACGTCAACGCCTCGACGCCGAGGTGGAGGCGCGAATCGAACCGCCGACCCTTGGATTCCTCGGCGAACCGCGGATTAACGTCCTTCAACTCAATCTCGCGGTGGACGCGATCTTCAAGGCCGGGAGCCCGTGATTCGCCCGGTCGGACACACTGATCCTCCCAATCGTCCAACATCCACCGGCTTGAGTCCCATGGATTCGACCCCGCATCAGTGCCACCGAACAGAGTTCTACGACGCGCGGCGTGACACCCACCTGCTCCTGGAGGTGGACGGGGAACAGGTGGTGATTCGCGCCACCCGGGACAGCTATTCCGCGGCGCGGCGGGCTTGCTTTATTCGCGAACTCGTCGCCGAAGGCTTCCTGCCCGATGAATATCAATGGTCCAACACCGATTCTCCGTGGGCGGTCTACGGCGTGCGCTGGTGCATTGACCGCCGTTGGCTCGTTCTTCCGCGGGAGGTCGTCAAACGGACCTCGCGTTGGGCGCTGAGAATGTGGCTGGTCGGTACCCTCCTTTGGCTGGGAATGCTGGTTGGGTTGTTGTTTCATTGATCGAACGTCATGGACGAAATCCCGCGCAAGGATCCCGACGCGCTGCTCGCCGCCATTCAGCGGGAGGAGAAGGCGGAGCATCGTGGACGGCTCAAGGTCTTCCTCGGAATGAGCGCCGGTGTGGGAAAAACCTACGCCATGCTGGAAGCCGCCCAAAAGGCGCGGCGCGAAGGGCGGGATGTGGTCATCGGCTACGTGGAATCCCACGGACGCAAGGAGACGGACGCCCTGTGTGAAGGCCTTCCGCTGATTCCCCGGCGCACTCTTGAACACCGCGGAGTTACGGTTTCCGAGTTCGACCTCGATGCGGTTCTGGCCCGGCGACCCGCCCTGGCATTGGTGGACGAATTTGCCCACAGCAATCTTCCCGGGCTCCGCCATCCCAAACGCTGGCAGGATGTCATGGAACTGCTCGACGCGGGCATCGACGTCTACACCACGCTCAACGTCCAGCACATCGAGAGTCGCACCGACACGGTCCGGCAGATCACCGGATCGACCATCTACGAAACCGTTCCCGACCGGGTGTTGGACGGGGCGGAGATCGAATTGATCGACCTGCCGCCCGAGGAATTGATGGCGCGATTGGAGGCGGGGAAGGTCTATCAGGGCGAACGGGCCGAGGCGGCGCTGTTTCACTTCTTCCGCGAAGGCAACCTCAAAGCCCTCCGCGAAATCGCATTGCGTTACGCCGCCGGCCGGGTGGGTCGGGACGTTCAGGATTACCTGCAGGCGATGCAGATTGAAGGGCCGTGGAAATCCGGCGATCGACTGCTGGTCGCGGTCAGCGCCAGCCCGACTTCCGCGCAACTGGTGCGCCGCACCCGGGCGCTCTCCGAGGCCCTGCATTGCGGGTGGATCGCCACCCATGTCGATTGCCCTTCGACCCCTCAGCAAGCGGCCGCACCCCAGCTCAGTCAGAATCTGAATCTGGCCCGGGAACTGGGAGCGGAGGTGATCACCACCGCGGACGAGGATGTCGTCTCCGGAATTCTGCGAGTCGCCCGGCAGCACAACGTCACCCACCTGGTGGTCGGCAAGCCGGGCGGGAAGGGATTCTCCCGGTTGCGGGGAACCTGGTATTTGAACCGCTTGATCCGCCGGAGCGGCCCGGTGGATGTCCTCCTGGTCCGGCCCGATGCCGCACCGGACGGCGCCGTGGTCAGTAGCTCGGTGCTGCCTCCGGATCGCGGTGAAACACACCGCTATCAGAACCGCAGTACGGCCGAGCAATACGGGACCGCCATCGGAGTCGTCGCCGCCGTAAGTTTCGCCGCCGCCCTCCTGGCCCCGTGGCTGGGCTATCGATCGGTGGCATTGATCTACCTGCTCACCGTCGTCGCCCTCGCCTTGTTTTTGGGCCGCGGACCCATCCTGCTCGCCGCGGCATTCAGCGCGCTGACCTGGAACTTCTTTTTCCTGCCGCCCCGCTTCACGTTCTACATCACCAGCGTGGAGGATGGCATGATGTTCGGCCTCTACTTCGTGGTGGCGGCCGTCCTCGGTCAACTGGTCGCCCGCATCCGCGCGGCCCAGGACTCCAATCACCGGCGCGAAGAACGCGCCACGGCGCTCTACCTTCTTACCCGAGATCTCGCCGAGGCAGGTGATCGAACGGCGTTGGTGGCCACGCTGGCGGCGCAGGTGGGCCAGAGTTTCAACGCGCGCGTTGCGGTTCTCTTTCCGAACGAATCCGGCGCTCTCGCGGAATCCGCAAGCCCGGGCGGAACGCTGTCGCTGTCCGGAAAGGAACGCGGGGTCGCCGAATGGGCCCATCAACACGGACGCGCCGCCGGACGTTTCACCGACAATCTGCCCCTTGCCGAGGTCCTGCACCTTCCGCTCCGCGTCGGTAGTCGTGCCATCGGAGTCTTGTCCGTCGACGTCCCGGAGGACGTTTCTCTCAGCCTGGAGCAACGTGATCTCCTCGACGCCTTTGCCCGCCAGGGTGCCCTGGTGATCGATCGGCAGCGGTTGCGGGAAACCGAGAGCGACAGCCGGCTGGTGGCGGAATCCGAACGGCTCGGGAAGGCGCTGCTCAATTCGATTTCCCACGAATTGCGAACCCCCCTCGCCGTCATCACCGCCGCCGCCTCCAGTCTGCGTGAAACCCCGGGTGCCACCGGGATTCAAACCACGCTCACCGGTGAAATCCAGGAGGCAACCGACCGACTGAACCGGCTCGTGCGAAACCTGCTCGATGTCGCACGGATGGAATCCGGCCATCTCCGGGCGCAATGCGAATGGACGGATCCCGCCGACCTCTGCCGCACGGCGGTCCGCAACACCGCCAGCCGGCTGCGCCACCACGCGCTGTCCGTCCAGATCCCGGACGGTCTGCCCCTCATCCGCATCGATTCGGTCCTGATCGGTCAGGCGCTGGAGAATCTTCTGGTCAACGCTGCCGCCCACACGCCCGAGGGAACCGAGGTCAGCCTGGCCGCCCGCGTGGCGGAGGGTGTGTTGTGGGTTGAAGTGAGTGATCGCGGTCCCGGAATCGCGCCGGCGGATCTGGCGCGCGTTTTCGACAAGTTCTATCGCGCCGGGAATGCGCCGGCTGGCGGCACCGGATTGGGACTGTCCATCGCCCGCGGATTCGTCGAGGCCTGCCAGGGAAAAATCGAGGTCGCGAATCGTCCGGGAGGAGGAACACTCTTCGCGATCCGATTGCCGATCGAACCCGCGCCGTTTGCACCCAGCGCCCCCGCCGACCCGGGAGAATCCGCCTGATGCCCGCTGACACCGCCACGCCCCCGCCGCTGATCCTGGTGATCGACGACGAACCGCAGATCCGCCGTCTGCTCGTCCACACTCTGGAGGCCGCCGGAAATCGTGTGCTCACCGCCGCCACCGGTGCCGACGGACAGATCCAGGCCGCCCAAAACCGTCCCAACCTTATTCTCCTCGACCTCGGCCTGCCCGATCATCCCGGTCTCGAAGTGCTGTGCCGGCTTCGCGAATGGACCGACGTGCCGGTTCTGGTACTCACCGTGGTGGACGGAGAGGCGGAAAAGATCGCCGCGCTGGATGCCGGGGCGAATGACTTCATCACCAAACCGTTCGGTACCGGTGAACTGCTCGCCCGGATTCGAGCCGCCCTGCGACTCGCTCACCGCAGTTCCGATCCGCCGGTGGTCCAGTGCGGTCCACTGACCGTCGACCTCTCCAGCCGTCGGGTCACGGTGCACGGGCGCGAGATTTCACTCACCGACACTGAGTACCGGCTTCTAAAAACTCTGGTCCGGCACGCGGGAAAGGTCCTGACCCATCGGCATCTGCTCCGGGAAGTCTGGGGTCCGCAGTCCGAATCCCAAACCGCCTACCTCCGGGTCTACATGGTCCATCTGCGGAACAAAATCGAAGATGATCCATCCGATCCCAAACTGCTGTTGACCGAACCCGGCGTGGGTTATCGCCTGACCCTGCCCTCGGTTTGAGGTGGAACGATTCAGAAGAGGCCGAGGGGACACCGATTGCAGGATTCACACGAATTTCCGAAGCATCGATCGGATCGGGTTCGTTCGGTCCCATCCTGCTTCCATCCGTGTCAATTCTTGTCCATCGGCCGCAACGGAGCTCAGCCGAAAATACGTTTCCGTTCCACCGCACTCAATTCACGCCATGTCCCTGGGGCGAGATTTTCCGCCGAAAACGAGCCGATCCGGACCCGGATTAACCGCAACGTCGGATGCCCGATCGCAGCAGTCATGCGGCGCACTTGTCGATTTTTCCCCTCCTGTAATTCGAGTTCCATCCAGGCGTCGGGAACATTCTTCCGAAACCGGATGGGCGGATCGCGCGGGGGAATGACCGGCTGGGGATCCAGTAGAGTCGCTCGGCAGGGACGGGTCCGATAGTCCTGCAACGCGACGCCGTGGGCGAGGCGGGCCAGGGATTCGGGCGAGGGAATGCGTTCGACTTGCGCCCAGTACGTGCGGGGATGGCCGCGTTCCGGATCGAGGAGACGGGTGTTGAGCCCGGGCTCGTCGCTCAGCAGCAACAGGCCCTCGGAATCGGCGTCCAGGCGGCCCAGCGGGTAGACACGGGGTGGGAATCCGAATCCGGACAACGGCCGGTTGGGGGACCCGTCCGGCGTGAACTGCGACAGGACGCCGTACGGCTTGTGGAAGGCGAGCAGCACCGCGGAGATGACACGTGAAATGCGGGAGGACGACGAGGGGAAAGGGCCGGGCGGCGGGTCCCTCCCCGAAAAACGCCCGAATTCCCGTTGGCATCGAAATCCCTTTCCCGCCATGCTCGCGCTCCGAAGTGAGCGCCCCCGTTCCCACCAATGCCAGTTCCACAGGGTTCAGTCGCGATGTGGTCGTGCTGAACAAGCAGGGAATCCATGCCCGCCCGTCGTCTCAGTTCGTCAAGATGGCGGGGCGTTTTACCTGCGAAGTACTGGTGGAGAAGGACGGCGAAGTGATCAACGGCAAGAGCATCATGGGTCTCCTGATGCTCGCGGCCGGTCCGGGCAGCCGGCTGCGCATCACCTGCGAGGGCGAAGGAGCCGCCCAGGCGCTCGAGGACCTGGTGGCCCTGATCAACGGCAAGTTTGGCGAGGATTGACCCCGGCGTCGCGGTGGGGTTCTGTCGCGCCTGTCTTTCATGTCGGACTTCAACATCCATTACGTGGCCCGCCTCGCCCGGATCGACCTTTCGCCGGCCGAGGAGGAGAAGCTGGGCACCCAACTCGGCAACATTCTCGGCTACATCGCCAAGCTCAAGGAAGTGGACGTGACCGGCGTCGAAGCCACAGCGCACGCCTTTCCGCTGGTCAATGTCACCCGTCCCGATGTGGCGGAGGAATCGCTGGCCCACGACGCGGCCCTCGCCAATGCACCGGCCCGTTCCGGCGGGTTGTTCGTGGTGCCGAAGATTGTCGAGTGAGCCGCCGGTGGATTCCGGCAAATTCTCCGATCCGATGATTCATCGCCTCACCGTTTCCGAACTCACCAACCGGCTCGCCCGCCGGGAGTGTTCGGCCGCCGAAATCCTGCAGGCCTCGCTCGATCAGATCGCGCGAGTCGATGGGGACGTGCGGGCGTTCTTGAGCCTGGACGCCGCGGATGCCCGAGCGCAGGCCGAAGCCGCCGATCGCGATCTGGCGGCGGGTGTCACCCACGCGGAGAAGCCGTTGCTCGGCATTCCGGTGGCGTTGAAGGACCTCCTCGCTCATCGCGGTCAACCGCTCAATTGCTCCTCGAAGATTCTTGGACATTACCGTTCGCCGTACGACGCGACGGTGGTGGAACGAATGAAGGCCGCCGGTGCGGTGGTGTTCGGCCGGTTGAACATGGACGAATTCGCCATGGGCAGTTCGACCGAAACGTCGGCGTTTCAGCGGACGCTCAATCCATGGGATTTGACCCGGATTCCGGGCGGCAGTTCCGGCGGATGCGCCGCCAGTGTGGCCGCGTCGATGGTGCCGGTCACCGTCGGTTCGGATACCGGCGGATCGATCCGTCAACCGGCCGCGTTGTGCGGAGTGGTTGGAGTGAAACCGACCTACGGCCGCGTCTCGCGCTATGGCCTGACCGCCTTCGCCAGTTCGCTGGATCAGATCGGTCCCTTTGCCCGCACGGTTCAGGATGCGGCACGGGTCACCGGCGTCCTGGCCGGACAAGATCGGCGTGACTCGACCAGCGTTCCGTTACCGGTTCCCGATTATGTTGCGGCGCTGGAACGATCGGCCGGAGAATCACGACCGCTCGCGGGCCTTCGGATTGGTTTGGCGAAGGAATACATGATCGGTGGATTGGATCCCGAAGTGGATGCCGCGATGCAGGCGTCGGTCCGGCAGTTTGTCGCGCTGGGTGCGGAAGTGGTGGAAGTCTCCCTGCCGCACAGCGACTACGCGGCGGCCACCTACTACATCATCGCTCCGGCCGAAGCGTCGGCGAACCTCGCCCGGTTCGATGGCGTGCGTTACGGAGCCCGGGTGGATGGACGCGATCCGGCGGAAATGAATGCGCGGACTCGCGGTGCCGGGTTTGGTGCTGAAGTGAAGCGCCGGATCATCCTCGGGACCTACGTGCTGAGCTCTGGCTATTACGACGCCTACTATCTCCGCGCCCAGAAGGTCCGCACGTTGATCCGTCAGGATTTCCTCAAAGCCTTTGAAACGGTCGATGCCATCCTGACCCCGACCACGCCGACCGCGGCGTTCCGCGTGGGTGAGAAGAGCGATGATCCGCTCCAGATGTACCTCAGCGACATCTTCACCATCTCCTGCAATCTGGCGGGTATCTGTGGCATCAGCGTGCCCTGCGGATTCACCCGGGCCACTGCCGAGACACCGCGCCTGCCGTTGGGCCTGCAACTGCTCGGCAAACCGTTCGGCGAGGAAACCATGTTCCGCATGGCGCACGCCTACGAGCAGAGCACCGGATGGCATCTCGAAGTGTCGCCGCTCGGTTGAACATCCGGCGGTTGCGCCCGCGACCGGACCGGCCGATGTTGACCGCGCGATGGATGGTGCCTCTCCGCTGATCCTTATTCTCCGGGCCAATGCGCTCGGGGCATGGCGGCGTTGGGTGGCCCTCAAGGATCAATCGCGCGTGTTGCTGGCCCTGGTGCTGGTGTTCCTCGCCGGCTATGTGCTGCTGGCGTTTTCGCTGTTCCAATTCGGCCTGCGCTTTTTACAACGGTTTCCCGGCATCGGCGGACTGCTGGTCGAACGCCTGCTCTTCCTGCTCTTCGCCTTCCTGTTCTGTCTGCTGATGATCTCCAACCTGGTGATCAGCTACACCAACCTGTTTCGAAATCGTGAGACCGCCTTCCTGCTGACCGCTCCCGTTGCTGCCGGAACGGTGTTTCAGTGGAAGCTTCTGGAATCCACGCTGCTGGCCTCGTGGGCCTTTCTCTTCCTGATCGCCCCGCTCCTGGCGGCCTACGGCCTGGTGAACAATGTCGCCTGGCATTTCTATCCGGCGGTCATCGTTCTGGTCGGATTGTTCATCATCCTTCCCGGGGCCGCTGGCGCGGGATTGGCCATTCTCTTGGCGCGGCATCTCGATCGGAAGGGATTCCAGATGCTGCTCATCACCGGATTGATCGTTGGGGTCGGTTTTGTGCTGTTTCAATTGCGGCCGGAGAAGGTCACCGATGAGGAATTGGAGACCCGCGTCCTCGCGGTGATCGACCGGCTGCTCGACAACACGCGGTTCGCCCAATTCCCACTGCTGCCGAGTTACTGGTTGAGCTCCAGCGTCCAGCTCTGGGCGGAGGGCGCGTTTCGTGCCGCCGGATTCTTCGTCCTCGTGCTGCTCAGCCATTCTCTGTTCTTCGGAATGATCATCGCCACCCGGCTCGGCCCGGCCTTTTACGAGGCGTCCAGCCAGGTTCACAGCCGCGGCAGCATCTGGGATCGCTGGCGCTGGTTCCAACGTCTCCAGGATCGCCGACGCCGGTTGCTGACCCTGGGTTTCCGGTTCCGACCCCGGGGAGGGCTGGACGCGTTGCTGGGGTTCCGCGGCTGGATCCCGTCCGACATCCGGGCACTGGTGTCCAAGGATCTCCGGGTGTTCTGGCGGGACACCACCCAATGGGGTCAGACGCTGATGCTCTTCGGCCTGCTGGCGGTGTACGTGGTCAACATCCGGCACTTTACCCGGCAACTGGATTCGCCGTTTTGGATCTCGGTGGTCGGCTATCTCAATCTGGGCGCCTGCGCGCTCAATCTGGCCACGCTCACCACCCGGTTCGTTTTCCCGCAATTCTCGCTCGAAGGCAAACGGGTGTGGGTGGTGGGACTCGCACCGTTGGGCCTGGTGCGGGTGGTCCTGCTCAAGTTCTGGTGCGCGACCCTCGCGACCCTGGTGGTGACGGTGGGGCTCACCTTGGTTTCATGTTCAATGCTTCAGTTGGGCGCGGCGCGAACGGTGTTCTTCTGCGGTGCCGTCACGGTGATGACCTTTGTTCTCAACAGTCTCGCCGTGGGATTGGGCGCGTTGTATCCGGATTTCAAGGAGACCAATCCGAGCAAGATCGTCAGTGGGTTTGGCGGCACGCTCTGTCTGGTGACCAGCTTCGCCTACATCGCCGGCTCGGTCGGACTGCTGGCCGTCGGCACGCCGTGGGGCTGGAGCACGGCGGGTGCGGATGATTTCGATGCCGGCCGCGCGGTCTTTGTGTGGACCATTTTCCTCCTGGTGAGTTTTCTCGCCGGTTGGTTTCCGCTGCGGATCGGGCTGCGGCGGGTCGAGGATACCGAGCTGTAGCCGGGGGCGAATCTGCGGCTGGTCAGCCGGCCGGGTTCGCGCTTGTATCGGGAATGCGTTTCCCGAGATGGCTGCCCTTCGTCGGGCTGGTCGTGTCCCTGCGTCTGTCTTTGCCCGCGGCGACCAATGCGCCGGCGTCCGCGTGGCCGGGCGATACCTGGCGTCGCGAGCATCGCATCATCGATCTCCACCAGCACATCGACGGCACTGAGCCGCGCATCCGACGGGCGGTGGGCATCATGGACCGGGCCGGGGTGGGACTGGGGGTCAATCTCAGCGGCGGAGTGGTGATCGCGAAAGGCACGAACGTTTCGGAGTTCGAGCACAACCGGGACTTGTTCCAACGCGTCGCGCCCGGCCGGTTTCTCCAGTATTTCAATCTCGACTACACCGGGTGGGATGATCCGGAGTTTGCGCGCCGGGCGATCCGCCAGGTGGAGATGGCCCAGCGTCTCGGGGCCGCGGGTTTCAAGGAATACAAACGTCTCGGCCTGTACCTGCGAAACGGCCGCGGCGAACTCATCAAGATCGATGACCCGAAGCTCGACGGGGTCTGGCGTCGATGCGGTGAGCTGGGGATGCCGGTCAGCATTCACGTCGCCGATCCACGTGCCTTCTGGCTTCCGTTTAACCAGCAGAATGAACGTTGGACGGAACTGAAGGATCACCGCCCCTGGTGGTTCGGCGATCCCAAGCAGTTTCCGGCGCGCGAGGAATTGCTGGCGGCGCTGGAGCGCGTCATCACCCGCCATCCGCGGACCACCTTCGTCTGCGTGCATTTTGCCAACAACGCCGAGGATCTCGATTGGGTTGATCGCCAGCTCGATCTCCACACCAACATGATGGCCGATCTCGCGGCCCGGATTCCCGAACTCGGCCGGCACGATCCCGAGCGCCTGCGGGCATTGTTCGTGAAGCACCAGGACCGCATCCTGTTCGCCACCGATTTCCAAGTGTACGACAAGATGATCCTCGGTTCGTCCGGTGATGCGGATCAGCCAACGGATGACGATGCGGTGGAGTTTTTCCACAAGGAATGGCGCTGGCTGGAGACTCGCGATCGGGACTGGTCCCACATGACGCCGATCCAGGGGAACTGGACCATTAACGCCATCGGTCTTCCGCCCGAGGTGCTGCGGAAGATCTATTTCGACAATGCACGGCGGTTGCTGGTGCGGTCTCTGCCGCTGACGACATTGCAGGCACGGCGGATCCATCGTGATTTTAAACCCGACGGCCGCCTGGGAGAACCCGAATGGAAGACTGCGCCGGTGACCCTGCTGGAACAGGGCACGACGGATGGCATGGCTCAGGCCGCGGTTTCGACGCCGTGCCGCGCCCTGTGGTCGGACCAGTTTCTTTATCTCGCCTATGAATGTCCGTTCACCGTGCTGACCGATTACGGAAAGCCGGTGAAGGAGGAGCGAAACAAATCACCTCAAGCCCTGTGGGATCGCGATGTGGTGGAGCTCTTCGTGGCGCCGAATCCTGCGCGTCTGACCGAGTACACCGAATACGAATGGGCGCCCAACAACGAGGCGCTGGACCTTCAGATCCGCCGTCCCACCTCGGATTTCAACTGGAGCAGTGGGATGGAATGGAAGGTGCGGGTGGACAAGCAGCGGAAGGTGTGGACCTGCGAGGTGCGGATTCCGCTGTCGGCCCTGAGCAGTGCGGCCCCGTCGGCCGGCACCCGATGGCGCGCCAACCTCTATCGGATCGACCGGGCTCACAAAGCCTTCCTGGCGATGAGTCCGACGCTGACCGGCACGTTCCACGCGGCCGACCGGTTCGGCTGGCTGGAATTCCTGCCGTGACCTCTTGTTGAGAGCCGGTCTGAGGAGAAGCGCCCTACGCCGCGTGGGAGCGAAGGAGGGCCTGACGACGGCGGCGGAATCCCTCGGCACCGACCGCCGCCGTGGCGGCTGCCGCTCCGAGAATTGTCGACGGTTCGGGAAGTGCCGCCAGTGGACCGCTGATGACGCTGAGGTCGGTCAGGTTGAGGGAGCTGGAAACGGCTCCGCTGGTTTTCAGCGTGAAGGTCGGCGTCGCATCCATGCTCGAAATCGTGTAGAGATTTCCGGTGGCAGTGGAGAGGGCGTAGCCGCTTCCGCCCGAAGTGGTGGTGGTCAACTCGAGGGAGGCCGCCGGCGCGGTTGCGGTCGTCCAAGCCGACGCGGAACCGACGGTCTGCCGGAAAAACGTGTTGCCCCCCGAGGTCACGGTGGTGCCGTAGATGGTGCCCGTCGAGCCGATCACGAAGTCACCGCCGGTCAGACTGGTGGTGCTGGTGTTGTCGAAATTCGCGGTCTGCGTGGCGCTGGAATAGCTCTTCGAGGTCGTCCCGGTGATGGCCAGTTTGAGCAGCGTATCGCTGGCGTTGATGCCGGCATAGTAGGCACCGCTGTAGTAGGCGGCACTTGCCAGCCAGCCGCCGGCCACGTCGCCCAAAGTGGTCGAGGTGACGGCCGCTCCGAGTGTGTGGGCCGGTTGATACACACCACCGACGTTTTGATAAACGTAGGGGACCACGGTCCGGATCCCGGTGCTGGAGCTGCTGGAACTGCTGTTGTAGCTGTAGCTGAAATAGATGTCGCCGGTGGACGTGTCGATCGCTAGGCCGCTGTACGCCGCGTGAAAGTCGGTTCCGCTCGTGGTCACCCACGTGGAGAGGTTCTGTTTCAGGGTCGTCGTCGCCGCGAACGTCGAGGTGTTGACGTCGATCTGGTACAGGTAGCCCACCGAACTGAGGGCGTAAAAGGTGTCCGTGGCGGCGTGGCCTCCCTCGACGGCGATTCCGAGGGACCCCAGGGCCATCATCACCCCCGGGATGGATCGCGAGTGTCCTCCGCGTCCGTGCAAATGAACGAAGTTCTTGGAATGGAGAATGAAGTTCAACGGCTTCAGAAGAGCAATCTTGCGCCCTCAATACGCCTTTTTCGCCGCAATCTTCAATCCCAGAATTCGGAGCCACTGGGGACCCGCAGGCAAACCGGGGGCAAAAGACACCCTTATCCGATCGACCGTTTCTCCTTTTTCCTGAACCGAAATCAGCCTTCAAACCCAACGGCACCGGTTTTCGGCACCCGGGTTCGTCGGCGTCGGCGGAAGAATTCAACCCCAACTCCAACCACAAGAGCGCCCGCGCCGACGATGGTCGAAGCCTCGGGAACGGGCAGCGGCGTGGTCACCACAATGCTCAGGTCGGTCATGACGACCGGAATGATGCCGGTGGAGCCGATCTGGGTGAAGGTGGGGGCGGTCGAGTTATCGTAGCCGTTGACCGAATACAGATTCTTACCCACCGACGAGATCACGTAGAGGTTCGAGCTCTGACCGAGGCCGGCGACCTGGATGGCGCCCTGGGTGGCGAAGGGCAGTGAGGAATCGACATTGAAGTTCGTCCACGACGCACCACTGGAGGTATTCACCGCATTGGAAACCTGCTGGCGAAAGAAGAAGTTGGCGTTGGTTCCGACCGTAGATCCGTAGATCACGCCGTTCGAACCGATCACGAAATCACCGCCGCCGAACTGGGTGAAAGTGGAGTGATCCCAATTGGCGAACGAGTTGACCGAGGAGTAACTCTTGGTCGTGGTTCCGGTGATCGGCAGGGTGACCAGCGTGTCGCTGTTTTGGAGTCCGGAGTAGTAGGTGCCGTTGTAGTAGGCCGCGCGGGGCAACCACCCGGATCCCACATCCGTCGCGGTCAGCGTGGGGGAACTGATCGCCGATCCCAGCGCGTACGGGGTGTTGTAGGAGCCACCGAGATTCTGGTAAATGTACGGAACCACCGTCATCGTCCCGCTCGAAGAAGTGGCGGACGAGTTGTAGCTGTAGTTGAAATAAATATCCCCGGTCGATTGATCGATGGCCAGGCCGTTCAGGGAGTCGTTGTGGTGGGTGCCGAACCCGGTCACGTAGCCACTGAGGTTGATCTTCGACGTGGTGGTGACGGTGCTGCCGTTCACCGAGATCTGGTAAAGATTCCAGTCGTTGCCGATGCCGTAGATGTAGTCCACCGCGTGGGTTTGTTCCACCCCCAGCCAGATCGAAAGGAAAGCCAGGAGGATCCGCGCCAACGACCCGACCCGTCGCTCTTTTTTCAGAGGCCGGTCGCTCACTTCGTTGTGACGGTTCAAATTCAAGGCAATGTCGGGAGGCCCTTTTGGGCTTAACAACGAGCAGAGACTACCCGCAAAGCGCTTTCCGACAACCTCATGTCGATCTAGGGAACCTCCCTAGTGATGGCCGTTGGAGCCGGAGGGGGTTTTGGGGTCAAAAATGACACACTATATTGTTAATGAGCATGTTATGAAAAAACGGCTCGTTGTAGCGGCCGTCCCGACCGGTGCTTGGACGAGGATTGGCGGCGAAGAAGCCGGTTCCCCTACCGGCCCGGAGTGTCAATTTGGAGGATGTAGCCTTGGGATCCTCCGAGGCCTACTCGCAGGGAACCATCGGGTGCGACGAGTGCCGGCGTGTGGGCAATGGCCCGCGGTGCCCGAACCAACTGGCGGAGGAAATTCGACCAGGCGAAAAGGGACATCCGGGCAGGGGGTTGCCATTGAATCGGCCGTGGGATCCGATATTTCCAGCGAACCTGTCCCTCCCGGTCCAGACACCAGAGCGCGGGTTCTCCGGTGGTGAAACAAATGGAACCCTCCGGCGTAACCACGGGTGTGGTGTCGGCGTAAGCCGTCCCGAGATCCCGTCGCCAGACCACTTTCCCGTCGGGCGCTACGGCGATGATTTCGTAGCGCTGCGTCGCCGGATCGCGCGCGGTCAGAAGGATCCGTCCGCCGGCATCCAGCACCGGGCCGGAAGTGGCTTCGCGGTCCAGCGACAATCGCCAGCGCAGTGGACCGCCCGGAGCGACGGCTAGGAGAAAATCCGCCGCTGAACCCGCCAGATACACGGTGCCGTCCGGTGCCAGGTGGGCCTGACGCAGCGAAGGTTCGTTGGTGAATCGATGGGTCGAGAAGGGACCCAGCAACCGGCCTTCGGGACTGACGACCATCAGGCCGGGTCCCGGGGTTTTTCCGAGGACGACGAACGATCCATCCGGCCGCACCAACGGCGGACCGTATCCCGCGGAGGCAAGGTCAACGCTCCACAGCGGCTTTCCGTCCGGTGAAAAGGCGTGCAATTCGCGATCGGTGCCGCTAGTG
Source organism: uncultured Verrucomicrobiota bacterium (assembly GCA_903907925.1). Classification (GTDB taxonomy): domain Bacteria; phylum Verrucomicrobiota; class Verrucomicrobiia; order Limisphaerales; family UBA9464; genus CAIVQB01. Next base: position 48,937 of record CAIVQB010000070.1, read on the forward strand.
GCCACGGTTCCATTCGGAGACACCACGGGAGCAAACCCGTCCATGGTGGCGGCACGCGCATCCCAACGGAACGTCCCGTTGGTGCCGAGGCTGATCACCCGTCGCGTGCCCTGACGATAGCCGCTGAGATACAGGTCGCCGTTGGAGCCGAGCCTCACCGATCCCAGGGCCGGTCCGTTGGTGAAGGTCCACAGACGATGCCCGTCGCGGTCGATCGCCATCACGACCTCGGCGGTTCCGGTGTAGAGAGTGCCGTCCGGGCTGATTGCGCCGAGTGTGGTTTGGAGCCCCGCCACCGGCATGCTCCAGCGGATCGGTGGCATTCCGGCCGGTGGGCGGCGTTGTAAAATGAAGATTCCGGCACCGGTGAGAAGCGCCAGCCCGCAGGCGGCTGCGATCCACGTCCATACCGACAGTCGGCGGGTTCGGATGGGTTCCGCAACGACGCCGGGCGTGTCCGATTCGTTCATGCGCGGCCGGCCGATGAAAAGACGCTGACGCTCAGCGGCGGAAGAGTAAGCCGCGCGGAGTAGCGTTGATTCTGGACCGCGAAATCCTCGGCCAGCACGCCACCGGCATTGCCTTGATTGCTGCCGCCGTACGGAGCGGCGTCGCTGTTCAACACTTCCTTCCAGGCCCCATTCACCGGCAGGCCGACCCGGTATTCGTGCAATGGATTGGGAGTGAGATTGAGAACAATCAGCACATGATTCCCGGTCTCGCGGTCATGTCGGATGAAGGACAGGACGCTGTTGGTGTGGTCACCGCAATCAACCCACCAGAAGCCGTCCGCCTCGTAATCGCCCCGCCAGAGCGCGGGTTCGGCGCGATACAGCGCGTTGAGATCGGAGACCCATTTCTGGACGCCGAGGTGATATGGACCCGCGCCAAGCAGCCACCAGTCGAGCTCGGCGTTGGCGTTCCATTCCGACACCTGTCCGAATTCGCCGCCCATGAAGAGCAGCTTCTTTCCGGGAAACAGCCATTGATACCCGAGCAGCGTGCGCAGGTTTGCGAAGGCCTGCCAGTCGTCACCGGGCATCCGTTTGCGGAGTGATCCCTTCCCGTGAACCACCTCGTCGTGCGACAGCGGCAGGACGAAGTTTTCGTGGAAGTGGTAGAGCATCGCGAAGGTCAGCTCGTTCTGATGGAACTTGCGATGGATCGGGTCCCGCTTGAAGTAGCCGAGGGTGTCGTGCATCCACCCCATGTTCCACTTGAGGCTGAAGCCCAGTCCGCCCAGCCACGGCGGTCGCGAGACCATCGGCCAGGCGGTGCTCTCCTCGGCCAGCGTCACCACGCCGGGATGCTCGGTGTGGACGAGGTGATTGAAGTGCTTGAGGAACTCGACCGCTTCAATGTTCTCCCGGCCGCCGTAACGGTTGGGGATCCATTCCCCGGCCTTGCGGGAATAATCGAGATACAACATCGAGGCCACCGCGTCGACGCGCAGACCGTCGATGTGAAAGCGTTCGCACCAAAACAGCGCGTTCGACGCCAGAAAATTCCTGACCTCGTGCCGTCCGAAATTGAAGATGAGCGTGCCCCAGTCCTGATGGGCGCCGAGTCGCGGATCCTCGTGTTCGAACAGCGCCGTTCCGTCGAATTGCGCGAGTGCCCAGGTGTCGCGCGGGAAGTGAGCCGGCACCCAGTCGATGATGACGCCGATGCCGGCCTCGTGCAGCGCGTTGACGAGATACTGGAAATCCTCCGGCGTTCCGTACCGGCTGGTCGGCGCGAAGAATCCGGTCACCTGATAGCCCCAGCTCGGATAGTACGCGTGCTCGGCGACCGGCAGGAATTCGACGTGGGTGAAGCCGGTCTTCCGGAGATAATCGATCAGCGGGCCCGCGATCCCGCGATAGCCCGGCGCTTCCCAGCCATCCTTCCGCAGCCAGGATCCGAGGTGCATCTCGTAGATGCTCATCGGGGATTTGAGGCAGTTCATCTCGCGCCGCCGTTCCATCCAGGCGGAATCGGTCCAGGCGAATTTCTGGTTGTTCCACACGATCGCCGCCTGCTTGGGCGGTTGCTCGAAAAAGGACCCGAACGGATCCGTCTTCACCGCCAGCGTGCCGCCGGCTTCGACGAGTTCAAATTTGTACAGCGCGCCTTCCCCGACATCGGGAATGAAGATTTCCCAGACGCCGGAATTACCCAGCATCCGCATCGCGTGCCGCCGGCCGTCCCATCCGTTGAAATCGCCCACAACTGAAACCCGGCGGGCGTTCGGAGCCCAAACCGCAAATGCCACTCCGGCGACGCCGTCCAGCGAGGTCAGTTTTCCGCCGAGTGTATCGTACAGCTTGCGGTGGTTGCCTTCGTTGAACAGGTGCAGATCGGTGTCGCCGACGGTCGGCCAGAAGGAATACGGATCCCGCCCGCGGGTTTTGGAGCCATCGCTCCAGGTGATCACCAGATCATAGGCATAGACCGCGGTCGCCTTGCGGCAGGAGCCCTCGAACACCGCCGAATCGCCGAGACGCTTCAGTTCGAAAGTGGGCTTTTTGGCCTCGTGCACCGGGGCCACCTCCACCTTGATCGCGTCGGGAATGAGAGCCCGGGCCACGACGCCGGTGCCATCCCCCAGCGGATGCATCCCGAGCAATGTGTGGGGCGAGGAATGCACCAGGGACGTCAAGGATCCCAGCTCGGCGGGTGTCAGCAGCATGCCGGGAGTGAAGACCGAAATCCGGAAACCCGAAACCGTAAAAGAAGGGCGAAGCGCGGGGTCGGGATCAGCGTGCTACGCCGCCAAACCGGCCGCGTGACCGCTGGCCCAGGCCCATTGGAAGTTGTAGCCCCCCAGCCAGCCGGTGATATCGACCACTTCACCAATGAAAAACAAGCCGTGGACCCGACGACATTCCAGCGTTTGCGAGGAGAGTTCGCCGGTGGCGACACCGCCGATGGTGACCTCGGCCTTGGGATAGCCTTCATCGCCCGCGGGCCGGATTTCCCAGGCATTCAGGCTGCGGGCGAGCCGTTCGAGATCCCGCTGGGGCATCTGGGCGATGGGCCGCGCCGGGATTTCGGGGCCGCACCACGATTGCACCAATCGTTCCGGCAGCACCGTTTTCAAGACCGAACGCACTTCCTTGCTGCCGGCGCGATGGGCAGCGAACAGTTCGAGCACCGGTGTCCCGGGGAGCAGATCGAGTGTCACCGTTTCGCCGGCCTGCCAATGGCTGGAGATTTGCAGGATGGCGGGACCGCTGAGGCCGCGGTGGGTGAACAGCAGATTTTCGCGGAAGGCCGGATTGTCCTTCCCGGTGGTGGCGATGCAATCGACGGAGAGACCGCTAAGCGCGGCGAACCGGTCGCGTTCCGCCGGACTCCAGGTGAACGGAACCAACCCGGGACGCACCGGAACCAGCGCAACGTCGAACTGCCGCGCCAGGTCATAGCCGAACGGCGTCGCGCCCAGCTTCGGAAACGAAAGCCCGCCGGTGGCGATCACCAATGAGCCACCGGTGAACGTTCCCTGGGCCGTTTCCACGATCCACGCCGGGTGGTCGTGTTCACCGGATTCCGCGGCCTGTCGGACGCTGGTTACGGCGCAGTTCGTCCGGATTTGAACCCCGGCGGACCCGCATTCCTCCTCCAGCAATTGGAGAATTTGGCGCGAACTGTTGTCGCAGAAAAGTTGTCCGAGCTTCTTCTCATGCCAGCGGATGCCGTGATGTTCCACCAGCGTGAGAAAGTCGTGGGGCGTGAAACGGGCCAGGGCGGATTTCGGAAAATGCGGACTGCCGCGGGTGACGTAGTTCGCGGCGGTGGTGCCGAGGTTGGTGAAATTGCAGCGGCCACCACCGGAGATCAGAATCTTGTTCCCGCAGCGGCCGTTGTGCTCCAGGAGAAGCACGCGCCGACCCCGGCGTGCCGCGGTCCGGGCACAAAACAAACCGGCCGCGCCGCCGCCGATCACAATGACATCGACATCCACGTCGTTGGCTCAGAGCAGGTGGCCCATGCGTTTCCGCTTGGTGGCGAGATAGCGGGCGTTGTGCGGATTCGGTTTCACCCGGATCGGAAGTTGTTCCACCACCTGGAGTCCGTAGCCCTGCAGGCCGACGATCTTCTTGGGATTATTGGTGAGCAGCCGGATGCGCTTCAGACCGAGATCGCACAGCATCTGCGCGCCGACGCCGTAGTCCCGGAGGTCCATCGGAAACCCGAGCTTGAGGTTCGCCTCGACGGTGTCCAATCCGCCTTCCTGGAGTTTGTAGGCGCGGATCTTCGCCGGCAGTCCGATGCCGCGTCCCTCCTGGCGCATGTACAGAATCACCCCGCGTCCCTCCTGTTCGATGCGCTGCATTGCCGCGTGCAATTGGGGTCCGCAATCACAACGGCGCGATCCGAAGACATCCCCGGTCAGGCACTCACTGTGAACCCGCACCAACACTGGCGGCTGGCCGGAGACATCCCCCTTCACCAGCGCGATGTGATGTCCCCCGTCGATTTTGGAGACGTACAGATGCAGCGTGAATGCGCCGTAGTCGGTCGGCATCTGGATCGTTTCAACACGGTCCACCAATTTCTCCGAGGCGCGGCGGAATTGGATGAGGTCGGCGATCGAACAAATCTTGAGGCGATGTTTCCTGGCGAATTGCCGCAGTTTGGGGAGCCGCGCCATGGTGCCGTCGTCGTTGACGATTTCCGCCAGCACGCCCGCGGGACGGAGCCCGGCGAGACGCGCGAGATCAATCGCCGCCTCGGTGTGGCCGGCGCGACGCAGCACACCGCCCTGTCGGTACCGCAATGGAAAGATGTGGCCGGGCCGAACCAGGTCGTCGGGCTGAGTCTTGGATCCGGCCAGGAGCTGAATGGTGCGGGCCCGGTCGGCGGCTGAAATGCCGGTGGTCACCCCCTTGGCGGCATCGACGGAAATCGTGTAGGCCGTCCGCATTCGCTCCATGTTCTGCTGGGTCATCAGCGGCAGTTCGAGGCGATCAAGGTCCGATCCCTCCATCGGCACGCAGATCACACCTGACGTGTGCCGCACCATGAAACCAATCGTGCGAGCGGTGGCTTTTTCCGCGGCCATAATGAGGTCGCCCTCGTTCTCACGGTCGGCGTCGTCCACCACGATGACCAGCTTGCCCTTGCGAAGGTCGGCGAGTACGGACGGAATGTTGTCAAACGGCTGCGATTTCACCGCGCGGAAGGTAGTCGCGGAACCCAGACCCGCCAGCCGAATCCCCGCGACGGCACTGGGCCATTCGTTTCCCGATCGAGGGTCAAATGCCCGCTTGCCCCGTCCGGGTTCCAGTGCTAACCGGACGACGGTGCAGGAAGCCTGCATCGCATCGTCAAACCCCAGTCGAACATGAAAAACATCCTCATTCGCTCAACTTGGATCATCAGCGTCGCCGCCGGTGTTGCTTGGACTGCAAACGCGACCGAATCAGTGGCACCGGCTCCGGCCAAGAGCGGTTCGGGTCATATGGCCCGTCGTATGGCGGCCGAGCCGGTAACGGGTTCCTTGATTCCGGCACGCGCGGAACGGAGTGGAAAGGCGGCACCGCTGCCTCCGTCGGTCATGGTGTATTCCCAAGCGGACATCCGTCGCTCCGGCGCGTCGTCGCTCGGGCAATTCCTCGGGCGCGGAACCGCCAGCGGCCACTGATTTCTCAGACGCGCTCTCAGGTCGTTGCCGACGCGGTGGTGGCACCGATTTTCGGGGAGGCTCCTGCAGCGTCCGCGTCGTTGGAACGCCGCGCGAGCTCCTCCAACGTGACGGTCGCGGCGCGTTCGGCATCCGCCTTCCAGATTGCCTCCACCTCGGCGCGGACCACCGGTCGTGACGGATCGGCGGTGGTGGGAAAGTCCTCGCCGGTTCCGGAACGCAGGGCGGCGAGCACTTCCATGAGAGTGATCCGCGTCGGTGGCCGGGCCGGCGCATAGGTGGTTTCAGGACCGGCGGCCTCCATCAATACGTGGCCGGTCACGAGATTCTGAAGGAGTTCCCGGGCGAGTTTCGGTGGCACGCCGAAATGATCTGCCAATTGTGAGGCTGTCAGTGGCGGCTGGCCCTCGCGAAACCGGACTGCGAGGTGGGTGCAAAAACGCACGGCGATGAATTCGCGACCCTGTTGATGCACCCGGCCGGCCCGGCGTTCGAGCAGGTAGGCCCGGCGATGCTGGAAGACATAGGTCGTCTGCGCGCCGAACAGCAGGATCAGCCAGGAAAAGTACATGCCGACCAGGAACAGCGGAATGATTCCCAGCGAGCCGTAGATCGCATTGTAGGTGACGACGCGGGAGTTGTAGAGGGCCGCCAGATGCCCGTTCAGCGTCCACAGCCCGGACGCCACCAAACCGCCGACCGCCGCCGCCTGCCAGGTGACCCGTGTATTCGGCATCCAGAGATACAGCGAGGCGAAGGCCGCACCCATCAGGCCCACCGACAGCATCCAGGAACAGGAAGTGATCAGGTGACCCAGGAAGGTCTTCTGCATCCAGTTGGCTGAGAAGCGGAGACCGAAGAGGTGGAACACGGGTTCGGCGGGTGCCGCTGGAGTCGAGACGTCGCCGGGAACGTTGCGGGTCGATGAGGTCATCGCCGGCGTTTCGGAAGCGCCGATCGATCCGGCGGTGGCGGAATGTTCGATCTGCGGAAGGACGTGAAGATAGTTCACGCCCTTGGCCATCAAGACCACCACCGGCCCGAGAGTGATGACCGTCCAATAGAGCACGATGCTCATGAACCAGCTTCGGCCGCGCGGGACGCCCCAAATATCGTTGAGTGCGGCTTCGACGGTTCGCAGGAGTGAAATGGCCACGAACAACAGTCCGGCCATCGCCGTGGCGCCAATGGTGCCGAATCGAATGTTGCTGACGAATTGAACCACCTTCTGCGCCAGTTCCAGGCGTTTGGTGCGTGCGGCGGCACGGTCGGGCGTGCGCGCACCGCCGTCGGTCGTCGCGGATTCACCGAGACCCAGCGCCGGTGCGATGTTGGAAATGCTGGAGTCGATGAGCTGGAGCAGTTGCTTCTTCTGCTCAGCCTCTTCGCTGGGCAGAAACAACGACGCCACACTGATTGAGACTGCGAGCAACGGAACCAGGGCGAGGAGGGTGGTGTACGCGAGGGCGGAGGCGCGGACCGGACAGCGGTTCCGGATGAAATTCCGGCCCACCATGATCCAGAAGTGGACGAACCGATGCGCCGGCGTCAGGCGGGGTTCGGCGGTCGCAACGGCGTCTTCGTCGATGAGGCTGGCCACCTCATCCTGAAGACGCTGCAGTTTTCCGGAGCCCGAATCCGACATGGCGGCGAGCATACCGCGAGGATCCAAAAAGGCGAGGAGTCGTGGCGGTGAACGGCCTCCGACGCACCCTGCTTTCCACTCCCATGCCGCCACAGGTCGTGGCAGATTTTCGCCATGCAAATTGTGTGTGGCATCGTGACCGTTTCCGACCGGGCCTCGCAGGGGGTCTATGAGGATCTCGGTGGCCCGGCGTTGAAAAGTGCGGCCGCCGGATACGGGTGGCAGGTGGTCGCGGAGGGAATCGTTCCCGACGATCGGACCGAGATCCAACGGGCGATCCGGACCCAGATCAATCAGGGCTGCCAATTGATCCTCACCACCGGTGGTACGGGCGTCGCGCGTCGCGATGTCACCCCGGAATCGGTGTTGGAAATCGCCGACCGCGAGATCCCCGGCTTCGGCGAGGCGATGCGGATGAAATCGTTGGCGATCACGCCGAACGCCGTCCTGTCACGCAGTCTGGGTGCGGTGATCGGACAGACGCTGGTGTTGTGTCTGCCCGGCAAACCCGCCGGTGCCGTCGAGTGTCTCGGCTTTGTCGCCGGTGCCATCCCCCATTGCGTGAAAGTGCTGCAGGAAGTCCCCACCAGTTGTTAGCCGGGACGGTTCGGAAGACGCAGCTGAGGGACGGGGATTCACGGATTTGGACAAAATGAACGGAATGAACGGAATGGGCCGGTTCTTCAGGAATCGGCGAGGATTCGTGCCGGTCGAGTCGCTTTTCCCAGTTCCAAGCCGGCGATAGGACGAGATGCATTGGCAGGACTCACGCAGAGTTTCGATAAACCCATCGGATCCTGTTCATTCCGTTCATCCTGTCTGAATTCTTTTCTCATCGGCACCATCCCTGTCTCACCTGTGAGCCCGTATCCTGCGTGGCGTGCCTTCAGTCCATCGCGGTCGGGTCGGGCTGCGGGAGTCGCTGGCGGGCCCATTCGGTGCCGCGCTGTTCGATGCCGTATGCGTATTTCGCCGCGCCGGTCAAAGTGCAGCTAAATACCTGGACCAATTCATTGAACCAGGTCGGAAAACGATCGGTGAACTTCAACTCGAGAATGACCGTGGGACCGAACACGTTGAACGGATTCTCGCTCTTCACCTTGATGGTCGGCAGATGATGCGGCGCGGTCAACACCTGCCGGTCCATCGTCACCCGGACGGAATTGTCCCCGTCTTTTTCGTACGCTTCTCGCAGGTAGGCAATGTGGAGCATCGGGCGGGCGCAGAGGCGCGACATCAACTCCTGGAAATGATGGATCGCGAACAGATCGGTGTCCGAATTCGGCGACAACAACTGTTCCCGTTCCGCGAGCTGCCCGCCGAGGATGTCCGCGACGTACTTCTTTTTCACCCCGCCGCGCTCCTTGAGAATGATGTTGTTCAGGCGGCGTTTGATTTCGAAGAAGACCGGTGAATTGGGCCGGTCGTCATAGTATCGGAGGCGCAGTTTGAAGCGGTTCTTGTTCCCGTTCACCGTATGCCAGTAGGTGTCCAGTCCCTCCGAATCGAGATAGAGGCTGTGGACGGGGTAGCTGAAATTCGGCTGCCCGACACTGAACGGGTCGATCAGCAGATGCTGTTGCACGTATTCCCGGACCCGGACAGCGGTGTCCTCGGTGATCCAGTATTTCAGCTCGTATCGCTGTTCCTGCATCCGACTCATGGCGGGGAAAAGGTAGCAGACGCGCTCTGAAGAATCTCAGGGAAAACGGAAAAAGGACGGCTTGGGGCCGTCCTTTGAATGAATCCGACTGCGGGCGTTTTGCCGGGCCGGTGATCCGGATCAGTTGTACTGACCGATGCTGCGGATCCAGATGTTGCGGAACCGGGTCGGATTGCCGTGGTCCTGAAGGCTGATCGGGCCCTTGCCGGAGTAGGCCTTGTAAGGATCGGTCGCGCGATGATTGGTCGGGCCGTTGATCTCCTTGCGATTGTGCAGGACGACGCCATTCAGGATGACCGTGGCGAAGGCGGGCTTGGTCAGCGTGCCATCGGCGGCGAATTGGGGCGCTTCAAACACGATGTCGTAGCTGTTCCATTCGCCGGGCGGCTTGATGGCATTGACCAATGGCGGCCACTGGCCGTAGAGGGCACCCGCCTGGCCGTCGGCGTAGGTTTTGTTGTTGTAGCTGTCCAGCACCTGGATCTCGAACTGCTTGTGGAAGAAAACGCCGCTGTTGCCGCGCCCCTGGCTGTCGCCCTTCACCACGGTGGGGGTGGCAAATTCGATGTGGAGCTGGGCATCGCCGAATTCCGCCTTGGTGTGAATGCCGCCGGAACCTCCGACGACTTCCATGTACCCGTGTTCGACCTTCCATTTGGGATCACCGCCGCCGTCCTTCTCCCAATTCGCAAGATCCTTGCCGTCGAAAAGGACGGTGGCATCGCTCGGAGCGGGCGCACCGTGGCTGAAGGTGTTGGCCGGAGTGACGATCGGGGGATTCGGACGTTCCTTGTCGTGGACCTTCCACTTTTGTCCGCGGATGACCGGGGTGTCAGAGTAGCCGACGCCCTGGGCGAAGGCCGTGGCGGCTGAAATCAACGCAATGCTGAAGAGTTGGAGAGTTTTCATCGGGTGACGGGGAAATGCTTCGATGCTCCCGACGCGAAATGCAAGCGGCGGATTCAAGCGCAATGCCGGGTCGGTGCCCGTGGCGCGCGGCCGATTGCCCGCGCGGGACGGATTCCCGGATGCGTCTTGAGTGCTGGACCGCGATCAGGTTGCCCCGCCATTCCACGGGTGAGAGTGGCCAGCCTTTTCCTCGACAACCCTTCCGGCGGCAGTTCTTTTGTCGGCTGTCTTCGTTGATCCGGTAAAAGACAAAATCCCTTGCCGCAGGACCCTTCCCAATTCTCAGACGGGCCCCGAATGGAATCCACCGCATCACAGCCGTCGTCGCCGGCGAACTCCAGGCCGGCAGTGACCGCGGTGGACACTCTCCGTGGGCTGGCGATTCTGGCTGTGTTACTCTGTCACGCGCATCAGGTCCATCTTCGGGACTCGTCCCTTTCCGAGGCACTGTTCGGCAGCGGTTTTCTGGGCGTCATCCTGTTCTTCCTCATTTCGGGATTTTGTATTCATCACCCGCAGGTCGGCGCGACGGCGTTGAAGACAAAACCCTATCTCGCGCGGCGGTTCTTTCGGATTTACCCGCCCTACATCGTGGTGGTCACTGTCTTGTTCGCGGTCTGCGCGGGAATCGGAAAGGAATCCGGCGGGCCGCTGAACTACGTGGGGCATCTCTTCTTCTGGCACTACTGGGGCCCCGCATCCTCCGAGGGAATGGGGATCACGCCGGTGCTGTGGTCGGTCGCCATCGAAGTTCAATTCTACCTCATGTATCTGCTGCTGTTCCCGATGCTCAGGCGTTGGGGAGTTCTTCGGTGCGCAATGGTGTGGTTTGTGGTGGATGCCCTCTACTATGGAATCTATTTCGGCGTTGGGAACGGCGGCGGCCTTCCGCAGCCGTTGAGACCCAACCGATTTGCGCCGACCCGTTTTGGAGAGTGGCTTTTGGGCGCGGCGCTGGCGGAGCAACTGGTGCGCGGCCGGTTGGGCACCCGGGCGGTGCCCTGGTTTCTGGCGGCGGTCCTGCTGATCACTCCGAGCTATGTGGCCGCGTACCATTTTCGGGTGATGCGGGACCCGGCCTTCGATATTCCGGCGACACTCGCTTTGGGCTGCCTTTTTCAAGCCGCATTGGTGGGGCAATGGAAGTCGCGGATCCTGGAATGGATCGGTGCGCGGTGCTACAGCATCTATTTGGTGCACCTGCCCATCGTCGGAGTGATGGGAACCGCCCTAAACCGAATCTCGATCACCGCGCCGTTTGCGCATTTCTGCATCGCGGTCGGGACGGCGCTGGCCGCGGGAGCCATCTTCTACCGATGGATTGAACTCCCGTCCCACGCCTTTGCCCGCCGCATGGGGCGTTCCCTCGAATCCGGCGCAGGAGTTTGACCGCGAGGTTCGATTGAGCAATCGTCGCCGTCGCCCGGGCAACTTCCCCGTCACAACGGACGAATTCGCCCCGGAACTTCGGGCCAGCTTAGCTCAGCGGTAGAGCAACGGTTTTGTAAACCGTGGGTCGTCGGTTCAATCCCGACAGCTGGCTCCATTCTTGGTCAACGACTTACAACGTGAGTCTGTTTTGGAGGTTGTGAAACGCGCATCAAATGCGCAACAGTTTGCACATGGCTGCAAGGAAGCGCAACGTCTCGCATTCTGAGGGTGGACCGATCCTCGTCACCCTCGGCAGAACCACCGTCCGCATCTATCCCAGGGCCGCAGAACGGGGCCGAAACCCCTGTTTCAAGGTCGCGGACTACTCGACCGGCAAGCGCCGCTTGGTGTCGTTTCCATCGGAGAAGGACGCCCGAGCCGAAGCCTACCGGATCGCCGCCCGACTTAATGCAGCAGACAACGCCGGCGCATCAATGACTGGGGAGGATCGCTCCCTTCTGTTGCGCGCAACAGAGCTTGTTGCGCGCCACCAGTTGGACGTGCATGCCGCGTGCGCGATTTTCAACGAGGCCGCCAACCCGGTAGGTCCCCACGGGGGTGTTTTAGGGAATCAAATTGCCGATCGGGCCCCCCTGTGAGGACCTGAACGGGCGCGGCTTTTTGGAGCATTGGCTTCCTCATCCTCTCTATACGCCGTGCGCGCCAACAGCCGGCGAACCTCATTCTTCACTCGGGGGCACCGTGGCTACTGATTCGATGCCGCAGCGGCGAGCAGGGCTCGTGCTTCCTCGGGTCCTTCTCTTGGAATTTCCCGCCAACCGGCCGGAGTTTCTCCGGCTGCCAGCGTTCGCACGAGAGATGCGACTTCCTGCGGAACGACCATGGCCCCAGCCAGGATGCGCAGCATGACCACGGGATCCTGTTGCCTGAGCAACGCGGAGGTGGCGGCAGCGACAAACTCGGGCGAAGTGCCCCGAATGCGAACGATGGCCATTGCCGATGCCAGCCTGATACGTGGTGACGACGCGGAGAGCCCACCCGCCAACCCGTCAAGCCAACGTGAATTCGAGCCGGAACCACCGCTCAAATTGGCCAGGAACCGCATCCGGTCGTCATCCAGGAATCGATTCCTAGTGGCTGCCTGATCTCGCTGGATTTGGGATTCGAGATCCGAAACCAAATATCGACCCAACCAGGTTGCGAGTTCGTCGAGCGGCTCGGCGTTTGCAGTTTTGGAAACGAAGTCCATCAACTCCCACACTGCCCGGCGGCGGAACGCATCCCGCTGCAGATTCCCGGTTGATTCCCAATATTGCGCCGGTGAAAACCGATCCGGATCCAGCAAACAGAGCGCCAATTGGGTCCTGTCCTCAGCCACCGCCTGCCCTTCGCTCAGCACCTCCGCCAGGACGCGACGTCCCGCCATCCCTGCTCCCCTGTACAGAGCGAGCCGGATCCGATAGTCGCTTGGCCGGACCATTCCGGACGGAAGCCGCAGTCCGAGGCGTGCGATCCGTCGCAGATCGTCCTCGGACAATCCGGGAACGCGCAGGAGGGAATAGGCGGCCAACGTTTGCAGGTCCGGGTTTTTGTCGATCAGCGTCCCGCGCAGGATCGGACTCAGGTTTTCATCCATGCGTGGGGCCAATGGCTGCAATCGCTCCTCCATGGCGAGGGACTGAATCAATTCGAGACGCTTCTCCCCGGGCAATTCCCGCCAGTGGGATACCACAAGAGCGGCAAAAGACGGCACCGAGGAACTACGAAGCAGGGCACGAGCCGCCTCGGCGCGAATTAGGTTGGTTCCACCGGAGGGCGGCAGATTCAAAATCGCCTGCAGTGTCGCCGGAATAGAGTGGTACATCCCCGCCCAACGCGGGGGTTAAGCCCGTAACGCCGACCACAACAGCGGAAAGGATTCAGGCGCCCCATCTGTCAGCCTCGAACCAGGAAGTGGCCCTTTGGAAAGATCCCAGAGGTACGGAAACCATTGTGCTTGGGTCTTGCCCAAGTATTGCGGTTCGCGGTGCCGCGTCCCCCAGAACAGAAAGAAGAGCGCCACCAGCGCGGCGAGCGAACCGCTCCAAAGAACTCCTCGACGAATCCAACTCCGGTTCAATGGTCTCTGAAAGAAAGCCCCATCTCTCATGGTACGCGGACAAACTGTCCACCGAGGGACCACACGGCAAGGAGCAACCCAAAGGTCGGTAGAGGAGTGGTGGGGCGGCAGGAATGCCCTGTCCGTGGAAAATCCTAACCTGGTGACTCGACAACTCTCCCAGCCGGCGCGGAACCTCACTTCCATTGCCGAGGATCCTCAAAGGTTGTTCGGTTTTTGAAACGGCGGCAGTTAGGGAGGTAGAATGAACGACGCGGATTCCGAATTGCTGAAGCGATACTCAGGGCAGGGGGATGAAGCGGCCTTTGCCGATCTGGTCGGGCGGTATGCCGACCTTGTGTACTCGGCCGCGTTGCGCCAGACCCTGCAGGACTCGGGCGATGCCGAGGAAGTGACCCAAAGGGTGTTCACCGAACTCGCGCGGAAGGCGTCCCGGCTCGACCGGCATTCCTCGATCGCCGGGTGGCTCTACACCTGCACGCGGTTGGCGGCCATGGAGTTCCGTCGCTCTGAGGTTCGGCGTCGTGTTCGTGATTCCCAATTCGCCGCCATGAACGAACCGGAGACCTCGTCCAACCCGAACCCGGAATGGGAGAAGATTCGTCCGTTGCTGGACGAGGCCATGGATGGTCTGACGCAGATTGATCGGGATGCCGTCCTGCTGCGGTATTTCGAACGCCGCCCACTTGCAGAGGTGGGACAGCGTCTCGGTCTCACCGACAATGCCGCCCGGATGCGGATCACCCGTGCCCTGGACCGGCTCCAGACGATCCTTGCCAAGCGTGGCATCGTCTCGACCTCGGCCGCCCTGGCTTTGGTGCTCGGTCAACACGCGGTCGCTGCGGCGCCCGTGGGTCTGACGGATCGGATTGGTTCAAAGGTGCTGGCGCCCGGCTCCTCACTTCCCGCATTGGACCGGGTTCGATGGCCGGTCGCGACCGGGGCAATCGTGGTCGTGGTCGCCACCTTCTTGGTCGGGATTGGAGTCTGGACTGCCGTCCAACGGACTCGCGGTCAGGCGGCAATCCGCCAGTCGCCTACCGGGGTGGCTACACCGCTCCTCAAGTCGAGTTCATCCCGCCCACGGGCTTTGGCGGACTCGAAGGAATCGATCTTTGCGTCTTCCGCAACGATCGAGACCGCCGGCGAATCCCTGCTCTCGCTCCAGATCCTGGCCAGTGACACCGGGCAGGCGATTCCTGGGGCCATCGTCGGCCAGACGATTTGGACCGCCCCCTCCTTCCAAGGCATGACTGCCAAGCGCATTGCGGCCGATCGCAGCGGCGTGGTCTGGGTTCACATTCCGACGAATGCCCATCGGGTTCGCCTGACCAGCCGCACGGATGGCTATGTCGACACCCAGATGCGCTGGGACGTGATCAACGGGGAACAAGTGCCCACGAACTACGTGGTGCGCCTGGATTGGGCACCCGTGATCGGCGGGCGCGTTGTGGATTCACGGGAACAACCGGTCGCCGATGCCGAGGTGAACCTTCAATTGGATGAACGCCCTTCTGATCGCCACGGAATCGAAAGCCACGCATTTGGACAGGTGAAGGCACTCACCGATTCCGATGGTCGATGGAGTCTGGCGCGAATTGCTCCGGAGATGATCGAAAAATCCCGAATCAGTGCGAGTCACGCCGAGTATCAACCCGTCGATCCGGTTGATTTACCGAGCCACCCCGATGCGGTGGCCTTGTTGCGGAATCAATCGCATGTCCTGCGCCTGGCTGCCGCGCAAACCCTGCGTGGCGTGGTCACAGACACCGCCGGGCATGTCCTGCCTGACGCATTGGTCTCCGTGCGCCGGCCCACGGTGCGAGAGACCCACACGACGGCCTACGGCGAGTTTGTGCTGCCCGGCTGTCCGATCGGAAACCACTGGCTGCACGCGGAGGCTCCCGGATTTGCCGCGCAGGTCGTGGCGATTCGTCCGCCGCTGAAAACGGAGCCGCTGCGGATCCAACTCGAGCCAGGTGCCACCATCCGGGTTCGCGTGTCCGACGCGGGCGGCGTGGCGATCAGCAATGCCTGGTTTGCCTTCACCGGTCTCATCGAGAATCCCAAGGCCGACCCGGACATGCCGTCGAGGCCACTCTCGGCCGAATTTGTCGCCTTCACCGATGGGGACGGGAAGGCGCAGTGGACGAATGCTCCAACGGGAGGTGCTGTGTTCGATTTCATCGCACAAGGCTATGAGCCGTTGAGGAACGTCCGTCTCCCAGTGGACGGCGTGGAGCATCGGATCGATATGCAGGCCCAGGTCAATTTGACCATCGAGGGGACCGTGGTCGACGCGCAGGATCATACGCCCATTCCGACCTTCCGGATCGCAGTCGGTGTACCGACTGCCCAGGCTCCTGGCGCTGAGGAGTTCGGCACGTTCTATGAGAATGACTCGACCTGGCAGCAATTCTCCAGTGGGCGATTCCGGCATGGATTCTCGAAAGAAGACCTCCGGTTCGCTCAGGATTCACGGGTGATAGTCCGCGCCGAAGCGGATGGGTACGAGCCTTGGCTCTCGAAGGTCATCCGCTCGAATGACGGTGAGGTTCACTTTCAGGTCGAATTGCAAAAGGCGTTGCTCCGCACCCTGACCATCAAAGCGCCTGACGGTGTTCCTGCCGCGGGAGCCGAGTTGGGAGTGATCCGCGGCGCCGAAGTGCTCTGGTTGAAGGGCTCTCAATTCGCCAGGGACCGGGGCATGAATCCGGTCAATTTCTTTCGAGCGGATGCGGCAGGAACCACAACCGTGCGCGTTGGCAATCGTGACGGGCATGTTCTCGTAGCCCACGCCTCCGGGTATGCGGAGCGTACGTTCGAGTCTTTTGCAAAGGAGACCGAGGTCGCGCTAGTTCCGTGGTCCAAGATCGATGTGCAGTTCGAAACACTGGATCCGGAAGCGATGGATGTATGGGTTTTCCCAATTGGAGTCCGCGGCAGCCATCTCCAGTTGGACTGGGAAACATCGCATACGAAAGCCGATTCCAACGGTCGTTGTTCGTTGGCATTGATTCCTCCTGGAGAATGGTTGGTTCAACAGTACCGACCCATCTCGCGGGCCAATGGTGGAGCCACCTTTCAACCGGGTGCACAAAAGCGGGTTCAACTTGCCGATGGCAAAACTGCGTCGATTCGATTGGGGGGAGGGTTCCAAATCAAAGGCAAGATTCAGGTTCCCGACGGCGTGGTCGTTCCTCCTACGACCCGCTGGGTCGGGAGGATTCGATGGGGTGCCGGCCCTGCGAATCCGCCGGGAATCAAACCCTGGAGCGCTGCGTACGTGGAGTGGCGTCAACGCCCGGAAATTCGGCGGCAATTTGACGAGATCCAATCACGAAGCCGTGAGTTTATCGTCAAAACGGACCTGTCCTTTACCGCGGACGGTGTGGAGCCGGGAACGTATCAATTGATGCTTTTGGCGACCCTCGAAAATCAGGCGCTGAAGTTGGAACAACCGCTCGTTGTTCCGGAGGGAAAAACTCCCGGCGTGATCGACCTCGGACTAATTCCGGTCGCGGTGGATCATCCGAAAGGTGCTGGGCATCTGGACCGGTGACAGGAACCGTCTCCGCGTGGTAGAGCGGTGCAAATCCATGGAGGAGACCACGGCCCCCAGTCGCAATTCCAAGAGACCGAAGCATGTGTTGGTCGGGCTTCTCGTGTTGCTGCTGGTGGGCGTCGTGCTGTTCTTCGCTGCGAGGCCCAGTGCTCCAGGGAGAATCTCTGTTCGATACCTTGGCCGCATTGATCAACCTGGGAATACACGACTGACCTTGGCGATTACCAATGTTGGAACGTCCTTGGTCTTTACTTCGGCGTACACGGAAATTGAGTCCAACGGTAGTTCGAATCAATTCCGAGTTGGGACGAAGATGTCCCGAGACCGACTGCGCCCTGGCGAGGGATTTGTGACGGACTGCATGTTGTCGACTGAAGCGGTTCCTGCGCTCGACAAGCGGTGGAGGGTGACTTGCTACTTTGGTCGAAACGGGATCCGCTCTTGGATCAGCGTGTGGCAGTGGGGACGGAATGGTCCCGGCCCGAAGGTCAACTGGCTGGTGCCGAACTTTCTCAAAGGAATGCCCCTGACCGTGATTGGGACCTCCGACTGGAACGACCCCGTTCCGGCGTCTTCAAATGTCAGGTAGTGACAGGGCAGATCCCACTACCGGGTTTGAATCGGAATTGTGATGACGCCCAGGTCCACCGGGGAGTCGCTGAAACTGCCGTCGGGCACTCTGATGGGTAGGTCAAGACTCCCGGATGCCTGCGCGGGATTTTGCAGATACGGATTCCCGAAGTCCTCAGCTGGATATCGCAGGGCGAGCTTGAAGACGTAGTTACCGCTGGGAACGTCCTCGATTCTGAAGGATCCGTCCGATTCAATTCTTGGAAAGTAACGACGAGTGCGCTGGTCACGAAAGACTGACAGTCGAGCCGAACGGACACGCTCAGTCTCATTGAGACGGTTCAATTCCAGGGACGGGTTGGGAGGATCGTTCCGCTCCATTTCGAGAGTCTGGAGATCGTCCGTCCAATGGTAACCGGGTACGGGCTGTGACAGATGGAGACGCCCCACTACGGCCCGCCCCGTTGTTTCCAACTTCACCTCGGAGAGGATGCCAGGCTGTACGTCCATCCGATACCCGGGACCAACGCCGACTCGTCCGAGTCGGCTGCCACTGGGATTGTACATCCGTCGCAAGATGACCGAAACGGGTGGGACTGCGTCGAATCGGAATCGTCCGTTGGCATCCGTTTCTGTCGAAGAATCAATTGGAATACCCAAAGGATCCGATTCCTTCTCCGGAAGGAGAGTGTGAAGAAGAATCCTTTGATTCGCCGCCGGCCGACCCGCGGTGAGAGCGACCCCTTCGATCGACCCCCACGGTTGGATCACGATCGGAACGTTGGTCGCCCGGCCCACAGGAAGAATTCCCACCCCGGAGTCATGCACCACGAGGACCTGTTCGGAATTCAACTTCAAGGGAAATGAGAAGTGTCCGTCGGAACGGGTGACCATCTGGGGAATCTCGCCACCCGAGTGTGTCGCCTTCTTGTCGCGGAGGGTGAACCCGAATCCTAGCCCTTGGAGCGAGACGACTGCTCCCGCGAGGGGATGTCCCTCCACATCCACGACCTGCCCTCTCACGATGTTTCCCTTCCGCAACCGAAATTCGAAGTTTTGTGCGCCGTCCTTTGCGGGTCGAACATCCGAGAGTGTGGACTCGTAGCCTTCCGCGCGGACCTCCAGGGAAAAGCTGTCGTGGAACATCATTTCCACCGGCCAATCAAAGCGACCAGAGGTTCCGTCACCGACGAGCCCCAACATGCCTCCGCGGTGGTCATCAAGCCACACTTGGAAACGGGGTAGAGGCTCACCGGAATTGGCGTCCACAGCGGAACCGAACAGGCGGACGTGTTGCGCTGCCGCAACTCCGCGTTCGAACTCACTCTTGGAAGCGTCCTTGCGGGTCAGTCGAAGGCTCACTTCATTTCCGGTGGGTCCCACTTCGACCTCCTGTTCGCGGCCGGTAAAACCTTCGGTAGCGGCTTCCAGGAGAACCTTTCCCAGGGCAAACGGACCAATCTCGAATCGGCCTTCAGGGTCCGTCTTGGCTTCGCGCTGGGGATCACCCAGGTGGTTATTCTCCTCAACGGTTGCATTGGGAATCGGTTGGTCATCTGGTCCGAGAACACGGCCGGTGACCTTCCATCCGTGCTGCAGCGTCACGACGTGGTTGGTCGCGAGGGACGCTGGGCCATCCAGCATGGCCCGGGCGCGAACGAAGTCTGGATGAGTCACCGTGTACCGGATGCGTGAGTAATCGCCAACCAATGCCGGGATCTGATCGCTGCGAAAACGACCGGAAGCATCGGTGGTCACCTGAGTTAGCTTTGGGGCGAAGCCAATGTCTTGTCGCTGTGCCACCCACATTCCTGGTCCGTTGATACGGATGACGGCATCCGAAACCGGGAGTCCGGATTCATCCTGCACGACACCTTGAAGGGTCTGGCCGGGTTCCAGCAGGCACTCATAGAGTAACACCGGTTCGACGAACTCATGCTGGCGCCAGTTGAGGACGACCGGAACATGGCCCGGAGCGGAGACCCAAGCTCGAAGTTCGTAGATCCGTGGATCGGTGGCAAGAATCTCCAAGCTGCCGCTTGAGTCGGTGGAATAAATGCGACTCGTGTCGAGCGTGACCCCACGCCCCCAAAGAGACACGGCCACCTGAGCCACCAATGGTCGGTGGTTCGTGGAGGATCTGACTTGGAGCAGGATTTTCGACGGGACGATCTTGGCTGCTGGTGCTGCGTTCCCGAGATTTGGCCCGATCGGACTTCCAGAGGTGGTCGCGATTGCGTTGGTTGAGACCGCCGCCGATTCGAGTGGTGCAATGCTTTCACCCCGGGGCAGGAACAAGAGCACCGCAAGCGGGACGAGGACGAACGCCACGACAGTTCGCGCCGCCAGTCGCCGGATGCGGGCCATCGACTCATCCCGAATCGCATCGTTTGCCAGAGTGGAGGCAATGCTGGATGCGGCGCGGCCTCCTGCGTCCGACACAATCTGGCCGGCAAGATCCGCGGGCGCTGCCATGACGGGAAGGTTGCCGAGCAGTGACAACAGGCCCGCTGCGGTCAGCACCGCGCCTTTGCTGGTCAGCAACCCACGCAGCTTTTCCAGCGCCCGTTGGACACGCATGCGGGCGGCGTCTTCGGTTACGCCGAGACGATCTCCCACGAGACGCAGTGGCTTGCCCTCCAGGAACCGCAGGACCAGGGCATCGCGATCCGACCCAGGTAGCGACGCCAGCGCGGCATCGAGATGAGGTGCGACCTCGGTCCAGTGTTCGGGGACTTCTGTGGATTCGGCCGTAGGTGGTTGCATGGCGGACGCGGATTCGTGATGGGATCGACGCCGTTCCGCGAGCAAAGCGCGGGCGGCCACGAAACGCGTGGTTTGGAACAGCCAGCCGGAGAGAATCACCTTGGGACTCAGGGAATCGGCCTTGCGGGCGAGGACCAGGAACACCGCCTGCACGATGTCGTCCACCAGCGGGGACGCGCCCACCTGCCGGCGGGCCGAGGCGTAAACCAGGTCGACATAGCGTCGAACCAATTCCGCGAATGCAGTCTCGTCGCGACGTGTGACCCAAGTCCTGAGCAGTTCCGTATCGTTCATGATGCGCTTCGTTTCAGGGGGTTATCCCCGGCCAAACGCGAAGCGAACGTAAAAACATTCGAGCGCCCAACAAAGATCGCATCGCCTCCAGCGCAGCCGCGAGGACTCGTCTCAAGATCCCCTTATTTTCGTCCTCCGGCCCCTTCGTTCCGGGGAAGGGGAACAGTGAACGTGGGCCGCTCCCAGCTTGTGATTTGTTCAACCTCCCAATGATCCTGCACCGGCTTGACCGTCAGACTCACTCCGGATTGTTGGGATGCGCCGGGTCTCGTCACGACGACAGAAACCGTTTTCCCCGACGGCACAAAGGTCGCGTCCGAAATCAGTTCCAGCAGTACTTCTGAAGAACCCGTTACAGCCCTGACGATCCCGTCCCTCAATTTCTCTGCCTGAACGTCCTTGTCCCAAGGCCCGAGCATCGAGCTGTCGTTGGCGATCAACGCGGAGAACGCCCGGGGATCGTTCAAGGCCGCCCAGAACAACGTCTTGACCGTGTCCAGCGGAGACTGGGTTCCGAGGTTCTCGAGTTCCCCGGGGTTGAGGGCTTTTCCAATCACTTTGGCAATCGATCGGATGGGTTTCGATCCCACTGGAGGAGGTCCACCCGGGCCGCTTCCGAAAGCAAGAGTGATGATGACCTCGTCGGGCGCCAGTTGCTGGAATGGTTGCAACGAGAGCGTCGGTGCCGTGATCTGCCTATCCGCGATCGATCTTGCGGTCGCTTGATTCCGAAGCATTGCCATCTCTCCGCGCAATCGAAGCAGTTCCTCGTGTTCTTTTCGAAGCTTTGCCAGTTCGGCAGGATCGACATCCGGAAGTCTTGGAACAACCTCACCGGCTGCTGCGATCTGGCGTTCAAGTACGGCCACCGACTCCTTCAACCGCGTCTTTTCCAAGCTCTGGAGAACGATCGTCGCAACCAGTCCGACCGCCACCAGGCCCGCACCGATAGGCTGAAGCTTTCCGATGCCGAGCAGCTGGGTTGCGGATGAACCGACGGCTGGAAGTGCTGCTTCCGAGAGGGCCGAAGAACAGAGTGCCGGAAGAAGTCCGCTCGGGGCTGAAGCGACGGCCTGCTGACCGAGGGCTGCACCGAGCGCCGCCGCGGTGGACGTGATGCCACGATCCGACAGAACGTTCCGAAGGCAGTCCAACGCCCTCGAAACCCGCTTCTGCGCTGCATCCTCTGAAACACCGAGGACGCGACCCAGATCCCGCAGATTCCGACGTTCGTAGAACCGCAAAAGAATGGCGGTCCGATCAGATTTCGAAAGGTGCTCCACCGCCTCGTCAATGACGGGAGTCAGTTGGGACCAATCGGTGTTGTCATCGTTCGAGACGCTCATGGCGGCGGCTTCCTCACGTGTCCGTCTCCGGCATTCGGTGCGGACCATCTTGGCTGAAACAAAACAGGTGTGTTGGTGAAGCCATCCGGAGAGAGGTGTGAATGCCGAGATCGCCATTCCGCGCTCCCGGATCTTGCGAGCCAGATCGGTGAATACCAACTGCGTCACGTCCCGGGCCAGGTGGCTGTCACCCCCGACCCTTCGCAGGGCGACGGAATACACGTGATCCAGGTGCTCTCCCATCAGGCTTGCAAAGGATTCCTCGCTCCCGTCTCTGGCGAACCGCCTGAAGCTCTCCGATGAGTCAATTGTTGGTTCGATGGCTGTCATCTTACCTCCAGGAACCCGCTGATCTCCGAAATCCGACCGGGATGTTTCGACAAGATTGAATCCAAAGTGTGCCACATTCTCGTACCCAGCGTCTTCTCTCACCTGAGTCGACACGGTGTCGACCCTGGTTCTGCCATGAACTGTCCTCCACGGGTCTGGGTGGTGGATCCATCAATGAGTCGCACCAAATCCATTGATCCAGAAACCCCCGGAGATCAGGTGGTGCGATTTGAAGTTTTAGCCGATTCGACAAGGGCTGAACTACCTGTCGCAGCCAGATTTCTATGGGGGAATGCACTTTCTCAGGGACATGATCACAAGCGATTCCGAGGGATGGTTTCGCTCCACCCCGGGCGACCTGAACCCGCAGATTGGCCGTCTTGCCCGGTTCCAGTGTGTGCATCTCGTTGACCACTCCCCAGGACGAAGGTGCCCACGCGCCGGTTCCCCAGCCTGGCCACTGACGCGTTCGCATCAGTGTCGGCGACAACCGGAAGGGGTCGCCCTGCACTACCGGATAGAGCAGCGCGTTGGTCGATCGATTGACCAGTTCCAATTCCGCATAACAAAGGTTTTGTCTGGCGACCCAGTGATACCCCTTCAACCGCAGGGCAACCTGCTCCTCGGGCCTCGCTGGCAGCCACCACGCGATGCTGCCGAGGAGCAGAAGGGCCACCACAAATCCTGCCAGAATCGGTCCGATGCGCTCCTTCATTCGAGGGGCTCGATGATGTGGGACATGGGTGTCGAGTTTACAACTCCGGGGTTTGGCGCGAATCAGCGCCTTTATTTTGTGAGCAACTCCGGATGAGGCTGATTGTCTCGATTCCAACTCCGGAGCGAATCGTCATCGCTCGCTCCCAGCAATCTCTGCAAGTGGACCGGTTCGACATGACCATCGCAGAAAGCAACGTTCCCATTCCCTCCATGACGTCGCAACGCCCGGTTCCGATCGTACATTGTCGCCGCTGTCGGGTCGGCGAGGTTGATCCGTCCACGGCCCAACCCCCGTCCGTCCTGAAGAATCGTTCCGTCCCCATAGAAAGTATCCCCGAGGGCGTACATCGCCGACGGCATGGCAACGGCAGAATCCTTCACGACGATCCGTTCTGTTGCCGATACCAGCGTACCTCCGAGTCCGAGGTCGGGACCGCTCACTGGATTGCCCAAACCTGAAGTGTTGTACCCGTAGTCGACATAAATTCGTCCACCAGGCCAACCCGTGGGCTGCCGACTATTCGGACAATCCCAGATTCCTCCCTGATGTTTTGCCCAGCCTCTTCCTGAGATTGCGGTGCCGCCGATCGTCGTCACGAAGCCGGTTTGGTGGCCGCTACAACTTTGGGCCGCCGGAACCGTGCTTTTTGCGCTGCGCTCCGTTGGATTCCGGATCTGGCTGTTCCTTGCGGCGCTGCGTCGGACTCGGGTCGTCGATTCCCAGGTGCTTGACGTGGTGGAGCGGCTTCGGGGCCGTGTTGGATTGCGCCGGGTTCGGGTTCTTTTGTGGCCGGGTTTGCGCAGTCCGATCGCCTTCGGTACTTGGACGCCAACCATTGCGCTACCGGTCGAGTTCACCTCGCGATTCGACGCCTACCATGTGCTGGCCCGTTTGCGTCTTGCGGCTCCGTCGATTCAGGTCCCGCCGGTCAGTCAAACCCTTGTCGCCGGCCTACCCGTCTCCTGGACCGTACAGGCCACCGGTTATCCGCTGTCCTATCAGTGGTATCATGATGGTGTGGTGATCTCCGGAGCCAATACGCCCACGTATTCTCCCGGCTTGGCCGTCGATTCCCGCGCGGGTGATTATGCCGTGGTGGTGTCGAATTTTCTCGGAGCCGTCACCAATTCCATACCCGCCCGGCTGACGGTTCTGCCGGCCGATGGGACTGTGGTAACGCTTGACGGCCAGCAAGCCGGAGGACCCGCTACAGTGCATGGAGTCGTCAGCGTTTCGGCGGGATGGAATCATGCGCTGGCCCTGAAGGCCGATGGATCGGTATTCGCCTGGGGCGATGATTCGGATGGGGAATGCGATGTTCCGGAATCGGCAAAGCGCGGCGTGGTCGCTGTGGCGGCGGGAGCCTCCCACAGTCTTGCCCTGCGCGAGGACGGCTCGGTGGTGGCGTGGGGCGGCAATGATTTTGGGCAGACCCTTGTTCCGGTCGCTGCGTCGTCTCATATCAAGGCGATCGCCGCCGGCAGTTTTCATTCCCTGGCCCTGACCGAATCCGGGGAAGTCCTCGGTTGGGGAGACGATTTGGTGGGAGCGGTCACCATTCCCGCAACGGCCCGCTCTGGAATCACTGCGATCGCCGCCGGTGCGTCGCATAGCGTTGCCCTGAACCAGGACGGATCAGTGGTGGTCTGGGGCGATTACTTCAACAATCGATGGCCCATGCCTGTTGAGGCTCGGTTTGGGGTTGTGGCGATTGCAGCGGGTGACTTCTTCACCTTGGCGCTGAAATTGGATGGAACGTTGCTGCTCTGGGGGCTTTCCGCACCCGCGGGAAACGGGCTCCCGACGCCGGGCGGATCGGAAGTCGTGGCATTGACCGTGGGGCGTTCTGGAGCGGTTACCCGGGACAATCAGGGACACATTCGGATTCTGGAGGGCACCACTTGGTTGTCGCACAGTTGGGCAAACGACCTGCAGGGATTGGTGACCTCGGTTTCCGCCGGTGGAGTGGTGGCGTATGCAGTTCTCGGGACCCCGGTTCACCTCGCCGTGGAGAAGCGTCCCGACAGCGCAGTCTTGACCTGGCCGTTGGCGCTCGAAGGCGTGTCGGCGCAATCGAGTCTGGATCTTGCCGACCCGAACGGTTGGCGCGATCTCGACGGCGTGCCAGCTCGCGTGGGAGTTCAATGGAGGCTCACAAACGCGGTGACCGCCCCCCAGCAATGGTTCCGCCTTCGTCGGCCGTAGGGCCGGTTGAAAAATCCAGAGGATTGCATTCGTTTCTTGTGGATCGCCTTGCCGCCACACTGTCCGTTCGCCCAACACGTTTCGGGAGCGGTTTTGTTGATGCCCGGTCACTGGGCTTGTTTTTCCGCTTCACATTTACAGATGGCATCGCTAGGACGATGTGAGTTACCCCGTTCCCTTGATCGTGTCCCGTGCGTGGCTTCGTGCCGCGTTGGGTGCGGTCCACAGCCGCGCCATGCCCATGACACCGAACCTCCAGAATTCACGGCGCCCGCCTGCCTTCACCCTGATCGAACTGCTGGTGGTGATCGCGATCATCGCCATTCTGGCGGGGCTGCTGCTCCCGGGTCTCGCCCGGGCGAAGGAGGCGGGTCGGGCCACCGTCTGCGCCAACAATGTGCGGCAGTTGGGGTTGGGCTCGATGACGTACACACTGGATAACCGCGGCAAACTCCCGTCGTTCCGTGACTGGCTGTATGTTCGCGTCGGCGACATGACGACCGGGACGCTGTACCCGTACCTCAAATCGCGCTCGACCTATCTGTGTCCCACCGACCAGAACGAAATCGCTTCCAAGAAACGAATCGTTGCCTCCGACAACACGTTTGGAAACGCGCATGCCAAGCGGGACTACAGTTTCGCGATGAATTGCGGTCTGTGCCACGTGACGGATCTTTCCCAGTTCATCGCGCCCACCGACACCCTGATGTACATGGAGGCGTTGATGGCGACCAACGACTATTCGGGGCAGGCGGGTCCCACGATCGGCGATCACACCCTGGCTGTCCGGCACAACAATCGCGGGCACTATCTGATGTCCGATCTCCACCTCGAAAAGATGCGAAAGCAATCGAGCATCGACATCGAGAAGAAGAAGCGGTTTTGGTTTCCGACCGACGACACCACCGGGGCGAACGGGATGCAGTTCGGAACCGGACTGCAGTAGTCGGGTCCTCACTTGCAGTTCCGCGCTTTCGCGGCTGAGGACTGTCTGGAGGCGGAACTTCGGAGGAATTCCGGGCGATGTTGGCATCGTCGTTCGGTTGAAACCCCCTGCGGTCGACAGGTTTGGGATTCGTGTCCCCGGAGAGGGTTTCCCGAGGAGTGTTGCCGTGGCGATTTCTCCGGCTCGCCGGCATCTCGGAGTGGAGACGACTTGCTTGCTGTTTTCAGCGGGTTTCAGCCTGTTTTCCTAGGGTGATCCTGTTGCCACCCTAGGGTTGGTGCGCCATTGACTGAATCGAGGCGGAAATCCGTAGAGTTCCCACCTAGAGAGCCACCACGGGGTCCCGATCGAACGGTCCGAAACGCCGACCGGGTTGGCGGCTCGTGAGTGTCGCGTCGCGATGTTGATTTCCCGCTCCAATTCGGTTCTGAGCCGGCTGATCGCAGGACTCCTGCTTTCGGTCGTGCTGTTCCGTGGACCGATGGCGGCGCAAACCATTCCCAATCCTAGTTTCGAGTTGAACAGCTTCACCGTTTTCCCCGGATATGCTTCAGGGAACGGGGGAGCGATCAACAGTTGGACGTTCACGGGGAGTGGGGTCGGACTCAATCCCGCCTCTGGCAGTCCTTTTGCCGACAACGGTGCGATACCGAATGGATCGAACGTGGCGTTCCTTCAGGGGACCGCGACGCTTTCCACCACCATTTCCGGATTGGTCGTCGGACAGACCTACACGGTTACCTTCCGCGCCAATCGCCGTGGCACCATGTTCGATCCGGTTCCGAACTGGTCGCTCAACGGCGGATCCGCGGTGTCGTTCAGTGCGTCACCGGCGGTCGGGGGTGCGAATGCGTACTACACGATCTCCGGAAACTTTAACGCCACCGCCACCACGGCGGCCTTGGTAATTCGCAATCAATCGACGCAGGACGCAACCCTGCTGATCGATGCGTTTACGATCGCGGTGGTTCCAGCCCACATCGGGGTTTTCATCGGAGCCAGCACCGCCGCCGGCAATGCCCTCACCGACAATGTGGGCACTCAAACGTTCGCCAATACCGCGGTGGGCACCAGCAGTACGACGCAAACCTTCACCGTCCAAAATACCGGCACCGGCAACCTGACCGCGCTGGCTCTGAGCGTGACCGGAACCAATCCCGGCGATTTCAGCGTCGCGGCTTTGGGTTCAACGACCGTGGCTCCGAACGGGACCACCACCTTCACGGTGACGTTTTCACCGTCGGCATCCGGAAGCCGCACTGCGGTCGTGAACATTGCCAGCAATGATCCCACCAAGAATCCGTTTCGCATCAACGTCGGTGGAACCGGTCTGGTCCCGCAGATCAATGTGTTCACTGGTGCCAGCACGTCGCCGGGCAACGCCCTCGCCGACAACGTCGGCACGCAGTCCTTCGGCAGCATTGCGGTGGGCAGCAGCGGAACGGCCCAGACCTTCACCGTCCAGAACACCGGCGGCGCCCCGCTGACCGGATTGGTCCTGACCGTCTCGGGAGTGAACCGCACCGACTTCACCCTGGGTGATCTCGGGGCCACCACCCTGGCGCCCAACGCCTCCACCACCTTCACGGTCACCTTTGCGCCCGGAGCTGGCGGATCCCGAAGCGCGCTGGTGAACATTGGCAGCAACGATTCCTCCGCGAATCCGTTTCGCATCAATGTCAGCGGGACCGGTCTGGTGCCGCAGATCGCCGTCTTCAACGGGGCCAGTACCGCGCCGGTCGACGCCCGCACCGACAATGCGGGAACCTTTGCCTTTGCCGGCACGCCGCTGGGTGGCGCTGGAACGGTCCAGACGTTCACGGTCAAGAATGCGGGCGCGGCGACGTTGACGAGTCTGGGCCTGAGCGTGGTCGGGGCGAATCTCGGCGATTTCGTGCTGGGCACGCTCGGTGCGACGACCCTCGCGCCGAATGCCACGACGACTTTCACGGTGACCTTTCTTCCATCGGTGCTCGGATCACGGACGGCCGTCGTCTACATCGCCAGCAACGATCCCAACACCAATCCATTCCGGATCAATGTGAGCGGGACGGGGCTGCCCTCCCGCAACGCGAATCTTTCCAATCTGACCGTCAGTTCGGGTTCATTTACCCCCACCTTCAGCAGCGCCACCACGGCATATTCGGTCGGCGTTCCGTTTCTCACCACCTCGATCACCCTCACTCCAACCCTCTCCGACGCCAACGCTTCGGTGACGGTGAACGGCGCCGGTGCTGCGAACCCGGTGACATTGAGCGTGGGTGCCAATGCGATCCCGGTCGTGGTGACCGCGCAGGATCCCACGGCGACCCAGACCTACACCGTCACCGTAACCCGCGGTCCGAATCTGCCTCCCGTGCCGGGTTCCGATTTTCTCGTGCGATCCAACGACACCACGATGATCAAGGTTCCCAAGGCCACGCTCCTCAGCAATGACAGCGATCCGGAAGGCGACACGCTGTCCCTGACCGCCGTCGGAAGCGCCCTGCCGTCCGGAGCGTCGGTGGTGGTGTCCGGCAATTTCGTGGTCTACACCGCGCCCAGTGCGACGGCGGGCAATGGGAGTTTCACCTACACCCTGAGTGACGGTTCGGGTGGACACGCCGTCACTGCGAGCGTGACGGTGACCGAGGTGTCGGCCCTGGCGGACACGGCGGCACCCAATGCGGCGCGGATCGTTGCCAGCGGCGGCAACTACACCCTCACCTTCATCGGCGTCCCGGGGAATTCCTACCGGGTTCAATACTCCACCAGCACCGCGGTTCCCTATGTGTGGAACGAGTTCATCCCGGCGGCAACCCTGACCGCGCCCGCGAACGGCGTGTTCGGGTATCTCGACGTGAACCCTCCCAATCCGGTTCGGCTGTACCGCGCGATCGTCAACCGGTGAGCGCCGACCGTCATCCCAACCACCGCACCAGGAATTCGTTCCTGCGGCTCCCGCTTGTGGGAATCCTGTTGCTGTCGTTCCCGGTGGCATGGGCGGGGATCATCACCGAGGCGACCCGCACCTTCACCGTCGGCACCGACATCGCGGATGTTCAGGACCCGCCTGTGTCGTTCCTGCAGACCATCACCGATTCCGGCATCGCGTCACTGACCCGGGTCGACATCGGATTGAATCTGGTGGGACGGGATTCGGGCGGATTCGCCGGCGAGATGTTTGTTTCCCTGAACAAGAACCTCAGCCTCACCAGCGTTCTCGCAAACCGGGTTGGATTCAGCGGAACCGATTCCATCGGCCTGCCCTACGATGGCTGGAACGTGACCTTCAGCGATCTCGCCGCCAGCGATCTGCATACGGTCGTTCAGACCTCGGGCGTCCTGACCGGCACCTATCAACCCGATGGTCGCACCGATCCCACGGGCTCGCTCCGGCCCGAACTGCTGAGCGTCTTTGCCGGCGAAACGGGCAACGGCGACTGGCGTCTCAACGTCGCGGATTTGGGAGTGGGTGGCACGATGCGGCTCGTTGGATGGAGCCTGACCCTGACCGGAGTCGAGATCCCCGAGGCGAACACCTACGCCGCCGGAATCGCGGTGATTCTCGCCGTGGGTGGCGCTTGGTGGAGGCGGACCCGACGGCGGTGATCGGGGGCGGGGAGCCGGGCGGGTTTTGGATCGAAAATGCCGCCACCGATGAATCGCCGTGGACCCCGGCCTTTTCGTTGCGAGGACGGTTCATGCGGATCCGGCAAAGGTTTCATGCCGAATGGAAGTGTTCCCGTTGACAGGACGGTCACGGATCGGCTGATCTGTGAGCCGTTATATCCAGTTGAAGAGAACGGGATTCATGAAACTCAGACTTCGAAGTGATTCGCTGCGGTTGAGGCTCGACCGGTCCGACGTGGCCGGCCTGATCCGGACCGGTCGGCTCGACGAAGCGGTGGCCCTTGGTGCCTTACCCGCCGAACGGCTCGTCTATTCGATTCGACTGGTGCCAGGAGGCCTTCAACCGTCCACATCCTTCGCGGATCATCAAATCGTGGTGGAACTGTCGGAGACCTCGGCGCGGGAGTGGGCGGGCGGCTCGGAGGTGGGGATCTATTCCGACACGACCTGGGGACTGAGGATCGCCATCGAAAAGGACTTCAAATGTCTCGAAAACCGCACCCACGAGGACGACTCCGACGCCTTCGAACATCCGGGCGGACCGGCTCATTGTTTGAGATAAACTGTAAGGAATCATCCACTGATGTGACGTTCATCCGATTTGGACGCGGACTCTTTTGGGCATAGAGTCCTCCACGTCGGGGCCGTCCGGGATTCGGATGCGGCCTCAATGCGACTCCAGTTGAACCCTCGCGCCCAACCCTGGATGAGACCATGACATTTTCAAAGATTGCAGGCATGACAGTCGCGGTGGTGCTCGCGGCCGGCGCGTGGGCGTGGGCGCGCGGGGAAAAACCCGCCGCTGCGAACGAACCCGCCTCCCCTTCCTCCATCGCCATGAGTGATTTCAAGAAACCCGATTCAGGTCAGCTCCAGAAAAAGCTGACGGCCGAACAGTATGCGGTCACGCAGCAATGCGGAACCGAACCCCCGTTTCGCAACGCCTACTGGGACAATCACCGGGCGGGCATCTACGTCGACGTCGTGTCGGGTGAACCGTTGTTCAGTTCGCTTTCCAAGTTCGATTCCGGCACTGGCTGGCCGAGTTTCACCCAACCCATCGCAGGCACCGACGTCGTGGAGAAGAAGGACGAGAGTTTTGGTTCGGTTCGAACCGAAGTGCGTTCGAAGGCGGCCGACTCCCACTTGGGTCATCTGTTCAATGACGGGCCGCGCGACAAGGGTGGCATGCGCTATTGCATCAATTCCGCCGCGTTGAAGTTCATTCCCGTCGAGGACATGGAGCGCGCCGGATACGGGCAACACCTGGCACCGTTCGTCGCGGCAGGCCTGATCAAGGCATCCCAGCACGAAACAGCGATTCTGGCGGGCGGCTGTTTCTGGGGAATGGAGGAAATCCTCCGCCAAATCCCGGGCGTCACCAAAACCACGGTCGGATACAGCGGCGGCAAGACGGCGAAACCCACCTACGAGCAGGTCTGCACCGGTGCCACCGGCCACGCCGAGGCGATCGAGGTGGAATTCGATCCGTCCAAACTCACCTATGAAGGGTTGCTCGGGTTTTTCTTCCGGATGCACGATCCCACGACGTTGAATCGCCAGCACAACGATGTGGGCACCCAGTATCGTTCGGCGATTTTCTACACCAGCGAGGAGCAACGGAAGACGGCCGAACAGGTCAAGGAACGGCTTGAGGCGGTGAAGAAGTTCAAGCGACCGATCACGACCGAAATCACCCAGGCGTCCCCGTTCTATCCGGCGGAGGATTATCACCAGAAGTACCTGGTCAAGAATCCCGGCGGCTACACCTGTCACGTACTGCGGGATTGAGAGCCCGGTGCAATACAGGTCGACTCTGGGACTCCCCGGTTCTCTCGTTTGCGCGATGAGAAACGATCGGCGGAAACCCTCCCTTGTTTTCTGCGGGCGAACCGACGATTCAAGCGGGACCGATGTTCGCCTGTCGAAGATGTCATCCCTTTCCCTGCCTGCGGTCCGGGTTGAAATGGATCCTGATCCTCCTGTGTGCCGGCTCTTGGATTGCCGCGGCCTTCGACAGATCTGAACGCCCGGGCCCCTCGAGCCGCCGTACTGGACTGGCCATCACCGAGATCCTGCATCACCCGGCTCCTTCGCCCGAGGGACGTGATCTGGAGTTCGTCGAACTGTTCAACGCCGATCTGATCCCCGCGGAACTCGGCGGGTTTAAAATACGCGGAAGTGTTGAGTTCACTTTTCCCGACGGCACCACGCTCGCACCGGGAGGTTATCTCGTGGTGGCCAAATCCCCGGCGGATCTCACCGGCAGGTTTGGAATCACCAACGTGACCGGACCGTTCCGCGGAACCCTGCGGAGTCCGGCGGGTCGTGTCGTTTTGGAGGATGAGTTCGGTGCGGTGCTGCTGGAGACGCGGATTGAAACGACTCCTCCGTGGCCGGTCGCCGCCGCGGGCGGCGGACATTCGATGGTCCTGGCGCGGCCTTCGTTCGGCGAAGGCGACCCGCGCGCATGGGAACCCAGTCGCTGGATGGGCGGTTCTCCCGGTGGACCCGAGCCGGCCGATGTCGACTCACTTCTGGGGCTGATGTTCAACGAGATTTTTACCGACGCAGCGTCGCGGAATGAGGGCTTCGTTGAGCTCTACAACCATTCCAACGGGCCGTTGAATCTTTCAGGTTCCTGGCTGACACACGATGCCGCAACGCGCGGGTTTCAAATTCCGATGGGAACCATTCTTGGACCCCGTGGATTTGCCCGGTTCACATGGGTGGAAACGGGAAATGTTCCGGACGCGGGCGGTGGGCGGATCTACTTGCTGAATCCCGAACGCAATCGGGTGGTGGACGCGATCGAGTATCCACCGCAGGAACCTGGAGTCGCATGGGGACGTTTTCCTGAGGGCGTTGGGGAGTTTTCCCGGTTGTCGACGCCCACACCGGCCTCGTCCAATGCCGTCCCCAAACCATCTCCGGTGGTGATCAATGAAATCATGTATCATCCCATCTCCGGCTCCGATCGGGATCAATATGTGGAGCTGCTCAATCGAACCGATCAGGCCGTCCCCATCGGCAACTGGAGCTTCGTTCACGGCATTCGTTTCACCTTTCCCGCGGAAACGGTCCTGCCGCCGCACGGACTGGTGGTGGTGGCGAAGGACGCCCGACGTCTGCGGGCGGTGTATTCCGAACTGAACCGCGGGAATTGCTTTGGGAACTTTGGCGGAACCCTCAGCCGCAGCGGGGAACGCATCGCGCTGGCCCGGCCGGTGTCGATCGGGTCGGGACGCGATGGTGCCGGACGTGAACAGAGCGTCGATGTGGTGATGAACGAGGTCACCTATCAGGACGGCGGCCAGTGGGGCAATTTATCGGACGGCGGTGGAAGCAGTCTTGAGTTGATCGATCCCGACGCGGACATCCGACGGGCCGACAACTGGCGGGACAGCGATGAGACCGGCAAATCCGCGTGGACGACGGTGGAGTTTACCGGCGGAGTTGGGATGAGTCTGGGATTGGGAGCGGGCGAATCCCTGCATCTCTATCTGCTGGGTGAGGGCGAATGTTTGGTCGACGACGTTGAGGTCCGGGTCGACGGAGGACCGAACGTGATCGCCAATCCTGGTTTTGAATCAGGAATGACCGGCTGGATTCCACAGGGCGCGATGGATCAATCGAGCGTCGAAATGGGAGGGAGTTCCAGTCTTCGGAGTCTGCATTTGCGCGCCGGTTCCCGTGGGGATCCCGGCGCCAACCGGGTCCGGTCGGCACTGTTTCGTGCAATCACCACGGGACAAACCGTGACAATCCGCTGCAAGGCGCGCTGGCTCAAAGGCTGGCCCGAACTGCTGTTGCGCCTGCAAGGAGGCGGTGCCGAGGCCTCGGGACGATTGCTGCTGCCGCCGAATCTCGGGACCCCGGGGCGCCCCAACAGCCGGAGCGCCGTCCCGGCCGGGCCCGCCTTGTTCGAGGTGCGCCACCAACCGGTCCTGCCGGCCGCCGGACAACCGGTGATTGTCACCACGCGTGCGGATTCGGTCCGAGGGTTGAAACGGTTGGCTCTGCGGTACCGAGTTGATCCTTCAATGACCTTCTCGGAAATCGCGATGAACGATGAGGGCGTTGGGGGCGATTCGATCGCGGGCGACGGGATCTTCAGCGCGACGCTGCCCGGACAACCGGCCGGAACCCTGATCGCCTTTCACCTCGTCGCGACCGACCGCGTCGGAGCCACGAACACCTTTCCACGGGATCCGTTTCCCGTCGGTGACGCTGCGCGCCTTTTCCCCGGTGATTCACTTTCGCACGAGTGTCTGGTCCGTTTTGGGGAGACGCGGATCACCGGAGTGATTCCGAGCTACCGGCTCTGGCTCACCCGGGCGAATCGCGACCGGTGGATCGCGCGGGACCGCCTGAGCAACGCGGATCTCGATGCCACCTTTGTCTATGACGACGAGCGGGTGGTCTACGGTGCGGGTGCCCAAACGGCGGGAAGTCCGTGGCACACAGATCAGATGGCCACCGGTCCCGACGGCACAAACCGGTTCGACTACGTGGTTCATCTGCCGAAGGACAATCCGGTACTGGGTGAGACCGATTTCAATCTGGTGATTCCGGGCAACGGAGACGGAGGCAACAGCAGTGACCTCAGCGCCCTGAGCGAACCAGTGTCCCTGCTGGTGTTCCGCGACCTGGGTCTTCCCTCGTTACATCGCAGATTCATTCACTTCTTTATCAATGGATCCGAAAGGAGCGCGGTTTCCGGGTTGCCGGGACACTTCGTCTATGAAGACGTCCAGCAACCCAACGGCAGGGCTCTGCGGGGATGGTTCCCGGGCGCCGGGCATGGGACGTTGTTCAAGGTCGAGGATTGGTTCGAGTTCACCAACGCCGTGGCCACGACCTTTGAAAACAAGGATGCCGATCTGATCCGCCGCGTGGTTCCCGGCACCACGAACCTGAGCGCGGCACCCTACCGGTTTATGTGGCGGTTGCGCGGGCTGCAGGCGGGTGAATCGGCGAGCGACTATGGAAGCCTTTTTCGATTGATCAACGCCGCGAGTCCGTCGCTGGATCCAACGGCTCCGGTGGAGTTCGAAACGGTGAATCGGGTCGCGGATTTGGAGCAATGGTTTCGGGTCATTGCCTGCCAGCGTGCCGTTGGAAACTGGGATTCTTACGGATGGGACCGCGGCAAGAACTGCTACCTGTATCTTCCAGCCAACGGCCGTTTTGTTCTCGTGCCCTGGGATGTCGACGCCACTCTCGCCCTGGGCGGCAAGGAGCCCCACAGCGACCTCTTTGAATCGAGCGACCCGCGCATCACCGCGATGCTTCGGAATCCGGCCATTCTGCGGCTCTATCTTCGAGCGTTGCAGGAGGTCCTTGATGGCCCCATGCGGCCCGGTCGGCTCGAGGCGGCGTTTGATGTGAGAACGTCGGCACTTCTGGCGAATGGCATCAGCCTGGACCCGCACCTGACGGCGGCGAACAAGGCTTACCTGGCAGAGCGCCGCTCCTTTCTGGACCAGCAACTTTCCGGATCATGGGTCGCGTTTTCGGTCGTGCCCCCGGCGGTCGTTCCGTTGGGAAGCACGACCGTAACCCTGCACGGGACTGCACCACCCCGGGTGTCGGCCATCCGGATGAATGCCAAGCCGGTGGAGCTTCGCTGGCGGACTCCCGTCGAATGGAGCGCGGAAGTCCCGGTGCGTCCGGGCACGAATGTGTTCGAGTTCGACGGATTGGACCGCGCGGGTGGATCTGCGGCGGGATCAACCGCGCGGGTCGTGGTGATCGCAGAGGGGAAAAAGTAGAACGATGGCTTTATCGTTGGAGCGTTCCGGTTGCGCGGTTTGCGCTGGAAGGAATAATCTAGCACAATATTGCCGGGACGAGATCAGCAGTCTCCAGACCCGCAAAACACTCATTGGCGCTTGACAGTTTCCATGCTTCCCAACTAATAACCTTCCGATGGTCATCAGATATAATTGATCGGGTCACGCCTTGTTGCGTCAGGAGCCCTTCTCTCTCAACGTCAACCATTTATCATTTTTGAACACTTCGAATGCAGGCGGGAAAATAAATCTCGGATCCGTTTTAAGATATCTATTCTTCACAAATAACGCCCAAGGCTCCGTTTGGTCAAAGTCGCTGGCCCTCGCCGGAGTGTTCCTTTCACTCCTGTTTGTTTTGTATGTCACCAAGCCCCCACGCGTTTTTCGTCATCCGGGTGATGCATTCATTCTCATTTCAGCGGTCGAACGAATCTCGCATGGAGAGGTTCCTCATCGGGATTTCTACTCCCCCTTGGGCTCGCTTAATTTTTATATTGCCGCCCTTGGAAAACCTTTCGGGCATGACGTTTATGACATATTCTTCGTCGGCATCTACGCCGTCAGCTTCGCTCTAGTGCTGGTTGGAAGCGCGGTGTTTCTCCGCCGACTCCCGGTTGGTCTTGCCATTCTCTCATCGATATTCATTGGCGTTCTTGCAATCAATTACAGGGTGCTTGGCTCGATGCATTTTGAGAATGCGGTGGCCATGCAATACAATCGGATCGGCGAAGCCTTTCTTTTCCTGGCGGCGGTCATTCTTTTCATTCCGCCGCGCGAAAAAATGAGTGGGGTGGTATCGATTCTCGAGGCGACAGCGTCCGGGATTTTGATCGGGTTGCTATTTTTCGTAAAAATCAACTTCTTCATTCTCGGGGTGGGTTTTCTAGGGGCCTCTTTTATATTCCCACGCACGAGCCTGCTTCAGCGAAGCCTGACGTGTGCGGGCGTTGTGGTGACGATCGTTTTGTACCTGCACTTCGTCCAATTCACTCTTTCCGAGTATTTGGGTGATCTTGGGCTTGCGAGTGCCAGTCAAAGCTTCCTTAAACGATTCTCCGGATTGGTCAAAGTCTCAGGCTTGGTCCCCGAAATTGTGACCGTATGCATTTTGGGAATTATAACCTCAAAAGAGCTTCGATTTCCACCCGGATTGAATTTTCGTGCGAAGCAGTTTGGGGTTGTTCTCGTCGTGGTTCTTGCGGGTGTGTTTGCCCAGGCTACCAACGCCGGTGGGCTTGAAGAGCCTTGTTTCGTTCTTGCGGGATTGATCGCGTTTTTCCCGTTGATTGAAAGTCAGCGGGTCGAAGGGGGAAATGGTTCCTGCCCTTCATTTCTTGTCGCGTCCCTGCTCCTGATCAGTCTCTTCTCAAGAACGTTGATGATCGACGGCGTGTCGATGGTTCATAAGATTATGTATAATCATCAGCATCAACGCGAAAACGATCCGGCCTTCATTCTCTTGACCGGGAATCCCTATCCCAGCTTGAGATTTGGAGACGAATGTCGAAGCTATATCAGCGATCTGAACAGCGGGATTGAATTGATCTTGTCGCAGGTGAAAGATCCGGGTGCCGAGCGGATATCAACTCCGGAATTTGCAAACCCATTTCCGCCATTGGTTGGGGCTCGATATGCCAAGGGGGATGCCTTGTGGTGGCACGAATCTGTGAATTACTCCGAACGTAGTTTTCCATCTCCAAACCGGACCTGGAACAACACCACGTTGCTGATCGAGTCGAAGGGAGGCACTGCTGATCCGCTGGGACTCCCGGAATACGCCGACTACAAAAAACGGCATTTTCGACTCCTTGCTGACAATGCGACGTGGAGGCTGTACCGGCGGATTAGCCCATGACGCTTCCTGCTTTGGATCGCACTTCCCGCACATCGGGAGTTGTCGCGGATATGAGGAGGATCCGGGCGGTCGAGCTCGGGTGCGCTCTGTCTGCCCGCCGGTAGATGCTTTCACCAGGGGTGGCTTTGGGACATCGTGAAGGATTCCATCCAACGCCTCAGTCGTGGCGTGTTTCGCTCGAAGCACCACCACATTCCGCTTCCGAACAGCACAGTCCCGGTCAATAGACCTGAAAACAGAAGCCAGTTGACTGGAGTCGGTTGCAGCTTGTGACCGCCGAAGAAGCAGAAGACGACAAAGGCCATGAATGGGAAATGGAACAGGTAGAGACTGTAGGAGATTTCCGAAAGACCAACGGCGGTTTTTGTCAACCAGGCGACAGGATTCCCACGCCAGGCCAGACTTGTGACCAGCAAGGCGAATGCGATTCCGACAGCGCAATCCGTCCCCCAGGTCGGTTTTCTGGTGCTGATCGCCAACGAACAGAATGCCAATACTCCGGTGAAGACAAGCCAGTCATTTCTGCGAAATAGAGTTCGTGCCCGCTCGGACCGTCCCAGCAGGAATGCGCCGGTACCCAATAGAAAAATGGCCCAGCCAACGGAGAAATAGAGAGGGAGCCACCAGACGATCAGCGAAAGGAGCGCGACGCAAGCAAGACGCCCCGCCCACGAACGAACGAACCAGATGCTGCAGACAAGCGGAAGCAATACATAAAACCAGAATTCGTATGCAAGACTCCAGAGGGGTGAGTTTGTTCCGAAGCAGTTGGAGTATATCGTCTGTAGGAAGAAGGCATTTCCAAGCAGAGTTTGCCACCTCAGGTCCAGCGGGACCGTAAAACTTAGATGGTAAATCTCATGAAACGACCCATGGTACGCTGCCGGCATAAAGTGGCGACCCACGCTGTCGCAGATAAATGTAAAAAGGAGGGCAGGTAGAAGAACGGCCCAAAGGCGGGACACCCTTCGGGCTGCATATAGTTTCCACGACCAACGTCCTGATTGATGGGATTCCAAAACGCTTCCGCCGACGAGAAATCCGCTCAGGACGAAGAACACCACCACCGATTGATGGCCCAGTGCCCCGAGGAAATAGAATAAACGATGTAGTAAATTATGATGCTCAAGCTCGTGGAAATCAACGAACAGAAAATGTCTGAGATGTTGTGAACAAACCAGGAGAGAAGCTATTCCCCGCAAGAGGTCGAGATTTGCAAGACGGTGTTTCACGGCGTTGTAAATGAGTCGGTGGAAAAAACACCCTCATCGGGATGCGGAGTGTGCAACTTTCACTACAGTTTTGTCCGGAGAAACAGAAACTCAGGAACGCTGCGGATGATCATCATGATCCATCGCCAAACCCAGAGAGTATAGATCCGGCCCGTTTTGCGATCGATCGCCCGGAGAATATCGCGGGCAACCTGGTCGGGGCGGGCGCAAAGGGGTGAGTTGGGATTGACCAGGCCATCGGTCATGGGTGTCGCGACAAATCCAGGTTTGACCGTGCAGACGTGAACGCCCTTGTCGTGAAGGCGGTGGCGAAGTCCATCGAGGAATGCCGACAGGCCCGCTTTGGAGCAACCGTAGTGATAGTTGCTGCCGCGGCCGCGATCTCCGGCCACCGATGAAATCCCAACGATCACTCCGCGGCCTCGTGTCACGAACGCGTTCGCGAAGGCCTGCAAAACGAGAACCGACGAAACCAGATTGACCTCGAGGGTTAGAGCCAAAAGGTCGAGGTTGGCCTCGGTTTCTGGCTGGGGGAACATGACGCCATAGGCAAGGATGACACCGTCCACCAGTTGTGCGTCGTTGAGGCGGGTCGACGCCTCCAGTAACCCCGTCACCTCGGCGCGACATGAGGCGTCAAAAACGAGGATCCTGGCCTGTACCTGATGACGGGTTTCGAGATCCTTCGCCAGAAGGTTGAGTTCCTCCTGAGAGCGGCCGGCAAGAATCAAGTCGTGTCCCCGGGATGCAAGCGATCGGCTGACGGCCTTCGCAATTCCCGAGGCTGCTCCGAGGATGATATAGGTACGGTTCATGACGTGACGATCAATCCGACCCGGCGTGCCTGCTCGGAAACGAAGCGATTTCCGGGGTCCACTCGCCGCTTAACGGCGAGGAATTCGTCGCGACGCGGGTACATCGCCCTGAAAGTGTCTTCGGACATCAGGGAATCCTTGGCGAGATAGAGTCGGCCGCCCTCGTGGAGCAGTATTTTGTCGAGCTGCCGGACCATCTCGAGCATTCGTTCTCCCACGTTGGGAATGTCCAGCGCGAGAGTGTACCCGGGGTAGAGGTACGACAGCGGGGCTGGATTCGCCGGCCCACTGCGTTTGATGACTGCAAGGAAGGAGGCAAGGCCGAAGCGCCCCAATGTTTCCAACACTGCCCGAAGTCCTTTCTCCGCCGTTCCGGGAGGAAAAAGGGCCTGGTACTGGACAAAGCCCCGCCGGCCGTAGATCCGGTTCCAGTGGTGGATGCTATCAAGAGGATAAAAATAGGTGTCGAAATCAACGATGCTGGACCGGTCCGGATGGGCTGCAAAATAGACCTCATTAAAGAGGCTCACCGAAAGGCGGTTGAGCGCCATGTTCGGGAAATAGATTGGCACGCTCTTGCGATTCTTGGGCGCGACGGTGAACGGATGATCCGCCTGTTGGGCGGAGAGATCTTCCGCTCTGGCGTCGTTTCCCAGCATGAGGACCGAACGACCCAGGTGGCGGCCCCGCGCCAGACAGTCAATCCAGCCGACGGAATAGCGGTAGTCACTGTCGGTCTCCTCCATCGCCGCGAGAGTCGCGTCCAGATTTCGGTGCCGTCGATAGTCGACACGGAAATAGGCCGTCGTGCAGGGCCGCATCTGGATCTCGGCTTCCACAATGTACCCGGTCAACCCCATGCCGCCCACCGTCGCCCAAAACAGATCTCCATCCTGATCGGGGCCACAAACCCGTTCCGAGCCGTCTGCCAGCAGCAGGGTTAGCCGACGGATCCACCGGCCAAACGTTCCGTCGACATGATGATTCTTTCCGTGGACATCCGCCGCTATCGCCCCACCCACGGTGACGAATTTTGTCCCAGGCGTGGTTGGCAAAAACCATCCCCGTGGCAGACAGACCTGAATCAGATCCGCCAGGGTCACGCCCGCCTCACAGCGCACGAGACCCGTCGCCCG
This sequence comes from uncultured Verrucomicrobiota bacterium, assembly GCA_903907925.1. Lineage (GTDB taxonomy): Bacteria > Verrucomicrobiota > Verrucomicrobiia > Limisphaerales > UBA9464 > CAIVQB01. Next base: position 89,479 of record CAIVQB010000070.1, read on the forward strand.
GTCGAAGGAAAGGATGCGATCGGCGTTGCCCTGCAGGAGGACGGTGCCCCCGCGGCATACGGCCGAATCCCCGTAGGATCGGCCCAGACCACGGGCCAACACATGCGGATGCTCGACCTGTGAATCCAGAATCCGACGCAATTGCCCACGGGAGGAGGGCTCGGCCACACTGCAGGAGAGTGGTTGATAGCCACCCCATCCACTCAACGTTCGTTCCGTCAAAGCGATCATTCGTTTCCGATCCGTCAAATCTCGAAACCAAAACCATGCGCGACCAATATAAGAACTGCAACGCAGGCGCCGATGATGTAACTAATTCTGTCCTTCAGGGCAAAAACGATGGGGTCATCGTGCATCTCGCCCCGGCCGGTCAGAATCCAGAAACGGCCCACCCAGTAGAGAATCAACGGGCATATTAACCACAGCAAACGCGGTGTCCTGTAGAGCTCCACCACTTCAGGACTCCGGATGTACAGCGCCATGACCAGCACCGACACCAACGCCGCACCCATGCCGGTGGTGCCCACCACTCCGAGATCCCCGACCTGATAGCCGCGGATCTTGCGGATCGTATCACCTTCCTCCTTGGCCCCCATTAATTCCTGGTACCGTTTCCCTAACGCGAGTGACAGGAAGAAGAAGAGACCAAAAGACAGCAGCCAGTCAGTCACCGGCAACCCCGCCGCCACACCGCCGGCCAGTATTCTCACCGCATACATCAGGGTCAGGAGAACCACGTCGATCATGGGCTTGTTTTTCAGCCAAAAGCTGTAAAGCCCGTTCGCGCCAAAATAGGCCAGCAGAATGAGAGCGAAGGAATGGCCAAGGACGATGAAGCCGGCTGTGAGACTGAAGCCCAGCAGTCCAAGGGCGAGAAATGGCGCCTGCCAAATGGGGATCACCCCGCTCGCCAGCGGGCGACGGTACTTGGACGCATGACGCCGATCCCGTTCAAGGTCGACGAAATCATTGAGGACGTACACGGCGGATGCACCCAGGGAGAACGCGACCATGGCCTGCGCGACCTGAAAGACCAATGCCGGCTCCGTCCAGCGGTGCGAAAGGGCGAGTGGGATCAGCAGCAGGAGATTCTTCGACCACTGGTGTGGACGAAGCAGTCGGAGGTAGTCCTTCACCCGCGGCGCCCGATGGCCGATCACCTGCACGCTTGGAATCCGGGCGCGGCAACTAGCCTCCCAGCGTTTGGAATGACTGAAGATGTAGCCCTGACGGGCCTCCTTCAGAATCGGAACGTCGGCCTCACAGTCGCCCGCATAGTCGAACCCATCCGCACCCAGGCGGGCCTGTTCTTCGCGGATCGCCGTCAGCTTGTGAAGTCCCTTCAGGTTTTGCCGCGAATCGCTGGCCAGGACCTGAGCAAAACATCCCAGGTGCCTGGCAATCGCCTCGGCGGGTTTTCGGTTGGAGGCGGTGGCGAGAATGATGTTGGCACCTGCCACCCGTCGCGACTCGATCAAGGTGAGGACCTCCGTCCGATAGGGAAGCAATGCGGGATCAATTTCCACTTGCGAGGCCAGCCACTCCTTGAGACTCGCCCGAGTGCCGCGGACCACCCGGAAAAGAAGGGATCCCATCAACCACGGTCTTTGCCTGAGCAGTTTCGCCGACATCTCGGCCAGCAGATCGGCCCCGATGAGTGTTTCATCCAGGTCAACGAAGAGCGGCAGGGGAACCACGCTCATGAACGGGCGCGACTTGTGACGGCGCACACGCCTTCATTGCCCGGAATGATCCTGACCAGACGGGCTCCCAGGGATGGTGCGGGCGAACTGAATTCTTCAACGCGCTTCCAATGCCAAGTATTGATCGGGTCCATTCGTAGTTTCGGGGGGAAAAGTATTCGACGGACCCTGGGAAGTCAGCCAAAAGAAACCTGATTCGATGGGCGATTGGCTTGGTGGAGAGCGACCTGAGAAGGCCTGTGTTGGCCGTGTGAACAGGTGCCGATCCTTTGGTCGAGCGCATTTGGGTTCGCCTCGGATTCGACGATTGTTCAGAACTCACCCATGCGTCCGTTTCACCTTCTCCGATCCGCCGGTCTGCTGGCGATTCTGACCTGGATTTCCGCCGCGTCCGGTGGTCTCCGGGCGGAGATCCCGTTTCAATCCGGCGACACGATCCTCTTCTACGGCAATTCGATGGTCGAACGGTTGCTGGAACACGGCGAACTCGAGGCGTTGATCCAGATCGTTCACGCCGACCAGAAGCTTCACGTGAGGAGTCTGGCGTGGACCGGCGATGAAGTCGGGTACCGCCTCCGTCCGGAGGGCTACGAGGAGCACATGAAATCGTTGCTCGCGCTGTGGCGGGCCAACGTTGTGGTGGTGGGCTTTGGGATGAACGAGGCCTTTGCCGGCGAACGGGGCGTGACGGAATTCAAATCAGAATTCAACGCGTACCTCGATCAACTCGCCCGGCTGCATCCCGGGGCCAGGATCGTCCTCCTTGGACCGACGGCGGTGCAGGCGGGTGCTCCCGGCGTGGATGTCGTCGCCCGCGACCGCGATCTTTTGGCCTATTCCCGGGCCATTGATGAAAGTGCCAAGCGGCGTGGTGCGCTCTTTGTGGATCTTTTTTCCGCCAGCCAGGCGGCGTTCGCGCGCCGGAAGGAACCGCTCACCGTCAACGGCCTGCACTTGAACGACGCCGGGAATCATGAGGTGGCCCGGGTCATCGCCGGAGCACTGGTGGGAACGGCGGCGGTTGCTGAAGTCGATCCCGTACAGTTGACCGAGGTGGCCAAGGCGGCATCGCGGAAGGCCTACTACGTGGGCGAAGTGGTGCGCCCCAAGAACGCCGATCTCTACTACGGTGTCCGAAAACGCCCGGAGGAAAACGCCGCCGAGATCCCGCGCTATCACGAAATGATCGCGGCCACCGAGGCGGTGGTGCACGAGCTGGCGCGGTCACCGAAGAAAACTTTCGGCGACCAACCCCTCCCGTGGCTTGCGCCGATGCCGCCAGGGAAGGGATTTGATGACGGGGCCAACACCGGCATCATCCGGACCCCGGCGGAACAGCAGTCGAAGTTCAAGGTCGCTGATGGATTCTCAGTGAACCTGTTCGCCTCGGAGGAGCAGTTTCCCGAACTCAAGAACCCGGTGCAGATCGCTTTCGATGCGCGGGGCCGGTTGTGGGTGGTGACCATGCCGTCGTTCCCCCACACCGTTCCCGGCCTGCCGCCCGAGGATCGGATCCTGATTTTGGAAGATGTGGATCACGACGGCCGGGCGGACACCTGCACCACGTTTGCGGGCGGATTGGATGCGCTAGACGGGGTGGCCTTTACTGAATCCGGGGTGATCGTTTCCGAGCAGCCACATCTGTGGGTGATGAACGACTTGAACGGCGACGGTCGTTCCGATTCCCGCCGCGAACTTCTGCGCGGCATTGATGTCACCGATTCGCATCACGGTGGAATGATCGCGACTGATCCCATCGGCGATGTCCTGTTTTGTGACGGCGTTTTCCACCGGTCGCAGATCGAGACACCGTTTGGCGTGGTGCGGGGCATTGATTCCACGACGTATCGCCTCAACCCGCGGACCGGCCGGGTGGAAACCGAATGGCAGAGCATCACGCCGAATCCGTGGAAGATCACCTACGACCGCTTCGGCAACTACTTCCAGATGTACGGCGACGGACTGGTGCTGGATGCGTTGCCACTCACCTGGACGCCGCTGGCGATCTATCATCCCTTCGCCTACGCCACGACGGTCAACTACGGCAAGGGATCGGCGGCGGCCAGCATCTCGAGTCCCAATTTTCCCGATGACTACCAGCAGGGAATGGCGTCCGCGGCTTTGCTGGGGCGCTACGTCGTCTCGCTCACGAAGTACGATTTCGATCACGGGATGGTCCGGGGATCGGGCCGGCTCGATGTCGTGTCTTCGACCAACGCGGCGTTTCGCCCCGCCGATCTGGCCTTCGGTTTCGATGGGGCACTCTACATTTCGGACTTCTGCAGTTCGATCATCGGCCATGCCCAGCATCCGATGCGGGATCCGCATTGGGACCACACCCACGGCCGGATCTGGCGGGCGGTCTACAACGGCAAACCGGTGGTCAAAACGTTTCCACGCATCGAGGGCGCTTCAGTTCCCGATCTGCTCGCGCTGTTGAATCATCCGCAGGACATCGTCCGGCACCATGTTCGGATCGAACTGCGGAAGCGCGGCCCTGCGATGCTGCCGGCGTTGGACCGGTGGGTGGCGGGATTGGATCGGGCGATACCGGACTTTGCCCAGGCCGCGCTCGAGGCCCTCTTCGTCGCGGAAGGTCTGGGAGAAACACGACCAGAGTTGCTCAATGAAGTGTTGAAGGTGACGTCACCGCTGCATCGCGCTGCGGGAGTCCGCATGATGCGTTTGCAGGCGGATCGTCTTCCGGATGTTGCGGAACGGCTTCATGCGATGGCGGCGGATGCGAATCCACGGGTTCAGATGGAAGTGGTGGATGCCGTCGCCCATTTGCGGCCGCGATTTCCGGCGGTCGAACACGCATTGCACGGCCTGGTTTCCACCAACGAGGACGTGCAACACATGCTGGCAGACTTGCGGCATGGCACGCAGCCGGCCAAGGGACGCAGCGTGCCGGTGCTGGAAGTGGCTCCCGAAACGCGCCTCCGCCACTGGCAGTGGTTCGGGGGCAAATCTGTGACGGCACCGGTCCTTTATGACGCCGGGACAAACGCGGCTCCTGTGCCCGGCAACGGATTGTATCGGACGTTTGTCGAAGCGGACGGTGCCCAGGCGGCGGTCCTCGCCGTGCACCACGGGTATCTCGACATCAGCCTTAACGGAGTGCAGCTCCTCTCCTTCGATTCGATGTGGAGCAATGATCAGCAGGTCCAGCTCGATCTGAAACCCGGTCTCAATGTGATCGAGATCCAGTTCCGCAATCTCCGAGGCGCGCCTCCAGCGGTGTATCTCTACGACCCGTTGGGTCTCAAACTCACCACGGCGCGGGCGGCATCCGACGCGACGATGCTGCGCGGATTGGCTGCCCGTTATGACGAGGCTAACGCCGACGCGGGCGACGTGCTGCGGGTGCAGGCGGTCGTTGGGAAAATGCAGTTTGCGCCGAAGGAACTCCGGGTGAAGGCGGGTTCGCGGGTTCGCCTTGTTTTCGACAACCCGGACCTGATGTTCCACAATCTCGTCCTCGTCGCCGCCGGAGCCGAGGAGGAGGTTGGCGCCCTGGCGGACCAGATGGCGGCGCAACCCGACGCGCTTTCAAAAGCCTATGTTCCCGTCTCGGGAAAAATCCTCGAGGCCACCCGCTTGGTGGCGCCGCACCGGAAGGCGGAACTGATCTTCACCGCGCCGACCGAGCCGGGAAGTTACCCCTTCCTCTGCACCTTTCCAGGACACCGCCGGATGATGCGCGGTGCCCTGGTGGTGGAGTAGAATCCGGCGTCCGCTCAGCCGCGGAACTTAGCGGCCAGACGGGCCACCCGCTGACCGAGGAGTTCACCGGTCAGTTTGTCGGCGGCGTTGGGGGCGACGTCGGTGGGTTCCTGTCCGGCCTGACCCATCACGCCGCTGTAGCTGGAAAGGCGGTTGATGCCCTTGTCGTTGTACGGATTCTCGGGGAATCCCACCCAGATCATGCCGTGCTGCATCGCGAGGGTGATAAAGTACTGGAGCGTGCTCAGTTTGTCGCCGCTCGGACCGCCCGAAACGGTGAAACCCGCCGCGAGCTTGTCGCGCCAGCCACCGCGGAACCAGCGTTCGGCGGTGGCATCGGCGAAGGCCTTGAACTGCGCCGCGGGCCCGCCCATGTAAGTCGGGCTGCCGAAAATGATCGCATCGCTGGCGTCGAGTTGAGCGAGAACCGCGTCGTTCTTGTAGCGGCCCTTGATGATGTCATCGCCGCTGAGGCTGATGAGGTGGGCTTGAACGCCCTCGATGGAGGCGGCGCCCTGGTGGACGGCTTCGGCGAGCTTGGTGGTGTGGCCGGAGCCGGAGAAGTGAATGATGGAAACGGTGGTCATGGTGACAGGGGTGAGGTTGAGGGTTGTCAGTTGAGATCGAACAAAAGCACCTGGGCCTGCCGAGTCCCGGTCAATTCCAGGACGCCGGTTTCGTCGATCGCCGCGGCATCGCCCGGTCCGAGACGTTCACCGTTCAGCATCACTTCGCCTTCGGCCACGTGGGCCCACGCGTGGCGGCCGGGTGCGAGCGCGTGCGTCACGCGATCGCCGGCGTTGAGTTTGGCCAGCCAGAGATCGGCATCCTGATGAATGGCGATGGATCCGTCGCGGCCGGTCTTGCTGGTGACCAGGTGCAGCCTGCCGCTCGCGGCCGAGGCAAAGGATTGCTCGGCGTACCGTGGTTTCACCCCGCGTTGATCGGGCTGAATCCAGATCTGGAGCAGGTGCACCGCCTCGTCCGGGGCGGGATTGAACTCGCTGTGCTGGACCCCGGTTCCGGCGGCCATGTATTGCACGTCACCGGCGCGAATCACCCGGCCGTTGCCCATGGAATCCTTGTGCTCCAGGGAACCGCTGAGAACATAGGTGATGATTTCCATGTCCCGGTGCGGATGAGTGCCGAACCCCCCACCCGGCATCACGATGTCGTCGTTGATCACCCGGAGACTGCGAAATCCCATCCAGCGGGGATCGTAATAATCCGCGAAGCTGAAGGAGTGGTAGCTCTCCAGCCATCCGTGGTTGGCGTGTCCCCGGTCTCCGCTGCGTCGAATCGTCGTTTTCATGGGCTCAAGGTGGCACGCCGACGGCCGCTCCGGGAAAGACCGAGTTGCTTGCCTTAGCATAACTCAAAGGTATGCTCGGTGGCGCATGGAACTCCGTCATTTGCGCTATTTCATCGCCGTGGGTGAGGCGGAAAATGTTTCGCGGGCGGCGGCGAAGCTGCATGTGTCGCAACCGGCGGTGAGCCGTCAGGTGCGGGATCTGGAGGCGGAACTGGGCTTTCCCCTGCTGGAACGAACAGCCCGATCGGTCCGCCTCACGGAATCCGGCCGGATCTTTCTGACCGAGGCGCGCGCGGTGTTGCAACGGGTCGAGGAGGCGGTGATGAAGGCGCGTGCCGTGGCGTCCGGCGGCCGGGGCGAACTTCATGTCGGTTACGCGATGTCGCCCACGGTGCGGATTTTGCCGCCGGCGTTGCGGGCGTTCCAAAAGGGTGCACCGGGAATTCGCGTCAAGTTGCACGATCTCGCCACCACCGAAATGCTGGCCGGATTGCGGGACGGCGGCCTCCAACTCGCGATCCTGGTCTGTCCCGCGCCGGCGCGGTTGAAGGGGCTGAAGTACGAGGAATTGGCCAAGGGCGCAATGATCCTGGCGGTGGCGCCGAAACATCGATTCGCCCGGAAGCGGTCGGTGACGCTGGCGGAGGTGGCACGCGAGCCGTTGATCGCGTTCAACCGGGAGGAATACCCGGACTACCATGAATCGCTGGCCGTTTTGTTTGCCGGCGTCCGGACCAAGCCGCGGATTGCCGAGGAACACGACAGCGTCGGCAGCCTGATCGCCGCGGTGGAGGCGGGAGGCGGCGTGGCGGTGGTGACCGAGTCGCTGGCCTGTGTGGCGGGTCCTCGTTTGAAATTGGTTGCGCTCTCGCCGAAGCCGGCGCCGTTCAGCATCGGTGCCGCGTGGTTGAAGGGTGGCCTTACCCCGGCGGCGAAACTGTTCCTCGACTGCGCGCGAGTGGCCGCGGCGGCTTCAGGTTGAGCATCCGTTTTGTTGATTTGCTGAAAGAACTCCGGTCCTGCGGCTTATTTCATAGCAGAGCGCATGCGAAGTCATCCTGACGAAGACAGTTTTCTTCCCACACGACAGAGCCTGCTGTCGCGGTTGAAGGATCATGAAGATCAGGCGGGCTGGCGGGAGTTTTTCGAGACCTACTGGCGGTTGATCTACGGCGTCGCCCGCAAGGCCGGCCTGTCCGACAGCGAAAGTCAGGATCTCGTCCAGGAAACCATGGTGGTGCTGGCGCGGCACTTGCCGGATTTCCGTTACGATCCGGCCCGGGGCTCCTTCAAGGCGTGGCTCCACACCGTCATCCGGTCCCGGCTGTCCGAACATTTCCGCAGGGTGCGACGGACGTCCCATCACGAGGCGATTCCCGAGGATTCCGGCACCGCGACGTCGGGAGCCGCGGTGGAGAAGCTTCCCGATGCGTCGACCGGAACGCTGGAGGAGATCTGGCGCACCGAGTGGGAAACCCATGTGCTCGACACCGCGTTGCGACGGGTCCGGGCGAAGGTTAGTGCCCGTCAGTATCTCATCTTCAGCCTCGCCACCCTGAAGGAAACGCCACTGTCGGTGATCCGCAGCAAGCTCGACGTCAATGTCGCCCAGATCTATCTCGCCAAGCATCGGGTGGGAAAACTGGTGAAGGAGGAGATCGCCCGCTTGCGTCACGAGGCGGAGAACTCCGCCGACTGACGGGTTGCATTCGGGTCCCGGCCCGGTTTTGCATCGGCAGGTCGCAGCCTCTTCCCTTGAAACCCGCATTGCTCATTCCGGATCACGAACTGCTCCGGGTCATCGGCCGCGGCAGCTACGGGGAGGTCTGGCTGGCTCGCAATGTCATGGGAACCCTGCGGGCGGTTAAGCTGGTGTTCCGGGAACATTTTGAAAGCGACCGGCCGTTTGAACGCGAGTTCGCCGGGATTCAGCGTTACGAGCCCCTCAGCCGTTCCGCGGATGGTTTGGTTCAGATTCTTCACGTCGGTCGGAATCCCGGAGCGGGTGCATTCTACTACGTCATGGAACTGGCCGACGATGCACTCGCCTGGCCTCCTGCTTCCGTGCCGGGCGCATCGGCGCGGGACTTCGATGCGGCGGCCTACGTTCCACGGACCCTCCACCGCGACCTGGAGCAACTGGGATGTTTGCCGGTGGCGGACTGTGTCGAACTTGGCCTCGCTCTCGCCGCCGGCCTGGCTCATCTGCATCGCCACGGCCTCGTCCATCGGGATCTCAAGCCCGCCAACATCATCTACGTCAATGGCCGCGCAAAAATGGCCGACGTGGGTTTGGTCGGAGATATCTCGGCTTCGCGGACATTCGTGGGTACGGAGGGCTACATTCCCCCGGAAGGTCCCGGAACGCCGGGTGCGGATGTGTTCGGCCTCGGCCGGGTTCTGTATGAGGCCAGCACGGGATTCGATCGGGAACGGTTCCCCGATTTGCCCGATGAATGGCTGGAATCCGAGGGCTCCAACGATGAACTGGAGTTCCACGAAGTCAGCTTGAAGGCCGGGGAAGGGGACGCCGCCCGTCGCTATCAGACCGCCGCTGAACTTCAGGCCGACTTGGCGCTGCTTCAAAGCGGGCAGTCCCTGCGCCGGGTCCGGCAGATGGAGCGCAGGTTGGGGCGCGCGCGGCGGATCGCGATGGCGTCGGCGATCGTCGGCGCGGTGGCCGCGGTGGCCCTGCTGTTGGCGGGATACCGGTCCCGGATCGAACGGCAAAACCTGCAACAATCGGAACGGTTGCGCATTCGCGCGGAGTCGGCGGAACGCGAGGCCCGCCAGCAGTTGTTCGAATCGCAGCTCGCCCGTGCGGCGGCCGAACGTGACAATCGGACGGCCGGTGCCCGGGATCTGGCCCTGGCGGAAATCTGTGCTGCGGCCCGCGTTCATCCGGATTCGGTTGAACTCCGCGGTGTGGCCGCGACCCTCCTCGCTCTTCCGGAACTGACCGCGTTGCGCCGAATCCCAGTCCTCGGAGGGCCCAAGCCTCACGCCGTGGTGGATCCGGTCCATTCGAGGTACGCCAGCGTGGATGCCGCGGGTCGTTTGGCTTTGCGAAATATTGAGGACGATACGGTGCTCCCGGCGCTGGAACAGCCGGCGGAAGGAGGAGTGGGTTGGGTGTGGAATTTCAGTGGCGACGGCCGCTGGTTGGGAGGAGTGGATCAGAAGCGGCATCTGCTGGTCTGGAATCTGGGAACCGGCCGATTGGTTTCCTCGGCGCGATTTCTCACCAACGCCCCGATGTTCGACTTCGTCCCGGCAACGGATGAAGTCGCGATCGCCGCCGGGGAGGGGCGTCTTGAATTCGTGAACCTGCACACCGGGAACGTCGTCAGGGAGCTTCAGTTGGGGAAAGCGACCACTTGGTTTTCCGTCGGTCCGGATGGACGACGCGTTGCCATCAACGGGCCACAGGGGATTCAGGTATTAAATGGAACGAATGGCACTGTTGAGGGTTCGTGGCCGTTTCAGGGGCTGGTACAGCGGCCTGGAATGGCCTGGACTCCGGACGGCCGAACTCTCGCGGTGGGCGGGCCCGGCTTTGACGTCGTCGTTCTGAGCGTGGAGCCCTTTCGCGGGGAACCCGTGTGGCTTCGTGGACATTCCGCGGAGGTGTCGAGTCTGACGTTCGGTCCGGACGGACGTTGGTTGGCCACGGCTTCCTGGGATTCTACGACGCGACTGTGGGACCCGGTTTCGGGACGCCTGCTCCTGACCCAGCCGGAGGCGGGCGAGTTGACGTGGACGGCCGGATCCCGATTGGTGCGGTGGAGGAACACCGACAACGACCAGCAATCGCTTACGGTTCTCAAGATCGATCTTCCCCGTGCCTGCCGGGCCATTGCTGAAATTCCGCCCGCGGCCAATCCGGAAAACCACAAGGGTCCCTGGGTTGTGGAATGCTTCGCCGACGGGCGTCTGATCGCGAGTCCATCCTATGAAGGCGTACGGATCAGCGATGCGGTCACCGGTGCCGATCTGGCCACCTTGCCGACCGATCATGCCACCAGTTGCACGGTTGCCGCCGATCCACCGTCGCTGCTGCTAACCGCGGGTGGTCGCATGATTCGATGGCCATTCCAGTGGGATCCGACGGCGGCGCGGCTCCGATTTGGCCGGCCGCTTGTTGTCGAAGGATCCGATGGTGCCTTCGTGGCGACGGCGGACTCAGGGGGACGCCGTCTTTGGGCCAGCATCGGGTCGGGCATCCGGGTTTGGGAACACGGCACGAACCGCCTGGTGTGTGACCAGCCAGGGCGTTATCCGAAACCGGTGGTCAGTTCAGACGGCGAATGGCTGGTGGTGACCGTGCACGAATTCACAAATCTGCTGCTCCGACGGACCCGGGATGGTTCGGTGGTGCGCGAGCTGGCCGACTCGAACCTGGGGCAGGTTGACTTCAGCCCTGACGGCCGGCGGATTGCTGTTTCCTCGGGGGATAAGATCCGCGTGGAAGCCGTCGCGGACGGGCGCATTCTGTGGAGTGTCGCCCGTCCCGAAGTCGGCGGCCGGGGCGGTCCGGTCCGGTTTTCGCCGAATGGTTCGATGTTGGCAGCCGAGTATGGCCGCGATGACGTCGCCATTCTCGATGCCTCCAGCGGCCGGATCATCGTCCGACTCGCGCACCCACAGCCTGAACTGATCTCCAGCTTTGCCTTCACGCCGGACGGAACCCGATTGGCCATCGCCTGTTCGACGCACGTGGTGCATCTCTGGGACTTGCGAGAATTGAGTCGGGAGGAAGCCGAACTTGGAATCGATTCCGGTTTGCGCGGAATGGGTGGAGAATCGACAGGGAGGTCGGAATCGGTGCAGGTCAGTTTTGATTCGGATTGAAGGAAGTCTAAGCCTAAACAATGCGGTCAGATCCGCCTTTGGATGGAGGTTTGAAGCGGCGGTGTTCGCAGTTGGGCTCCACCTCTCCCGCCCTACGGCCGGGGAGGGAAGTCGATGGGGTGGGGGCTTGCACCAGCGTTGCTCATCCTCGGCACTCCGGCGGCTTTGCTTTCCGTCTGGCGGTGGATGCGCCTCCCGGGATAGCTTCTCCGCCCCTTGGTTATGGACGCACCGACGCTGCCTGAGTTTCTCCAGCTCGCGGAGCGGGGCAATCTGATCCCCGTCACCCGCAGGCTTCTTGCTGATTTCGAGACTCCGCTGTCGGCCTATTGGAAACTCCGTGGTCAGGGCGAATCCTTCCTCTTTGAATCGGTCGAAGGGGGCGAACATCTCGGCCGCTACTCGTTCGTCGGCTGCAATCCGCGCGCGGTCATCAAGCAGACCGGCGATCGCGTCGAGGTGATCGAAGGCGGCCGGGTCCGCGAGACGTTCCAGGTGGTTCCGCGCTCCAAGGCCGCCGCTGGCGCGCCACAGGATCCTTCCATCGTCGCCGATGGCCTCGAAGTCGTCCAACGCCTCCTGGCCCGTTTCAAGCCGGTTCCCATGCCGGGTCTCCCGCGATTCACCGGCGGTGCGGTCGGATTCCTCGGGTACGAATTCATCCACGATGTCGAACCGGTCGTTCCGCGGCCGAAGCACGATGAACTCGGCACGCCGACGCTCTATTTCCTGATCACCGACGAACTCCTGATCTTCGATCGCGTCGCCCAGACGCTGACCGTGCTGGTTAATGCGATCATCGAACCGGGCCAGAAACCGGAGGAAGCCTACGAAAACGCCGTCGGAGAAATCGAGCGCCTGACCGCGTTGCTGGAACAACCGGTGGAGAATCATCCGGTGGGCCTTCCCGCCGAAGTGCCGCCGGTGCCGTTCGTTTCCAACACCACGCCCGAGGCATTTTACGCCAACGTCCGGAAGGCGAAGGAATTCATCGTCGCGGGCGACATCATCCAGGTGGTCGGTTCGCAGCGGTTCAGCACGCCGGTGAAGGCGCAGGCCTTCGACCTGTATCGCGCCGCCCGCAGTATCAATCCTTCGCCTTACATGTTCCTGCTGGAACTCGAGGGATTCGCGCTGGTCGGAGCCTCGCCGGAATTGCACGTGCGCTGTGTCGATCGACAGGTGGAGATCCGCCCGATCGCCGGCACTCGCGCGCGCGGGAAAACCGAGGCGGAGGACGAATCCAATGCCCGTGACCTGCTCGCCGATCCCAAGGAACGCGCCGAACACGTGATGCTGGTCGACCTCGCCCGGAACGACATCGGCCGGGTCTGCGAATACGGCAGTGTCCACGTCCGGGAATTGATGGTCGTCGAACGGTACAGTCACGTGATGCACATCGTCTCCCAAGTGGAAGGACGCCTATCCGCGGACCGGAACGCCTACGATTTGATGCGGATGACCTTCCCCGCGGGTACCCTGAGCGGTGCGCCGAAGATTCGCGCGATGCAATTGATCTCCGAACTCGAAGGCACCACCCGTGGACCCTACGGCGGCTGCGTGGGATACTTCGGTTTCAACGGCAATTCCGATCATTGCATCACGATCAGGACCGCGCTGTTGAAGGATGGCCGGGCCTATGTGCAGGCGGGTGGCGGTTGGGTGAACGATTCAACCCCCGAAGCCGAGTTCCAGGAAACGGTGAACAAGTCCAAGGCCATGCTGAAGGCAGTGGCCTTGGCCGAACAATTCGCGGCGAATCGGTGAGGTATCCGTTGGGCGTCCCTACCCGCCAAACCAATGTCACGAGATGATGCTAGAGCAAAGTCGCGTGCAATTCAGCGATATGACGCGCGAGGCATGGCCTGCTGCGCGTTGGAACTTGCCAAACACTCGCTTGCCGTCCATCCGAAGGATTGGGCGATTTTATTTCATTACGGCTCATGCCTCCATGCGATGGCCCGTTACCCAGAGTCTCTTAAAATCCTACATCAAGTCGCTCGGTTTTGCCCACCGCAGGCGCTGCCGCTGGTCTATTCCGAATTCGGACACCTCCATCGCAAACGAGGTGCGTTTCGCAGTGCGGAACGTTGGTATCGTCGCGCAGTCGACCACTCTCCCAGCGACGCCACTTACAAGATCTTCCTCGGAGCAATTCTCGCCAACGCAGGGCGTTTGCAAGAGGCCGAGGCGGTTTACCTCCGAGCTACTCGCTGCAAGAAAGGCTGCATCGCCGAGGCGCACCTCAACCTCGGCCTCGTTTTTCGCGCACAAGGACGGTATACCGATGCTTGCAAGTGCTTCCAACGCGCGCTTCAACTTGACCCGAAATGCAGAACTGCCCTGACGGTTCTCTCAGACGTTGAAAAGGTCCTGGAACTCGTCGACGAAATGTAGTTGGGCACTGAGCGAGGATGTCGCCCGCCGAAGATTTTAATCATCTCACCTTTCTCTACCATGAAGCAAAAAGCCTACGCCGCTGCGGGCGTTGACATCGATCTCGGCAACCGCGTCAAGGGCACCCTCCCGGCCCTGCTGGCCTCCACGCACCGCCGCGAAGTCCTCGGCAAGGTCGGCGGATTCGGCGGCCTGTTCGCGCTCGACGTGAAACGGTTCCGCCAGCCGGTGCTGGTCTCCTCGGTCGATGGCGTGGGCACCAAGCTCAAGATCGCCTTCGCCCTAAACCGCCATGACACCATCGGCGAGGATCTGGTGAACCATTGCGTCAATGACATCGCGGTGCTCGGCGCGGAACCGCTCTTCTTCCTCGATTATCTCGGCACCGGAAAATTGGAACCGCACGTCTTCACCGAGGTGATCCGTGGATTCGTCCGCGGCTGCCGGTTCAATAACTGCGCCTTGATCGGCGGCGAGACCGCGCAGATGCCCGGGTTTTACCAGGCGGGTGAGTACGACGTCAGCGGCACCATTGTCGGCGTGGTGGAAAAATCCCGGATGTTGAACGGGCAAAAGACGGTCCGGAAGGGTGATCGGGTCCTCGGCATCGCCTCCAGCGGCCTTCACACCAACGGCTATTCGCTCGCGCGCAAAATCCTGTTCGAAAACATGAAGTTCAAGCCGGACACGCACGTGCCGGAACTCGACGGGACGGTCGGCGAGGCGCTGCTGAAGGTGCACGTCAGCTACGGTCCTCTGGTGCAGGCGCTGCTGAAGAAGTTCAATCGCACTGGAAAGCCACCGGCGATCAAAGCGCTCGCCCACATCACCGGCGGCGGGTTTGTGGACAACATCCCCCGGACCCTGCCGCCGAAATGCGATGTGATGATCCACAAAGGTTCCTGGGACGTACCGCCTCTGTTCCAGATCCTGGCCTCGGATGATTCGGTGGCTGAAGCCGAGTTGTATGAGGTGTTCAACATGGGCATCGGCATGACGGTGACCGTTTCGGAAGACGCGGCCGACGACGTGTTCCGCTTCATCCGGGCCGCACGGATGAAGGTGTGGGAAATCGGTTCGGTGGTGCGTGGAACGGGCGTTTGCCGGGTTGAGTAACCGCGCTGCTGAACCTGCCAACCCCGACTGATACCGTCGTCGGGCCCCTTTACTCCATCGGCAGCGGGGCGCATGTTGCCGCCATGCGTGCGGAAGCTGTCGATACCGTGGAACGGAGCCCGTTCCTCCGCTGGGTCATGATCGGATCCTCGGCGCTGGGGCTGGGATGCCTGCTGGCGTCACTCACCGTGCTGGATCTGGGCCATGGCGGGATCGAATTCCATTGGAGCAATCTGGCGTTGATCGCCTTTCCCGCCGGGGCGGCCCTCGCGGCGGGGTATTGGCTCCTCGTGTTTCGTCTTGGGTCCGCGGATGAAACCGCCTCGACCCGTCGGAAACTCTACGGCGCCTCGGCGTTCATGCTGCTTCTGGCCTTCGCCGTTTTTCTCTATCCGCTGCGGTTCGTCACGCCGGAGAAACGGAATGACGTGTTGATCGGCCTAGGCACTGCGGTGGTGGCGCTGTCCGTGGTTGGATACATGATTCGCACCGTCGTCCGAATGCTGGAGGACGAAGACGACGCGAATCCACCTCCGCCAAACGGACCGCGAGGCCACTGAACGGACCCACAGGACTTTTCGCACCCCATCGACTTCCCTCGCCCTGCGGAGCGGGGAGAGGGCCAGGGCGAGGGGTGCTGAGCGGTGCCGGACCGGCGCGTGGTGACATCACGTTCGGTTGTTTGAGTCAGGCTGCGAAGACACGGGTGCGCCACCTCTTCCCTGCCCTCTCGTCCACTCCATGGAGGCGAGGGAGATCGCTGGGGTGCGGGTTCCCGCCGTCAATTCTTGTGTTCGTTCCGGCTGCGATCTGGAAGCGTGGCGGCCGGAAACTGGACCGCATTTTCCCAGCAAAACCTCAATGAACAAACGCATCGCGTATCTCGATGGGCATCGTGGCCTGGCGATCTTGATGGTCGTGTTCTATCACGCTTACGCCCGCTGGTGGGAGGTGGTGCCGTACGGGACCAAATACAGCGACCGGTTTCCGATCGTTCATTTCGGCGTGTTCGGGGTTCAGTTGTTTTTTCTGATCTCCGGGTTTGTCATTCTGATGACTCTGGAGAAATGCACGGGCGCTCGTGAGTTTCTCGTCCGGCGCTGGCTCCGGCTGTTTCCGGCGATGCTTTTGTGTTCCATCCTCATTTTCGCGACCGCCGGATTTTTCCATGAACGGCCCTCGGGAAAACCGACGTGGCTCAGTCTGGTGCCGGGATTGACGTTCGTGGATCTGTCCTGGTGGAGCGTGATTCCCGGGTTTTCCGCCAACCCGCTGGAAGTGTCGTTTTGGTCGCTCTATGCCGAGTTCAAGTTCTACGTCTTCGCAGCGTTGATCTACTTCTGGAAAGGACGAAAAGGCCTGTTCCTGGGTCTTACGACGGCATTCGCGGCGACGATCCTGCTGAAGGTCGCGAATGAGATCTCGCCGCACGCGGTGTTGGGTCTCGCAGGGAAGGGTCTGCGGGGGCTTGGGTTTGAGTACTTTGGCTGGTTCGGGGCCGGTGCGGCGTTTTACACCTATTCCAAGTCCCGGGAGTTGAAATGGTTCATGGCGGGGGTGGGCTTGGCCGCGATCAGCTCGGTGTTCGTCCGGGGATGGCACTGGGACCATATGGCCGGTGCGGCGGTGGTCGGCGCGGTGTTCACCGTTTCCGTGATCAGCACAACCTTCCAACGGGTCCTGACCCTTCCGATCCTGCAATTCTTCGGGTTCATCAGTTATCCGCTCTATCTGATCCACGAAAACATGATGATCGCGATGATCCTGAAAATGGATCGGATGCACCTCGGCATCCCGGACTTTCTCTACCCGGCAGTGGCGATCGCAGTTCTGTCGGTGGTGACCTACGCGATCGGCCGGTACGGTGAGGGATGGGTCCGGAATCGAATGCTCGAACTCGGACGACGACTCGGTTCCCGCTGACCGGCCTGGTCAGCCGGGTCTTGATCCAATGATTCAGACGGGATGAACAGAATGGACGGAATGGATCAGCACTTTTGGAATCCGTGTGAATCCGTGAAATCAGTGTCCTCTGCGCTTCTTCTGAAGTGTTCCGTTCAGGCAAACACGGCGTCGACCGGGACGCCTTTGCCGTCCTCGGTGGCGTAGAACGGGCGTTGTTCGATGTTGAATGCGGTCTTTGGACTGACCCCCATCGCGTTGAAAATCGTCGCGTGCAGGTCGCGGATGCTCACGGGGTTCTTCACCGCAACGAGCGGGCGTTCATCCGCGGTCGCACCGTGGACGTAACCGCGCTTCATGCCGCCGCCAAACAGAACCACGCTGGTCCCACCGGTGAAATGGCGGTGCAATCCGTAGTGCTTGGCTTCCTGCAACGTTTCCGAAGGAGCGGTGGCCTGGTCGGTCGCCTTGGATCCGGGAACGCCCTCGATCAGCGCGTCGCGGCTGAACTCGCTGGACAGCACCACCAGGGTGCGGTCGAGCAGTCCGCGGGATTCCAGATCACGAATCAACCGGGCAATTGGCCCGTCGATTTCGTGGTGCATCCGATCCACCGTTGAATGGCCGTCGGCATGAGTGTCCCAGTGGAAGAACGGCACGTATTCGGTGGTGACCTCGACGAAGCGGGCGCCGTTTTCGACCAGGCGGCGGGCGAGCAGGCAGCCCTTGGCGAAATGGGTGTCGCCGTACGCGTCGCGGGATTCTTTCGGCTCGAGCGAAAGATCGAACGCCGCGCTTTCCTTGGAGCCGAGCAGGCGTTGCGCGTTGTCCATGGCGCGCAGCATCGATTCCTGCTGGTGATCACTGAGGTATTCGCGATGCGGATTCCGGTCGATGAGCTGGCGATAGAATCGATAACGATCAGCAAACCGACCCGGAGTCATTCCCGGTGGCGGTTGAACCGCCGACGCCGCGGCGGCGGGATCCGGCAGGTTCATCGGCCCGAATTCGTTCCCGAAGAATCCTGCGGTGGTGAAGGCCTTGAGTTCCTCGGATTCACCATTGCCCTCCAGCCGCTGGCCGATGTTGATGAAGGCGGGCATCACCGGGTTGCGAGGTCCGAGAACGCGGGCCATCCAGGCACCGATGTGGGGGCAGGCGACGGTTTGCGGGGGCACGTAGCCGGTATGCCAATGGTACTGGTGCCGTGAGTGCAGGATGCTGCCGAGATCGGGTTGAACCGCCGATCGGATCAGTGTCGCGCGGTCCATGACCTTGGCGACCTGTTCGAGCCCCTGGCAGATGCGGAGTCCGTCGACGGCGGTGTCGATCGCGGGAAAGGTGCTGAGCATCTTCGACACCGGCAGGCCTTTTTCGAACGGACTGTAGCGCTTCGGATCGAAGGTTTCCGGTGCCGCCATGCCGCCGCCCATCCACAACAGGATGCAGGCATCAGCGCGGGCCCGCGGCGCATCGGGCGTTTCGCCGCCGGCACCGGCACCGAACAGGCGCGGCTCGGGAGACATCAGCGCGGCCAGCCCGGCGGCGGAAAGTTTCTTGAGGAAATCCCGGCGCGGATTGGAGGGATCCAGGTCGAATGGTTTCATGGCAGGATGGGCTGAGTCGGCAGGGGACAGTAGGTCGGGATCGGTCACCGCACGAGTTGGAATTCGGGGAGGAGAACGATGCTCCAAAGCAGGTCTTCGACGCCCTCGGGGGTGGGCTTCGGGCCGAGCTGCGTACTGGCGAATTCGAGTTCCGGCTTCGCGGGCGGGCGGGCGAGGGCGGCGTGGTACAACCAGTCGACGAGCGCCCCGGAGGACTTCCAGTCGCGGGCCGCGAGTTGTTTCGCACCTTCAGTGATGCGTCCGGCGAGGAGGGGACCATTGCTCAGGTCCATCGCCTCGAGGGTCGAGAGTTCGTCGGGGCGCACGCTGACGATTTGTTCGCGATTGGGCCTGCCGAGCGTGCGTTGAAGCGGATCGCTCTTCAGCAGGGCGGTGCGGACCATGGGATGATCCAGGGTCGTCGCCAGGGTGAGCGCCGCGCCGATGCCGCCGGCGGTTGAGTCGCGCCACGGGGCATCGTCGACCGCGGCGACGGGTTGCCAGGGCGCAGCGGCGTCCTTGATCCGGCCCTGATCGTCGGGTTTGGCGCGAACAAACGTCCAATCCGGCCCGGTGCCCAAGCTGCCGGTGTGGCCGTCCTTGAACCGCCACTGCGCCTCGAAGAAAAGCCCGGCCGGGTTGGGCGCGTCGCCGCCGTTCTTCGCGAAGATGACGAACTCATTGGTGCCGGCGCGGAGCAGGGAGGTGAGGTCCACTGACTCGACGGTTTCCCAGTTGTCATCGGACTTCACCTTTCGACCGTTCACGTACAGGGAATACGAATTGTCGGCGGTGATCGCGGCACCCGCGACGGCCGGGCGTTCCGACAATTCGAGCGAACGCCGAACAGTGATCGCGTCACCGGCCGGCGGTGGGGTGGTGCCGCTGGCCCAGATCCACCGCGCGGTCGGTTTCAGGGAAGGATCGGAATGCGCGCGAACCACCGGGGCATCGAAGCGCTCAGGTGCGGTTCCGGTGAGCTGCCAGAGGGCGTCGAGAAATTGTTCGGCGGACAGACGTTTCGCCCGTGGACCGGTATAGTGATAGCCGTGGTCGTCAGTCCCGG
The DNA here is from genome assembly GCA_903907925.1 of uncultured Verrucomicrobiota bacterium. Lineage (GTDB taxonomy): Bacteria > Verrucomicrobiota > Verrucomicrobiia > Limisphaerales > UBA9464 > CAIVQB01. The sequence continues at coordinate 109,159 of CAIVQB010000070.1, forward strand.
CTTTTCGCACTTCAGAGCGGGACTGGTAGGCGGCGGAGTTGCAGATCAACGCCAGGGTGGCCTTGAGATTGTAGTGGTTGTCCGCGAGATGGGTTGCCAGACCGTCGAGAAGATCGGCGTTCCAGGGCTCGGTCTGCATCGCGTCGGTCGGATGGACGATGCCGCGGCCCATGAGCCGGTGCCAGAAGCGGTTCACCAGCGTGCGCGAAAACCGGCCGTTGTCGGGATGGGTCAACAACCGCGCCAACTGTTTCAGCCGTTCAGATTGCGGGGCCGCCGAATCGATCTGGCCTATCTCCGGGAAGAGCCAGGCGGGGACGGCGAGAGTGCCGGTGGGCTTGTCGCAACGATGCAATTCCAGCGGCTGGGTGGCGTAGATGGCGGCCAGGCCGTAGGATTCCCGGAGCGTCCAACGGTCGATGAAACTGTCGTGACACGACGCGCATTTCAGGTTGATGCCGAGAAAGGTTTGACCGACGGACTGCGCGAACTGGACGGGAACCGCCTGACCGGCACTGACGGCGCCACGCCATTGGATGCCCCGCGAAAAACCCTCGCTGTCGGGTGTGGGCGAGACGAGTTCCCGGGCGAATTGATCGTACGGCTTGTTTTCAATCAGGGCACGATAGAGCCAGGACGAGATCTGCCGGCGTCCGCCGTCGATGTAGCCGGTTCCCGCATAATCATTCCGGAGAAGATCATTCCAAAATGACAGCCAGTGCTCGGCATAGGCGACGTCGTTGGTGAGCAGTCGGTCGACGAGGCGCGCGCGCTTGTCCGGCCGGCGGTCGGCGAGGAAGGTGGCGAGGGCATTCGGTTCGGGCAGCAGTCCGACAAGATCGAGGTGAACCCGCCGGGCGAAGGTGGCGTCGTCGAGCGGTGCCGGGCGGGATTGATGAAGTCGCGTGAATTGGGCGTCCAGGACGCGGTCGATCAGGTTGGTGCGGCCGCCGTGGACGGCGGGCAGCACGGGTCGGCGTGGTTTCAACGGCGGCTCGTACGCGGGTTTGCGGAACGAGAACCCTTCGATCCACACCGCGCCTTCCTCGATCCATTTATGGAGTTTCCCGGATTCCTCGGCGGTCAGGCGCGGCCCCTTCGGCGGCATGCGATGATCGGGGTCGGATGAAAGAACGGCGTCCAGCAGCGGACTGCGCCGCACGTCGCCGGGTTGGACCACCGGACCGTCCTCGCCGCCCTTCATCAGGGTTTCGCGGGTGTTGAGCGACAGGCCGCCCTTCTTCTTGTCGCCGGCGTGGCACTCGGCGCAGTGCTGGCGGAGAATGGGAACGATGTCGTGCGAAAAGTCGACCGACGCGGCGGCCGCGTCGCGCGGCAGCACGACGACCAGGGCGAGGGCGGACACAGCAAAAAATCGGCGCATGGTGACGCCCGGAGTTCACCACATCCGGGGCGCGGGAAGGAAGAGCCGATCTGTCTGGTGGCGGTCCGATTCCGAAATGCCTCCCGATTTCCAATTGCCAAACCCGGGGTGGTTTTCTAGCACGGGATGATATTCAAGGCTGGCGCCGGCGGAGCGGTGGGCCTTGGTCCGAAAACCCAGTTCAACCCAGGAGACCCGCACCATGAATGAGCCCAGCAAATTTCAGCGGAGTTGGTTGCTGTTTCGCAGCGCCATTTCGGTGATCGCGCGCCAGCCGAAGCTGCTGGCCTTCCCCGCCCTCAGCAGCCTCTTTGTCCTGGCGATCGTCGGCTTTTTCCTCGGCGGCATCGCCCTGCAACCCACCGGACATCCCTTCACCTCGGGCGAACATTGGCAGGCGGTGGTGAAATCGCTGGGATACTCTGATGTTCAGGCGGCCGCCTCCAATGGCGCTGGTGCGCGACACAGTGTCCAGTTCAACGGACCGGGAGCCCTGATTCTCGCGGCGATCTACCTCGTCTCGATGTTTTTTGCCACCTACTTCAACGTGGCGTTCTACCATGAAATCCTCGCGGCGTTGCGCGGTGATCAGGTTTCGTTGCGCCGCGGATTCAGGTTCGCCGGGTCGCGGGTGACGGCCATCCTCCTCTGGACGCTCTTTGCCGGTTTGGTGGGACTCATCATCAAGGAGATTTCTGAACGGCTGGGCTGGGTTGGTTCCTTGATCACCCGCTTTCTCGGACTGGCCTGGAGCGTGGCCACGGTGTTTGCCATTCCCGTACTGGTGAGCGAACGCGAGACTTCGAATCCCCTCAACATCCTCAAGAAGTCGGCTACGACACTCAGGGGAACCTGGGGCGAAGCGCTGATCGGCTATGTGGGTCTGAGCTTCGCTTCGCTGCTGGTGGGGTTGGCGACGGTGGTCGTCATTGGCGGGGCGGTGACCGCGATGGCCGTGATGCAAACCTTCGTCCTGCCGATCGTGGTGATCGCGGTCTGGGTCGCGCTGCTCGTGGTGTATTCCTATGTGATGGGCGTGGCCGGGCAGGTTTATAAGGGTGCTCTTTTTCTCTATGCCACCGAGAGAATCGTGGTGGAGCCGTTCAATCAGGAAATGCTGGAACGCGCCTGGAAGTATAAGAAAGTGTGACCTCGAAGTGGTGTGGGAGGCGCGGCAGGCGGCCTCGTCGTGGAAGGTTGGAGAGTTTGGGAAATGACGAGGGTGTCGTTGGGGGCAGCGTGGTGTTCCGGCCACTGCCCGTCGGCGCCGGGGTCTGTTGTTCTTGCGCGCGGAGGGGGGTGCTCCCAGAGTTTGCCGAGGGGTCGCGTGGGCCGCACCCCGATTCATGACGCCCGAATCCATCGCTGTTTCTGCTGTTCCGAAGGTGTCCGTGATCCTCACGACCTTCAAGCGAACCACCTATCTGGAGGAAGCGATCCGGAGTGTTCTGGCCCAAACCTTCGACAGCTACGAAATCATCGTCACCGACAATTCTCAAAGCCCCGAGATCGAGCGTATTTGCGCTTCGTTTTCCGGCACTGGAAAGGTGCGATACCGGCATAACTCCGGGAATGTCGGCGTGGTGAAAAGTCTCCGGAATGCGATGAGCGAGGCGGTGGGTCGGTACATTTCCATTCTCAACGACGATGATGTTTGGGAGCCGGAATTTCTCGGTACGGTGGTTGGCATGATGGAGGCAGAACCCGGCTGCGTGGTCGGATTCTGCGATCATTGGATCATCGATGAACGCTCTGAAATCGATGAGGCGGCAACGAATGCCAATTCCCGCAAGCATGGTCGGATCGACCTGCCGGGCGGGCGGATCGCTGATCCCGCGGATTTCGTGATCCACCTGAACGGCGTGCCGCTGGCGATGGGCGCCGTCTTTGAGCGGGCGGCCCTTGATCTCAGTCTGCTCGTGCCTGAAGCCGCCGGTGCCTATGACCTTTGGATGTCGGCCCATTTCGCCGCCCTGGGGCGTCCGTTCTGCTATGTTCCGCAACGTTTGACCCGCTACCGGGTTCATCGAACGATGGAAACGGCCCGTCAATGGGCGCACAAACACGACTGCCAGGTGTTTGTGTATTCCGAGGTGCTTCGGAGGAACCTGCTTCCCAACCAGACGCGCATTCTGCGGATGCGCCTGGCGGAGGCGTATTTTGGTTCCGGCCGCTCCAATCAAGCCGCCGGCAATCTTTCGATCGCCTACGGCTTTTTCGTCAAAGCGATTCGGGAACACCCCAGCCTGCGCTCGATTGCCGGACTCGCGGTGTGTCTCGTTTCCACTCCAGTGATCCTCCTCCGACCGGCACCCAAGCCGCGAACGGACTGACCCGCTCAGCGGCGGTCGTTCAGCTTGGAGAGCAGGCGAAGGATTTCGAGATAAAGCCAGACAATCGTCACCAGCAGGCTGAATCCGCAATACCACTCCATGTAGGCCGGCGCACCGTCACGGACGGCGTTCTCGATCAGGTCGAAATCCAGGATCAGGTTGAGGGCGGCGACTCCGACGATCACCAGGCTGATGCCGATGCTGAGCGGGCTGGCATCATGGAGAAACGGAACGCTTTTGCCAAAAAAGCCCATCACCATGCTGACCAGATACATCAGCGCAATGGCACCGGTGGCGGCGAAGACGCCGAGTTTGAACTTCTCGGTGGCCCGGATGATGCGGAACCGGTAGAGCGCGAGCATCATTGCCAGGACCCCCAGCGTCAGCCCAGCGGCCTGGAAGGCGATTCCCTGGTACTTGACGCTGAACAACAGCGAAATACTGCCCAAGGCGCACCCTTCGAGAATGGCGTACGCCGGAGCGAGGATCGGCGACCATTCTTTTTTGAAGATGAGGACCAGGGCGACCATCAGCCCGCCCACACCGCCGCCCAACATCCAGCCTCCGGCGAGTGCGGGATTGGCCGAGGTCGAGTTCCAGGCCATGCCCGCGGAAAGAACGGTCAACAGCAGCAAAATGCCGCTCTTGAAGGTCACGCCGCCGAGGGTCATGACCGGCCCGTCGACGCGGAGGTTGGCGAAGGATTTCTGACTCAAAACCGGGTTGTTCGATTCCATACGACGGGGAACATAGGGGGTGCTGCCGCGGCGTCCAGTGCCGGGATTTGGTCTGAATTCGGTGGCCAGGGGAACCCTTCCCGCCGCCGGCCGTCGCCCGGGTCATTTCGCGCGCAGTTCGGCCTGGCGATGTTCGATGATTCTCCACGGTTCCGCCGGGAGATCATCCGGATCGACGAATCGCGCCAGGTCGCCGAGCGCGATGCACTGGTAGCCGTTCGACTTGAGCCAGGTGAGATACTCCACGAACCGTTCCAGAGGCGTGTTCACCCACGGATGCTCATGGTCTGGAACGCCGTGGAATTGCAGCACCGCAATCCGACCGTCCCGGGCCTGCACGGCGGCCTGCTTGAGATTTTCCAGAGTCCAGGTGGGCCGGGCATCGCCGGTGGTGGGAATGAGCAGCGGATGATCCCCGCGCGGTTCGTAGGGGATGCCGCGGCCGGTTTCGTAGGCGAATTCCGGTTGCGCGCCGCGCCGGGCAAACTTGAAACCCAGTTCCCGCAGAATGGGCAGGGCGCCGGGGTGAATGGAATTGCCGGGGTAGGCGAAACTCACCGGCTTCGGAATGCCGTGTTCCGCGCAGCGTTGGTTGATGTAGGTCACCTCGTTTCGCAGTCGCCCCAACGTATCTGCCCCGACGCCCATGTGGCTCTGGGTATGGTTGCCGATCTCGAATCCATCGCGGTGGAGTTCCGCGATCTGATCCCAAGTCATGTAGTCGGTTTTGTTGGTCGCAAAGGAAAAGCCTTCGGTGATGAAAAAGGTCGCGCTGAAGCCGAAGCGTTTCAGCAACGGCCGGACGTTCGTGTGGAGTGAGGCGACCGAGTCGTCGAAGGTCAGAACAACGAGTTTGTCAGGAACCGGTTGCAACGATCGGTGCGTGGATCCCTCAACCGCCGGATGGGACTCTTGCGCCGTGCAGGGTACGGACACCGGGAGGAACAGCAGGATCAACAGGGCGGTTAGAATCGGGATTTTCATGCCGTTCGAAGGGTTTGCGCGTCCTCACTTCTTTTCCACGGCGGGCTTGGCCGGCGGTGGTGGTGGCAGGACGGTGAGCCAAAACTTTGAGATCGTTTCCAGGACGAGCCGGCTGAAGCCCTGGGGAACACCGTTGTTTTCTCCGGTGGTGACCAACGACATCACCGCCTCGCGTTCCCGACCGCCGACGGTCTCGGTCGCCACAATGCGGAATGCGCCGCTGAAGGATTTTGCACCACCGCTGGCCACCAGTTTCAGAATCCCTTCACCGGCAGTGCCGGCGACCTCGACAGGTTCGGCGAGAACGTCCGCGGGCAACCCAGCTGCGGTCAGTCGGACGGGGGCGGTGAAACCGTAGCGTCGGGCAAGGGCGACCTTGATCTCGTTGGTTTTGCCGGGCTCCACCGAAAATGCGTTTTCGGCCACGGTGACGCCCAGCTCCGGTTTGGGTCGCCGGATGCTGAGTCGATACCAAAGGTCCGTGCCGCCATTCTGGAGGACGTTTCCGACCACCGCGAAGTAGTTGCCATCGGCGGGAACCGTCCATTCCAGGCGCGGATCCGGACCGGAGGCATCGTCGTTCCGAACGAGCTCCTTGCCAGCGGCATCCTCCAGCTTGAGCCAGGAATCCAGCAGGAATCCCAGCCGGGCGGACTGGACTTCCAACAGCAGGCGTTCGCCCTTTGCCGCCGGAAAAGCAAAGCGATCCTCGTCTCCGGCGCGATCCAGGTTGCCGGTGATGGCGCCCGGAACCGGCACGGGATTCGCCGTTGCGCGATCGTCATTGGGTTCAGTCTCCAGCAATTCCGGTCCGTCACCGACCGGAAGTTCCACTGGATCGTCAAAGCCCGGGGGCTGAAATCGGACAAATCCAACTTCGGGATCGGTCGCGGCGGTCGGATTGAAGAGGACCCGTTCGTGTGGTGTTCGGAGGTTCCATCCGACGAGCTGCAACGCGGTATTTGTCCCGCGTTGGACCCCGAGGGGCAGTGTGTTTTTCAGGACGGGCCCTGAGGTGACGTGCAGGCGGTAAACCCCGGCGGGATTTCCGGCGAAGTGAATGTCGGAATCCGCCGGATAGGAGAATCCGAATACCTGCAGCACATATCGACCGGATGCGGGTGCGGTCCAGGCGAGAAAAGGATCCAGCGAACCCACACGGTCATGATTCAATGCCACCTGGATTCCCCGGGAATCGACGATTCGCAGCACCGGATCAATCGGCGTCATCAGGGCGTACGCTTCGATCCATGCCACCAGGGTTTGTCCCGCCTCCAGCGTGACGGCGTAGGAATCCACATCGCCGGTTTTTTCCAGTCGTCCGTTCACGACCACCGGCAGGCGTTCGAGAATCGGCGCGGCCACCCGGTCATCATTGGGCTCAACCTCCGCCAACTGCGGATCTCGGGTGAGGATTAGGATCCGTGGGGCGCTGGCTCCGTTGGTGTTGAAGGTGCGAATCCAAAGCGGACCTGGCGTGGCGTTGGTGGCAACGACGACAATCACCTGGTCCGCGTTGTTGTTGGGCTTGAACAGCATCCCCGGCGCGTCCGCCCAGATCTGCGGAGGCCACGGAGTTGAGTTCCCGACGAAGGTGAGGGTGTTCGTCGTTCCAATCTGTACCGCCGCTGGAAACAGATGATCCAGTACGGGGGCGGCGGCATGGCTCGCTGTGTCGAGCAGCGCCAGCCCGAGTCCGATGCTAAGCCGAATCCATGCGGTGGATGCCGATCCGATCCGGTTCATTCTGTATCATTCCGTCCAAATCCGGGAGTCGGTGGCTCGTTCCGGTTCGGATGCCCTCTACGCGAACAGTTCCTTGATCCGACGGCCGTTGTTGACCAATTGAACCGGGCGACCGGTGTTGGTGTGGATCGCCTGGTTTGGATCGATCCCCATCTTGGAGTACAACGATGCAGCGAAATCCTCGGGTCGATGCACGTTCTCCGATGCGGCATAACCCTTGGCATCGGTCGCTCCAATCACCGCTCCCCGGGGACACCCGGCACCGGCCATCAGCACCGACATGGCATGCGGCCAATGGTCGCGGCCGGCATCCTTGTTCACCTTCGGGGTCCGTCCGAATTCGCCCAACATCACCACCAACGTCGAATCCAGCAGTCCGCGCTGATCCAGGTCGCGGATCAATGCGGCGACGCCGCGATCCATGTTTCTGACACTGTCGCCCTTGTACGCTTCGAAGAGCTTGGTGTGATGATCCCAGCCGCCGTAGTTAACGGTCACCCAGGAGACCCCGACTTCAACCAGACGTCGGGCCATCAACAGCCGCTGGCCGAAATCATTCCGTCCGTAGGATTCGCGAACCTTTGCATCCTCGTGGCCCAGATCGAACGCCGCCTGGGCTTTCGATGAGAGCACCAGGTCGACGCTCTGTTGAAGATATTGATCGAAGGTCACCGCGGGGTCCTCGGCCAGCCGGTCGGTGTAACGTTTCATTCCGTCCAACGTCGCTCGCAGATTGCGCCGGGTCGCCGCGCGGCCTTCGCTGATCTCCGAGGGCAGGACCACATCACGGACCCGGAAGTCGGCCGCGTTGGGCTGTCCGTCGATGACGAACGGGGCGTATTTGCCACCCAGAAAACTGGGTCCGCCACTGCGGGTCACCGACGGCATCGAGACATACGGCGGCAATCCCTCGTTCTGTCCCCGCTGCCAGGAAACGACCGATCCGAACGAGGGATGAAAGGTGACGAATGCGCCGCAGGCCACCGGAACCGGAGTCGGCGAACCCGTCATCAGGTAATGGTTTCCGCCGCCGTGGTTGGGATCTTTGTGGCAGATCGAACGGATGACGGTGAATTTGTCCGCGGCTTTCGCGAGTTCCGGCACCGCCTCGCTGAAACGAGTGCCGGGCACTGCGGTTGAAATCGCCTGGAACTGGCCCCGGATCTCCGAGGGAGCCTCGGGCTTCGGATCAAACGTCTCGTAGTGCGACGGTCCGCCATCGAGCCAGATCAGGATGCAATTGACGGGGCGTCCGGTGGGTGGCGTGGGGTGGGCTCCGGGAGTTGCGGCGCGTCCCTGAAGTCGGAGCAGATCGGTCAGTCCCAAACCCATCATGCCGCCCAGACCCACCTGGATGAAATCCCGGCGGCGCATTCCAGCGCAGTTGTGGGTGGAGCTGTTCACGCTGTTGCGAGGATAGCCAGTTCGGCTGCGGATTGTGAAGCGGGCTTTGCGGTCAACTTCGGGTCGCGTTGCGGTCGGTGTTCAATGGTTGAACATGAATTCGGGCGAATTGCTCAGCGCCCAAAAAACATCCTCTGTGGCTGCCTTGCGGGTCGCTCCCGGGGAAAGGAAGGCCTCGACCGCGGTGGCGAGTTCCGCGGCGGTGGGAGGGCGGCTGAGCGTGGCCAGGTACAATTCCTCCACCACGTCGTCGGCCGCGGCGGAGCTCCTGGCCAGGCGTTGCAGGCGTCCGGACGGGTTGATGAATTTCGCCTGCAGGGTGCGCGAATTCATCAGGTGCAGCGTCTGCGCCACGCTGAGCTGGGTGTCGCGTTCGCACGGACAATCGCTGCTGGAGTTCGGACGCCCGAAGGCATCGAGAAAATGGGACTGGATCCGGTAGCTCCACGCCTGCGTCGCGCGTCCGCCGATGGGCATCGCCGCGAAGACATCCGGTACCCCGGTGGCATCGCTCACCGCATCGTCCATCACCTCGGCGGGCAATCGCCGGCGGTACGAGCGCGAAAAATTGCGGGTGTCGGCGAGGTTGGTGTCGTTGGGTGTCGAACTCAGTTGATATGTCTGCGATTCGAGAATCGTGCGAATCAGATGTTTGAGGTCATACCCGTGGGACGAGAAATCCGCCGCCAGCCCGTCCAGCAGGGCCGGGTTGACGCAGGGATTCGAGCTGCGAAAATCGTCGACCGGCTGCACCAGACCGCGCCCGAAGAAACTGGCCCAGACCCTGTTCACCGCGGCCCGCGCGAAGAACGGATTGCCCGGCGCGGTGAGCCAGTCCGCCAGTTGACGTCGTGGATCGCCGGGTTCCGGGCCACGTTCCGCACCATCGGGCGGGCGCGGGGTCATCACGGCCCCGGTGATCGGGTGTTTCACCGTCCCACCAGGCGCGAAAAAGAAGGTCTCGGTGCCCGCTGAAATCGGAGGGGAAAGTCCGGCGCCTTTTTGCTTCAAGGGCCCGAAGTAGGCCGCCAGTCGGTAGAAGTCCTCCTGACTCCATTTTTCGTTCGGATGATGATGGCACTTGGCGCATTCCAGTCGCGTACCCAGAAACAACTGACTAAACATCGTGGTCAATTCCGCAGGTTCCCGCCGGTCGCGATAGATGACCGCCGGGCCGACCCGCTGATTGGAGCCCTCGGCGAGCAGGATTTCGCGGACGAATTGATCGTACGGCTGATTGGCGCGGAATCGTTCCCGCAGCCATTGGTCCAACAGGAAGACGCTTTTCACACCCACCCGGTCGGGATTCGGGCGTAACAGATCGGCCCACTTGTTCGCCCAGAAATCGGCATAGGCGGGATTCTCCAACAGCCTGTCGATGAGCCGGCGCCGTTTGTCGGGCGAGGGGTCTTTTTGGAAGGCGCGAATTTCGTCCGGCGTGGGGAGAAGGCCAACGGTGTCCAGCGTGGCGCGCCGCAGAAATTCGAGATCGGTGCAGGGATCCGACGGCAGGAATCCCAGGCGCTGGAATTGCGCGTACGCCTGGGTGTCGATGAAATTGTTGGTCCGCAGGCCGGCGTAGCGTTCCACCGGAAGCACCTTGTCGGCGGGCACCATGATTTGCGCGTCCCCGACAAATCCCATGTAGCGGGCCACCACGACGCCCTGACCGGTCAACTGCCCGATGGTGATCCGGCCCTGTTCATCGACGCGGGCCATTTCCTTGTCATTGGAATCATACAACGCGAGCCGGGTCACATCGCGCATGCTGCCGTCCGAATACCGGGCCAGCACCAACAGTCGCTGCGTGGCACCCTTGCGATACCGCCGTTCCTTGGGGAATGCAGTCACCCGCTCGACCACCGGCTCGTTGGTGAGGGAATAAGACATGCCGGAGTGGATCCAGCGGGATAACAACTGATGAGTTTCCGATCCCGGAGCGAAGCGTTGGCCGCCTTCGTGGGAAGTCCGTGTGAGGGGTTTCAGCAACAGCAAACTTTCGTCCGGTGCCGCCGGGAAAATCCGGCGCCCGTGCGCCTCGTTCACGATCTCCGCATAGTCAGCCTTGGGATCGTAGGAGAAGACTGAAAGCTTGAATCCATTTTGTCCGTCGGGTTTTGCGTGGCAGCTCCCCGCGGAACAGCCGGCCTGATTCAACGCCGGCAGAATGTCCCTCACGAAACTGGGGACAGGTGGCGTCAATGCTGCATCGCCACGAACGTTCACCGGAATCCGGATTTCCTTTGCCCCCACTCGCGCGGTCACCACGCCCGAACCCGCACCCAACGCCCGGATGTCGCCGCCTTCATCCATGCGAAGCGGGGCTCCCCAGCTGACGGCGAAGCGCGCCGCATCGGTCACGTCCACATCAAATCCGTCCGTCGTCCGCGCGGTCACCACCACCTGATGATGGGGTGAATCGGCCGAAAGGTTCACTTGGGCGGGCTCCGCGGAGAGTGAAACAATTTCGGCTGCCAGGAGTGGAGGTGTTCGGGGACGCCCGTTTTTGTCGGAGGCTTTGATGGCTCCGAACAAGGGAACTGCAGCGACGCGCCGGGAGGTGCCGCCGGCCCTGGGTTGCGATCCGGCCACGGGTGACGGAGCTGGCACCGCGAGTTCCGCGAGAAGTTTTCCGTCACCGTCCCAGACACGGATCGTGCCGTCCTGACACCCGCCGGCAATCCGTTTGCCGTCGGTGGAAACCGCGAGGCATTGAACGGCGCTGGTAAGATCGGCCATGCGGAGCTCATCGCCGGAAGCTGAACTTTGCTCACCGGTATGCGACTTGAGATGCGTGTATCGAAAGACCCCGCCGCCATCCGAGGCCGTGAAGAGTGCGCTGCCGTCGCCAGGCCACGCCACCGCGGTCAACGCAGCCGAATGGGTGCCAAGAGAAATGATTTTCTCCCGGGTGGCGATGTCCCACACCTTCAATTGCCGGTCGGCACCGGCGCTGGCCACCTGGGTGGCCTTGTCATTGAACGCCGCAGCCAATACCTGCGCGGTGTGGCCTTCCAAAATGGCCAGTTCCTTCCGCGTGGCGACCTCCCACACCTTGACCAGTTGATCCCCGCCGGCCGTCACGAGCCGGGGTCCGTCGCGGCTGAATTCCAGATCGAACACGGTATCGGAATGGGCGCGCCACGATTGCAGTTTGCTGTTGGAGGTCAGGTCGAGCAGTCGGACATAGCCGGGTTTTCCGCTCCCGCCATCCGCCAGTGCCAGGGTGCGATCGTCTGGCGTGAGTTCCACGGCGGTCACCCGGCCGGAAAGGCCTTCCGAGACCTCGCGCCCGGCCAGCAATGTGTCTCCGCTCCAAAATCGAATCCGACGAAAGCCACCGCTCACCAACGTGTGACCGTCGTGACTCCAGGTTAGCGATTGGATCGCGTCGGTGTGGGCTTGAACCTCGATCACGAGGGGGAAGTTGGTCCGGGTCAGATCATACAACGCGAGTTGTCCGCCACGCCCCGCGGCCAGGCGCTGGCCATTCGGAGACAGAGCGAGTGCCAGGCTGGGATGATAGGTGTCGGGAAGCGGGGAGAGATCGATTGCTTGGACGGGATCCTCCTCGGTGAGCGTCGCGGCGTCCCAGGCCAGGCCGTTCTTGATCCACTCGCGAATCGTCCGAATCTGGGAGGGATCCAATTGTTTCCGGGGCGGCATGTGGGAGTCCGCGCCCGCCTGGAGGAATCCGGCGAGTTTGCTGTCTTGGGGATGTCCCGGTCGGACCACCGGTCCATCGTCGCCGCCCCGAAGAATCGATTCCCGCGACAGGAGCGACAGTCCTCCCTTTTGCTTTTGCTCACCATGACAGGTGAAGCACTCGTTTTTCAGGATCGTCAGGGCGGCACGCGCGCGGGAGTCGCCGCCACCGCCACCGGTTCCACCCGGGACGGCCGCCGCGCACAGCGATCCCACGATCGATGCGATCGCCAGCAACCACCGTTGTAACGAAAGACGCGGCATGGAAAACAAACCCGAGAATGCTCGCCTCCCTGCCGGAATGGCAACGACCCAAACGCATCAATCTTACCGTCCCGATGCCAACTGGAAGGGCGGGACACTGATTGCACGAATCGGAACGGATTCAGACGGGATGAACGGAATGAACGGAATCCGATCAGCATTTCTGAAGTCTGCGTCGGCCGAGGCGGCCGTCCTTTAGCAAAGGGACGCCTATGCGTTCGAGAGACGAATTCACACGGATCTTGGAAGCACTGATCGGATTCCGTACATTCTGTTGATCCCGTCTCGTTTCATATTCCTTCTGATTCCTTGTCGATCCACCCAGTCCTCAATTTTGTTTCATCTTCAACCGCGCCGAGAAATAGGACAGCAACGCGGCTTCGGCCTTCTCGGCGTCGGCACCTTTGAAGCCGTGGCCGGCACCGTCCATGGTGATCAATTCCACGTCGACGCCACTGGCCTCGAGGCGATCCCGCATCCAAAGCGCTTGTTCGTAAGCCACGTATTTGTCTTCGGTGCCGTGAATGAGCAGGGTGGGGGCGGCGTTCGGCGTGACCCAGGGCAGGGGACTGCCGATGATGTGTTTGTGCCGTTCCTGATCGAGATTGCCGCCGAACCACAGCGGCAACACCTCATGCGCATCGACACTTTTGCCATAGGACTTGGTGAAATCGCTCGGGCCATAGACGTTGACCACGCAGGTGACCGCGCTGGATTGCTGTGCGTTGCCGCCGGTGCCCTCGAACTCCGGCACGCCCGCGGTGACGCCGAGAAATTGCGCCAGATGGCCGCCCGCTGACGAACCCGTCACGCCGATGCGATTCGGATCAATCTTATAGGTCGGGGCGTTGCCGCGAAGCCAGCGGACCGCGGCCTTCACATCATGGACCGCGGCGGGAAATTGATATTTCGGCGCGAGCCGGTAACTCGTCGTGGCGGCGACAAAACCATGCTCCGCCAGCTTCAGGCACAGCGCATTGTAGCCCTCGCGATTCCCGGCGCGAAATCCGCCACCGTGGATGCAAAGCACCGCCGGGAACGGTCCAGTTCCCGTTTTCGGCCGCGCGATGTTCATCGCCAGGTGCTGGTCGTCGGGATTGGTGTATTCGACGTTCTTTTCGAACACGACGGTCGCGGGAACGGAAAGTTCCTCGGCGTGCGCGACGATGGCCAGGCACAGAAGTGTGGCGAGTTGCAGGGTGCGGTGGATCATCCGGTGAGGGTAGGCCCACCGGAATCGATTGGACAAGTCCCGCCGCGCTCTTACCGCCAGCGTCCGGACACGCGGTACCAACCGCGCGGGCCGTGAACCCAGCGGGCTTCGAGCCACACCGCCCCGTGGTAGGGTCGCATGACGTAGCGGCCGGGAAACCAGACCCAACCCACCCCGTCCCAGCGCCACTCGCCGGAGCACCAGTAATAATCGGGTCCCGGCGAAACGACGATGGTTTCAGCCTGGGGCGGCGGCGGATTCTGGGAGACCACGACCTGGGTGCTGGTCGCGATCATCGCGTTGATCAACTTTTCCGAAACCCCCGAATTCTTCAGGTCGATAATCGCCGTTGCATCGAGCGTATAGACGGCGTGAGTGCTGTTGATCTGGCTGATGATCGTGTCTTCATTGACGCCGGCGTGGGCCATGGCCTTGACGTCAGCGAGGCTGGGCGGATTTCCCGCCGGCGGTGCCGTCTGGACGACGGTGCCGGGCGGAACATAAGTCGGCGGAGGAGGGGGCGGGTAGCGTCGGCGGGCGTCTTCGTCCATGCCGTGGCCGATCAGGCTGCCGGTCAGGAGCCCGGCGGCTCCACCGATCAGCGCGCCTGCGCCAGGGTTTCTTCGATCAATCGCCGCACCCAGGAGTGCGCCGGATCCCGCGCCGACCAGGGCACCACTTCCGGTGTAGTTGGGACGTCCGTAGGGATCCACGCAACCGGCGAGAACTGAGGCCAGCCCCGTCAGGGCCAAGCCATTGTATATCTTTGATTTCATGCTGCTGGGGAACTCGGGTCTTTTATCGGCCTGAGCCGTCTAATCACCGGATCGAAACGCGACGGACGGGATTCCATTGGCTGTCGAATGTCCGTCGAGCTTTGAGCCCGGCATTTGTTGTTTTTCAAGACTGTTGTCAAGGCTCGGTATTCATTCCGACACCGCCCCGACCATCACGCCCCCCCAAACGCTACACTAGCAGACGAATCGAGGTTGGATAGGTTTCACGGAAACACGATCGAAATGGATCACGGCACCCGGGTGTTCCCGTGCTCCGTTGGAACTTCATGCGGTTGGGTGTCAACTTCTTTGGTTCCTTCCGAAGTTTCAGATGCGCTCTGACCCGGTGGGTGTCGATCGGTGAAGCAATTGGCAAGGAATGGAGAGTCAGTCTCACGGATGACTGCGAGGGTTCGTCCGTGAAAACAAAATCGACACTCTTCCCGCGGAAAAAGGGACCGGACCGCAACGAAACGGCGGTCAAATCCCACCCGCCCGACAAAAACTTCAAGCAGTCGCGGGATCTCCACGAAGACCGTGGTGCACGACAAATGAAGACCGGGTCGGCATCGGGCACGCTGCGTCGTGGATGACCGGTTCCCGGCGTCAATTCACCGGTCGGACCCGGTAGAAGTTCTGGGTGTGGACCACTCCGTCGGTGAAATCGAATCCGGCGGGTGATCCATTGAAATTGACCATCGGCTGCCAGGAAAAGGGTGGAACGAGGGATGTTGTCGATTCGATGAGGTAGTTCTGCCCGTTGATGCCGTTGGCGTGGAGATGCCATTGAAAGGGTCCGGCCTGATTGATCGTGACGGTGGGGGCGACGGCGATTCCGGTGGTCGTGAGTGTGAGTTCGGTCTGGCTGAAATAGCCCGAGAGTCCGAGCGCGTAGGTATGGCTGACCCCGAGGAAACGTCCGAAGAGCAGGCGCACCTGATAGGTCTCGCCCGGACTCAACGTGTTGGCGGGAATGGTTGCCGAGGTGGCGGTGCCATCGAGTGAACCCGTCTGTCCCGGCTGTGGTGTTTGAAACGCCGGTTGATCTGCGCTGGGAGCGGTGACCTGAATCTGGACAAAATCGTTCACCCCGCCACCGGTGAAGGCATTCCAGTTCACCGTAAAGTCGACGGCGGGATTCACCGCCTGCGCTGCGGAAAAGTTCAGCAGTTGAGGGGCGTTCGGAAAGGTGCTCGCGGGAAGCGGCAGGGTCACGACCTGAGTTCCGTTGTGGGCCGTGTTCAAGGTGACCGTGTAGGTTCCAGGCGGATAGTCGGCATCCAAACCCGCCGCCGAAAGATAGGACGCCTGGATGCCGAGATCGCCATCGCCGGATGTAAACGGCTGGATCGTCCCGTTGGGGAGTTTGATGCTGCCGCTCAGCACTCCGCCGTTCACGGCATCGGCGAAGACTTGAATTGCGTAGGGTTTGCCGTCCACCAAGACTGGCGCACCCGCGCCGGTCTGCCGATAGTTCGCTCCCTTCACCACGCCGAACCGTTTCACGTCCGGTGCTGCTGCGGCGGCAATTGGAAATTGGGTTTCGGTGTAGTAGGCCGCCGTCCCGGTGACGCCCTGGCCGTAGTCGGTGTTCTGTCCATAACCGCGGGCGAACAGAATCTTCCCGGTGTAGACCTGCCCCGGCGTCAACGTCCCGGCCGGAATCGTGGCACTCGTGCTGGTGCCATCCAGCGCCCCACTCTTTCCATACCCGCGGGTCTTGAAGATCTCCTGTCCGTCGGCTGTGGATACGGAGAAGCGGACATAGTCGGTGGCCTTGCCGCCAATGAACGGCGTCCACGTCGCGGTAAAATCCCCGGTGGAAAGGATGGATTGGGCCTCCTGAAAAGTGAGGATCTGGGGTGCGGTGGGAAACGTGCCCGTAGAAAACGCAAAGGTCAGCGTCTTGTCGCCGTCATGGGCGGTGTGGAAATGGACGAGGTAGGTGCCGCCCGGATAGTCCGCCTCGAGTGCCGCCGGCGTTCGATAGCTGGAACCCGCACTCCACGAATCGGGACCGTCCGCGGCGAGCGCAAGGACGGAACCTCCCGGAATCCCGATGTTTCCCCCGAGCAGTCCACCGTTCGCCGTGTCGGCGGCGGCGGCGAACCGGTAAGGCGTCGCCAACGGCAGGGGGAGGCCCGCCGTGGACTGCGTGTAGCTGAAGCTCTTGAGCAGGTTGAAATCGGTCACGTCCTGGGCGTGCAGAGAAATCGATCCCCAAAGGAGCAAGGCGGCGAAACAGCGGGTGATGCGGGTGTTCATGGAAGTGAGAGCCCCAAGTCTGAGGCCACCGAACCACCCAGCCCGCAGTGGCCGAAAAGTGCAATGTCAGAAATGTTTGGTCGCCACGCTCGGCATCCGTCAGGGCACGCCGAAAGAGCCCGATCCGATCGGATCTTCAGGAACTCGTTTGAATCCGTGAATCAGTATCCCTCCATGGCTTCTCCCGAATTGTTCCAGCTATCGACTGATGACCTGAAAGAATTCGCCGGGCTGGGTTGGCGTGACGGAGTAGGGCGGGTCGACCAGCACGTCCTTCCAGTTGGACGGGGAGAGGATGGTGGCACGCTGCAACTTGAAGGTCTTCGACCAGTTCAATGTCAGCGGTGCCCCGGAAGTCTGTGGCAGCGTGAACGCCACGTTCGGCACTTCGGGCGTTCCGGCGTTCTTCGCCACGATCTGGCCGTTGAACGCGAGATGAAAGGTCACCGGGGTTCCATCGGTGGCGAGCGTCGTGCCGGTGAAGGTGCAATTCACCTGGAGAGTCAGTATCTCCGCGCCGCTCGCCCCGGTCCAGGTTCCCACGTTGCCCACGTTGTTGACCAACAGACCGCTGAGGGATTGCGATCCGTGGATGCTGACGGCTCCCGTGGTGGAGAAATCGAGAGCGGCCTGGGCGGCGGTGGGGAAGGTGAAGTTGACCGCGTCGGCAGCAAAAGTGCCGGCGGTGATGGGAAGTCCGGCGCTGGTGGTGTCGAGGGCCACATTCCGGCTGGCCGCGAGGGCATTCGCTGTGAAGATCAATACGGAAATGCTGGCCTTGGCCGCGTAGCTGGCCTGTGCCGTGCCGCTCACTCCGCCCACGCCCGGCTGCCAGTCATTCGGTTGCAGCGCCGCGAGGGTGGATCCGCCGAGGAACTGGATCTTTCCGTTGGTCACGTCCACGGGAATCGCGCCCGAATAGTTGGCGACCAGGCTGTTGGCTCCCTGCGCCTGAAGCGGGACGCTGGCCCCGACGGCCTGCACCGTCCCAGAGAGCGTGACCGCGCTGTTGGCACCATCGACCTGCAATGTCAGGGGCGTGGCCGATGCGATCGACACTCCGGCGATCGCGGCAGTGAAGAACGGGAGTGTGATGGGGATGTTTTTCACATTTGGGATAATACGTCCGGAGCGCGGTCTCGGGCAATCCGTTTTCGGGGGCGTTCGTTCGTCGGTGATGCGGACCGGAGTGGGAACGCCCGGCACCGGATGGCAGAATTTGAACGCCTTCTCCACACTTGCCAAATCCCGAGACGGTTCTGATGGTCCATGTTCATGTTAAGGGTCCCCGTCTCCCGCCTGGCCTTGTCTTTTTTCGCCCTGACCACAGCCCTAGTCGCGGTCTCACCCCAACCGCCGCCCCGACCCAACCTGGCAAACCTCCCGATTCGTTTCGAGGCGAACATCGGACAGGCGGAGTCCGCGGTGGAATTCCTGGCCCACGGCCAGAACAGCAGCCTGATGCTGACCCGAACGGAGGCCCGACTGGTCGTTCGAAACGGTCGATCGACGAACGCGTCGAAGGACCTGCACCTGCGCCTTTCAGGTTCGAACCCGAATCCCAGGTTGGAGGGAATGGACCGCCTCCCGGGCACCGCTAACTATCTGATCGGTACTGATCCCGCCCGCTGGCGCACGGATGCACCCACCTACGCCAGGGTGAAGTATCACGCTGTTTATCCTGATATAGACCTCGTTTATTACGGAAACGGTGAATCGCTGGAATACGATTTTGTCCTGCAGCCGGGTGCCCAACCTCAGGACATCACGCTGGAGTTTGCCGGCGCCGAGAAAATCAGCCTCGATCCCTCCGGGGATCTTCTCATCCATGCGGGCGGCGACACGGTGCGTCAACATCGACCGGTGGTGTATCAGGAAGTCGGCGGTGCCCGGAAGCTGCTGGCCGGCAACTATGTCTTGAAGTCCGGAATGAAGATCGGAATTCAGGTGGCTGACTATGACCGATCGAGGCCGTTGATCGTGGATCCGGTGCTCACGTATTCAGGAACGTTCGGCGGGAATGGCCTGAATCAGGCTCAAGGCGTCGCCGTGGACGGGCAGGGGAATGTCTACATCACGGGTCGGACCACTGCGGCCGACTTTCCGACCGCGCACGGGTTTCAAATGGGTTTCCTCGGCGCGCAGGACGCTTTCGTCATCAAACTGAATACCAACGGCGCGGTGGTGTATTCCACCTACCTCGGCGGCGGCCTGATCAATGATCTGACCATCGCTTCCGTGACCTCCGGACAGGGCATCGCGGTGAATACCAACGGCAACGCCTATATCACCGGCTATACCAGCGCGACGAATTTCCCGGTGAAGAACGCTCTTCAATCGACGAACGCGAGCATGAATTTCAACAGGTACAACGCCTTCGTCACCGAGTTGAGTCCCGACGGAAGTTCGCTGGTGTTCTCGACCTACCTCGGTGGGAAGGGCACCGACGCCGCCAACGGCATCGCCCTCGATGGCGACGGTGCGGCAGTCATCACGGGGTGGACCACGTCAGTGGATTTTCCAACCAATCGCCCCGCACAACCGGCGTATGGCGGCGACGGCGACGCTTTCGTTTCCAAGCTGAGTCCGGATGGCAGTACCCTGATCTTTTCGACTTATCTCGGCGGCGATACCTACGAAAACATCAAGCCATACTCAACCTCGCCGTCCGACAGCGGTGGTGCGGTGGCGGTCGATTTTTCCGGCGATACCTACGTCACCGGCTGGACCTACTCGACCAATTTCCCGGTCTTGAATGCCTTTCAATCGTCGAACGGGTCACCGTTCGCCGGCTCTTTTTCCGCCGCGTTCGTCACCAAGCTGGATCCGTCGGGGGCGCTGGTCTATTCGACCTATTTCGGCGGAAGCCTGGGCGATGCCGGACGCGGGATCGGCGTGGATTTCAATGGGAATGCCTACTTTGCGGGCAACGACATGTTCGGCGGTCTCTACACCACGAATGCATTTCAGGGTTCCTTCGGTGGCAACGGGGGCGCGAACATCGGCGACGGATTTGTCGCGGCACTGGATTTCACCGGCACCAATCTTTTGTATTCGACCTATCTCGGAGGCAGTGGCGATGACCAGATCAATGGCCTTTCGGTCCGACCCGAGGACGGCTCGGTCGCGGTCACTGGTTTCACCGATTCGCCGGACTTCCCCCTGCTCAACCCGGTCCAACCCACCGGTAACCAGGGAGTCTTCGTTTCCTCGGGCGCGGGTGGCGGATGGACTGCGGCCAATAGCGGTTTGGGCAGCAGTGTCATTTATTCCATCAAAATGGATCCCGTGAACCCCAACCACTTCTTCGCCCTGACCCGGACCGGTTGTTACAAGAGCACCGATGGAGGCGCCCATTGGACGCCTGCCAGCAATGGACTGACCAGTTCAGCGTCGCCGTCGGCATCCGGCAGCCTGGCGGGATTGCTCGCGCTGGATCCGGTCCACCCGGGAACGCTATATGCGGGAACCTTTGCGGGCGTGTTCAAGACGATCAACAACGGAGCGAATTGGACCAAGGCCAGTACCGGGTTGCCCTCGAATCCATCCATTCAGACGGTGGCAATCGACCCGACCACCCCGACCACCCTGTACGTGGGAACCGGCACAAAGGGTGTGTACAAGTCCACCGATGGCGGTGGCACTTGGACGGCCATGAACGGAGGGCTGACCATCATGAACGTGCAGGCATTGCTGGTGGATCCACAGAATCCCGCCAACGTCTATGCCGGGACCGAAAACTTTGGGTTCAGCCCATCCCTCTTCAAGAGCACCAATGGCGGTGTCAACTGGACCGTACTGGGCGGTGGCATCGCCGCCGGAGCAATCGGGGCCCTCGCTGCCAGTCCGGCCAATCCTTCGACGCTCTACGCCGTCATCGCCAATGATTTCAACAATCCCGTCCTGCAAGTCAGCACCAACGGCGGTCTCAATTGGTCGCAGCTACTACAGGCCAACGATTTCAAGATGACGGCGCTGGCGGTCGGCGGTTCGTCCGGTCCCGTGGCCCCGGCGTTGTCCATCGGACGCTCCGGAAACAACGACGCCCTTTCCTGGCCGGTGGCGGCAACGGGCTATACCCTGCAATCCGCGCCGACGCTCGGTCCGGGCTCAATCCGTTGCCGCAGGGATCATTGAAGGTCACCTGGACTGCTGTTGCCGCCAACACCAGCGGTTTCGCGGGAAACGATCCCGGCTACGGTGGCAACCATCCCCACTTGGGTGAGCAGGAGGTCTACTACGGATTTCTGCGGGACGACGTCTTCATTTACACCCATCCGGACAGCGTCACCGGCTATTCCGTGCAGATCACCGGCCTGAAATCACTGTTTCCGACCTCCCAGTACGTGGTCCAGTTGTTCGCGGCGACCGACTCCGGTACAGCGTTGACCAACGCGATCGTGACGGGTGCTACGGCCAGCCAAAACCTGACCTACACCGCGACCCGCTCGGGCATTGGCATCATGGGTGGCGTCAGTTCAGTCAGCACCGCTCTTTCCGACGACGCCTTGACCATCAAGGGAGCGCCTGCCTTGAAGGACGACGCGAACAGCGTGGATCTTGCCAGCACGATTTCGGGTCTCATCATTACCGATCAGCCCGTGTTGACGGTTCAACCCAAGACGCCGGCCGCACCCTTTAAGCAGGGCGACACGGCGGCGTTGAGCGTGACGGCGATCGGTGTTCCGCCCCTGAAGTACCAATGGCGAAAAGATGGTGTCGCCATCACCGGTGCCACGAGTGCCACCTACACGGTCGCCGCGGTGAGTCCGGCTAACTCCGGTCACTACGACGTGGTGGTTTCGAATACCTACGGAAGCGTGACCAGCGCCGAGGCGGCGGTCACCGGTGACGTTCTGATCGGCGCGGAGACCGACGTGATTGTCGACACGTCCGCGTCGGGTGCCTTCCATCATGGGCTCAACAGTGGCGCCACGCAGGTGGCGTCCAGCAAGGATGCCGCCGGAGTCACCCGAACCGGTGTGGCCCAGTTCAAGGCGTCACAGCCCGGGGCCATCCATCTCACCGGCGATACCAACTTTGATTCGACCGTTGGCTCCATCAGCTTCTGGGTTCGCTCGGCGGGACCGGTGGTGGATGATCCGAACCTCACCGGAAACAAGGGTGCCACGATCTTGGACCGGCGCGGAGGCTCGGGTCTTCTGGTCATCCAAAAGGACGACGGGACCCTGTCCATTCAACCTGACGGCGGCGGGAATTCATTCAGCTCCTCCGCCACGGTGTCGGATAACAACTGGCATCATGTGGTCCTGACCTATGATCAATCGGCCACCGGCACGGTGAGCTTGTACGTCGATGGTGCCATCGACTCCAGCAACTCCAATGGCAACGCCTGGTCGTGGACGGCGGGCCAACCCATCTGGCTCGGCCTTTCCCAGGATGCCTACTGGCGTCCCTATGACGGTCAGCTCGATGATTTCCGGATCTACAACCGGATCCTCACCGACACCGAGATCGCCTCGATTCACACCAGCGACGCGGTGGTCGATTCGGCTGCGCTTCAGGTGCGGTTCGACTTCAACGCCGCGCCCTCGACCGGTCTCTCGATTGACTGGTTGAATGGCACGCTCCAATCGGCGGACGCGATTACCGGGCCCTACACCACGGTTCCCGCGGTCAGCTCGCCGCTGGTCATCATTCCTGCGGCCAGCACCCAGAAATTCTATCGGACGCTGCGCTGATCGGGCACCCGTCTGATTTCAAGACTTCGCGTGCGGCCGTGGCCAACCCCCACGGCCGCATTTCTATTTTCACCGGGTCGGTGTGGAAGCGCGGGTTCGAAGGGGATGGGTGTGGGTTCGTACCCGGCGCAGGACACCAGGATTGCCACGCCGCCTGACTCCAGCGGAGCAGGTGCCATTTCGAAAAGCCCGGGCTGAGGCGCCAAGGAGGTGAGGGTGGGGAACCCTGCGGAAGAAACGCCAGCCAGCCCGGGCCACCCCAACCTTCCACAGAATCCAGCCACTGCAAGGACGGCGATGGGGGAGGATGCGCCCTTGTTCGACCGGCCGCTTGTCGCACAGTCATCGCTTTTCGCGGTCCGTTTTATCGAAACAAGCCCACGCCGGACAAAGGGCATCCCGCCAACGCCAGCGCCACGAGAGATTCATTTCCCTCGTGGCGGACCGGAGTTCCACAGCCTCCGGTCACTGTCGACCGATCCTGTCGTTGCGGTTAGTTCTTCCGCGCGCGGAGGGCTTTGAGTTCGGCCTCCGCCTTGTCTGCGTTCCGATCACTGGCGATGTTCGCCAGTCCGCCAGTTTGCTCCGCCTGCAGTTTCGCGTCGTGTGCCTGTGCATCCGAATTGCTTCCCGCAAACAGGTGGTGGTGATGAATGATCGCTGCCGCCGCACCCATCGCGACGAGGGTTCCCGCTGCGATCCCCGCCGCCACCTTCGCTTTAGTCCAAGCCATAGTCTTGAGTGTTCCTTTCACAAGGGCCTGTGTTGAAACCGCGACGGCCGACCCTTTTCGTGCCGTCGCGGAAATCGTGGTCCCCAGGGAATGCGGCGCCGCTTGGATGGAGTTCGCGGAGATCATTTCAACGAGTGCGGCGCCCGTGGCAGCCACCCCGCGGCGGAAGAGAACCCGCCTCAGCCTTTCGACGGAGCGTTGGACCCGCTTCTGAGCGGCGCGCTCTTCGATTCCCAGCACCCGGCCCACCTCATGTAGTGATTTGTTCTCGAAGAAGCGCAAGACCACCGCGTCCCGATCCTGCGCCCGCAATTCTCCCATCGCTCCGTCGAGAAGAGGGGCCAGTTCCTGCCAAGTCGTGTTTTCCGACGTCGAGTGGAGGGTGGACTGCATAAATGCCTCCTGCTCGCGCCGTGCCCTCCGCGCCTCGGCCCGTTGGAGATTGGCCGCGGTGAGAGCGGCCGTCGTGTGGAGCCAGCCCGAAAGGACGGTTGCCGATCCGAGAGCGGGAGCCTTGCGGGCCAGAATGATGAAGACGGCCTGGGTGATGTCTTCCGCCGACTGAGGGTTCATCGAATGCCGGCGGGCCACCGAATGCACCAGATTGAGATGGCGATCCACCAGTGCCGAGAATGCGTCCTCCGAATGACAATGGACGAATTCCGCCAACAGCTCGTGATCGCTCTTCTCGTTCATTCAATAGGGTTATGTGCGCCCGACCGGAAGGGAGACAGTTTTTCGAACCTTCTGAAATGCGCCGGTCGGGTCAGAGGCAATCGGGTTGGTGAAGAGAGAACGGGCCTTCCCAATTCGGCCGCTCTTTGATGGCGGTCCCTTCACTTGTTTTCCTGGGGCACCTGTCTTTCCGGTAGGAATGCTCGGTCGCGAGAGCATCGGGTTGAAAGGTGGAGTGAGGGCGCAGTCGAGAAACAGGCGCGGCGTTCAACTGTTGTCAGGCGTTGAACACAAATGGTGCACCGGGCAGGACTCGAACCTGCAACCTTCTGATCCGAAGTTCTGTCCTTGTGTTCTCACGAGGTTACTCTTCAATTCACAAATGTTCTCAAATACTCTAGTTTAATTCGGAAAACATCCGATAAATGAAACCAAAGAGTGAACAGAACAGTGGCTTTCGGCCAACAAAAAACCGGACAGAAACCGGACAGTTAGAAAACCTGACTCCGATTTGTCCCGGCGCAGTCCAGGTCGTTGCCGCCCCGGAATCTGAACTGAGGCCTTCTGATAAAGCGTCAGAGGATGGTTCCAAGCTGCCGCGTCGGACCAAGGTTCGACTTCCCAAAACTCATCAGGATTACTGGGTGGGCCGACTACGCAAGCGAACCTACCGGACGCAGGACGGAAAGACTGCCATCCAGATTCCAAATTGGCAGGTACGACTGTTCCACCTGGATCGGGAGGCTTGGTTCAACCTCGGTACTTCAAACAAAGCGTTGGCGGCCACCATGGCCCGGGATGTCTTTGTCTTCATGAAGGCCAACGGGTGGGAAGCCACCATCGCGAAGTTCAAGCCCGACTCAGAGGCCGTCCCACGGCTCAACTTGACTGTCGGCGAATATTTGGTCGGCGTTGCGGCCACTGGCTATCTCCGTGCCCGCACCTTCCTGAACTACCAAAACTGTTTCCGTACGATTGTGAGCGAGGTCTTTGGAGTCAGGGGCGACAGGAGTAAATTCGATTACCGGACCGGTGGAAACCAAGCTTGGACTCAGAAGATCGATCACATCCGGCTGGATCGTGTTACTCCGGTCCGAATCATGCAGTGGCAGCAACGGCGGGTGAAAGACGCAGGTAACTCTCCTGTGAGCACAGCTTCTGCGAAGCGCACCGCCAACAGCTACGTCAGGTGTGCTCGATCACTCTTCAGTAAAGAGATCCGGGACCGTATCAATGGTTTCCAGATGCCTGGAACGCTTCCTTTTGATGGGGTAGAGCTTTTTGAATCAGGTAGCCAGAAGTACGTGTCTAAAATCGATGCTCACGCGCTGATTGCCGCAGCCAAGAACGAGTTGAAGGTTAAACAGCCTGAAGTGTACAAAGTGTTTCTGCTCAGCCTTTTTGGTGGTATGCGGCGCGCTGAGATCGATCTGGTGGAGTGGAGCATGGTTGACTGGCGCACCTCCGTGATCAGGCTGGAAGAAACCGATTGGCTCCACTTAAAAACCAACGACAGCACCGGGGACATCGCAATTGATGCTGAAGTGACAGCCGAGTTGCGTGAGTTGATGCCGTTGAGCGAGTCGACATTTATTCTCAGTAGTGAAATCACGCGCAAGACCAAGAACACAACTCGGAGTTGGTCGCGTCCACCGCGGAACGATTCCGCCCGACCTTACTATCGCTGTGAGCCGGTATTCACACGGATGATTAAATGGTTGCGATCAAAAGGGGTGCGAGCGCACAAACCGATCCACGAAATGCGCAAAGAAATCGGGGCGCTTATCGCGACCGAGCACGGTATCTTTGCCGCGTCAAAGTTCCTGCGGCACTCCGACATTACGACCACAGCACGTCACTATGCCGACCACAAATTGCGCATCTCAGTCGGCCTAGGCAAGCTTCTGGATAGGTCGGGAAATATCGCGATTGAAAAGGATAAATAGCCATTTCGTTTTCCCGCACCAACACCGACCAGGGAGTTGCCCCATGAAAAGTAAATTCAAATTCTTTACAGGACTTACTGGCACCGTTGACGTAACTTGGGGTGAGATTAGAACTAGGAGAATTAGGTTGCCCCGGAGAAGTAAAGTCCTTGAAGCGGAATCGATTGAGTCACTAATTGATAAGGCGTCCGAAGCCATCGAAGAGTTGGAAAGCAGGGCCTTTCATTTGGCAAAGGATCAGTGGTCGACTAACCCGCCATCTGATCTTGAGGCTGAAATGACCGCTGAACGAAAGGCAACGGATCAAGCTGTTAGACAGTTCCTCATGAAAGGCTTTGCGGACGAGGATCCGTCGAAACGGGAGCAGGCGCAGAGGTTGCACCAAGCAGGGGTCGAAGAAGACCTTTTTGAGGCCTATAGTGCCGCGATGGCTCTCGCTCAACTCGGTGCGGCTGTGGCTTCCCGTCTAGAGCATTTGGCAATCGAGCGTACAGACCAATTGAAGGTTGTGGCAGAGCGGCTTCCCGTATGGCCATACAACCTCGGATTGACAAAGCCAAAGAAAAGGAGGCGTGGGACCGCACCAGTGCGTGATCTTGTGGGAGCTGAAGAGGCCAAGATTCGTCTAGTTGGGTTGAGCCTCGGCGCGCGCCATTTCGCAATCAAGACTCCAAACATCATCAAACCTGACGATGCATCCTCGGTTTTTCGAGTAGCCGCCGAGCAGGTGCTGGCACACTTGCTGGATATTAAGAAACGCCCGTACGAATATTTACCACGAAAAACAGGTGAGACAAAGGAGGACTCGGGTTTAGAGTGTGGCCGAAATCCATTCGGCCCAATCAGCACTTGGGCGAAGAAGTTGTTCACCCTTAAAGAACCCATGGATACAGATAATTGGAAAACTTGGTGGAGCGTGGCTCATGTGTTCCTGAATGAACAATGGGCGCAAAACAGAAAGTCGTTTTTTAAGTTGGAACATCATGCAA
>CAIVQB010000071.1 GCA_903907925.1 uncultured Verrucomicrobiota bacterium
CAACTGTCTCCAATTGGAGACAAAGCGGTCCCCCCGTTACTCAGCGAGATCCCTTCCTCACGCGTTGAACTGCACCCGCTTTAGGGCGTTGGCCAGTTGTTGGGTCTCCGTGTGCGTGTAACCGCTGTGGCTCTTGAGGTCAGCGTGACCACTGAGCTTCATCCGCAGCTCGGCCGGGATGTCGGCTGCGGCCAGGGCGGAGATGAAGGTGTGGCGCAGGGAATGAAACCCGCGCTCGTTTTGTTTGCGCCGTGTTCCGGTCGATGTCTTGCCTGCTGAGACTCCCGCGTCCCGCATGATGCGAGCAAACTTCATGGAGAGCCCATGCGCTCCACCGGATTCGGTTCTTGCGAGGGTCGGCGTGAGGAATTCAGCGGCGTGGTCACCAGCGCTCGAAGCAATCGTCTCAAGGTGATGCAGCAGTTCCTGGTGGATGGGAACCTGAATTCGCGTCCCGGTTTTCAGTTGGTGCAGGCTCAAGGTCTCCTGGGTTAGGTCCAGATCCTCCCACTTGATCCGGCAGCAGTCCCGCAGGCGTGCGCCGGTGTAGACCCCGACCATGACCGCCGTGCGCCAGTCCGTTGAGGCCTTCTGCGCTGCATCCAGCAGCAGGCGGACCTCGGCCGCAGTGAATAGTCCACGTTGATGAGCTTTGTTGGCCCCCTTGGATGCCTTGGGAATCGCAGAACCAAACGGGTTGGTGGTGATCAGGCCATCGGTGACGGCTTGTTTGAAGGCGGAGCGGAGGACCTTGCCGTAAATCGAAACCGTTTTTCCCGCGTAGTTCTCCGACTGAAGGTTGGCGACGTACGCTCTTGCGTCCTGGGGTTGAATGGCACCCAGCGGCAGTTCTGCCTTTTTGTCTGCCCAGGTCAGAAATCCCTCGACTGCCTTGCGGTAACTCCACGAGGACCCCTTGGCGATGCTCGCCAGTTTGGAGGCAAGCCAATCAGTGAGAAACTGACGCACCGACGATGTCTTGATGCCGTCGTAGCCGACATTGGCTCGTTTGAGGATGCCAACAATGACCTCCCGGGTCTGGGATTCGATGTGAGTACCCCCCTCGGCCTGCCGGGCAACCTGCTCCCACTCATCGGCAATGCGGCGGGCTACGGCCTTGTCCGTCGCACCGGTGGAACGGAAGACGAGCTTGCCACCCTGACGGAATGCTCCGTGCCAAAACGGAGAGCGCGGCCTGCGATGGATACTTGCCATATCAGTGCTAACGCTAGTGCTAACGTTCAGGGGTGTCCAGCAGGGTTCGATGGTGTGAAAAGCCCAATAAAACGCTATATTTTGAAGTCAGGACTTAATCGGAGGTTCGATTCCTCCCGCTGGCACCACCCTATTTCCATTGGTTTTTCTGATATTTTTGGAGTTTAGCACCAACAACAGTGCTGACAGATCCACGGATATTCGCTCGACTCGGAGGGTATTCATCTGCGTTTTTCGCTGGTGCCTGCGTTTGCCGTCACCACCGGACTTTTTTCGCCGACAAGCCAGGTGACAGGTGAAGAATCGTTGAATCGAGATCCCCTTTTCCACCCGCACTTCACAGCAGCCTCCACAGGGCATCCTTTTCTGTTCACCCCTCAAGAAGTCCGGGTCTTCTTCGCCTCAGGTTCTCCATACCGCTCGAAGCGTTCGCGAAAACGGGTCTCCTGCTGCACAGCGATCGCTTGCCAGACGGTCCCCACTGAGCTGCTGGTCGATTTGGCTCCTCCCTAGAAAAGCCATTCCTGCGAGGGATCCCGGTCAAGGGCAGATGGATCCAAGAACGGCGCGCTGCCTGGCTCCTCTTTGCACTCCGCAATCAACGACGGCATAGGCTTCAGGACGTCAACCCGCCCGCACATACATCGCCACGGGCGTCCCGTTTCGGCCGATCGGGTAACCGGTGGGTCCCCTCCGAAGCTTGCCTAAGGCGGTCGTTGCCGCGCCGTTTAATCCGTCTTGGGCTCCAGGATGAAGTGCTGGCTCTTGACGAGAAGCTGGTCGTTGCTGAGATGGTGTTCGTCGACCGCCATCGTCCCGATGATTCGGCCGGCCAGATCCGCATGATGAAGCTTCAGCCAGTGGACGAACTGTTCCATCTCACTGCTGGTTCCGGTGCCCGCGCCAAAAAGGAGCAGCCGCTCGCAGGGATGAAGCGCGGCGGCGATCAAATCGAAATACTCCTTTTGACCCACCGTTTCGTGACCGCGGGTCACATTTTCCCCGTGGGGCGTATTGCGAAACCCCGCCCGCGCGTCGTGCGACCCGATCGTCTGAGGGGTCGTTCCGTGCTGATGCGACCGGAACAGGCGCGCCCCATGATGATCGATGACCAGGAGCCAATGGGTGACATTCCCGGCGGCGGCGGTCGGCATGGGCTCTGATCGCTCCAAAAAGTGGCGTAGGACGATGACTTCCTCGGTCCCGGCGACATCCTTCGAATGGTGCGGGTGCAGAACCAACACCTGGCCGTTCCGCGTCAGTTTCGTGTTACCGTTGTGTTCCTCCTCCACGGTTCCGAGATGACGAAACAGGGCGAGGACGTCGTGCCACCCCAGATTGTGCGAAACGGGGTGTTGAAAAATCGTGTTGTAGGCCCGCAGATGCGAGCCGGTGAGAGGCGTGACGGGGTTTAGGGGGGTTGTCATATAAGATGGAGGCCTGCTTCGTTGTCGCAGCGGGCGGTACAGTGCAAGATCCACGGTCCAGTGTCGTTCCATGCTCAGCACCCGTTTGACCCAGCCTACGGGAATCATCCCGGAACCGGATGGCGATTGAGAGTCGGATCCCGAACCGAGCCGTGCGGGTGGGACCTCGCGACCTTGAGTCTCCTTCGAGCGTCTCGCCATGGGGTGTTCCACCCAACCGACGAGAGTGCGCTCTCAAGAAAGCCTCATGGCGGAGTGCCCGATCTTCCGTCCCTGATTGTAGTGCGTTCCGACGACGGCATCGAACTCGACCCTTCCGGCCTCGAACAAGGTCACGATGTCGGAGCCGCCAAATGTGAAGTATCCGAACTCCTCGCCCTTGAAAAGTTTTGCCCCTTTTTCTGCGGTCAACGTGACCGACGACACCTGCGCCATCCCGATCGGCAACACGGCCACGTATCCCAACGGAGAATCGATAACGATGAGACCGCGGTCCTGGGCGAATTGGAAGCCGGTGCCGTCCACCACATCGAGGGCGCCATCGGGCTTGCGGATCACATCCATCCTCACGTTTCCAGGAATCTTTCGAACCTCCCGGACTTCGCCCCCCACCGGAACATGAAACCGGTGATAGTCATTCACGTTGAGAAAACTATGGGTGAAGGTCCCGCCCCTGAGCTTGTCCTGAAACGGACTCCCGTTCAGAAGATCCAGAACCGACCACGTCAAGCCCTTGGCCGTGATCGTTGAGTTATCCGCGATCGGCCAGTGGCCCATGAACACGCTATCGGCCGGAGAGATCACCACGTTGTTGTCGCACAAGCCGACCAACGGTCGTTTTCCGGGCCGGACTTCGCGGGCGAAGAATTGATTGAACGTCAACCACCCGCTCGGAGTGACCTGATAGTCGTCGATGTGATAGCTCGGATTTGAGCGGCAGGATGGGATCCCCTTCGCCGATTCGGCCGTGTCCAGAAACGTTCCCCAGTCGGTGGCAAACTTAACCATCCACCATTGGAACGATTCATCGGTCTGAAGAATCCCGGCGGGCGATTGATCGATGAGATAGTAGAACTGGAGCAGGGCCGGCTGGAGGGAACGGTCGGTCGGAATCAGAACTACCATCGTGTCGAGGAACTCAAAGTATTGCGGGATCGAAGCGACACCCGGTTGGGCCGCCTTGACGATTGATTGTTCCAAGGCTGATTCAAGGTCCGGCCTGGAGTTCAACAACGCGATCAGGTCTTCGACGATGGGTTGGTGCGGGGTCATGGCCGGGAACGACAGAAGGCATTTGGGATTTTCAGGACTTTATTTAGAAGGGATTCCCTTCGCCCGACCATGGGGTGAAAACCGGGTGCAACCCGTCCTGGGTCAGGATGGAGGCGCTCCCACGAAGCTTCGGCGGCCCTGCCAATCCGATTCGACTTTCCCGGCGGGCGGTTCAGATTCCGGCCGCAACCCGTTTTCCCGATCCGCACGCCGTCACCATGAGCCACACCGGAATCCAGTCCACCGCCTCACGCTCCCCTGCCCCGAACACGAACCGCGCGCACCGCGTCGTGAACGCCATCCGCGTCGGGCTTGGAATCGGTCTTGCCGCACTGGCATTTTCCGCACAAGCCGAAGACCCATTGCCCAACGTGAGCCGGCTGCAAACCAGCCCGGTCCTGCGGCATCTCCAACCGAATCCGGTCGCCCACCCGCCCACGACGCCCGCGGAGAAGACGGTGGCGTCGATGTATGTTCCCGCCGGATTCCAGGTCGATCTCATCGCCGCGGAACCCGCCCTCCAACAGCCGGTGGCCTTCGCCTGGGATGAACGCGGACGCCTGTGGATCGCTGAAGCCCTCAGCTATCCCGCGAAACGGCCCGACGGTCAGGGACAGGACCGCATCATCATCCTCGAAGATCGCGACGGCGATGGGCGGTTCGAAACCCGGAAGGTGTTCGCCGAGGGACTCAATCTGGTGAGCGGACTCGAGGTCGGGCACGGCGGCGTATGGATCGGCGCTGCACCGCAGCTTCTCTTTATTCCGGATCGCAATCACGACGACGTCCCGGACGGACCGCCCGAGGTGTTGCTCGATGGATTCGGGTTTCAGGACACGCACGAGTGCCTGAACAGTTTCCTGTGGGGACCGGACGGCTGGCTCTATGGAAATCAGGGCGTGTTCAATCTCGCACACATCGGCCGGCCGGGCAGTCCGGATTCCGAACGCACCACGCTGCGGGCAGGCGTCTGGCGGTATCATCCCGTTCGTCATGAATTCGAAGTGTTCGCCCACGGCGGCAGCAATCCGTGGGGGCTCGACTACGATGAGCACGGCCAGTTGTTCATGACCCATTGCCGGAGCTACTGGGGCGGGGGCTGCACCACCCATGTCATCCAGGGCGGCCACTACTGGAACCAGGCGAACGCCAACTACGCACCGTTCATCGTGCCCAATCCGCCGAAAGAGTTCCCCACCTTCCGCAACTTCCTGCTCGCCTCGGCCCGGTACGATCATGGTGCAGGCGGTGCCGGTGCGCCCGGAAGCGACGCCGTTTACGGCGGACACTCTCACGTCGGAACGATGATCTATCTCGGGGACAATTGGCCGGAGGAATATCGGGGCCACCTGTTCACCCACAATCTTGGCGGACATCAGATCAATCAACAGATCAACCGCCCGCTGGGTTCGGGCTACGAAACCGTCCACGCTGGCAAAGACCAACTGTTCTGCACCGATCCCACGTACGTTGCCGTGGATCTTCAATACGGACCGGATGGTGCGGTGTATTTCATCGACTGGGTGGATCCGCAGCATTGTCACAATCCCAATGTGGAACAATGGGACCGCAGCAACGGCCGTCTGTATCGCATGCAATGGCAGGCAAGCTATCATCCGGTGAAGGTCGATCTCGGCCGCGACTCCGATGACGAATTGGTGGGTCTGCTCGATCACCGCAACGCGTGGTTCGGCCGCACCGCCGCCCGGCTGCTGCACGAACGCGCGACGGCACGGCCTCTCGAGGCCACGGCTGCGACGGCATTGCGGCAGCGATTCACCTCGGATCCCGATCCTCTTCATCGGCTGCGGGCCTTATGGGCATTGCAACTGACCGGCGGAAGGGACGGCGGCCTTGATACCGCTGGATCAGCCTCCGTGGTTCTCCAGGGATTAAAGGACAACGACGAATTTGTGCGCGCGTGGACCGTTCAATTGATCACCGACCAGCGACGCGCTCCGCAGTCGGTGCTTCCGGAGTTGGTGCGACTCGCCCGACTGGATCCGTCACCCGTTGTTCGCCGATCGCTGGCCTCCGCGGTGCAACGGGTCGGCGACAACACTGCCTGGGATCTGCTCGAGAACTTGGCTGCGCACGCCGGGGATCAGGCCGACCGCAATCTCCCGGGCCTGATTTGGGATGGACTGGCCCAACGCCTGCCGGGCCGGCCCGATCGCGCGTTCCGGATTGCCGCCGAGACCCCGATGATCCAACTGGCTGATTGGATTCATTGGTACGCCGGTACGCTGGAAGGTTCGGTGCTCGACCGTGAAGTTGCTGCGTTGTCCAGCACTCCACCCGCCGATCTACCCCGCCGGCTCGCGGGGTTGTGGCTGGCCATGGAACCGCGCGCCAACATCCCTATGCCGGCGGCGTGGCGGACGGTGGCACCGCGCCTTTACGCGCATGAGAATCGCTCGGTGCGGCGCAGCGCCGAACGCCTTGCCGCCGTGTTCGGCGATGCGTCGCTCTTCCCAAGACTTCGCACGGTGCTCGGCGATCACACCGCTGAATTGGACGAACGCCGCCACGCGTTCGCCGTTCTGAGCCGTGCGGCGGATCCCCAAGCAGTCCTGTTGTTCGTGGGATTGCTGGACGAGGACGCTTTTCGATCGACGGTGATTCCCCTGCTCGCCCGGTTCGACGCCCCGAACATTCCCGGAGCCCTGCTCGAACGCTTCGAACGCTTCAATGCGGTGGACCGCAGCACCGCCCTGGCCACCCTGACCCGACGGACCGCATCGGCCCTGCAATTGTTGGACGCCGTTTCCGCCGGCCGGATGAAACGGGATCAATTGTCGGCATTTCAGGTCCGTCAACTGACCGAGCTCAAGAACCCGGAGGTCGACCGCCGCGTCACCGCCCTTTGGGGTCGGATCCAGCAAACACCGGCCGACAAAGCGGTTTGGATCGCCCGGCTTCAGAAGACGTTCGATGAAGCCCCGCTCTGGGCCTATTCGGCCAGTGAAGGGCGCAATCACTTCGTTCGGGTTTGCTCCCAATGCCATCGAATCGGCAACGACGGTGCGCGGATCGGACCCGAACTGACCGGCGCGGGCCAGCACGGCATCCGCTATTTTCTGGAGAACATCATCGATCCCAACGCAGTCATCGGCGCGGATTTCCAACTGACGCTGATCGAAACCCGGCAGGGCACTTCATGGTCGGGCCTGATGGCCGGCGAAACCGCCAGTGCCGTGTCGCTAAAAACGCTGACCGAAACCGTGGTGATTCCAAAGACCGACATCTTGAAGCGCAAGACCAGCGACCGTTCGTTGATGCCAGAAGGGATTTTGGAATCGCTTGGCGACCGCGAACGCATTGAATTGCTGAAATACTTGGTGACCCATTGAAGCCTGAGAATCCATCGAACGGCGGTCGGGGGCCTGAACCGCGCCGCAATGCCTTCGGTCAGCCGATCGGACAGGATCTTGCGGGATGGCAACCTCCCGCGCGTCCATCCCGCCTCGTGGTGTCAGGTGTTCGTTGCCGACTCGAACCACTGGACGCCGCGCGTCACGCAGCGGAGCTTTGGACCGCGTGGACCCTTCAGCCGTCGGAAGCGATGTGGACCTATCTGCCGTACGGACCCTTTCCAGATGCGACGAATCACGCGGCGTGGATCGAAGAGCAGTCCCGCGGTGTTGATCCGCTCTTCTTCGCCGTGATCGACCAAGCGACCAGCCGCGCCGTCGGCTGGGTCTCCTGGCTGCGGATCGCGCCGGAGCACGGAACGATTGAAATGGGGCATCTCGTTTTTTCGCCGGCGCTTCAACGACGGGCGGCGGCCACCGAAGCGTTGTACCTGATGATGCGGGAGGCGTTTCGACTCGGATATCGACGGCTTGAATGGAAATGCGATTCCCTCAACGCCCCCTCGCGGGCGGCCGCGGAACGCCTCGGGTTCCAGTTCGAAGGCATCTTCCGCCAGGCCATCGTCGTTCGCCAACGCAACCGCGACACCGCTTGGTACTCGGTTCTCGATGGAGAATGGCCGCACTTGGATTTAGCATTCCAACGCTGGTTGAATCCCGACAACTTCGATGCCGAAGGGCGTCAGCGAACGCGCCTTTCCGACCTCACCCGTGGAATCGGCAACGCGCCCGTCTGAAAATGGGGACTGATCCGGCGGAACAGGAGTTTGCGCCGGCACCCTCCACGGAAACCGCAACAGTTCGCTGAAACGTCTCCCATCGGCGGCACACCGGGCCGACGGCGATCCAACCGATCCCGCCCGGCCCGCAATACATGATTTTCCCTAATGACAACTACGGACTATCCCTAGGATTTTTCTTTAAGTTTTTGTTCCATTCCACCGTTGTAGTGTGTACATATCGTCCCGTCTGCTTTGTCAGGGCATCTGTGGAAGTTGCCCGGTGCGGGACGCCCGATAGGCCCGCCGTGGCTCGACCAAAGCCACTATCCATGAACATGTTAATGCCTTTTTGGGCCATAAACGATGTTGGATGGACTATCTCGTCAAGAGTGCTCCGATGGGTTGGGTTCCAATGAACAATCTCAGGTTCGGTTATCAACACTGAAAGCCGCAGATGCAGCACTATCCCCTGCCGCCTCCACGCCCAAGCGTCGGATCTTGATGGTGGATGATCACCCCTTGATGCGCGCCGGTCTGGGTTTGTTGTTCAATTCAACAGCCGATCTGGAGGTGGTAGCCGAAGCAGGAAGCGCTGCGGCAGCGGTCGGCATGGTCTCGCGAATCAAGCCGGATGTGGTGGTCCTCGATCTCGGCCTTCCTGACCGGAACGGGTTGGAGGTGTTGAAGGATTTCCACACCCTGGACCCGAATCTTCCGGTGCTCGTGGTGTCGATGCATGATGAAATGTTGTACGCCGAGCGCACACTCCGGGCCGGTGCCCGCGGGTATGTGATGAAGGAAGCGGGCGGCGACAAACTTTTGGAGGCCACCCGGGCGGTACTCGAGGGCCGGGTTTTCGTCAGTCCTAGGGTTTCCTCGGAGCTCCTCGGCAACCTGGGCCGCAAGACGGTTTCGACTTCCAGCAAGGACCTCACACTTGACCGCCTCAGCGATCGTGAGTTCGAGATCTTCCGTCTTCTCGGTGAAGGTCAGAGCACCCGCACCATCGCGGAACGCCTCCGGCTCAGCCCAAAAACCGTCGACGCCCACCGGGCCAACATCAAGTCGAAGCTCAATCTCAAGGATGGTGCCGCCCTGGTCCGCCAAGCGGTGCGTTGGAACGAGATTCAGAGCGGCGGAGCCGGCGGCGAACCGGTCGACGCCGTGCAGACGGAATCGGAATAGCCGGTTCCATACGGTGGAAAAGGGGCACCCGCAGTCCCTTGGTAGGGCGAAGCTCCTGCTGAGCCGGAGTGGACGGACGGATTCGTGCCCGCCGCGTCGCTTCCCACGTCCTACCACGTACTCGGTTCGGCGGGAGCCTCACCCTACCGTAGTTCTGAATCGTTGGATCAGATCGCGTCCGATCGTTCCGCCGGGCTGTTCTTGATCTGACGGGTGATTTCAAAGGCCACATCAAGCGCCGCCTTGGCCTGGGCACCGCTGACCCGGGGAGCCTGACGCTCGCGAACACACGCCACGAAGGCAGCGAGTTCCAGCTTCAAGGGCTCCTCCTTGGTGATCGGCACGGGCTCCCGAACGATCCGTTTTCCGCCGAATTCACTCACGATCGACGAGTCCTTGGCGGCGATCAGCTTTTTCAACAGCGAACTCTCCGGCTCATCGGAACGCGCCAGCCGATAGATGAATCCCTCCTGGGCCCGGTAATCGAGGCTGATGTAACTGGTCTCGGCCCCACCGCTGAACACCCGGATCTTTCGCAACCGCTCCGGACTGATCCGGCTGGCGGTCAGATTGGCGACGCACCCGTTGGCGAACCGAAGCCGGGCGTTCGCAATGTCTTCACTCACACTCAACACCGGGATTCCCACCGCATCCACGGCCACGAGCGGTGACTTCACAAACGCCAGAACGACATCCAGGTCATGGATCATGAGATCAAGGACGACGCCGATGTCCGTGCTCCGGGCCGGAAACGGCGAGAGGCGGTGGCACTCGATGAAACGCGGATGCGTCGCGACCTGTTCCAAATAGGTGAAAACGGGATTGAAGCGTTCTACATGCCCGACCTGCAGGACGACATGGTGCGCCTGGGCCAGTGCGACCAGTTCCGCCGCCTCCGCCGCGTTGTCGGTCATCGGCTTTTCCACCAGCAAATGCCGCCCGCGCGCCAGCAGGTCCCGGGCAATGCCAAAATGCGTGGTTGTCGGAGTCACCACGCTGAGCGCGTCGGCCGAATCTGCCGCTTCGGCAATGTCCCGGAAGGCCCGGACGCCATGCTTCGCCGCCTGGACCCGCGCCGCCTCCGCATGGACGTCAAAGACGCCGGTGAATTCCACCACTCCTTCGCGGGCGAGCTCCGCATAAATCCGCGCGTGTTCCTTGCCGAGTGATCCGGTGCCGAGCACCGCCACCCTGGGTTTCGATGACATGCACGGGAGGCTGTGACGCCCTTTCCCGGGATCAAAGACCAAACTTCAAGTTCGCCATTGCCCGATCCGGCGACAGCCCGGCAGCCTTCGGTCGCAGTCATCACCATGGACATTGTCGTACAAGGCCCACGCCTCACCGCCGCCCACTCAGATGAGCTCGCCCGACTGACGGGAGCCTCCGGCCAACAGCCGGCGGGACCCACCGCGGTTCGCCTCGTTGGGCTCAAGTCATCCGATCCCGCGGCAGTCTTTTGCCGTGAGCATTCGCTGGATTTCACCGTATTGGAGCAACCCCTGCGAACCGCAGACTTCCGGGTGCTGGCAATGGACATGGACTCCACTCTCATCACCATCGAGTGCATCGACGAGATCGCCGACCAGGTGGGAGTGAAGCCCCAGGTGGCGGCCATCACCGAGGCCGCCATGCGGGGCGAACTGGACTTTCCGTCGGCCCTCCGCCGCCGGGTGGCCCTGCTGGAAGGTCTCGAGGAATCCGCCCTGCAGCGTGTGTACGACGAACGCCTGCGCTTGTCCGACGGGGCCGAACGACTCCTCGCCTTTGCCCGTCACAACGGTTGGAAAACCCTTCTGGTGTCGGGCGGATTCACCTTCTTCACCGAACGACTCAAGGCCCGTCTCGGACTCGACGACACGCTGGCCAACGTGTTGGAAACCCGCGATGGCCGACTCACCGGCCGCGTGCTCGGAGCGATCGTCGACGCCGACGCCAAGGCCGCCCGTGTTCGCGAAGCCTGTGCGGCGTCGGGCGGCGAACCACGCCACGCCATCGTGCTGGG
The DNA here is from genome assembly GCA_903907925.1 of uncultured Verrucomicrobiota bacterium. Taxonomy (GTDB): domain Bacteria; phylum Verrucomicrobiota; class Verrucomicrobiia; order Limisphaerales; family UBA9464; genus CAIVQB01. Next base: position 11,201 of record CAIVQB010000071.1, read on the forward strand.
CGACGGCGCCAACGACCTGAAGATGATGGCCCAGGCCGGCCTCAGCGTGGCGTTCCGGGCCAAGCCGGTGGTCCAGCAACAAGCCCGTGTGGCGTTGAACCATTCCGGACTGGACGGTGTTCTCGCGCTGTTTTCTTAACGCCCGGCGGAAAGGCCCGCGTTTGGAAAACCATCGCAATGTTCCACCTGACAATGGAGCGCGTTGAACTACAACTCCGTTGGTATGAATCGAATCTTGTTGGTGATTTTGGCGGCGATCGCGGGACTCGTCCTGATCGTCGGTCTCGGCGGCTGCAACTCCTACAACGGCCTGGTCGGCGGCCGGCAGGAGGTGGACAAGCAGTGGGCCCAGGTCGAGACGGTTTACCAGCGTCGCGCCGATTTGATCCCCAATCTGGTGTCCACCGTCACCGGTTCCGCGAACTTCGAGCGCTCCGTTCTCCGCGAAGTCACCGAAGCCCGCGCCTCGGTCGGCCAGGTGAAATTCCCCACCGGAAGCGGTCCTGAAACCGCCGAACAACTCGCCCAGTTCCAGAAGGCCCAGGGCGCCCTCGGTTCGGCCTTGTCCCGCCTTCTCGTCGTTGCCGAGCGTTATCCCGACCTCAAGGCGAGCGGTGGGTTCCGTGATCTCCAGGTCCAACTGGAAGGAACCGAGAACCGCATCACCGTCGAACGCCAGCGGTTCAATGAAGCGGTCCGATCCTACAATACCCAGGCCCAGCGCTTCCCCACGGTGATCGTCGCCCGGATGTTCAACTTCCAGCCCAAGCCCTACTTCACCGCGGAACCCCAGGCGGAGAAGGCGCCGAAGGTGGATTTTAACTTCGGTACTCCCGCCCCCGCCAAATGAGGGCGTTCGCCGCAAGGATCGTTGCGGTCTGGCTGTCACTGCTGGCCCCGACCTGTCTTCGCGCCCAGACTCCACTCCCACCTCCGCCCGCGCGCCACGTCAGCGACACCGCGCACGTTCTTTCGGCCGGGGCGGCGGGCCAGATCGATTCACGGCTCGTTGACTTCGAGCAAAAGACCGGCAACCAGGTCGTCGCCTACATCTCTCCATCCCTCCCGACGGGGGAGGCTCTCGAAGACTACGTTCACCGCCTCTTTCAATCGTGGAAAATCGGGGAACGCACCCGGAACAACGGCATTCTGCTGGCGATTTTCGTCAACGACCACCGGCTCCGCATCGAAGTAGGCAACGGCCTCGAAGGCGCGCTCCCCGATGTGGTGGCTGGCCGGATCATTCGTGACACCATCGCTCCCCGCTTTCGGGCCAACGACTACGACGGTGGCGTCACCGCTGGCATCGACGCCATTCTCAAGGCCACCCAGGGCGAATACACCGCACCGGCCGGCGGCCGAACCGGACGGGGAGTCCAACGCCGGCAAGCCCCGGTCGGGTGGCTGATCGCCGCGGGATTGGTCGGTGCCCTCGCCGGCGGCATCATCCGGGGTTCGATGATGGGTGAAGGCTCAACCTCGACTCAAATCGGCAACGCCGTATTCGGTGGCGTGGTGGGTGGAATCGGTCATCCCCTGGCGCTCGCCCTCGGGTTCGGAATGAGCTCCTTCGCCGGGATCATCGCCTTGATGGTCAGTTGGCGGATCATCACCGCGATGAACCGCGGGTATTCCTACAATCGTTCCGGATGGGGAACTTCCTGGAACAGTTGGGGCGGATCCTCCGGAGGTTGGGGTGGTGGTGGTGGCGGGGGGGGATTCAGTGGCGGCGGCGGTTCGTCGGGAGGTGGTGGAGCGAGTGGAAGCTGGTAAGAAACACCTATGAAACCCAGGGAATTCCAGGATCAGATCGACGACCCCCGCGTCGTGCAGGCCATCACCGAGGCCGAGAAACTGACCTCGGGCGAGCTCCGGGTGTTCATCAGCCGACATCCCTGCACCGACCCGCTCGCGGCGGCCCATCGCGAATTCGACCGCCAGGGAATGCGCAAGACACCCCTCCGCAACGCCGTTCTGTTTTACTTCGTCCCCGCATCACGGCAATTCGCCATCGCCGGGGACGAGGGCATCCATTTTCGCTGTGGCGACATTTTCTGGAAGGATGTCGCCGGTGAGATGTCGCAACTCCTGAAAGAGGGCCGGTTTACCGACGCCATCGTCGCCGGCATCCATCGGGCGGGAGTGGAAATGGCCCGCCATTTCCCGAAATACCCCGGCGATCGCGACGATCTGCCCAACACCGTCCTTCGGGACTGAGCTGGGATCTCAAAAGAAGCTACAGTAGGACACCGATTCACTGATGGAGACGGAATGGACAGAATGAACTGAATGAGTCGGATCGGATCGGCTTTTGTGGAATCGGTGACAATGGGTGCCGCCCGTACCGCCTTTCCCAAATTCCAGAGCGGCAATAGAAAGACCTCCACCGGCAGGGCTCACTCACGGTTCTGATGAACGGATCGGATTCCGTCCATTCAGTTCATCCCGTCTGAATCCCTTCTGCCGCGTTCGATCCCTGTCCCAGCTTCGAGATCGCAGCCGGGCAGGCGACGCCGCTGGATTCCCACGGGAAAATGAGATTCACCCTTCCGTGAACGGAATACGCGGAGCACGAATGCTCAAAGGATTCGTGCCTCTTTGACCAAATCGGCGTCGAACCGCTTTTCGCCTGCATGGATTCGGCTGAAAGCCCGTTTTCGGGTGGGTTGCCGGGATTTCACGGAACATTCCGTCGAACTGCTTGGCCCCGGCGGCAACGCGGTGTTCACTCCACCGGTGACTCCCAACCGCCTCCAGCGGAGCCTGCGCGTGACCTTCCTCGGGATGGCCGTCAACGTGGTTCTCGCCTGCGGAAAACTGATCGCCGGTGTCGCCGGGCATTCGCACGCGCTCGTCGCCGACGGTGTGGAATCCCTCGCCGACATCGTCAGTTCCCTCATCGTCTGGCGCGGCCTCGTGGTGGCCGCCAAGCCGGCGGACGCGGATCACCCCTACGGCCACGGAAAAGCCGAACCCATCGCCGCCGCCGTCATCGCCACCGTCCTGCTGATCGTGGCGGTCGGCATTGCCCTGCGTTCAATCGAGGAATCCCTGCTCGGCCACCCGGGTCCGCGACCCTTCACGCTCGTCGTCCTGCTGGCGGTCGCCGTCATCAAGGAGGTGTTGTTTCGATTTGTTCGCAAGGAAGGCCAGGCGGTCCGCAGCACCGCCGTGGAAACCGATGCCTGGCATCATCGCAGCGACGCCATCACCTCCCTCGCCGCCGCGGTCGGCATCACCGCCTCATTGATCGGTGGCCCCGCCTTTGCCACCGCGGACGATCTGGCCGCGATTGTCGCCGCCGGAATCATCGCCTGGAACGGATGGCGGCTGCTCCGACCGGCGCTCGAGGAACTGATGGACGCCACGCCGGATCCCCAGCTCACCGAACAGATTCGCCGAATCGCCAAACAAGTCCCGGGAGTCATCGCCATCGAAAAATGCTTCGCCCGCCGCATGGGTTATCACCTGTTCGTCGACATGCACGTTCATGTCGACCCGTTGATGACGGTGCGCGACTCCCACACGCTGGCGCATGCGGTCAAGGATTCGATCCGATCGGAACTTCCGCACGTTTTCGACGTGCTCATCCACATCGAGCCGGCGCACGGCCCCAGGGATTCGACAGAAGCCGTCCGGACCAACCGGGTTCAGGGCACCGCCGGCGAACGGGTGGCGAGCTGAGCGCGCCCCAGGAAAACCGCCGCGTCGTCGTAGGCACCTCCGCGCACGCTAAAAACCACGCGATCACCGGCCCCGAGCACCAACCGGTGAGCACCGCCCGAGCCCCCAAACAGCCGCCGTCCCTCGGCCTTGGTGTAGAATTTGGAATACTCCTCGGGCACCCGCCATTCGACCACGACACGTATACCGTGATCCGGCGATTCCAGCAGAACCTTGACCCCGCGACCAACGATCGTGGCCTCGACCCGTTCCACGATTCCCTCGATCTCAAAGTCCCGGCCGCGATACCGCGCACCGGCCGCACCCGGATCCGCCCGGTAGTGATGAACGAGATCAAAGGCGTCGACCCGGGCGCCCCTGGCCAGCGGCGGAAGTGAGGCGGGTGGCGGGGTCGCCGGACGTTCGGCCCAGGCCGCCGCTGCCGCCGGCGATGCGGCCATCACCTTTCGCGGTGCCACGCCGTCGGTTCCGCGCGTCGCCGAAAGTTGGGCCTTGAGATCCCGATTCTCCGCCGCCAACCGGCGCAATGCCGCCAGCGGATCGAATTGAAAACGCCGCTGAATTTCGGCGGGCAAATCGAAAAGATAGAGCCGCTCCGATCCCTCGCGGGAATTGACCTGAACGGAATCCGCTGACGGTGCGGAATAGGAAACCTCGTGAAGGGTCCTTCCGGTGAGCGTGGTCAGGTCTTCGGCCTGCGTGATTCCGGTGAAGACCAGCGTCGCCAGGACGCCGCGATCGATCCAGTTCAAGGTGCAGCGGATCCGTTTCATCGAGGTCAAGCGAACCAGAGCCCCTCCTTGGCCGTCAATCGACGAAGGACACGCTTCACAAGGAAGGGACAAGACCAAATTCCCGGCGGCCCGCCAAAGTTTCCCCTTCCCCGCCGCCGGTTCCCACGCATCATCCGCGCGCTTTATGAAAATCGTTCTCGCCTACTCCGGCGGCCTCGACACCTCCGTCCTTCTTTCCTGGATCAAGGACACCTACGGCAATGCCGAAATGATCGCCTTCTGCGCCAATATCGGCCAGGAGGAGGAATTGAAGGGCCTCGAACGCAAGGCCAGGAAAACCGGCGCCTCCAAGATCTACATCGACGATCTCCAGGAGGAATTCGCCAAGGATTTCATCTACCCCATGCTCCGCGCCGGCGCGATCTACGAGGGACAATACGTCCTCGGCACCAGCATCGCCCGTCCGCTGATCGCCAAGCGCATGGTTGAAATCGCCCGCGCCGAAAAAGCCGACGCCATCGCCCACGGCGCCACCGGCAAGGGCAACGATCAGGTCCGCTTCGAACTCACCGCCGCCGCGCTCGCGCCCGATCTCCAGATCATCGCCCCATGGCGGGATGAACGGTATCGCAAGGAATTCCCCGGCCGGCAGCAGATGATCGACTACTGCGCCACCAAGAACATCCCGGTCCAGGCCAGCGCCAAGAAGCCCTATTCGATGGACCGCAACCTCCTCCACATTTCCTACGAGGCCGGGATCCTCGAGGACCCGTGGTACGATTCCTTCGATCTCAAGAACCGCGAGTATTTCACCACCCTTTCCGTGCTGCCCGAGGACGCCCCGGACAAGCCGGAGTTTGTCACGCTGGAGTTCGAGCGCGGCGACTGCAAGACGGTGAACGGCAAGGCGCTGACCCCGTTGCAGGTGATGAAAACGCTGAACAAGATCGGTGGAAAACACGGCGTCGGCCGCGTCGACATGGTGGAAAACCGCTTCGTCGGCATGAAGAGCCGCGGCGTCTATGAAACCCCCGGCGGTAGCATCCTGCACTACGCCCATCGCCAGATGGAAAGTCTCACCATGGACCGCGAGGTCATGCATCAGCGGGATGCCTTGATTCCGAAGTACGCGGAACTGGTCTACAACGGCTTCTGGTACGCGCCCGAACGCCTCGCGCTCCAGGCCTACGTCGAGGAGAGTCAGCGCAATGTCTCGGGCACGGTCCGGGTCAAACTCTACAAGGGCGGCCTGTACGTCGCCGGACGAAAGAGCGCCCACAGCATGTACAATCCTCACATCGCCACCATGGAGGCCGATCCGACCAAGGCCTACAATCAGGACGACGCCACAGGTTTCATCCGCCTGAACGGCCTCCGGCTGCGCGTGAATTCCACCGTCAACGGCGCAGCGAACCTGTCGAAGACCGCATGAGCAGAGAGCCCTACCGCGTTCACCCACGCGGTAGGGCGAGGCTCCTGCCAAGCCGGGAACGTGGTAGGATGTGGGACGCAGCGGTGCGTTATTGAGTCCGTCCATGCACTCGGCTCGGCGGG
>CAIVQB010000072.1 GCA_903907925.1 uncultured Verrucomicrobiota bacterium
ACGCTGGCCGCCGAAATGGGCAACCTCCAGGAACGCATCACCTCGACCAAGAAGGGTTCGATCACCTCCTTCCAGGCGGTGTACGTGCCCGCGGACGATCTCACCGATCCGGCCCCGGCCACGACCTTCGCGCACTTGGATGCGACGATCGTGCTCGAGCGTTCGATCGCCGAGCTCGGCATCTTCCCGGCCGTCGATCCGCTGGCTTCGAACTCCCGCGCCCTGGCGCCCGAATTCGTCGGCGAAGAACACTACAATGTCGCCCGTGGCGTCCAAAAGGTGCTCCAGCGCTACAAGGATCTGCAGGACATCATCGCGATTCTCGGCATGGACGAGTTGTCGCCCGAGGACAAGCTGACCGTCTTCCGCGCCCGCAAGATCCAGAAGTTCCTCAGCCAGCCGTTCACGGTGGCCGAACAGTTCACCGGTCGTCCGGGCAAGCAGGTTCCCGTGGCCGAGACGGTCCGGAGCTTCAAGGAAATCCTCGAAGGCAAGTATGACGATGTCGGCGAAGCCAACTTCTACATGAAGGGTGGCATCGACGAGATCAAAGAATCCTGATCCGCCCCGCTCTCATCTTCTTAATCTTACTCGTAATCATAATCATAATCTCCCCGGATTTGGTTCGGGATTGAGAAGCAGATTAAGAGAAAGATTAGGATTAAGAGTAAGAGTAAGACGGAGAGTCAGATTTAAATCCAAAACAGATGGCCACGCTCAAACTCGAAATCGTCACGCCCGAGGCGAGAATCTACTCGGAGGACGTGGACATGGTCACCCTTCCCGGTGTCGAGGGAGAGATGGGCATCTTCCCGATGCATATTCCCCTGATGACCCAGGTGTCGGCCGGGGAGATTTGTGCCCGCCGGAATGGCCAGGATCATTTCCTCGCTGTTGGTGAAGGGTTCGTGGAAATAACCGGGGAACGGGTCGCGATCCTGACCGACATGGCCATCAAGGCCGATGATATTGACGAAGCCCGCGCGGAAGAAGCCCGCAAACGGGCCGAAGCACGTCTTGCCGAGAAGCTGACCGACGAGGAATCAGTGACGGTCCAAGCGGCCCTGCTGCATTCCCTGACCCAGCTCAACGTCAAGCGACGTCAGCGGCGCTGAACGGCTGGGTCCGCTGCGGAACCGATTTGGAATCTGGGTCTCAACCCGGGTTTTTCCTCTTCCAGGAATGTGCGTTTGACGGCTGGCATGGTTGGAGGAGCCGTCTCATTCTTGGGGCATGGCACTCAAGTACCTCGACCTCGTCTTCACCGATTCGGTGAGTCGGGCGCAAGCTCATTACCACGGGGTCGCCCAGCGCCGGCCGGAGGCAGCAGGGCTGGATGCGTTGACCGAAGAGGAGATCCAATTCATTGAAGCCCGCGACAGTTTCTATCTGGCGACCGTGAGTGAAACCGGATGGCCCTACGTCCAGCATCGCGGAGGGAAGGCCGGGTTTCTAAAGGTCATCAATCCCACGTCACTCGCCTTCGCGGACTACCGTGGAAACCGGCAGTTGATTTCAACCGGAAACCTCGCGGTGGAGAACCGGGTGTCGTTGTTCCTGATGGACTATCCGCAGCGCACCCGGCTGAAGATCCTGGGGCACGCACGGACGGTCGATGCGCGGGAAGATCCGGAACTGGCGGCGAAAATCGCCGGGGATGAAGTCCGATCCGTCGTCGAACGGCTCTTTCTCATCAATGTGGTTTCCTTCGATTGGAACTGCCCCAAATACATCACTCCGCGCTACACAGCGGACGAGGTGGAGGCGGCGGTCACTCCGCTGCGACAGCGGATTGCGGAACTGGAAGCCGAGGTAAAAACCCTCCGGCGCTAGGCGGTCGTGGTCAGTTTTCCAATGGCAGTCTCGGCACGCTCGATCAACCGCCGAAGATCGTCGAGTCGCACGGGCTTGGCGACGAAGTCGTTCATTCCCGCGGCGAAGCAATTCTCGCGATCCTGCGGAAACACGCCGGCGGTAATCGCAGAAATGTAGGAGGCCGGCTTGCCGTGTTCCTTTTCGTCGGCCCGGATCCGGCGGCAGGCCTCCAATCCGTCCATCGTGGGCATCTGGCAGTCGAGCAGGATCAGGCTGTAGTGATGCCGGCGGGCTGCGGCCACCGCCGTGGCGCCCGTTTCGGCGAGGTCGGCCCGATGTCCCAACACCTCCAGCATCGTCAGCATCAGCTTCTGATTCACGAGATTGTCTTCGGCGACCAGAATGGCGGGTCTTCCAGCGGGATCGCCGGGGGGCGCGGCGGAGGGGCCGGGCAATCCGTCGACTGGAATGGTGGACCGTTCGGTTGCGGCGACTGGCGGCGCGGCCGGAGTCGCGGGGCTGGGTCCTCGGGCGACGAGATGGCGGATCGCCGTGGATTTCACCGGGAACTCTATCTCGGTGTCGGTCGGATCGACGGAACGGTGCAGGTGGCTCCTGGGGCGGATCCAGGCGATGGCGGTTCCGGCGGAACGCAATCGGTCGAGCGCCGCAGGATCCGGTTCGGGTGTCAGACCTCGACCGATCAGGACCGTGTCCGGTGCGATCAATCCGTCGGCGGCCTGCGTGAAGGCCTCCGCGGACCCGAGAATCTGCACCTGCGCACCGGCGGAGCGGAGATCAGTTGCGAGCGTTTCGGGTACCAGCGCACCGGGGTGGAGGATCCAGACCTGTCGGCCTTCAATCGCGTGAGGTACCTCTCCGGGCGTTTCGCAGAGACCCTGGAAATCAAGCTCCACCCAGAACGTGGATCCCACCTGAGGTGTGCTGGTGCACCCAATCCGGCCACCCATCAATTCGATCAGGCGTCGTGAAATGGCGAGACCCAGACCGGTGCCGCCAAAGCGCCGCGTGGTGGAACCATCGCCCTGATTGAACGGTTGAAACAGCGTGGGCAGGACCTCCGGCGGAATGCCGATGCCGGTGTCGGTGATTTCGAAGCGCAGGGTTTGACGGCCCTCCGCGAGCGGCGAGCAATTGAGCTGGACAACGATGCCTCCGTGCTCGGTGAACTTGATCGCATTTCCAATCAGGTTGAGCAGGACCTGGCTGATGCGCCCAAGGTCGCCGTTGAATCCCGTCGGCAGTATTTCCGGGGTCACCAGAACCATCTCGAGGCCCTTGCTCTCGGCGGTCGGACCCCAGAGATCGACGACGGATTCCGCCAGTGGAACCGGTGCGAAGGGGGCCGCCTCAATGCGGAGCCGGCCGGCTTCGATGGTGGAGAAATCGAGAATGTCATCGAGGATGTCGAGGAGCGATTCGGCGCTGATGCGGGCGTTCCGCGTGTACTCGATCTGATCCTCGGTCAGCCGGGTCTGCATCATCAGCTCGGTCATGCCGATGATGCCGTTCATCGGAGTGCGGATTTCGTGGCTCATGGTGGCCAGGAACTCCGACTTGGCGCGGTTGGCGGATTGCGCCGCCTTGGCGAGTTCCCGGGCCTCTTCGGTCGCCTGCTTCAGTTCGGCCGTCCGCTCCGCGACCCGCGTCTCCAATTCGTCCCGCGCCTTCAACAGTGCCGCATCGCGCTCCTGGACCTGTTGCAACATCTCGTTGAAGCCGCGGATCAGGGTGCCCAGTTCGTCGCGGCCGCCCGGCGGTGCCCGGTGCGAATAGTCGCGGCGGAGCGCCACGGTGTTCATCGTTTCCACGAGCCAGAGCAACGGCCGCGTGACCGTCTGTTGCAGCCGTGACGACAGCCAGAAGGCGGCCAGCATTCCGCAGACGAGCATGATGCCGACGATGAAAAAGAAGCGCTGCAGGCGGATCTGCATCTCGCGGAGGCTGGCGACGAGGATCAGCGTTCCCTGCCGGCCGCCGCTGTCGATGATCGGATGGACGAGGCGCGCCTGATCGGGGGAAAAGGTCCAGCCGTCCGGTCCGGGATGCTCCGGCAGGCTGATGGAATTCGTCCCCAGGGGATAGCGGGCGAACAAGGCGTCGTTTTCATCATAGGCCGCCGCTGCGAGGATTCCGGGCTTGAAACGGAGGATGTCCAGCGTGGCAATCGCCGTGGGACGGGACCGGGTGAGAAACGCGCCGGTGAGGCTGTCCCCGACCAGATTGGCATCACTGGTCAGGTTCTCGGTGAGTGACGTCCGGTAGCGCAGAATTTCATAGGCTGAAAAGACGCCGGTCGTTCCGGCCAGAACTCCGAAGCAAACGGTGCTGGTGATCACCATCAGCTTCCACCGGATCGAGAGATTGCGGAACCAGTTCTTCATCGAAGAATCCGGACGCCGTCGTTGTTGTGAAGGTGTCCCGAGATGTCGAGTCCGGCGGCATTCGCGGCGCGAAGATTGATTTCGATGAACGACCGGGTTCCGTTCAGCAGCAGGCTGATCATTCCGCCTTCGTGACAGAACTTCTCGGTTTCGCCCACAACAAGGACCGGCTTGCCGGCGAAGGCGGCGAGGGCACCGGAAGTGGCGAGCGACTCGGTCTTGGGGACGAACACGATCTGGCACCCCGCCAGATCCTTGGCGTTGGTCGCCAGCTTCAACACGAAGTGGCGTCCGTCGACCATCTTTTTCCCGGCCACCTGGACGATGTACGGTCCGAAGGGATCCTCACCCAGGATTCCGATCACCACGGGAGTCGACGGAGTGGCGTAGGTGTTGGTGGGCCAGTGGACAAAGCGGGCGATTTCCACCAGCAAGGCCGCCTTCACGGAGTATTCCGGCGCGGAGGTCGGCGCGGGTTGTGGCTCGGCACCATGCAACCCCGTCGGCAGCGCCGTCACCAGGCAAACGAGGGCCGCCACGACGATCCCGATCGCGACACGGATCCGGGCGGTAACCGATTGCGCGGGACCCTCCCGCGAATCAGTGCCGAACCCTCCTGATGGAGACCGTGGCAACATCGTTCCGGACCTAGAAATGATAGGTCACCTTGACGCGGAAGCTGCGGCCTTCCTGCGCGATGACCTGCTGGGCGACGTTGCCGGACCCGGGATCGTAGTAACGACGATCCAGAAGATTGTAGATGGATGCCGAGACCTCCAGGCCGTTGGCCCAGTGCTGGCTGAACAACGTGGCGTTGACCACCCAGTAGGCGGGAACTTCCGGACCCTCGACGTTGATTCTTCCGCTGATATAACGGGCCTCCAACCCGGCAAAAACCCGGTCGCGATAGAGCGGGAAGGTGAGGTTGCCCAGGATCTGATGCCGCGGGGAATTGGACAATTCCTGATGAAGAAGCCGGTCCTCGGTTTGTTGCAGCGAATAGCTCACCCGGGAGGTCAGGTGCGAGCTGAGGCGGGTTTCGATCTCGAATTCGACCCCGCGTCCGTGGACGAGCTGGCTGTTCTGGTAGACGAGCAAACCGTCGGCCGGGTCGGTGGTGAGGTTGATGAGGTCGTGGGCGCGGAACAGGTAGCCGGACACCGATCCGCGGACGTGGTCTCCGAACTGTTGTTCCACCACCGCCTCATAAGTCTCGATCCGTTCGGGCTTCAACGGCCCGCTCGGCTTCTCGGTTCGGCCACCGTCCTGATAGAAACGTTCATAGGCATTGGGGACCCGGTACGCCTGACCATAGAGTAACTTCACGCTGCTGCTTTTGGCGGGCTGCCACACCAGCGCCGTTCGTGGAGTCGTGGCGTTGCCTTCGTCGGAATAGACATCGTGACGGACACCCGCCGTCAGATTGAGATTGGTCAGGACCGCCAATCGAGCCTCGGCATAAGGTCCGATCGTCCAGGAATGACGATCGTCGTCCAGATAGACCACCCGGGGATCGATGTCATAGGTGTCCTGATCCTGCTTGAGATCCTGACGGGCATCGAACCCGCCGGACAGCGTGAGCCGATCGTCCCACAGCGGCAGGCTTAGGTGGATGTCCTCGGCCAGCCAGACCGAGTGCCCCAGATCGCGTTCCTCGACCCGGGTGGTGGATCCGGCAGCGGTCGTCCGGTCGTAAATGTAGGTTCCCGCGTAGTCCGTGTGATTGTAGCTCACGCTGGTCTTCAGGTTCAGTTCGTTCCCGAAGGTGTGATCGAAAATGCCCCGGACATAGCCGGCGGTGTCCACGATGCGATTGCGGGGATCCTCCAGGACGGTGTCGTAGGCACCGGTCGGGAGTTGCTTGTTCCGATCCCGCCAGGCGGCTTCCAGGGTGAAGTCGTTCCAGGAAACGCGGCCGAAGAGGTTGGCGATGCGTTCCGAATCCTGATTGATCGCCTGCGGCGCGGGGGTTCCGGGCGGTCCCATGCCGGGAAACACGATGCGGGATTGTCCCTCACTGCGGGTGTAGCTGCCTGAGAGAATGTAATCGACTCCGTTCTTGAAGCGGGACCCCACCGAAAACCGGCCCTTCCATCGGTCGAACGTTCCGCCCTCGACCGACGCTTCCGCGGTTCCGATGTCGATGCCCCGTTTGGTGATCACATTGATCACACCGAACAGGGCGTCGCTGCCGTAGAGCGCCGACCCGGGGCCGCGGACAATCTCGATGCGTTCGATCAGATCGACATCGACCATGAACTCCGAACCGATGAAGCCCTGCTCATACAGGCCGTCGTTCAACCGCTGGCCGTTGAGCAGCACCAGGGTCCGCGAATTGTAGTCGCCCGGCCGGCTGAATCCCCGGGCGCCGAGGTAGTAATACCCGTGGTCGTAACTGACGTAGAAACCGCGGATGCCCTGGAGGACGTCGCCGAGGTTGCGATGACCCAGCTTGCGGATCTCATCGCCGGTGATGATCGACACCGCGGCCGGGGCTTCGTTGGACGGCTCCGGACGTTTCGAGGCGGTGGTGACGTTTTCGATCCGGATCTGCATGAGCTCGTCGAAGCTCAGGCCGGAAAGATCCTTCGAGGTCGGCTCGTCGGCGGAGGACGTGAGGGCGGCGGCGGTCGCGGATAGCCAAAGGCTGGGCCATCGGAACCGGAGCAGCCTCCGGGTGCGCGATGTGCGGGGGCCCGTTTTTTTTCGGATGCATGGAGGGTTCCTTTTCTGTGCCCGGAATGTTCGCCCGGGAATTGCCGCTATTCCCAGCACATTATCGAGGGGGGAGGGTGGACTTGTCGCGGGTCACCGGCCGGACTAGCCTTCGGGTGTGGCGGGCACCATCGAGATCACACGTCCGGAAACGGAAAAGACAACGCGGGATCAAACCCGGGAAACTGGCACACCCGGCTATCTCGTCGTTTGCTGGAATGATCCGGTGAACCTCATGCCCTATGTCACCCATGTTTTCCGGACGGTTTTCGGCTGGGATCGGCCGGTGGCGGAACGGCACATGCGCGAGGTTCACGAAAAGGGGAAGAGCGTCCTGGTGCGTGAGAATTTCGAAAAGGCCGAGTTCTACCTGCATCAATTGAGGAAATTCTCACTCCACGTCACCCTGGAAACCGCGGAATGAAGCTGATCCTGCGCGAGTCCGACCGGCTGGTCTTCCGCCTTTCAAAACGGGAGCATGAGGCCCTTTTGACCACCTTGCGGATGTCGGCGCTGTTCCCGCTCGGAGCCCAGCCCATTTCGCGGGACGCCGCCGCCGGAGATGTCGTTCGTTCGGCGCAGGAGGACCTGAATCAGGCCCTGTCCGATCACCGGGTGGAACAGGCCGCGGGCATCACCGGCTTGCTGACCGACCCGCTCCGCTGCGCCTGCCAGGCGTCCGGCGGATGGCAGCTCACGCTCGGTCCGGCGGACTCCGACCGCCTGCTCCAGGTGTTGAATGAGATCCGGGTCGGGGCTTGGGAAAAGCTCGGCCGCCCGGACTTCGAGAAGGGGACCCGCCCGGAAATCACCGAGGAAAATTTTCTTTGTTTTTGGGCCTTCCAATTGACCGACCTGTTCGAGGGAGTGCTGTTGGCGGCACTGGCGGGAGACCCGGATGAATCCGAGGAATCCGGCCCACCGGAATGATCTGGCAGCTCGACCACCGGCCGATTTTTCCGGATCCCCGGGACGCCGAACCGTCCGGATTGGTCGCGGTCGGAGGCGACTTCACCCCGGATCGCCTGGTCGCCGCGTACCGGACCGGAGTGTTCCCCTGGACCGTCGATCCGATCACCTGGTGGTCGCCGGATCCGCGTGCTGTTTTTGAAATCAACGGATTCCATACCCCCAAAAGCCTGAAGCGGGTGATCCGCAGCAGGATCTTTTCGGTGACCTTCGACCGCGACTTCGCCGGCGTCATCTCCGGATGTGCCGATGCACCCCGGCAGGAGGGCGCCACATGGATCTCGGATCCCTTCCAGAAAGCGTATCTCCAATTGCACCGAATGGGATGGGCTCACAGCGTGGAAGTGTGGAACGGAACGGCGTTGGTCGGCGGAATCTACGGAGTCGCCGTGGGCGGCCTGTTTGCCGGGGAATCCATGTTCCACATCGAATCAAACGCTTCGAAGGTCGGGTTGGTGGTCCTGGCGGAACACCTCGTTCAACGCGGGTTCCAACTGTTCGACATCCAGATGCTGACTCCGGTGACGGAAGCGCTGGGCGCGATTGAGATTCCGCGCGAAGAGTACCTCCACCGCCTCCAGAAGGCCGTTGGTGTGGAGGCCACCTTCGGCTGAGGTACACTCCGGATTCAGGGCAAATTCGATGCCCGGGTCCCGGTGCCACACCCTGATTGGGTGCTTCGGGTACACCCTCGAATCCGGACTTTGTGAAATAAATCACAAAACCGGCTTGCGCCGTCATCGCACCGATTCCAATCTCCGCCGTCCGCAGGAAAACCACCTGTTTCAAGCCCATGTCCGTGCCCGCCGCAACGCCGACCGTCACCGAGTTCGGCTACAATTCAAAAGTTGAGGGAGAAGTCATCCACACGACCGTGGATGCCGCCCTCAATTGGTTCCGCAAAAACTCATTATGGCCGATGCCGATGGGGCTGGCCTGCTGCGGGATAGAACTGATGGCGGTGGGGGCGAGTCGCTTTGACATCTCCCGGTTCGGTTCCGAGGTCATGCGGTTTTCGCCGCGTCAATCGGACGTCATGATCGTCGCCGGCACCGTGACGTACAAGATGGCTCTGGCCGTCCGCCGGATCTACGAGCAGATGACCGAACCCAAGTGGGTGATCGCGATGGGAGCCTGCGCTTCGACCGGCGGCATGTATCGCAGCTACGCGGTGTTGCAGGGCGTCGACAACATTCTCCCGGTGGATGTCTACGTCGCCGGCTGCCCGCCGCGTCCGGAGGCCCTGCTCGACGCGCTGATCAAGCTGCAGGGAATTGTCGCCAAGGAAGCCACAGTCCGGAATCTGAAAAAGGACGTCGCCCCGGCAAAATATGGAAGCCTCGGCGTCGAATTGGGCGATCGCGGCGAAGTGGTGCATTCCTGAGGAATTCCAACCCGATTTTCGATCGTGCCCACACCCCTTGAACTGGCCGGAAAACTCCGGGAAGCGTTCGGCGAACTGCTCGCGCCGCCCGTCGAATTCCGGGGCGAAGTGACGCTCGCGGTTCTCGATCCGGAACGCATAGCCGAGGTCTGCGGGGTTGCCAAAAAGCATCTCGGATTCGACATGTTGCTTGATTTGAGCAGCGTCGACAATTACGGCAGCGATCCGCGCTGGACCGTGGTTTACGAGCTGTTCGGCACCGAGCACCACGTTCATCTCCGGCTGAAAGTCATGGTTTCCGAGGAAAAATCGGAACTTCCCACGGTCTCCACGGTTTGGCGGACCGCCGATTGGCATGAGCGGGAGGCCTACGACATGATGGGCATCCGGTTCTCCGGTCATCCCGACCTGCGCCGCATCCTGATGTGGGACGGGTATCCGTACTTTCCGTTGCGGAAGGATTTTCCGCTTGCCGGCAAACCAACCGAACTGCCCGAAACCGCGTTCACCCGCGCCGCGCCGCTGGAGGGCGGCCCGTTTGTCACCGTGGCGGGTGGCAAGGACAGCATGGTGCGCGAACCCCGCGCCCGGACCTCTGAAGCCTGAGTTACATGGCCACGCAGACCATTGAATTTCGCGATACAGCCGCCCGCGCGGCCGGTCCTGTCGCCGCGCCGGCTCCCGAAACGGAGCTGCGCGATCTCCATGGCGACAAGATGGTGCTCAACATGGGGCCGTCGCATCCCTCGACCCACGGCGTCCTGCGCATCATCATCGAGATGGATGGCGAGACGATCACCCGCGCAGTCCCGGATGTGGGTTATCTGCA
>CAIVQB010000073.1 GCA_903907925.1 uncultured Verrucomicrobiota bacterium
ATCCCGGCCCGGTAGAACTCACCAGCGAGCCTTTCCATCTCAACACGCGTCCGCCGCGTCCTTCTCTTTGGAGCTTTCATGCTCCAAAGCAAACCACACCTCACCCCAAGCCCGACACCATGGGGCTCACCGAGCGCTTACGCATAACAAGTGGGGTACAAGGCAAGAGCGACTGAGCGATGCCAGTCACCCGCGGGATTCGAACCATTTTTTTGGGCTGACCGGCGGTCAGTTGGTTGGGATGGATGAACTCGTAAGCTCAGCCTATCGAGATGCCGTGTTTGACGGATACAGACTTGGGAAAGGTTATGAGAAACTTTGGCTCCAGACACTCGGGGTCGACGGCCTTCTTTTCGTCGGGAGTCTCCTCGGCTTGCGTCAATGCGCGCGCTTGAATCGCCAAATATCGGCCGCCTCGAACCTGCCTACCAACAACACCCCGCTCTGAACGTAGGCGTCTCCGGTGATGGACCCTGACCCTTCTAACCCGTTGCGGGAGAAAATGGTGGCTGCGGCCGGAATCGAACCGGCGATTCGATTCTCGATTCCATTTATGCTGTTTTGCTAGTGTTTAGTACACTATTGAACGCCCTAGACACCAGTGGATGTTAGCACTATTGTTAGCACTGCTATGGCATCCGTGCATCGTCGGCCCCGCTCGCCCTACTGGCATGCAGCGTTCCGTGGTCCCGAGGGCCGCCTGATCCTGCGCTCAACAAAGCAGCAAAACCGCGGGAAGGCGGAGGCCGTGGCAAAGGAGTTTGAGCGAGCCACCCAGTTGGCGAAGGCCGGACTACTTGTGGAAGACCAAGCCAGAAAGGTTGTCGGTGCGATCATGGAGCGGGCCGGAGGTGGCGACACGCTCCGGAGTCCAATCGCCGCCGTGTTTCTTCGGGAGTGGATGGCCGGAAAGGAACTGAACAAACGCGCCCGGACCGCGGACCGTTACCGCCCAATCATCGAAGGCTTCATTGAGAGCTTGGGAATCCGGTCTCAACGTCCGCTTTTGGCCGTCACCGCCGAGGACGTGCAGCGCTACATCAACGGGCGGATCGAGGAAGGTTGTGCCCCGGGCACTGTCCAAGTGGACGGGAAGATCCTTCGCACTGCCTTCAACCGTGCCCGTCGAATGGGGCTCATTTCCACCAATCCGGCAGAAGCCGTTG
The DNA here is from genome assembly GCA_903907925.1 of uncultured Verrucomicrobiota bacterium. GTDB lineage: Bacteria > Verrucomicrobiota > Verrucomicrobiia > Limisphaerales > UBA9464 > CAIVQB01. Next base: position 1,167 of record CAIVQB010000073.1, read on the forward strand.
AACTACCGGACCGGGCATGCATTGAACGCGGCACCTTCACCGCGCCGGAAGTCCGGATGCTCGTTGAGGCGGCGGAAGATGAATGGAAAACGCTGATCCTCTTGGCCTACTACACCGGCCAACGGCTGATGGACTGCGCCCACTTGAAATGGTCATCCGTCAACTTGGGAACCGGGGTTCTGTCGTTCACTCAGGAGAAAACCGACGCCGCGGTCGAAATCCCAATGCACAGCGATTTGCGGGAACACCTTGAAGGACTCGCCTCGACAGACTCGACCGATGAATTCGTGATGCCGGGAATGTCTCGCGAATCGGGAAGCGGACAGAACGGCCTCTCCTCCAAATTCAAGCGCATTGCCCGCAGCGCTGGGGTGGACATTCAAACCGTCCAAGGCTCGGGAACCCGCAAGCTCTCACGCCGGACCTTCCATGCGCTCCGGCACTCATTCACAAGCGCCTTGGCCAACGCTGGGGTTTCAGAGGAAATACGGATGAAACTCACCGGGCACAAATCCAAGGCGGTTCACCGGACCTACACCCACCACGAAATTGCCACCCTCCGCAACGCGGTCGGAATGGTTCCGAGCATCTCGGGGAGTTGAGTCGGTTAGGAGTCTCTGCGCTTCGGATCATACTCGATTGCAGGGTCGCTTCAACGGAGCAGTGTTCCTTTTTCGGCTAAGATTCCGACGCTGACGGGTAGTCCGTAGAGCAGTCTCGTGTCTTGCTGGGAATGCCTGACGCCGGTGTAAGGATCTTTCTGTAAATTGCTTTCCTTGTGTATCCACCCAACCCCTGAGGGGGAGGTGGAGCGGAGGCGAGCGTAGCGAGCCGAGCGGAACCGAACCCGCAGGGGTTGGGTGCCGCGAATCGGTTGTCGTAGGTGGGCCAAGAGGGGCCTGTGTTGGGGTGTTCAACAAAAACATCCTTCACCCAAGTCCCCATGACCCACCCGGAAAACGCTGACATCCTCTCCACCGTCGTGCAACTGCTCACCGAACAAGGCTCCGCCGGCTTCGCCGAGGGCATCCGCCTGCTCGTCAACGAGGCCATGGTCCGCGAGCGTTCAGCGGCGTTGCGCGCCGAGCCCTACCAGCGTTCAGAGGCCCGGCTGGGCCATTCCAACGGGTTCAAGGACAAGACCCTCTCCACCCGCGTGGGGAAGATCACCTTCGACGTGCCGCAGGTCCGCGGTGGCCTCGGCTTCTATCCCTCCGCCCTGGAGAAGGGCATCCGCAGCGAACAGGCCCTCAAGGTCGCTCTCGCCGAGATGTACGTCCAGGGCGTCTCCACCCGCAAGGTCTCCGCCATCGTCGAGCAGCTCTGCGGCACCTCCGTCAGCTCCTCCCAGGTCAGCGCCTGCGCCGCCAAGCTCGACGCCGAACTTTCCCTCTGGCGTGACCGGCCCCTGGGACCCACGCCCTATGTCTTCGTCGATGCCCGCTACGAGAAAGTCCGCCATAACGGCCATTTCATCGAATGCGCCGTCCTCATCGCCCTGGGCATCGGCGTCGATGGCAAACGCTCCATCCTCGGGGTCAGCGTCGCCCTCAGCGAGGCCGAGGTCCACTGGCGGCAGTTCCTCGCCACCCTCCAACGCCGTGGCCTCACCGGCGTCACCTTGATCGTCAGCGACGACCACGCCGGACTCAGGGCGGCCCGTGCCGCGGTCTTCCCATCCATCCCTTGGCAACGCTGCCAGTTCCATCTCCAACAGAACGCCCAGGCCTACGTCCCGCGCCTCGACCAACGGGCCGCTGTCGCCGAAGCCGTGCGCGGCATCTTCCTCAGCTCGGATCTCCCCGCCGCACAACGCCGCCTCAAAGAGGTCGTCGCCGGCTACGCCGGCACCCACCCGAAGCTCGCCTCGTGGATCGAGGAGAACATCCCCCTGGGCCTCACCGTTTTCGCCTTCCCGGTCGCTCACCAAAAGCGCCTCCGCACCACCAACGCCCTCGAACGGATCAACCAGGAACTCAAACGCCGCACCCGCGTCGCCCGCGTCTTCCCCAACGAATCCTCTCTCCTCCGCCTCGTCTCCGCTCTCCTCGCCGAGATCTCCGAAGATTGGGAAACCGGAAAAATCTACCTCAGCATCGTCTCCTCATTCCCGCCTACGACCTGATGCCCGCAGAAATTACAGAAATAAAATTGCGCGGCCGTGTGTGTTCTGCTTTAACTGTACCCGGGTGCCGTGGTTGGCATGCCTTTAGCATCCGTAAAATAGAGCCTGACAATTTTTGGCGCCGACCGAGCCACATCCATACGACCTGTTCCAATGTCAATTCCTGCCATGAATCCATTCACCAAGCCCCTCTCATGGGTGGCTCTCGCCGCCCTCACCATCGCCACCACCACCGCCCAAGCCTCGGCCTTAATCACCAATGGTGATTTTGAAACCGGCGACTTAACCGGCTGGATATCGGGTTCGTTCAATTCGCTATCCGTCGGTTGGTCGAGTTTGCCCGGGGGAGGACTTTATTCCGCCCAAGGGCCTTGGGACGGGAATGGCCCCGGGACCATCTCCCTCGCTCAAGACATTGGCGTTCTTGCAGTCGGAAGTTCTCTGAGCTTCGACTACGATGCCAGCGGTATTAATATGGGTGGTGGTGATCGTGTTTTCAGCGTTTCGATCAGCCCCTTCGGAGGAGGCACGCCGTTCACTACTTTTGAGGTGTTTCGCATCCTTAGCGGTAGTCTTGGTAGCCAGAATGGACCCACTAGTTTGGATTTGTCGGCATTTGCAGGTCAAAATGTGCGCGTGAGTTTCGAGTTGACTGTTCCCGCACCTTTTACGGGGATCGGCTCTTTCGAGTTGGATAACGTGACACTCACCGCGGCCGCCGTGCCGGAGCCTGCGGAATACGCGGCGGTGACCGGGTTGGCGCTGGGCGTCTTTGCTCTGGTGCGGTGTCGCAAGCAGGTAACGTGCAACGGATGAACGCACGAATCACCAGTTATAATCTCGTCGATTTGCTGTGGGTCAAGTTGGACGCGAGTCCTCAGTGAAACATTGATGAACATTTAGATTTAGTGATTTAAAGTTGAGAAAATGGAACCCATTCTTTCAGAAATGAGAGGATGGGTTTTTCGTTTACCGAAACGATGTCCACAATGCCCATTGCCGCGACAAAACGGCACCTATGCATACATTTGCAGTGTTGACGTATGATTTGATGGTCTTCCAATCAAATGTGCTTAGTGAACCAATTTCTTTTTAACTCACACTCGCTTAAACTTCATCACGGGCTTGATTCCAAATTGCTGAAGGCAGTTGTTCTGTATAGTTGCCTCGATTGTTTTTGCCTTATTTTCTATTTCAGCATCTTCTGGTTCGGCAAATATTCCGCCGGTAGACGTCACTGATGAGATTCCTCCTTGTGCTCAGTTTGGCCCTCGGGCTGTGGGGCCGGTTGCTGGCCGGGGAACAGGCGACAGCGGTTGCCACGGTGACAGCTGGATTCGTTACCGGCATCACGGTGACCTCCGGAGGGTCGGGATACGTCGGCGAACCGGCAGTGACTATCACCGATGGAGGAGGCTCTGGATCGGGAGCGACAGCCAAGGCGATTCTTACAGGAGACAAGGTGACGCTGGTCGTCGTGTTGACGGCGGGGTCCGGCTACTCGGGGCCGCCCACGGTTCAAATTGAGGCACCGCCAAAACAAACGGGACTCTCCATCCGACTGGTCCCGGCGCTCACGGTTGATGGACCTCCTGGCAGCACCGATACGGTGGAATGGAGTTTGGAAGCGTATGGGCCGTGGACTGCGTGGACGAATGTTGTAGTTGGAACCAACGGAACTGTCGTGGTGGATCTCTCGATTGGTGCGTCAACTCGATTCTATCGAGCGGTTGCGCGGTCCGGGCCCCCTATCCCTGCCGGATTTGTTTTTGTCCAGGCAGGGACATTTGCAATGGGGACCTCAAGTTTGGATCCTTCGTTCCAAGATTCCCCACAACATTTTGTGACACTGACGCAAGGTTTCTGGATCAGCGATCACGAAACTACCGAAGGCGAATGGTTGCGAGTTATGGACTCTCGCTACTCTCAAATGGGCGATAATATGCCGATCTCCGGCGTGGGTTGGTACAACGCGGTAGACTACTGCGACCGACTAACGGAACTGGAACGGTCGGCGGGGCGCTTATCCACGACCCAGACGTATCGACTTCCGACCGAAGCCGAATGGGAGTACGCCTGCCGAGCGGGAAACACCAATGATCCATCCGGAATTTTGGATTCAATCGCGTGGTACTCCAACAACTCTTCAGAACGAGCGCATCCCGTTGGTCAAAAACAACCCAACGTTTGGGGGCTGTATGATACGCTCGGAAATGTTGCCGAATGGGTTTGGGATCGGTACGGGAATATTTCAACCGCCTCAGCTATTGATCCCCGTGGACCCGGGTCAGGAACTCGCCGAATTAGTCGCGGTGGCAATTGGGCGAGTGGTACGTCCGATTGCAACGCTTCCTATCGTGGGGGGCAATCTGGCATAACTGGATTTCGTCCGGTTTTAGCCGCAGTTAATTCTAAAACACCACCGACCGTTGCTATCACTTACCCTGTGGATCAAACCCTGTTGCGGCGGTACCGCGGATTTAATTTTTTTGCGATGGTGGAGACATCTTACGCCGATGGGTGGATACCATTTGTTGAGCTTCTCGCGAATGGCCAATCGATTTCATCCTCGGGATCACAGATAAAGGGGGCTTGGTCTTCGGTCGATTCACCGGCGTCGTTCATCGGCCTGGACCTTCCTGAAGGAACTTATGATTTGACCGCTCGAATTCTAGATAATGATGGGAACTCATATACATCTGCTCCAGTACACATTGTCGTGGAATCCATTCCTCCACCTGTTTTTACTCAGCAACCAGCAAGTGTTTCTGTTGCCTCCGGAGCAAAGGTCACATTTTCGGCGCTTGCGGTTGGCCAGGCTCCAGGGGATCCGAGGGGGGGCACGGGTTACAGTTGGTATTTCAACGGGGGTCTAATAAATGGGTTGGCAGGTGGAGGCACAGCCACGCTTCGAGTAAATAATGGGAATCCGGTCACGGCACAGAATGCCGGTAACTACTGGGCAGTCTTTTCTGACACGGCGGGATCCGTGCAGAGTACAACCGCGGTTTTAACCGTTCAGTGAGATTCGGTATCGTGGGCCATTTGTTACGCGAGTAACGGGCTTCGTTGTCGGACTGGTTTGAACAGACCCGCGTGAGGTACTGGGGTGCCGCAGCCTCTGGCTGCCCCGTAAGCGCGTCCTGATGCCCAGCCTGCTGCATCTCGCACCGCCCGATGTTATCGGCGGATCCTGGTGGCGTCGGATGCTTTGAGCATCCTTGAAGCAATGCTTGGAGCACGGGTGGCGGATGGCGGATTCCTTGGCGTACATTGTGAACAGCGTGAACTTTGTGAATGTTTACAACCTAACTGTTTCGGGTGTCGCGATGGTTCGCGAGGGCTTGTCGAATGGCACAGCCGTCATTGGCCACCCTCCAGCATCGACACCAGCCGGGCGCGGGCGCGGGCGAGAGCGGGGTGACGGGTCGCAGCCAAGCCGGCCAGAACGCGTCGGAGTAGAGCCGGCGATCCACCGTCAAACTCACCATCGAGAACCTGTCGAGCGGTCGAAACCAAGGCCGGGCGGTGTTGTTCGTCGAGGATCTCCAGCACCTCGGCTTTCTGTCGCCGGAGCTGGTCCAGTAGTTCCCGTGAAAGTTGGTCGTAGCCGGTGATGCCGAGGCCGTTGGGGTGGCGTCTCAAGATCGCACCTCGGATCTGACATTCGTGAACGAGTTTGTCGGCGGTCATAAAATAATTTCGGCGGGACTGAGCGGCACCGCGCTCGGGGAATCCTCAACGACACCAACAACCCATTCGTTCGGAACATTCAAACGGTATTCGGCGGCCCGGGTTGGCGTTTTAGATGCTTTTGTAATGCGGTCCAGAGTCGGCCTGAATCCCTTTAGAACCCGATGAACCTTCGCAGGGTGGTCGAGCTCGACGAACCCTTCATCCTTCGCGGCGGTAACAATGAGATCGAGGGGCGCGATGATGATTCCGCCGGTAAGCTGGGCTTGGATGGAAAGCATGGCCAAAAGTCGGAGGCGCTTCGGCTCTGGATCTTCGATTACATGGTGCCACCACGACGGCGGCGGTTCGGTTCGGCTCCGTTCCCACGCAATCCGCCACGGCACACTGGTGATGCCGAGTTTAGCGTCGAGGAACTTCTGGGTAAACTCGTCCCGATAGTCTGAGTCGGAGTGCCGCCGGAATTCGTTCGGTGTCACTTCCAGCCAAAGATTGATAACCGTCCGTTGGTCATTCTTGGACAGTTGGAATCGGTCTAGTCCGAGTTCACGCTCCAAATCGCGACACAACCGACCTAGTCGAAAAAGGCCGGCATCGGTTTGACTGATGGCAACGGGGGCGAGTTCCTTGATCCGATCACGCAGTTTCGGGTCATTGGGATTTAGCTGGCCTTCACCTGCTATCGGAGAACCGGGAGAGGGGGTGGATGAGAGAGGAAGATGACTGCCATTCCGCAAGTCTGAACGTCCGCTAGTCTGTAAGTCTGTCTCACACCTCGCCGGCTTCCCGAAATCCGTTACCGTAACGGTGCGTAGCGGTGTGTAGCGCCCGGTGGGAGCTTTCACGATGATGCCTGGGTCGAACGACACAAAACACCGTCGGCAAACGTCCTTCCCGGATGGGTCGACCGTGAGCTTCGGGAACTTCTCGGCAACCTCTCGAACGACGGCGTCGAAACATCCCCGGTGACTGGTTTCTTCGGTAGCATCAACCGCGACAACCCATTTGATCCCGCAACCCGACGGTGAAATGAACACAAGAACGGTGGCCGGGTGCCGCCCGAGCTCGTCCTTGGCCCTCTCGATCTGGTCTAGCGCTAAACCATCGAAATCGACCACCAGCAGGCCCGAGTGCTGGACCAGACCTGCTTTGCCGGCCGCGCGGAATTCTCCGGAGAACGTCACCGCTGGGAGGGCATCTTTAACTTCTTTGTACGCACCTTTGTCGCCTTTCTTATAGGCATCTCGACCGGCCTCGATCTTTTCCCGATAATCGTTGCCGCGGATTAGATCAACAACCTGTTGAACCGTGATCGGTTTGACGACCTTTCCAGTAATCCGTTTTTGAAATGTGACCTGTGTGTCGAGAACGGTCCGGGCTTTCGGAGGGCGTTCGACTGGCGCGATAAGAACCATGCTCATGTCGGGTCCTTCTCAACGGCCCACGCGAGCAGGGCACACCCTTCCCGATGCTGGTGTACCGCCTGGTTGACCTCGTGACGCGTCCGGTTCCATTTGTTCGTATCGGAGGGAGCACCCGTTGGCGGCGTTTCGCAGCGTTTTAGGGGGTTCATCAAAACGCCTCCTTTCCCACAGTACTCCCGCCATTGGGAACCTCATGCCGAGCAATGAAACTGAGGATGCTCTCAAGGTGAAAAAGCCGACACCCACGCTCTTTCCCGGGCTCACGAATCGAGACGGTCCGGATGACGCCTTGGCCGGCAAGTTGGTAGAGGTAACTCCGGGTCAAGCCCGTGTAGATTTCGATTCCCGTCTTGGGTGCGCGAACCCAAATCGGGATTGGACCGGATCGGTCGTTGAGAAGAACATCCGCTCTCTCGGTTGCGGTTTTGCGCTTCGCATTTCCCGGAAGCGTCTCGGGGGATTCATTTGTGTTTGCCACACCCCCTAGAAACCACATTTTCACACGCAGCGATCTTGCCGCTTTTCTGTCAAATCGCAGGCCCGTTAGAGGGGCCGTGTCTTCCGGTACGCCCTTGCCCTAGCAGTTTTCACGTCCATGGCTCCGATGTGGTCGCTTTCATTTTCGCCTCCTGTCCCAGCATCAGCCAAGCGCCCAACGACCTGGTCAAACGGCTTGAAGGCCGCAGCCTCGCTCCCATCTGACCGAAGGAGAACTTGGGATTCCACGGCGTTGAATCGCATCTGCGAATCCGGATGGTAGCATTTGGCGAGGTATTGGAGCAGCCCGCCGCGTCGCCCGGGTGCGCCAAGAATGGCTTCCAGAAGTCTGGTAACCCTTTGCCGTGTTTCGCTCTTGTTGGGATCCGAAGAAGGCACAGGACCGGAAAGCGTTCCCACCCGTAGCCATTGCCACAGGGATCGGTGGGCCGGTTCGTCAAAGGTCGGCCGCCCTTCCGCATCGTGGGTTTTCGGGTGATTTGGCAACAACCAACGCCAGTCGTAGGAAGGACCTCCACAAGGCGGTTTTCGCCGAGCGTCCCTGCGATGGCCGGCAAACTCCTCAATCGCCATCCTAAGACTCTGGCGGAGCGCAGGCTTGGCAATTCCACCGGTTACCAATTCCAAACCAAGGAATCGGTGTTGGCGGGCCGCCGCGGTGGTCGAATTGCCCCGTTCCTCAGCAAGTTGAAGCAATTCCTTTCGCGTCAGCTCGCGGCGGGGTGGGGCTACCGCGCCAGCGCGCAGGGATTCACCTTCCGCATCAAGGGTGGCTGCGACCAACGCCAATTCATTTTCCCTTACCGGTCCACACAACAACAAAATTCCAATCTCCCCCAAAAGGGTCTCGGGAACTTTGGGGTGCTTGCACTTTGCCACTGCGGCAGCGATCTGGTTGGGGACCAGTCCGGATCCCAGTTGGACGCCCGGGAAATATCCGTCGGGCACCTTTTTGCTAACTTTTTTTCCGTTGGCCATCCGTCGCCGTTCGCTGGGGTTGAATTCTTGCCGACCCCCGCCCCCGTCCCGGACCGGCTGAACACACCCTAGAACTTCGGCGAACTCAGGCAAACCCCGGAGGATTTGTTAGCACTGGGCGTTAGCACTGAGGGCCGGAAAACCCCTAACCCGTTGCGGGAGAAAATGGTGGCTGCGGCCGGAATCGAACCGGCGACACGCGGATTTTCAATCCGCTGCTCTACCAACTGAGCTACACAGCCTTCCGTGGGCGGGCAATAAACTCGACGGATGCCCGCCTACGCAAGGGGTTTTTTGGATTGGAGCAGGTGGGGAGGTTGAAGAGGGAGCCGCATCCGACGGTTCGGTTGGGATCTGTTCTTCGACTCCGGGTTCCACAGGTGAGAATCCGGGCGGACCCGGCTACACCAACTCGGTCTGCAGGCGGTCGAGCAGGCGCTTGGTGGCATTGACGCCTTCGGGTTCGGAGAGGTGTTCGCCCTCGTATTCGATGCCCAGCCACCGATGGTAGCCGGCGGCCAGCACGATGCGCATCATCCGGCGATAATCGGTCTCGGTGCAGTTGCCCCGCGCGTCGAAGTCGTGGCTCTTGGCGCTGACCGCATGCGCGTACGGCATCATCTCAGTCACGCCCTGGTAGCGGTCGTAGTCGTACCAATTCCCGAAGTCCGGCAGCAAACCGGCCCGTGGATGATCGACGCGCCTCATCAAGCCCACCAGCCATTGCCCGTTCGAGGCGAGGCCGCCGTGGTTCTCGACCATGCAGTTCAATCCCAGATCGGCGCAGTATTCCGTCAATTGACGCAGGCCGTCGGCTGCCCGCTTCTGTTGTTCCTCGGGGGTGCCTACGTGACCAGTCTCGGCATTGACCCGGATGCTGTGGCACCCGAAATACGCCGCTGCATCCGCCCATTTGCGATGCTGGATCGCCGCCAACTGGCGCAGGACCGGATCGGGATCACCGAGTGCGCCCTCGTCGTCACACATGATGAGCTTGATGCCCACGCCTTCGCCCTCGGCGCGGCGCTTGAATTCCGCGAGGTAGGAACGGTCGGTCGCCTTGTCCATGAAGAACTGGTTCACCAGTTCGATGGCGTCGATGCCGTGATCCCGCCGGGCCACCTTCGGAAAGTCCAGGTGGGACATTTTCCGGCCGAACAGGGCGTTGTGATAGGACCATTCCGCCAGACTGATCTGGAACAACGGCCGCCGGGCGCCCGTCACCGCGGCGCAGCCGGCTCCGGCGAACGCCCCGACGCCAACCGCAGCGGCGGCTGTCGATCCGATGAGGAATTGGCGGCGATTCATGGCAGGACGGTTCAGCCGCCTCAATGGGCGGCAACGCTGGCACCGACTTCAGCCGGTCGATCGGTCGGGGGCTTGAAGAAGATGGCCAGGATCGCCAGCGCGGCAACGGCGAGGCCCGACGGCAGCATGAACAGCTTGTGGTAGTCCACCGCGCCGGTCGCCGAGGTCACCGAAGCCTTGAAGGAACCAAACCAGAAGTTGGCCAGCACGACGCCGGCACCGAGGACGAGCAGGTTGAACAGTCCCTGCGCGCTGGTTCGGATGTCCTTGGGAAACACGTCGTCCACCCAGATATAGAGGGTGGCGAAGAAGAAGGCGTAGCAGATGCCGTGGAGGACCTGAACCGCGATGATGAGGTACATGTCGGTCGGCTGATTGAAGAAGGCGAACACCAGGAACCGCACCAGGTGACCGCTGATCCCGAGGAGCATGGTCATTTTCCAACCGATGCGTTTCAACACCGTTCCCAGGATGAGCATGGTCACGATCTCGGCCACCTGACCGATGGTGGTGACCGCTGAAATCCAGTTGTCCGGCATCTTGATCGCGCCCTGAAGGAATCCGCCGATGAGCACGAAATAGCCGTTGTGGATGGTGGAATCGATCAGGGTGACCAGGAACAGAACGAAGACGTAGGGAAGGCTGAGCAACTTGGCGGCCTTGACCCAAGCCAGCTTGTCCATCCCATCGACGTTTTTGCGCGGCGGCGTGTGGGGCAGGGTCAGGCTGAACCCGGCCAGAACAAACGAGATGATCGCGGCGACGTAGAAAATCCATTTCATCTGGTCGACCGTGGACTTGGCATCGAGCAGAAAGACCAGCGGCCAGGAGACCACGATCCATCCGATGGTCCCGCCCATGCGGACGAAGCCGAAATCCTTGGCCGGTTCCTTGAGATTCGCAAACGCCAGCGAATTGGTGACCGAGATCGTGGGGACGTAAAACAGGCCGTAAGCGAGGAAGCAGGCGAAGAACGGCCAGAATTCCCGGGCGGTTCCGGCACCGATGAGGGCCACACCACCAATGAGATGACTGAAGGCGAGAAACTTCTCGGCGGCGAAATTCCGGTCGGCGAACTGGTTGCTGAAGAAAATCCCCACCACCGAGGCAATGGCGAACATCGAGCCCGCCAGGTTCATCTGCCAGCCCTCGAACTTCAGCATCGGCATGTAGTTGAAGATCTGGACCTGCCAGGCACCCCAGATGGCAATTTCCAGCACCATCATGAGGAACAGTTTGTTGCGAATGGATAGATTCATGGGAGGGGGAGCGTTTCGGACCCGAGATTAGGGAGAGCGGAAGGCGAATGGCGATGGCAAAAGTTCAAAGGAAAAAGGCAAAACGGAGAGATTCAAAGTCCAAGGTCGACAGGCGGACGTGCCCACAGTGCGGACTTTCAGTACTTGGATCTCACATCTTCATTTTTCACTTTTTCCTTTTTAACTTTAAATTGCCACCCCCGCTCCGGGGTTGCTTTGACCGCGGGGGATCGTAGCGTCGCGCGGTCACCCATCCCGTCATGTCTTCACCGCGTCGCAATCCCAACGATCTCCGCAGCCATCGTTGGTTCGGACCCGACGATCTGCGGTCCTTCGGGCACCGGTCCCGGGCCAAGCAAATGGGCTTCGGCGGCGAGGATTTCATCGGCAAACCGGTCATCGCCATCCTCAATACCTGGAGCGATCTCAACACCTGCCACACCCATTTCCGCGAACGCGCCGAAGAGGTGAAACGCGGGGTGTACCAGGCCGGGGGATTCCCGGTGGAAGTGCCGGTGATGTCGTTGGGCGAGCAGTTCATGAAGCCCACTTCGATGCTCTATCGCAATTTGTCGGCGATGGAAGTGGAGGAGACGCTCCGGTGCCATCCGATCGATGGCGTCGTGCTGATGGGTGGATGCGACAAGACCGTCCCCGCGCTGTTGATGGGTGCGTTCACCATGGATCTGCCGTGCGTTTTTCTTCCGGCCGGACCGATGCTCCGCGGCCGTTGGCGCAACGAGACCCTCGGCAGCGGCAGCGATGTCTGGAAGTACTGGGCCGAACGCTGCGCCGGACGGCTCAGTTGCGATGCGTGGAACGAAATCGAGGACGGCATCGCCCGTTCGTCGGGGACCTGCATGACGATGGGGACGGCGTCCACCATGGCGGCCGTCACCGAAGCGCTCGGCCTGACCCTGCCCGGCGCGGCCAGCATCCCGGCGGTGCATTCGGCCCATTCCCGCATGGCCGCGGCGTGCGGTCGACGCGCCGTGGATCTGGTTTGGGAAGACCTGAAACCGTCTCGCCTGCTAAGCCGCGAATCCTTTCTGAACGCGATCACCACCTTGATGACCCTTAGCGGCTCAACGAACGCCATCGTTCATCTCATCGCCATGGCCGGGCGTGCGGGTTTCAAGCTGACGCTGGAAGATTTCGACGCCATCGCCCGGCGCACGCCGGTCCTGGCGAATCTCAAGCCGGCCGGCCGTTTCGTGATGGAAGACTTCCACGATGCCGGTGGATTGCCAGGCTTGTTGAACCGGTTGCGGGACCTGCTGCATCTCGATTGCGGAACCGTCTCCGGCAAGACCCTCGGCGAATCGATTGCGGGCGCCGAGGTTTTCCAGGACGAGGTCATCGCGCCGCGCGATCGTCCGCTGTCGGTGGAAGGCGGCATGGCCGTGCTGCGCGGGAATCTCGCGCCGGACGGATGCGTGATCAAACACACGGCCATGGAACCCCGCTTCCTGAAACACGGCGGGCCTGCGCTGGTCTTCAAGGATTACGCCGATCTCAAAGCCCGCATCGACGACGAGGCGCTGCCGGTCACCGCGGATTCCGTGATCGTTCTTCAAGGCGCGGGACCCGTTGGGGCGCCCGGCATGCCGGAGTGGGGCATGTTGCCGATTCCCAAGAAACTGCTGCGCGCTGGCGTTCGCGATCTGTTGCGAATCTCCGATGCGCGGATGAGCGGCACCAGTTATGGCGCCTGCGTCCTCCACGTCGCGCCGGAATCGAACGTCGGCGGACCGCTGGCCTTGGTGCGCGACGGAGACCGCATCGAGATCGACGTCGCCGCACGGACGATTCACTGGGATGTCACGGAGGCGGAGGCTGCGATCCGAAAAGCAGCGTGGGTTCCGCCGGAACCACGATTCGCGCGCGGCTACGGAAAGCTATTTTCCGAACAGGTCACCCAGGCGAACGAAGGCTGCGATTTCCGATTCCTGCATCACGGTCCCCGCACGCCCGAACCCGACATTTTCTAAGCCAGTCCTCAATCCACTTCATGGACACCCGACCGCTGACCTCCGAACAACTCGCCTCATCGGTCATCGCCGTTCCGCCGCTGGCCCGGGATGCATCCGAGCGGGTTTGTCCGAGCGAAAACACCCGACTCATTCGACACCTCGAAGCCGGCGGCGTGCGGGTGCTGCTCTACGGCGGCAATGCGATTTTCTATCATCTCCGACCCAGCGAATACGCCGCCACGCTTCAAATGCTCGCCGAGGCCGCCGGCCCGGAGACGGCAGTCGTTCCGTCGGCCGGCCCCTCGTATGGCGTGTCAATGGATCAGGCGGTGATTGCCCGGGATTTCAACTTCCCGACGGTCATGGTCCTCCCTCATCAGGGATTGAACACGCCCGCCGGCGTGGAAACCGGACTGCGCCGCTTCGCCGAGGCGTACGGAAAGCCGATTGTGGTCTACATCAAACAGGAGGGTTATGTGAATCCCGCCGAAGTGGCCCGCCTGGTTCGCGACGGCTGCGTTTCGTGGATCAAGTACGCGATTGTCCGCCCCAATACCGCTGAGGATCCGTTCCTGAAGGAGCTTCTGCAACAGGTGCCGGTATCCATGGTGGTCAGCGGCATCGGGGAACAACCGGCGATCATTCACCTGCGCGAATTCGGTCTGAACGGTTTCACCAGCGGCTGCGTTTGCGTCGCGCCGCGGCTGTCGATGGACTTCCTGCGCGCGGTAAAATCAGGGAATGAGGTGGAGGCGGAACGGATCCGAGCAGTGTTCAAGCCGCTGGAGGATCTGCGCAATGCGATCAATCCAGTCCGCGTGCTGCACGAGGCTGTTTCGCTGGCGGGCATTGCCAACACCGGAACGATCCTCCCTCTTCTGAATCCACTGAGCGAATCCCAGGCTCAATCGGTCGGCACCACGGCGAGGTCGCTGTTGACCGCCAACTGAACGTCAGGCGGGCGGCGAAATCCGGCTGGGATCAGATCGACGTCACGCCGGTCCGTTCCCAAACCGGTCGGTGCGGATCGACGTCGCGTCCAACCTCGAACACCGCCAGCACGCGTTCCGCGCAGGCGGGATCGTTCAGACACACCGTTCCTGAGACAATCTTCGTCACCGGATCACCCGCGAGTTGTAGATCCTCGCCACAGCGCTCTGCTGCCAGAGCGGGAAACGAATCGAATCCAGCCCGCTGAACCGCCGTTTTGGAGAGCAACCGAAACACCCCTCGCACGCCAGGCGCCACGCGGTTCATCAATTCCAGGGTCAACCGTCCCATGGTGTAGCGGGGATTGATCTCCACCACCGGTTTCAACCTTACCCGGCCGTCGTGATCGCGATACACCAGCGCATCGATGCCAACCGGTCCCTCGAATTCCAATCGTCGCAGCTCGGGTTCCAACCTTCGAATCAAACGACGGTACAACGCCGTCAACGCCACTCCGGGAAGGCCGACACAAACACTCTTCCCGCCCATTCCATGTTCCACTCCGTCGCCCGTGTTCCACAACGTCAGGATGTTGGTGGGCACCCGGCGGTCCCAATCGGCATCGGCCCAATTGGCCTGGAACTGTCCGCGCAGATCGTTCACCAGGCCGGTGAAGCCCACGAGCCGCAGTCCGCGCACTCCGGATTCCATTTCCAATTGGACGGAAAAGTCACCGATGCGATCGAGCCACGGTTCAACGAGCAACGTACCGCCCGATTCGAAGGCCGATTCCATCCACCGGCGTTGGGCCGGGAGAATCTCGAGCTCCCACAGTCGAATCTGGCCGGTTCCAGCGAATCCAAACTCCTCCTTCACCACGACCCGATGATGTCCGCTGCCTCGGACGGCGGCGATCGCCTCCAGCGCGTCCGCCAGGGATCGCACCGACACGCCGACTTCATCCGGTGAACTTAACGGCGCCGTGGGATTTCGAGGATCGATCAAGGCCGACTCCGCTTCCAAAAACCCGCGCAGGAACGAGGCGCTCCAGACCTTCGAATAAAGGCCGGCGATTCCCGGATTGAACCGCTGATCCATGCGGCGGTCTTCACCGGTGACCTGGGCAGCAAGCGGCTCCAGGCATTCCACGCTATCTGGACCCCACGCCCAGGGGCGGAGTTTCCCAAGCTTGCGGTCCGTCAACTCGCTTCCAACCGGAATTCGTCCGCCCTCCATCACGACGAATTCGGGAATCGGGAAACCGGCCTTTTGCAGCGTCAATTGGTGAATTTCAGACGGCGATGACGGCACCAGGACGACATCATCGCGGCGGCAAAGAAACTGCGTGAGACCCGCCAGGTCATTGGCGAATGTCTGCTGATCGCGGGAGGATTGGAATCGACGGCCACGGGCCGCGGCGGCAATGGAGGCCTCGCAAAACGGGTTGAACAGGAAGATTCCCGGGGTCCGGCCGCGGGATCGGGCGAACACTTCCAGCGCGCGAATGAACTCCGGATCGAGTCCGGCGGCGCGGCGTCCTTCCGGATTAAAGACCGTTCCCTTCGCCCGCTGTGGCGACAGGGGAAACTTCAACTGGCGGCAGAAGGCCTCCCAATCGTTCTCGGCCGGATTCTTCCAACGTCGAAACCACTTCAATCCGTGAGCCACGTGGGCGATTTCATCGCGGTAAATGCCGTCCAACAGGCGCGAGGTTTCGGCGTCGCCCACCGCTGCGAACGCCGTGGCGTATTCACGGCAGAAATCGAGATTCGCCTGCTCGAAGGTGAGGCTGAGACCGGCCACGAAATCGATCGGGTTGCTCATCGGTGCCACGGATCGCCAGAAATAGCCGCTGACCGGCAGATCGCCGAACTCGACCCCGCCGGCCCGCATGCGTTCCACATACAGGCGGGTGTGGGCCTGTTCATCCCGGAGCGTCTTGAAAACGCCCTGCCGGAACGCCGGCGGCGCGTCCGGAAACCGCAACAACACGAGCGCCATCAACTCGGTCGCGAGCAGTTCGTGATTGGCGAAGAAGTGGAGGAGTCGCGCCCGTTCCCCGGTCTTCTCCAACCCGCGGACCCCCGGGAAACCGGAACTCCCCTCCCCGGCACCCTTGAACTTCAGCGTCGCCGGCCGACCCGGCTCGACAGGCGCCCCACGGGCGGAACCCGGCCGTTCATCGGTCACTTCATCAGGACACCCCAGCTTGTCCGCCAGGGTGGTTCCAAAGAGCACCTGCTCCGCCAGTTCGCGCAGTTCCATCGATCTCGGAGATGCGTAACAGGCAGGACCCGCTGATGCAGGCGTTTTTGAGGGCTGGAACCCGGCGACAGCAGAAGGTTCCTGTCCGATCACCCGCCGGATTCTATCGCTTCCGGGCAAACTCAACCTGCGTGATGGGGGCCCGGTAGAACCCACCGGCAATCCGTTCCCTCTCCACCCGTGTTCGCCACATCCTTCTCTTTGGAACGTTCATGCTCCAAAGCAAACCACACTTCACCTCCAACTGGCACCGGGCCTCACCGAGCGCTAACCCACATCAGGCAGTATGCGTGGATCCCCGACCCGGCCTTCGCGCAGGTCTCGGCAAGCGAGGTGAGAAAGGACTCCCGACCGTCGTCATCGCGGAAAATCGCCTCCCTCCGATCCCCTCAATTCATCACGTTGACACTTTTTGTGTCATTATGTGGGACTGACCCCTATTCCCGGCCTTCATCGACCCGAAAACTCGCTTCCATCTATAAGGCGTTTTCCGTTCGTCCACGAAACCACCAACTTCTCGACCTCGCTATACAGTTCCTGAGCTTTGCAAACCTCACGATCCTCTTCTATATAAGGGCGCAAGCATTTAAAAGTCCACGGAAGCGTAAACCCCAGCGACTGCTCCAAGACATCTTCATCGACGTAATCACACTGAATCGCAATGGAGGCATCCTCGTATATTCCCAACGTCACCGTGACAGCATTGAGTAAATCAGCATCCTCCACGATCTTTTTATACAGATCAGATTTGGATATTTGGTCATGATTCTTTAGTTGCTGTTCAATAAATCGCCTCACCTGAACAAATTCAGGCCGGTTCAACAGAGTCAGTATTTCAAAACTTTTATCTTTCCTATCACGTTGCAGTTTTAGGCGAAGTGCTGCACCAACATAATACGCGCTATAAATTGCGGTCGCTCCTGCGATTACGGCTGTAGAAAACTTTAAATGCTCCCTGCCACCCGGCCATAAATAGTATATCGCAAGTATCAAACCAGAGGCGAGCGAGAGCACGATCCACAACGGCACAGACACCCTAAAGTTTAGTAGCTGACCTATACGAGTCTTGCCTTTCATATGAACATCCTCATGCTTCAGTCGGTTAAAAGCGATCGCCTAGTCTCGTGAATTTCGTTTAGGTCTGAGTCTTCTTTGCCCCGCTCACTCGACTCTAGGCCAACCTGAATGAGCTGGTACCGATAGAGCGCCGGCGTTGGCAAGATGAAACTGAAGAAAAAGAAGGGGCGGTGGCACGGAGGGCACGGAGAGACAGTGGGGTCGTATCAGTGAAGGGGTCAGTCCCACACTTTGACACTTGGTTCGACCTGCCGCTTGGACGAGAGCAGGTTTGGCAGGACTTTCTCCATCGTCGTGCCTCGCCCTTCAGCCTTTTCCTCGACAACAGGACCCTTCCTCATTTTCAGACGCGTTCTTGGAGCCGATTCCTTCATTTTCCTCAATTTCTCCCTCGTCGCCGGCCGGGAGCTCCGCTATCTGAAACCGCGTGCCCCCCCGACTGAGCCAGCGCCCACTGCTGTTTCTTGCCGTTGCGGTGTCACTTTTGGGCCGTGCGGCGGATTTTCCGGAGCCGTTCAACTCCGAAAAACCCGGGCTGGAACCGATGCCCGCAGCTCAAGCCGCCGCCTCGTTCGCGCTCCCCGAAGGCTTCCACATCAGCGTCTTTGCCGCGGAACCCGACGTCCGCCAGCCGATCGCGATGACCACCGATGCCCGCGGCCGGCTCTGGGTCGCGGAGAATTACACCTACGCGGAATCGAAGGTGAATTTCGCCACCCAGCTCAATGACCGGGTGATCATCCTCGAAGACACCAACCACGACGGGAAATTCGATCGACGGACGGTGTTCTGGGATCAGGCGAAAATCCTGACCAGCATCGAGGTCGGTCGCGGCGGGGTGTTTGCATTGTGTCCGCCTCGACTCCTGTTTCTACCCGATCGCTCCGGCAAGGATCGGCCAGACAGTGAGCCGGAAGTGTTGCTCGATGGATTCTCCACGACAACCGGCAATCGCCATACTTTCGCCAACGGACTCAAGTGGGGACCGGACGGCTGGTTGTGGGGCCGGATCGGAATCTCCAGCGGCGCCCGCATCGGCCTGCCCGGAAGTGACCCCGCCAGCCGCACGGAAATGCGGGGCGGCATCTGGCGCTATCACCCGGAGCGAAAGATTTTCGAAGCCGTCTGCCACGGAACCACCAATCCCTGGGGACTCGACTGGAACGAGGTCGGCGAACCGTTTTTCATCAACACCGTCATTGGCCATCTGTGGCACGCCATTCCCGGGGCCCATTTCCGCCGGATGCACGGCGACGACGTCAATCCCCGGGCCTATTCGCTGATCGATCAACATGCCGATCATTTTCATTTCGATACCGGCGCCGGTTGGACGAAATCGAGGGCCGCATTCGACGGCAGCACCTTTGCCTCGGGCAGTGACGCGCTCGGAGGAGGTCACGCCCACGCCGGGTTGATGATTTATCAGGGCGACAACTGGCCCGCGAGCTACCGCGGGGATGTGTTCACGCTCAATCTCCATGGACGCCGGATCAACCGCGATCATCTGGAACGCGCGGGGACCGGTTACGTCGGACGACATCGTGCCGACCTGATGCAGGTGGGTGATCCGTGGTTCCGCGGATTGGACCTGATTCAGGGACCTGAAGGCGGTGTTTTCATTTCGGATTGGTCCGACACCGGAGAATGCCACGACAGCGACGGCGTTCACCGAACTTCCGGCCGCATTTACAAAGTCACCTACGGCGTAGAAACCAACCCGCCGCTTCCGGATCTTGCTGGTCTTTCTGACGCCGCACTCATCGGCCGTGTGACCGATCCGAACGAATGGATTTCACGCCAGGCCCGGCAGATCCTTGCCGACCGAGCGGCGGCGGGACGTTGCGAGCGCCTCACGGGAGAACAACTTCGCGCCCGGTTTGAGCAATCGACGACGGTTCATGATCGGTTGCGTTGGCTGTGGGCGGGGCACGCCGTGAACGCCACCCCGGTGGACTGGTTGGCCCGTCATCTCACGGATCCTGACGAACACGTTTCGAGCTGGATGGTGCGCCTCATCGCGGATCAATTGCCGTTAAGCCCGGACGACACCATTCCGCAGGCCACGGTGACCGCCGCGAAAACCGCGCTGAACCGGTTTGCAGGAGGATCGCATGCACCGCTTACTCGGCTGTATCTCGCTTCAGCATTGCAACGAATGCCCCCCGCCGAACGGACCAAACTGGCGGACGCCCTGCTCGGACCGGGAACGGAATCCACCGACCATAATTATCCGCTGCTGCTGTGGTACGGCCTGGAGCCCTTGATTGCGGCGTGTCCCGAGATGGCGCCCCATTTCTTTGCGACCTGCAGTCACCGATTGGTCCGCCAATACATCGCCCGAAGACTGACCGAGGACCTTCGATCCGCTCCGGACGGCCTAAACCAACTATTAGCATCCCTGACCGGCCCGGGTGCCGGGAGCGCGGCCTCACAACAAGATTTGCTGCGCGGTGTGGCTGATGCACTGCGCGGGCTGCGGAAATGTCCTCCACCTGTCGGTTGGAACGCCTTTGCCGCATCCGCCGCCAATCGCGCCGACTCCGAGATCAACGAGCGGCTCCGGGATTTGGGCGTGGTTTTTGGTGATGGGCGCGCCACCGACGATTTGCGACACATCGTCGCCGATCCCGCCGCGGATGCCTCTTCCCGCCGCAATGCCCTGACCGCGCTGGTCGAAGCCCGCATTCCCAATCTGAGTCCATTGCTGCGCAGTGTCGTCAGCGACGGAACCCTCCGACCCACGGCCTTGATGGGCCTGCTCCAGACCGATGATCCCGATGGCGCTGCCCAAGTGGTGTCCAATTATCCGTGGCTCGGGTTGGAGGATCGCCCCGCGATTCTCACCGCGATGGTGTCCCGGCCGGCGACGGCGCGAACACTTCTGGACGCCCTCGCCGCGGGAACGGTACCGCGGACCGATCTGACCGCATTTCACGCCCGACAGATTGTCTCCTTGGCCGATGCCCGGTTGACCCAGCGATTGACCGAGGTCTGGGGCGTGGTGCGGGTGGGGGAGAGCGATCACCGGTCGGCGATTGACCGTTTTCGCGGCCAGATGACCCCAACCGCGGTCGCTGGTGCCAACCTGCAGGATGGTCGACAAACGTTTCAACAACTCTGCGCCCCCTGTCACCGGCTTCACGGCGTCGGAGGCGAAATCGGTCCCGATCTGACCGGGTCGGGACGGTCCAATCTCGATTATCTGCTGGAGAACATCGTCGATCCCAACGCCGTTGTTCCTGCCGGGTACCGGTTGACGACGGTGATCCTGACCGACGGACGGGCGCTGGCGGGTGTGGTTCGGGACGAAAATGACAGGACCCTCACCCTCCAGGCTCCGGGTCAGTCCCAAGTGATTGATCGCCGTGAAATTCAGCATCTTGAGACCTCGAATCAATCGATGATGCCCGAGGGACTTTTGGAGGGGTTGCCGATCGAAGCCACTCGAAACCTGCTGGCGTATCTCATGCATCCGGGTGAGGTTCCGCCAACCGCTCCGCGATAAGGTTTTTTCGGAGCCCCGCTCAGGGCGACATCGAGTTCGATTGTTGACACTTTAACAACGAAATATCCCTTGAGCGAGGCGGGTTCATGGGGTGTTGCTTGGGTCAACCCAATCACAGTGCAGTCCAGTGAGGCAGTTCAGAATCCGCGTGAACACTCGACGAGTCATAGTTTCAGGAACGGTTTGGAACGGAGTCGCCGCCGCGCTGGTGCCGGTCGTTCCACCCACTCTCCCCGCCCGATCATTTCGGTCGACGCCTCCCCTCAACCCGCCCGGTCCCGTCCGGCGCCCCACGGCGAACCGCCGTGTTTCAGCGCCCCGGGTGTCACGATGGCAGGTCGACTTCTGATTGCGAACGGTTCGGCGATCGACGTGGGTCATGTCTCGCAGGTACGGGCTGAACAGGTCCGCTCAATGCCGTTCGGTGCCCTGGCGGTGATTTGCGGAGGACTCGCCATCGCGGGGATCGGAGTCGCCCTCGGCGGTGATCGCTCGACGCAGGCGCTGACTCCTGCGTTCACCTGGCTGGGAATCTGGTTGTTCACCGTGGCGTCGCTGCTAAGCGCGCTCCGGGCCTTCACGGCAAGCCAACTTTGCAGCGTGGTGATCTCCACCTACGACGGCTCGGCCCATCGGGTTTCATTGCGCGGCCGGGAACAAGCCATCCACCTGGCCAAGGCGCTGCAACGCGCCATGACGTTGCCCGTCCGATCCCGTCGCTGAATCAGCGCGGATCCGGCTTCCCGCATTCCTTCGCAAAAGCCGGAATTCCCAGGTGGCAACACCCGGAATCCATTTCGCGTCGCGCCCACGCGGAACCGATTTACCTCCGATCACGCCAGGACTTTTTCGATCACCCGCCGGTCGAGCACTCCGGTCAGGCGTTGATTGAGTCCGCTGTGGAGGAAGGTCAGCCGGGTGTGATCCAGGCCCATGAGGTGCAACACTGTCGCATGGAGATCGGACACATGACACGGCTCGTCGACCGCCTTGAATCCCAATTCGTCGGTCGCGCCGATCGCCTGTCCACCCTTCACCCCGGCGCCCGCCAGCCACATGGAAAACCCATGCCAGTCATGGTCGCGACCCGGCTTCCCGACGCCCTCGCTGGTCGGCGTTCTTCCGAATTCGCCACCCCAGATCAACAGAGTCTCATCCCACAAACCGGTGCGCTTTAGATCCTCAATCAGCGCTGCGATCGGCTGATCGGTCTCGCCCGCGTGCAGGCGGTGGTTGGCGATGCAATCGTTGTGACCATCCCAAGTGTCCTCGATATGGCCGCCACCGGAATAGAGCTGAATGAACCGGACCCCCTTCTCCAGCAGTCGCCGGGTGATCAGACATTTGCGGCCAAAATCCGCCGTCAGCCGATTGTTCAATCCATAGAGCTCGCGGGTCCGCTCATCCTCGCGTCCCAAATCCACCACCTCGGCCGCCGAGGTCTGCATCCGGTAGGCCAGTTCGTAGGATTCGATCCGCGCGGCAAGTTCGGATTCTCCCGGACGGGACGCGAGATGCTCTCGATTCAGCTTCCCGAGAAGATCCAGCGCTTTGCGTTGCGTGACATCGGTCGTTCCCTCCGGCGTGGCGAGGTCCAGCAACGGCACTCCGGCGCTGCGAAACAAGGTGCCTTGATAGGCGGCCGGAATGTAGCCCGCGCCCCAGTTCGAGGCGCTCCCGATCGGACCGCCCCGCGGATCGGTCATCACCACGAAACTGGGAAGATTTTCGTTCAACGCTCCGAGCCCGTAGCTCAGCCAGGCTCCGAGGCACGGCCGCCCGATGAAGATGCTGCCGGTGTTCATCTGGAGACATCCGGAGGCGTGCGCCGCGGTATCGGAATGCATGGAGCGGATGACGCAGAGATCATCGGCAAAGCGCGCGGTGTGGGGAAACAGACTGCTGATTTCAAGGCCACTCCGGCCGTGCCGCTTGAACTCGAATGGCGATTGCATCAGGCGTCCGACCGGCCGGCCGTTGGAGCCCACCTTGGCGTCGCCTTGATAGGGCAGGCCGTTGTATTTCGACAAGGCAGGCTTCGGATCGAAGGTGTCGACCTGGCTCGGTCCACCATTCATGAACAGAAAGACCACATGCTTTGCCCGCGGCCGGAAATGACCCGGATGCGGCGTGAGCGGACCGGGAAGGACTCCCGCGTTGGCCGGGTTGCCGCGGAAAAACAAATCGGCCAGGGCGAGTCCGGCAAATCCGCCGCCGACCTGCCAGAGAAACTCGCGACGGGACCGCCCGCACGGCGTGGGATTCGGAATAAATCGGGATCCGGGCGTCGTCATCTGGGGTCACTCCGGGTAGGCGAATTCATTGAGGTTGAAGAGCACGCGGCAGACTTGTTCGAGACCCTGATCCGGATTCATCCCAGACGCCGGTCCCAGGAATTCCATCAGCGTCCTGCGTTCCGTCGCATTCGGCGGCCGGCACAGAGTCAGGCGAACCGCGAGATCCACCTGACGCACCGGATCGGATCCCGCCTCCCGTTTCAACCGTTCGGCAAAGTGTCGTGCCTGCAAGTGGACGAATTCTCCATTGAACAGCGTGAGCGCCTGCGGGGCGACGGTGGTTACCTGACGCCGCGGCGCGCTGCTGACCGTGTCGCACAAATCGAGCACTTCCAGCAACGGCACCACCAGGCCGCGCTTGATAAAGGCGTATACTGTTCGCCGCGAGGTCTCCGCTTCGCCGGCGGCCGTCCAGATCGAGTCACGATCGGTATTGGCCTCCAACGCCGCGCTCGGGATGGGAAGAAACACTCCCCGCCCCCCCATGCGCAGGTCGAGGCGACCGCTCACCGCCAGGATCGAATCACGCAACGCTTCCACTTCCAGGCGGCGATAGGATTGATGACTGAGCCAACGATTGTCCAGGTCAGCGGCCACCGCCTCAGCCCGCGCGGACCGGCTCAAACGCCAAGTACGACTGCCAAGAATCATCCGGTGCAGTGCTTTCACCGACCATCCGCCCTCGTGGACAAACCAATCGGAAAGCCAGTCGAGTAGTTCCGGCTGACTCGGCGGCTCGCCCATGGTTCCGAAATCATTGGCGGTGCGAACGAGTCCCACTCCGAAATGCTGCTGCCAGACGCGATTCACCAGAACCCGCGCGGTCAACGGGTTCGACGGACTGGCGATCCACTGCGCGAGCCCCAACCGCCGGTGACTGGTCCACGGATCGGGTTTCGGAAACATCGGTTGCTGCCGAACCAGTACCGCGGGCACCGCCGGCTCCACGCGATCGCCCGGACGCGAGGGATTGCCACGCAACAGAACATGCGACACCGGCGCAAGCCCGGCCGGTTCATACAGAAAATAGCCCTCCGGATACTCCGCGTTGAAGCTCTTTAATCGCTCCTGAACGCGCGGATGCCCGATCCCGTCCGACGATTCTGTTGTCTTGGCTTTTTGGTCCGCCTCACGCTGCAGACGTTGGTATTCCTCGATCCGCGCCGGTGGTCCCGCCGGCCGCGTCAGTTCGGTGCGACCGTTTTGCGGACGGTTCAACGGCGCGAATACCGAGACCATGGAATAGTAATCCCGCGTGGTCAGCGGCTCGAACTTGTGATCGTGGCAGCGCGCGCAACCGAGGGTCAGTCCGAGAAACGCCTGCGAGGTGGTGCTGACGATGTCGTCCAATTGATCGTAGCGATCGGTCGCGGGATCCGCCGGTTCGTCATCCCAATTACCGAGCCGCAAATAGCCAGTGGCCAGCACTGTCTCGGACGAGGCATCAGGCACTTCGTCACCGGCGAGTTGTTCCGTCAGAAAACGGTCATAGGGTTTATCCTTGTTGAAGGCGTCGATGACATAGTCGCGGTACCGCCAGACCATGGGTTTTTCGGCGTCGCGCTCGTATCCGTTGCTATCGGCATAACGCACCACATCCAGCCAGTGGCGCGCCCACCGCTGGCCGTATGCGGGACGCGCGAGCAACTCTTCAATCACCCGATCCAGGGCCGCGTCGGACGGGTCCCGCAGAAAAGTTTCCTGTTCGGCGGGCGTGGGTGGGAGTCCGGTCAGATCGAGATGGACCCGACGCAGGAGTGCGGCGAAACCAGCCTCGGGTGCAGGTTTCAAACCATGGGCTTCGCACTGCGCCAGAACGAACGCATCAATCGGATTCCGCGCCCAGCCGGGTGTCGCGACGGTCGGAGGGGATGGACGGCGAACCGGTTGAAAGGCCCAGTGATCCCCGGGCGCGATCCGCACCGGTTCATCCTTGGGAAAGGGTGCGTCGGATTCGATCCATCGCCGCAACAGGGTGATTTCTTCCGGCGTCAGCGGTCGCTCATCGAGCGGCATCCGCACTTCGGGATCGGTCGAGGTGACCTTCTGGATCAACCGGCTGATCCCGGCGGCATCGCGCTCGAGAACAGACCCATGACGTCCTCCTCTGTGAACCAGGATTCCCGCGTCCAGACGCAGATCGCCCTTTTGTTTCAGCCTCGAATGGCATGGATAACAGCGGCGTTCGAGCAGCGGCTTCACCTCACGCCGGTAGTCTACCTCCTCTCCCCGCACCACACCCACGGCCGCCAGCATCGAAGCGACGAGGACCGATACCCACGCCATGACCATCGGAGATCGTGAAGATATCCGGATCGGGCATTCCAGTTGGGCATTCAGACCTGCCATTCACGCCCGCCGACGCGTCGCTGGAATATCCGCACGATCCCAGAGTGTCTTGCGCGGTGGAGCGCCTCAAGCCTACTCCCCAACCGGGCGAATTGAAGCGGTGTTTTCGGCGGGAGGGTTCACTCCATACGGGCCGGTCCGCGATTTTTTGGCCGGATCCATGAACAGGGATTCTCGGAAAACAAAAACGTCGCCGGCATCCCCCTGGGACACCGGCGACGGTGAGTCTCTTGTCCGAGATCAGAAATTCAGCGCCAGCACGCCGGCCGCATCGGCTTGGAACCCCGATGCCGCGGGCGCCACGGTCACTGTCAGGCCGGGACCATTGGCTACTGCGGAAACAGAGTAGAACGCGCCGGGAACACATCCGGTGACGAAGTGATTCAACACACTGCCAGGAACCGAATACGCCGTCCCCGCAAACGGTTGCGTGATGTCCATGACGAACAGAACGGCGCAGCCCGCGACCGTGGTTCCCTGCATCGGAGTGCCACCAGTGCTCTGGATAAGCGTCGCCGGACTGGCCGGAGTGAACGGGTCAGCGCCTTGCAGCACGTGGAGGAACCGGACAGACGCGGGATGACTGGTGTCCTCGACCACGATGCGACCCGCCGACGGCTCCAGCCAGGCCACCGTGGGCAGCGTGCTGCTGGTCGGGAAGTAGGTCGTGGTGGCGTTGGCAGGCAGCAGGGTTTGCACGAAGAGATGCTGGCCCCTCGGCGTGGTTTCAGTGACCAGACCCGGCGTGATTTGCGGCGGCGAAACCATGTTCAAATTGAATTGCTTGAACAGGCCTGTGTGGATCGATGAGGCCCGGTCGTAGATCACGACGTGGTCGGGCTTGATCCAAAGAATCGACCGGCTGGCGTGGGTGATATCCAGACAGGCGTTGGTCGGCGTCCAAATACTGGGACGATTGTACAACGGTGTGATGTCCGCATTGGCAAATGTGTAGCCGGGTCCGCTGCTGATGAGTGTGACCGGATCGCCGGAGGACATTCCGAGCGTCCACTGGCTTCCGGACTGGAACAGCGGATTCTCGAACCAATTGAGCTGCGGCGTGCCGGCGGGGCACCAGTTTTTCAGCGACAGGGTGTTGTGCCACATTGATGCCTGACCATTGCCAACGCTGTCGTAGTTGCTCACCTCCTTGGTCAGCCATTCACCCTGGCGATAGAATTCGAACTGGCCGGCGTCGGCATCCTGATGGTTGATGGAATTCCAACTGGCGCGGAAGTCGAACTGGTCGGCGAGCGGTGTCCAGGCAGTGCGATCGATGATTCGGCCCTGAAGATCGTCGGCAAATGCGGTGGGGTAGGCAGGCCGGGGATCGGCAGCCGCCGGCAATGCGGGATCGAGCAACAGGAAATACAATGCCGACTCGGTCACACCATAACTCCAGGGACTGGAGACCCGGCTGAGAAGATTGTTGTGCCCGCCTTCCACGGCCTCGGTCACGAACCAGCGCGCGACATCGCGATGTGTGGTCTGTCCATTCTCCTGTTCCAACAAGGAAAGCAGCGCATACGGCTCCATGTAATCCGGCGTGATCCAGAGACGCAGCAGATCGCCGTAACTGTCCATCTCGAACACCGGCCCCATCCACGACCAGTTGGGATAGACTTGGGCGGCGGGAACCAGGGAGCTGATGAAGCCCTGCGCGAATCGGCCCCACACCGGGGCATCGATCAGGCCAATCTGCGGACCTGCGAGAGTTGGGTCATGGAATCCGGCGGTCTGCAGACCGAGGAGTCCGCCCAGCACGTAGGCGAAGGAATGGCCATACAACATGCCTTCCGGCGGAAGTCCGCCACTGGCGAGACCGACCTTCGTTCCGGGTTGAAGAGCGTAGGCACTGGTGACAGTGGAGGGATCGCCGAACATGGCGAACTGCTGATAGAGCCAGGCACCGGTGGCATCGGTGAGATAGCTTCGGAGCGAGTTCCCGATCAGAGCAATAGGCTGGCTGGGATTCACGGCCGGATCATCCGAGGGATCAATGGCGAGGCTCATCAAGGTGAGCAACCGCGCATGGCCGGCGTAGTAGTTGTTCGCCGCCATGCGATAGGCATTGCCGTTGGGAAGAAGTTGGGTGCTGTTGACCACGCCGATCGGTGCGGGGTGATCGCCACCAGTGGTGTAGGCGTTGAGACAATCATTGGCCCACTGCATGAAAACATTTCGAATCGTCAGCTTGTCGGAGCCGCTCAGGACTGGGACTCCATTTGTATCGGTCGCGTTGTAAATCCAGTCCACGGCCAGCGGCCAGCATTCGGAAGACCCATTGCCGTGATTGTAGACGGCGAACATCGGGTCCCGGAACGGTGCGTTGACCAGATGACCCAACGCGGCCTGATTCATCGCATACATGATCAGGTTGCGGGCGTACCCGGCATAGCGGCTGCGAGCGATCGGATCCGGATCAATGAGAGAATTGAATGCCAGGATGAAGGCGTATTCCTCGCTCAACAGGCCCTGATATCCCTGCGTGTCACCCGGGTCCGGATAGTTCGGATTGGCAACACCGCCGGGAAAGAACTGATGAGTGTAGTCGGTCACCGCCTTCTGCAACAGGGGCACGATTCCCTGCTGATAGATCGGGTTGGTCGAGGTCGCCCAACTGCGCAAACGGGTCAGGTGATTGGTGGTGACCCAGAGGCGCGGATGGCTGTCCACGGGGTACGGAACCGGCGCGGGTGTGAAAAACGTCGCGGTCAAGGCGAGATTGGCCGTCGGCATCGTGACCGTCGTCGATGGCGACTGAAACCCGGCGACCGGGCCACCCATCCATTGCTGAAACACCTGTCCGGCAGCCGGAGTATTGGCCGTGATGTGGACCACCGTTCCAGCGGTGTAATTGCCGCCACCCGAACCGTTGTTGATCGTTAGAGTGTAGGTCGTCGGAGGCGGGGGCGGCGGTGGAGTCGTGGAGCCACCGGTTCCACCTGAACTGGTGACCGTAAACGTCGGTGCCATGGTCGAGGCGGAGGCACCAACGCTATCGCGCACAAGTGCTCCGACGGACTAAGATCCAGGCGGGACATTGGGCATCGTACAGGTGAACGGCGGACCCGTGAGCACCTGGATGATCTTGGCCACGCTCGGCGTGGACTGGTAGAAGGTTACGCTGGAAATGGTCGCGCCCGGGTTGGGATCACTGACGGTGATCTGCAACGGGACATTGGAGTACGCCGGATACGTCGCGTTGGCACCGGGGATCACCCAGGTCACCACCGGCTTTGGCAGCGACGACCCATCGCCGAGCACAGCGGCCGTGGTCATCGCCCCCATCATCAGGCCAGCTACCCCATACCAGCGCGCCAAGGGAGCGCCACCACACCATCGATTGGATCCATTCATAGTCTTCATTTCGCGCAAGGCAGATCGGAACAAAACGGCAGAACTCAGAAGGAATCCGCCTGTCCCAGGCCTACAACCCCTCCTCTGTGCCAGCATCGCCGCGCTGCAGGTTTTCACCCTCCTTTAAGCTGGAAGCCGAAAAGGGTTACACCCCGACGGTTGCGTTCGTTCAAAGCGATGCGATGAATGCCGGCAAACGATGACCATTCACACGCTGGACCAGGAACTCTGGCTGCCCCGCGCCCGGGACGAGGTGTTTCCGTTTTTCGCCGATGCGCGGAATCTGGAAATCATCACGCCCACTTGGCTGAAGTTCCGCGTCCTGAATCCCGGGCCGATCCCGATGCGCTCCGGCACGCGCATCGACTATCGACTCTCCCTGCACGGAATCCCATTTCAGTGGCAGAGCGAGATCACCCTTTGGGAACCGCCGTTTCGATTCTGCGATGAACAACGCCGTGGACCCTACCGCTGCTGGATCCATCAGCATGAATTCCTGGAACGCGACGGCGGAACCCTCTGCATCGATAGGGTCCGCTATTCCGTGTCCGGCGGATCCTGGATCAACCGCCTGTTTGTCCGACGCGAAGTGGACAAGATCTTCGCCTATCGCCTGCAGGTGTTGCTGGACCGATTTGCAGCCAACCGGTTTTCAGCGAGAAACCTGTAACGAGCGCCATTTCCCACCGTCCACCCGAGCTCCATGAGTCCAAGCGTAACCGCAAAAGAACCGGGTAGACGCTCTCACTTCTTCGTGGCGATGCAGGAGAGTTGATTCCCGGTGCGCAGGTAGATGCGACCGTTGCTGAACGCGGGCGTGCTGAGGGTCTCTTCCTTCCATTCATTCCGGGCGAGGATTTCCAGGCGTGGAGCGGACCGGACCACCACGCAGTTTCCCTGTCCGCTGGTGAAGTAGATGCGGCCTTCTGCCGCGACCGGCGAGACTTTGACGTTGTCGGTGAACAACCGTTCCTGCCACAGGATCGTGCCGGACTTCAATTCAACGCAGGAGGCCATGCCATCATCGCGGATGGTGAAAACGCGTCCCTGATCGATGACCGGAGTCGGGCAATCGGGCGCGAACTTGGGCACCGACCACAGGCGGTTGCTGGCGGTAATGTCGCCGCTGCCACCGGCGCGAAACGCCACGGTGTAGCCACGGTTTTGGAAGCCCGACGCAACCGCCACCACCACACCGTCGGCCGTCGCCGCGCCGGCGATCGTGCGGCCGTAGGGGTGGTCCACCTTCACGCCCTTGAAAACCCAGCGTTGCCGGCCGTTTGCCGGATCGTAGGCATCAATCGCCTCGGCACCCGCCAGCGCCACGGAGTGCACTCCACCGGCGTTCACCGGAAAGGGACTGCTGTACGAATCATTGGCCTCCTCACGCGCACCCAGATTGCGGTCGGTTTTCCACAGGGTCCGTCCCGTCTTCGGATCTACGGCCAGAAGGAAGGAGGGGCCCTGATGCATCATCGTCACCAGCAGGCGGCCGTCCAGCAACAGAGGCGAGGATCCATAACCGTGATTGGCGTGGTAGGCTCCGTAGTCGGCGGCGAGATTCCGACGCCAGACCACTTTACCTTCCACATCCAGGCAGGCCAGGTCGCCCGTTCCGAACATCACCCAGATTCGTTTGCCGTCCGCCACCGCCGAAGGCGTCGCCATGTTGTGAATGGAATTGGCTTTCGCGGTGCCGTTCGCCACTTCGCGGTCCCAGAGAAGCCGCCCTGACTTCGCGTCGATGGCGATCACATGGAGCCCGTGATCGGCGGTCTGGCTGGTGAGATAGACCCGGCCACCCACGACCACCGGGGAGGATGCGCCCTTTCCCGGGATCTCCACTGACCACGCCACATTCCGGGTTCGGGACCATTCCAACGGAAATCCACGATCCCGCGTGGTCGCCGTGCCAGCCGGCCCAAGCCACGAAGGCCAGTCGCTGGCGCTGGTTTCAAAGCTGGGGGACACCGCTCCACCGAAGAGCAGAGTCAGCATCAGGAAAACGGTCGGTTGGGTCTTCATGGATGGCCTTATCCAGCCAGAGGCGACGACCACCGGCAAGTCGCGGGTCAAGGCGAAGGAGATCGATCCGGACTGCGGGATCCACCCGACGGAAGAAAGAGTAGTTCAAACAAATCATGCAGCCCCATCGCGCCGGCGACACTCAGATGGCTCTCATCGCAATAGAGTGCACTGCCGTTGCGAATGATCCGATACCGTCCGGTGTTGGGATCGGTGAACACGGCGGAGGGATCCAGGATTCTTGCCACCCGAAACCGCGGGTCCGGATTCCGGAACAGCGCCTCCTGTCGCTCCATCTCCACGCGGTAGTCCTCCAGCCGACCGCCCATTTGTGAAAAATCCCAGCCGTGCAACATCGCTGAGGCAAGGAGCGTGGGAACATTCCATCGAGGCTTCGGAACCTGTTTCAAGATCCACACGACGGCACCGGCCCGATCCAGTTTCTCGACAGTCTCGGACAGGCGGTCGTGGAGTTTTTCAGTGCTGTTGTTCTCAAGGTGTCCCAACCACTTCGCAACCAGCACCACGTTCCGCACGCGGTTCTTCCGTACGAATTCAACCAGGGAAGCGTTGGCAAGCGCGCTCTCCGGAAAAGCGAATCGTCCCTGCTTCACCTCTCCAATCAACGGAGCGGTTGACGCATGAACCGCGGCCACCCCGCGAACTCCATGTTCTGCACACAGGGAATCCATTACTGGAATCACCGCGGCGGCATGACTGTCACCCCAGAGCAACACTTCGATCGGAGTTCGGTCGCCCGCACCTCCAAGTTCAATCAGTTTCCCGGCCAGCAAATCCTCCAGCTTCAATTGGTAGCAATATCGCTGATTCAATCCGTAGTCGTCCCTGCCCTCGGCAAGAATTCGATTGGCCTGGTCGGGGAGTCGCGTCGGAACTCCATCAAGCTTATTGATCGCCAACCCAAAGACCCCAAACACCGCAGTGCCGGTCGCCAGGGAAATAAACACCGTCTTCTGCACGGCGACTGGGCCACGTCGACGCAACGGGGTTTCAACATATTTCCAGGAAACATAGGAAACGAGGAACACTCCGATCAGGAGTCCCGCGGTCTGAGAGGGTTGAACCTGTCCGAAGGTGAGTACCTTGGAATAAACGATCGCGGGCCAGTGCCAGAGATAAAGTGAATAGGAGATGGCTCCAATCAGCGTGACCGGTCGAAATGAAAGCAGTCTTCCAACAGTGTTGCCCTTTCCGGCGCCAGCCCAAATGACGAGAGCGGCGCCAACACAGGGAAGGAGTGTTGCCGTTCCCGGAAATGGTGTGCGGGCATCCAAGGCTGCGATCGCGACTCCGATCATCAAAAGACCCGACCATCCCAGGCCTTCCACCATCCATCGCGGGCGCCCGCTGGAATCCGGCACTCCCGCAGCCAACCAAGCCCCCAGCAACAGTTCCCAGGCGCGGGAGGGCAGGAGAAAGAAGTTGAACATCGGGTAGCTCCGACCCAGGGAAAGACAGGTGACAAAGCTCACCACCGCTACCAAAACGATGCCCCTTAACAACCTCGCGCGGCCCGCACAGACCAAGGCAGCCAGTGAGAAAACCAGGTAGAATTGCTCCTCGACCGCGAGCGACCAAGTGTGAAGGAACGGACGCAGCTCGGCCGCCCTGTCAAAATACCCGGAGGATCGAAAGAAATAGAAATTCGATGCGGAGACCGATTGAGCGAACAGTTCCTGCCCGAGGAGTTTGAACTCATAGGGAAGGAGAATGAAATATCCAGCCGTCGCCGTCGCGACGGTCACCAGGGCGAGGGCGGGGAAGATGCGCCGGATGCGCCGTTCAAAGAAATCGACGATTCGGAATCGACCAGCGTCGAAGTCCTTAAGAATCAGACCGGTGATCAAATAGCCGGAGATGACGAAAAACACGTCGACCCGACAAACCCTCCGGGACAACCCATTCCTGCGTGAAAAAAGACCACCGCCAGAACGGCGACAGCTCTCAGCCCGGTTCGGAAAAGCGGCGAATCGATACCGGACACCCGTTCAACTTCGGCCCGCAATGGTCGTCGGACGGAGAATGGCTGCTATTCGTCAGCGGCGTGCGCGGCCGCAGCAATCCGTATGTGGTGAAGCGCGACGGCACCGGACTCCGGCAACTGGCCGATCTGAACGGCTACCGGGGTTGGATCCTCTTCCTCGACGTTCCTGATTTTCACGAAGGAAGCAGCGACGTTCCGGTCTGGGCGAAGGATGGGAAATCGATTTTCTACACCGCGAAGGTCGGGAACAACGTGGAGGTGTTTCAAGCCGAACTCGATGGGAGGATTCTTCAACTGACTCGAACGCCCGAAGGCACCCTCCACTATCATCCGCAGCCTTCACCCGACGGCCGTTGGCTGGCCTACGGTTCCAAGCGCGCTGGAGCGGGGCAGCTCTTCATCCGGAACCTCACCGACGGCCGCGAACGGTCCGTCACCCGCCTGACGCCAGGACACAGCGCCATGTGGCTGCAGTGGCAACCGACTCCGTAGATCGAACCGGCACCGTTGTCCGGGCGTCGCGCTACTGGATCAGGACCACCCGATAGAAGCGTTGGGTCCCGCCTCCGGGCTTCACGGTTGAAGTCATCGCCGGATCCGTCGCAACCGCTGGATCTCCCGCCGCAATCCAATTCGCCACACCCAGGTCGTCGGTGTATTGCAGTTGATAGTTCAAACCGGGCACCGCATTCCATGCCAGCACGACCTGGGTGGGTGTTGCCGACTGAATCCCAAGGACCGCCGCCGCGACCCGCTCCACCCGGATGTCATCCAGTCCAAACGCGTTGTCATCGTTTCGGAATTCGAAGGTCAGGTCGGTTTGAGTTCCGGTGGCCGGGACCACAAAAGATGCGAGCGTCCACGGCATGACTCCGACATCGGATTGATCGAGCAGGACGGTCCCGTTCCAAGAGGCTCGAAACTGATTCGGTGTTCCTTCGGCGGGATTGTTCCAATAAAATGAGAGCGAATACAGTTCGCCGGGAAGGGTCGGCAGGGTTTGGGACAGCGAACCTAGGGCGGTATTCTCCCCCAGAAACATCCCGAAGATGCCTGAATGGACAAACTGGCTGTCATCGATTCCGGGGATGGTTGAGCTTCCAAGGAGAAGGCTGGTGTCGATGGAGTCGACGAAGTTGTTGTCGGTGCTTCCGTTCAACGTCCAGCCATCATAGTCCCCGGTTTCAAATCCTCCGTTCCGACGATCGTCGGTCATCGGACGCTCCTGCACCGACCCGGTGTCGAGATTGACGAACGCCACCGAGGCGCTTCGCGAGCCCAACAACAACCCGGTGTCATCGGGATTCAACGACAAGGTCACCGTGGCCGCGGGGCCGCCCGGGGTCAGAGTTCCACCCGTTGAAGTGGCCAGAAGCCACGAGGGCAGGTTCCGGACGGCCCAGTGCACCGTGGTCGAACTGGTGTTGCTGAGGGTGTAGGTCTGTTCCTTCACGCCAAATCCATCGCGCACCGGTTCGACCACGAACAGTCCAAGCGGGGGCGTGATCTGAAGGCTGTCGGCCGGCGCGAGGGCCAGCAGTGCGTTGATGAAATCCGTGCCGCGGGGCGTGCCCCAACCGGTGCAGAGGTCATAGCCGCGCGTCGCCGAGAACAGTCCCGCGCTTCCAGTGCTGGCGTTGTTGCCGGTGGTGATGTCGTGAAAAACAGCCGCCGTGCGGGGATCTCTGCCGATGCGGTAGACCGCCGGATTGAGGAATCCAACCGGCTGTTGACCCTTCGCCGCCGCCTGTTCGTTCGCCAGAGCCATCAAGCCCGCCCAAAGCGGCGCGGCAATGCTGGTGCCCTGGAACGCGGCACCCTTGCCCTTGTCGGCGATCGCCCAGACATTGTCGGCGACCATGGCCACATCCGGAATGTTGCGAAACACGGTCGACCCACGATTGAGGGTCATGTCGATGCCCTGTTGCCACTCGGGAAGCGGATACAGCGTGCTGATTCCCCCGCCGCTGCCACTCCAGGTCGTTTCGGAACTCCACTTCTTGAGGCCGTCCGTCGTCAGGCTGGTGCCACCGACGATCGTGATGTAGGGATTGTCCGAGGCCTGTTCGACGGGCCCCACAAAGGCCCCATTGTCGCCCGAGGCGAGAAAGTACGACTGCCCCTGTGCCGCGTATTCCTGGAAGATCTGTTGGGAGATGATGTCGGCGTCAAACCCCCAGGAACAACTGAGCTGCCGCGCCAGATTGTCCGTCGCCATTCGGTTGAGCAGGTGATCGATGCTCGCGCCAGTGGCGTCCGGCGAGGCTTCGTACACCAGCAGTTGGGACAGACCCGGTGCCATGCTCATGGTCACCTCGATGTCGAGCGCCACCTCTTCATTGGCGCTGCCGGTACTGCGTCCCGCTGGGATTCCATTGAACCCATCGATCAAAACATTCTTCAGCGGCACCTTGGTGATTCCCGCCAGTGTGGCATAGGCGGTGATATCGGAGGCGTAGTAGCCATCCAGTTCGAACAAACCGACGGATTGACCCTGACCGTTCAACGTCGTTCCGGGCAGATAGGCGCTCCGAAAATCATTCCCAATGAAGGTGGCGGTGGGACCGGATCCCGCCCGCGGAACACCGCCCGTTGCGGATCGGACGGGCGATGCACCAGAGGCCGGCCGGAGACTCCTCGGACGCGGCAAGCTGAAGTTGTCCAGACCGCTGATGTGCAACACGCGGGTGGACAGCTCGAGTGAGGGTTCGGCGTCGGCAGCAAAGAAGGTGCGGAATTCGGTCGGGTGCGGGTAAAGGCGGAACGTCACTCCCAACGCCCGTTCCACGGTCGCCACGTCGCCCTCCACATTAAGCAACAATCGATTGGAATGTGTGGCCGTCACCACCAGTCCCTTCGCCGCGGCGAATTGTTTCAGCGACTGGTAGTCCGCTTCCGACGGACCGAACCGTTGGGTGAATTGATCAGGAGTAAGAAAATGCCGGAACTGCGGATGGGCCGGATCGTACAAGTCTCGGAGAAGGTTGGTGAGACCCTCGGGATCGACCCACGGCAGACCGATCGCCAGTTTCAACCGGTTCGTCGCCGCCAGCCGACCGACCGGCTGCACCTGGGCCTCCGGCCTGAGTCGTTGGCCAGCAATTCGTTGCCGCTCCACCGCAAGCGACCGGGAACAGACGCCCAGAAGCAGGCCAACGGTCAGAATCGCACGCAGTCTCATGGATGAAACCTTTCTCAATCGCGGGGCGGAAGTGGATGACCCCGGGAGAATGGGGAAACTGGACCAAGTTTTCATCAGGAACCTGCAATTGAGCAATACACGGGCCAGAATCAGGCCCAGTGGCCGTCAGTAATAGCTCAGCAACCAGCCATTCCGGGTGCGGTCCACCGAGAGTACGAGGCGTTCATCCCGACCTACAGCACGCGCCGCCGAAAGATAGAAGACCGGACTCTTCCAATGATTGGCGTCGCTGACCGACGCCGGGAGGGTGTTCAGCGTGGTGGGCCCCAGGGTGAGCTCAAAACCGACCAGCAGACCGTTCAACACCCCCGCGGCGCAACTGGTGATGTCCAACGATTGACTGGGTGCCTGCCCGTCGAAATTCGCGAAATCCACCTCCGCCAACACTACCGGATCCGCCAGTTTCAACCAGTCCCGGGCCTTCTGCGGGCTGATGTAAAACAGCGGTCGATCGTCGGGATGACACATCTTCTGGAGTGGCGAGAAATCAGTACCATACCACGTCTTCCACGTTTCCAGGGTGGCCGGCAGTACCAAGTGTTTGGAAAGCTCGGTCTCAGGAATCGAGACCGGCAGTCCCAGCACGCGCAGCCGACCCGGAAGGTACCGCGCCCCCGGTTGAAGGAGGCGTTTTCGGGCATCAAGCAGGACCGGAATCACTCCTTCGCCCAGCGGATCGTTGCCAATGATCTCGCTGACCACCACGTCGGCCAGTTCCGGCAGTTCAATTTGGGTCGACCAGCCGCGAATGAGCGTGATGCGATCCGCGTAGGCGCTGGCCTCGAAGTTGGCCTGCGCCACGTCCGCCATGGACCCGGACTCCACGGCGTAAACCCTTCGCGCCCCCGCCTGCGCCGCCGCCAACGCGAGCACCCCGGTGCCGGTTCCGATATCCAGCACCACATCCCCGGGACGGACCACCGCCCGCAGGCCGGCGAAATAGGCATCGACCCGCGCCCGATCGTTCAGCATGGCGATGTGAACTCGGGCATTGCCGAATCCTCGATCCGTGGAAAACGGTCTGGCCTCGTGGGTCAGCAGACAGCCGAGTTCATGCAACCGCTTCACCGTCGCCAATGCCACGGCATGGTCTTCGGTGCCCTCCGCGAAGATCGACCGCAGTCCAAGCTGCAGGGGGGTCGGCGTCGCGAAGGCCTTCAGGATCTCAAACGTATGCCGACCGCTCTCGATCCACCCGCCCTCCATGAAAACTCGGACCGAATTGTCGGCCACGAGGTTCAGTTCCAAGTCGACGATGCGATGAAGGAGAGTGTCGGGTGTCAGTTCGGTCATGTTCAAAATCTCTCGCGGTCTGACCTCCGAATCCGGGTCGTCGTCCGCAACGATGCTCTGGTGGGGTAAATGAGATGATCTGCCCGGCAACTCGGATTCCGTCACCGATGCACCACGCCGTGAACCGGGACGATGGCAGAAACCGCCGCCCATCACAAAACTTCCCGGCCTCCACCGGATTCAGTGGTTTTGCAGGCGCGCCGCGGTCCGTGTACTCTCCGCCGATGACCCGGCGTTTTTCTTGGAGGGGTGCTCTCATTTTCATTTTTCTCTTTGCCTGCACTGCGGCGGGTGCCGCACCCCTGAAGGAACAGAGGTTCATCGACACCCCCACCGGAATCGACTGGCTCGCCCGCTGGGAACGCAACATCACCGACGATGCCCGCAACCGCTATTGCGACGGCGAACGGGGCGAGGAACTCGGCTGGCGGGTCAGTCCGTTTTTGAACGGGTTCCATTCCGCCTACCGCGCCACTCTCGATCCGAGGTGGATCGAGCGGCTGATCGATTGGACGGATTCCTGCATCCGTCGCGGCGTTCGGGAACCGGACGGTTTCACCGGATGGCCCAAAGGAGACGGCGGCGGCGGCGATTCCAGGGCCTATTCCGCGGACAGCCTCCTGGGTGAGGCGATGCTGATGCGTCCGGTCGTTCTGATGGCCCAAACGATTCAGAAGGATTCCCAACTCAACGCCAAATACGGAGCCAAAGCCCGCGAATACCTCGCGCTCGCTGAATCCCTGTTCGCAAAATGGGATTCCAGCGCATGCTGGCGCGCGACCACCAACGGCGGGGTCTGGATCGTTCCCGCATTCGGCATCGACAGCGCCACAGGCGGATGGTCCGCCGGCTACACGAATCGAACGACCACCGGATTCACCAATCCCGACAACAAGGAGAACCACATCGCGCTCTGGATGCTGGCGATGCATGACGCCACCGGAAAAGCGATCTATCGCGACCGCGCGGAACACTGGTTTCGAGTAATGAAATCACGCATGAAGCGGCGCGAGGACGGAAAATATTGGGTTTGGAACTACTGGGAGCCGGCCGGGCCCTGGGATTTCCAAACCAACGGCACTCCGAAACACTGGATTGGCGTGCATCCCAACGGCGGCTACTACGCGATCGACCTGGAAGCCATCGTCTGCGCCTACCAACACGATCTGGTCTTCACCCGGGCAGACCTCGACCGATTGATCGCCACCAATCGTGATTTCATGTGGAACCAGAGCGTCGAAAATGCGCGGTTTCAACGCATCGACGGCGAACCGCCGGATCCGCGTTGGAAGAATTCGCCCGGGCTTTTGTGGGAAGCTTTGCTCCCGTATGACAAAACCCTTCGGACGATCTTCATCGCCAATCACAACCCCGCGAGTTGGGGCGGATTGGCATCCACGCCCCGGTTCCTGGCGGATGACAATGCCGGGCTTCACCCTTCCCAGCCATGATTCCCCGTTCGTTCTTCCCGTGGTGGGCACTGTGGTCGGCCTCCCGGTTCCATGCCGTGATGGTGATGATGATCGGTTTGGCGTTCACCGACCTTCACGCCGACGCCTTCTCGACCCCACTTCCGGACGGCGTGCGCGCCGTGTGGGAACCCGGCAAAGCCTTTCACGAAACCACCCCGACCCGCGAGCGCATCTGCCTCAACGGCCTGTGGCGCTGGCAGCCCGGTGATGTCCACGAGGAACGGACCCCGGTTGGAAACTGGGGATTCTTCAAGGTCCCGGGCTGCTGGCCTGGCATCGCCGACTACATGCAGAAGGATTCCCAGACTCTGTTCGCGAACACGGAGTGGAAGGGCTTCAAACCGGCAGAGACCGCCGCGGCCTGGTACGAGCGGGAAATCACTGTTCCCAGTGCCTGGTCCGGCCGTGCCTTCGCGCTCCAGGTCGAATCGCTGAACTCTCTCGCCATCGTTTTTGTCGACGGGGCGAAGGTGGATGAACTCCATTTTCCCGGCGGCGAGCTGGATCTGACCCACGCCTTGCGGACGGGTGCCACCCATCGCCTCAGCATCCTGGTCGTCGCGCTGCCGATGAAGGGCGTGATGCTCTCTTACACTGACAGCGCCTCGGCGCGCGAAGTGAAGGGTGCGGTCGCGCGGCGGGGATTGTGCGGCGATGTCTTTCTTGTCAGCCGGCCTCGCGGTCCACGGATCACCGATCTCCGTGTGGCCACCTCCGTCCGTCAACGGCACCTGACGGTTTTCATCGCGCTCGACGGACTTGCACCCGACGGTCACTACCGGATCCAGACCCGCCTCTTCAAGAGCGACGCGCAACTCGAGGAGTTCATCAGCCCCACTTTTCAAGCCGCCGACCTCCGCGAGGGCCGCCTGTTGATGACCAACCACTGGATGCCGGACACGCTTTG
This sequence comes from uncultured Verrucomicrobiota bacterium, assembly GCA_903907925.1. Taxonomy (GTDB): domain Bacteria; phylum Verrucomicrobiota; class Verrucomicrobiia; order Limisphaerales; family UBA9464; genus CAIVQB01. The sequence continues at coordinate 41,112 of CAIVQB010000073.1, forward strand.
GGACATTCATACGCCGCAGAATACATTCGATCTGAAGTCGTCGTTGGTGAATGCCGACGGAACCGTGTTGGACAGTGATTGGCGGCAGCGCATCGGCTTTCGCGAGTTCTGGATTGAAGGTCGCGACTTCGTCCTCAACGGCACCCGCATTGCGCTCTCGGCAGTTCCACTCGACAACGCGCAGATCGGCGCGGCGCTGGCCACCTACGAGTCCGCCTGTGAAAGCCTTCGACGGCTCAAGAGTTTCGGAATCAACTACGTTTATACCCACCACTACGGCTGCGAGCCGGGTGCGCATCTGGACTTCTCCGAAATCCTGCGGGCCGCCGACGATGTCGGGATGTTGGTGGGATTCACCCAACCCCATTTCAGCCACTACGAGTGGAGTGCTGCTGATGCAGATGAGAAAAATGGCTACGCCCGACACGCGGCCTACTACGCACGCGTCGCCGGACTGCATCCCTCGGTGGTGATGTATGCGATGAGCCACAACGCCACCGGCTACGAAGAGGACATGAACCCCGATTTGATCGACGGAATTCACGGGGACCGCGATCAGTGGGCCGCCAAAAACGTGAAGCTGGCGACGCGGGCCGAAGCAATTGTCCGGCGGATGGATCCAACCCGGATCGTTTATCATCATGCGTCGGGGAATCTGGGCGTGATGCACGACAGCAATTTCTATCCGAACTTCGCTCCGATCCAGGAGCTGGACGACTGGTTCGAGCATTGGGCGACCACCGGAGTGAAACCCGCGTTCACCTGCGAATACGGCGCGCCCTTCACCTGGGATTGGACGATGTACCGGGGTTGGTACAAGGGTCAGCGCGAGTGGGGCAGCGCCCGGGTTCCATGGGAATTCTGTCTCGCGGAATGGAATGCTCAGTTCCTCGGAGACCCCGCCTACCAGATCAGCGAGCCGGAAAAAACGAACCTCCGCTGGGAGGCCGGGCAGTACCGTGCCGGGAACGTCTGGCATCGTTGGGACTATCCGAATTCGGTCGGTTCGGACCGGTTCGATGAACGGTATCCGGTCTTCGCCCGGTATCTCACCTTCAACTGGCGGGCCTATCGCACCTGGGGAGTCTCCGGCATTTCACCCTGGGAATTTGAGCATTTCTGGAAGGTTCGAGAAGGCGTCGACCGTCGTCGGAAGAATCTCAAGGTCGACTGGGACCACCTCCAACGACCTGGATTCAGCCCCGATTTCATCGATCAACAGTGTGAGCGGATGGACCTGGCCTTCGAAGCGTCGGACTGGATTGCCACTCCTGCGGCCGAGGCTTTGATGCGCAACAATCGTCCGTTGCTGGCCTACATCGCCGGAAAGACGGGCGCGTTCACCGCCAAGGATCACAACTACCGGGCCGGCGAAACTGCGGAGAAGCAATTCATCGCGATCAACAACTCCCGGGAAGCCGTGACCTGCTCGCTGTCCGCATCCCTCAATCTACCGAGCGCGATCACCGCCCAGCATCGAGTCCAGATTGCCGTCGGGGACCAGGTCCGAATTCCGTTTCCATTCACGATTCCCGCCAATCTTCCCTCAGGCCGCTACGAACTTCATCTGACCGCGACTTTCAACAACGGCGAGTCACAGGACGACCGCTTCCAGATCGACGTAGTGCCGAATCCGGGTCTTCGCGATGGAACCACCCCTCTTCCCAGAATCGCATTGTTCGATCCCAAGGGTGAAACCGGGCACTTGCTCCAAGCGCTGGGGATTTCCGCGGAATCTGTGACGGCGGACACGGATCTTTCGCCCTTCGAAGTACTGGTGATCGGCAAGGCGGGATTGACGGTCGAAGGGGCTTTTCCAGATCTGAGCCGGGTGCGACTCGGCCTTCGAGTAATCGTCTTCGAGCAGACTTCCGACGTTCTGGAGAAGCGTCTGGGATTCCGCGTTCAGGAATATGGATTGCGCGACGTGTTTCCGCGTGTTGCCGGACATCCCGCACTCGCCGGGATCAATCCGGAGAACCTCCGCGATTGGCGCGGATCCGCGACCTTGCTGGCGTCCCGGTTGAAGTACGAAATGCGATCGCGCTACGGGCCCACCGTGGAATGGGCCGGCATTCCAGAAACTCGGGTCTGGCGCTGCGGCAATCGCGGGAATGTCGCTTCGGTACTGATCGAGAAGCCGGCCCGCGGCAATTTTCTCCCGATTCTCGACGGGGGGTTCAGCCTTCAATACAGCCCGTTGTTGGAATATCGCGGCGGCGATGGCTCGGTGGTGTTCTGTCAACTCGACGTGACGGGCCGCACCGAGGCCGATCCGACGGCAGAAGCGATCGTGAGGAATCTGTTCCGTTACGTCTCCGAACAAAAACCGGCGGTTCATCGGGTCGCCGTTTATGCCGGCGAAGCAGACGGACGAAAGCACCTCGAATCGCTCGGCATCCCGGTTCAACCCTTCGAGCCCGGCACTCTGTCGGCCACCACAACACTGGTGCTGGGTCCGGGCTGCGGCGCGATTCTGGAACCTCACCTCGACGCTGTTCGCAACTTTGTGCGCACGAGCGAAAACCTCCTGGCAATTGGCCTCGATTCCGACGAGATCAACCGCGTCCTCCCTTTCAAAGTCACCCTGCGCAACGCCGAACACATCGCGGGTTATTTCGAGCCGTTCACCGAACATTCACCGTTCGCCGGAGTCGGATCCGCCGACGTTCACAATCGCGATCCACGGACGCTTCCCTTGGTTTCATCGGGTGCGGAATGTTTCGGCGACGGTGTTCTGGCGGTTGCCGGCGGGCAGAATGTGGTCTTCGTCCAGATAGCACCGTGGCATTTCGAAGGGGCGCACCAGGCGAATCTTCGCCGGACATTTCGCCGCAGCTCGACGCTGCTCAACCGGGTCCTGGCCAACCTCGGCGTGGCGGACTCCACCGCGCTGCTCGAACGCTTCCACCACCCCGTCGCCGACCTCAAGACCGACAAACGCTGGCTGGACGGTCTCTACGTCGACCAACCCGAAGAATGGGACGATCCGTACCGTTTCTTCCGGTGGTAGTCCGCTCCCGTCTCAGGCTGGATCGATCAAATCTGTGAGGCGGAGGTCCGTTTCAGGAAGACGGTGTTGATCTTGGAAACGTTGTCCTTGTAACGGGGGTCGCTGCTCAACTTCTTCCAGAGCGGTGCCTCGCCAAAACCCTTCCAATGCAGCTTGTGGGCGTCCTGACTTTCGCCCGAGACCATGTAGACGAGGTTCGGCATTTGCGAACCGATCACCGTCTGGGCGAAAAAGACCGGCGACAAACCGACTTCCTTCATCAGCTCGATCTCGCCGGCGTTGAACATCTCGACCTTGTTGATGCCCTTGCCCTCGCTGTGGCTCTGGTAGGTGCGCAGCTCGAAGATCCAGGGTTTCTTCTCCGCCGCCGACGGCGGGACGGCCAGTTTCTTCATGCCGTCAAACGCCACCAGGAGGGAGCTTTCGAAACGGACAAAAGTCGGGTCCGACTTCGGGACATTGAGGTAGTCCGCGGCGGCCGTCTGATAAACGGCGTCGGCGGTAAGCTGACCCGCCACGGCGGCATAAGCTCCCGGCGTCTCGAACGGAATCAACACGTAGACCTTGCTGTTCGTGGATTCCTGCAGTTCGGTGAAGACGCCAACCGCGGAAACTCCGAGACGGTTGTAGGCTGGAACAGCGGCCTTTTCCCAATAGTCGTTGATCGCCTTCTGCTGCGCTTCAGATTTGGTGGTGTAAACCCGCAACTCGTAATACTGCGACGGCCCGGCCTCAGCGGCGATCAGGCGGGTGGGGGTGCCGGACGAAATGACCAGGGCCGCCAAGCCGAAGAATGATTGGAAAAAGGCGCGCAGTTTCATGTGTTTTCAGGATCTAAGCCAGCCCGGCCGGTTCCTGCAATGAGTCCGGGCTGGAATCTTTCCAAGGCATCCATCCCGAATCGAACCGACCAGCAGATGCGTTGCACTCCGCTCCACGATCCGCCCACAAATCCATTCACCTTTGAAAGGCACCGAACACCGACTTCAGAAGATCAGTCGTCCTCGCCACCGGATTTTCCCGAACGCGTTTCTCCTCCTCGGCCACCATCTTGAACAGGCCGTCCAACGTCTTATCCGTTACGTAACCATCGAGATCGACAGTCGGCAGGCTGACAAACGGCGACGCAATCCGGGCCCGATCCATGATCTGTTTGAAGGCAGCCGTCGCACCCGTCTTGGCGGTCGCCTGCTGAACGATCGGCAGGAATTGTTGGGTCAGTTCGGTCGTCGTCGTCTTCCGGAAATACTCGGTCGCCGAATCCTTGGGTCCATTGAGGATCTTCTTGGCATCCTCGACCGACATGCGTTTCAGGCTGCCGGTGAAAACTGCAGCCGCCACCGGAACCGCCTGCTCGGCGGCCTGGTTCATCGTGGCGATGAACTCATCCGCAAGCCCGTCTTGCTGCAGCGAACGCAGGGTTTTCTCAACCGACTGCAACTTCTCCGGCATTGGAATCTTCACTGCCGGATTGGTGAGGAACCCTCCGGCCTTCCCCAGGGATCCGATCGCCTGTTGAAGTCCCTTGCCCAATGCCTCCTTGAGTCCACGTGTCACCTGGTCCTGGGTCAGATCGGCGATTGAATCCGCGGATGCCGTCGTGACCGGTGGAGTTCCGGCGCTGGGTGATGCCACCGCCGTCTTGGCCGGAAGCGTCTCTGCAACCCGATCCAACAGAGCCAGGGCCTTTTGCCCGCTGGTCGGCACCGGTGTCGGCGGCGGGACGGCAGTGGTGGCCGTCGCTGCCGTGGTGTTCGCCGCAGGGAGGGTTGGCTCGACGGCCTTGGGAACCGGGGCCGCAACAGGAACCGGCACGGGTACCGGAGTTGGAGTCGGTGGCGTCGCCGGCTCGGCCGCCATCCGATTGGGTGCAGAAGCAGCGGGCGCGGGAGTTGATGCGGGCGAACCCGTGGCCGCCTCCTCGTTTTTCTTGCATCCGACCATCAGCCACGCGATCGCCAGGAAAAGGGAACACCGGAATGTCATGCCGCAGACTATCCCATCCGCAGTTTCTCTCAACTGATTAGACCCGCCACCGGTTGCCGTCGACGGATCGGCACCCATTCGGTCCGCTCTTCAAACTTGCGCACGGACTCCGACCCCGTTGATCTTCCCGGTCAGTCACCCGAATCTTATGCGCCCGTTTTCCACCCATCATTTGTTGATCGCCGTCGTGTTGCTCCTGTCGTCGATGCCCGGCTCCAGTCGGGCGGAATCATTCAAGCCCGATCGCGGCTTCAAGAGTCTCACCAACGGGAAGGATCTTACCGGATGGAAATACAAACCGGACGACATCTTCGACGGAAAGACCGAGGCCAGCGACGGGCGCTACACGGCCAAGGACGGCATGATCGTGGTCAACGACTACATTCCAGCGAAGGGCCCGCATCTCCGGCAGATGTGGACGACCCGGGTCTTCCCGAAGAACTTCATCCTCAAGCTGGAATTCCGCGCCTCCGTCAACGCCGACAGCGGCATCTTCATCCGCGATCCGCAGTTGCAATGCCGCGACTACCTCGTGGCCGGGCCCTACAAGACCCTGAAGCACTACAAACCCCAGGATTGGAATCTCATCGTCGTCACCGTGAAGGACAACGTGGCCCACTGCACCTGCAACGGCGAAGTGCTGGAGGAGGCATTGAAGCTCCCCGCCACCGGACCGATCGGTCTGGAGGCCGATCGCGGCCAGATGGAATACCGCCGCATCCAGCTCAAGGAACTTCCGTAACCTCCCCGACGACTGGAAGTGCTGGCACCCTGTCGGCGAGTCGGCTGCCGCCAAAGAATCCTGCGGCATTTTGCGTTTGGAAGTACCGGTGCTGGGTCCCTACTTTCTGATCAACCAGACCTCGGAAACCTGGCAACCACGGCCGTTGCCACCGAGACCCTGCTCCCGGTACCAGCTCAATTCCAACCGACCGTCCCGGGTCGCCTCAGCGGGAATATCGAACTCCACCGGCCGATACGGAAACTCCTTTTTGATCAAGGGATGGATTTCGAATCGATCGTTCGCGACGAGGCGGATGGGCAGCTTCGGAGCATCGCCCACGTAGGTCACTCGAATCCGATAGTGCGCCTTCCGGTCGAGGTCGGTGTACCGCATGCGCAACGGTTGATCGATCAGTGATTCGGCATGATCAAGCCACGAAATCCGCATCGCTGCCTCGGGTTTTTCGTCCGGCTCATCGACCACATCGCCTTCTTCAAAGCCCACCTTTGACGACACCCAACTTCCGGGATCTTGATCGAAGGGCAGCCCGCGAACCACATGCGGCTGACGGGCGATGTTGCCGGTGTCGTCGTAGAATCCGCCAGGACCGGGGTTGGTCCAATTGACAATTCGATCCAAGGCCTGCAGCCGTTCCACCTCGGTCTTCATACGCCGGATTTCATCGAACTGTTCGGCCAACCAGCGTCGATTGTTCAACGCGTAGTCAATGGTATCGAGACTCGCCCCGCGATCGACGCCGATTGCCTGGTAGCGGGAAACGCTCAATTGCATGCGAATGCTTTGAAACAGGGCCTCACCCAGCTCGAACGTACGCGCTCGGAGGTCGAGCGACGCGAACTCGGTGAGCGCCCGGTTCAAGATCGCTTCGGCCTCGTTCATCGCCGGTCGCGTGCCCACGCGACCCGCCTCCTGCAGTTTATCCATCGCCCGATCCTCAAGGGCGGTCTCATGGATCAACCGGCTCCGGGTGTAGGCGTCGAAGTACGCCCGGAAGAGCGCCTGCTGAAACCGCCAGTTCGCCTTCATCCGCGGCGTGGCCTCGCGTTCCAGTTGTTGGAATTGATGCAACGTCGTGTTCACCCCGTCGTTGGCGATCAACGGTCCGCGCCAGTTGCGTTCCAGCGCCATCAAACCCTGCGCGAATCCCTCGGTGGACGCGTCCCCAATGAAATACCGGCTGAACTCCCGCAGAACATCGATCACTTCGGCGTCGGGATTCCAGTTCAACGCGCTCCACACCGCCTTGTTCACATCGTCATTGCAGCCCTCGGAATAACTGATGAACCCCACCGTGTTCGGCTGAAGCAGGCGAACGATCGCGGCCTCGTCCACCGGGCGCGGATTGATGCATTCACGTCCCTCGGTGATGGCGAACGCGGTATCCCAATCCGGCACCGGATACTCACACTGGCGGGTGTGGGTGATGTCGGGATAATGCCGGATTGGATAGCTTCTGGGCACTGCCGCCCGCAACTCCGGTAGGCTCATCCGCACCTGCGGGCCGAAGACGATTCCGCTCAACCATTTCGGCTGCTGCGTCTGGAGGATCTCGAGGAATTCCTTCAGCCAAACGCTGTTGAAGCTTTGCGGCGATACCCACATTTGAGCCTTGGGGTGGGTCCGGTGCAGCGATTCGGTCTGCTTTTCCAACAACGCCATCAGTTGTTTCGGTGGGGTGTGACCAGGATCCCCTCCCGGAACGAATACGGCGTCAATCCGGGGAAGTTTCTGAAACACCGCCGCCCATTCGCTGATCGCCGATTCCACGGTCTTCGGATCGGAATAATCCTTGTCCATCGCCGGATACCAGATCCAGACGTCCAGTCCGTAGTCGTCCGCCAATTGCGACATTCCCGTCATCATTTGCAGCGGCGGCAGCGGAAAATGCGGGCTGTCGGCATCGTCATCCGAACGAGGCGGAATCAATTCAATCGCGTTGGCGCCAAAGACGATGAGATCCCGATAATATTGCTCCCAGGTGGCGAGATCCCAGGCGTCGTAGGAATGCGTTTTCGGACGGTAGCCGAGCTGATGGCCCCGCAGCGGGTAACGCGGAGCCGTCGAAATCGACAGATCATCGGCCACCGTGATCCGACCCCGGGCCAGTTGGAGTTGTCGCAAGAGATGGCCGACCCCGTACAAGACTCCGCGAGGATCATTGCCAACGATGGCCACCGACGGGTTCCCGGCGTCGCTGTTGACCCGGATCCCGAATCCTTCCGCCCCGCGAGCCTCGGCCGCACGGGCGTTGAGTCCGGGAATCGCTTGGAGCGTTCCGATCTGTCCCAAGGCGATCATTGCAGTGCCATCACCCGGGCGCACAGCGCGGATTTCCCAGCGGATCTGGGATCGTTTCTCAACCTCTTCGACGAGGAGTGTCACCGCCTTCTTCTCCAACCGCGAAAGTCCTTCCGGCGCGACGACCACAGCACGGGTCAGATCCAGCGCTGACACGCCGGATGAATGCACGAGCAGCACCGCAAACGCCGTGTGGAGGATTCTTCGCAACATAGGAATCAGATCCCGGCAGTACCGTCCGCTGCGCCGGGGATGTGGTTTGGGAACCCAGCGATTAAAGCCCTTTTTCCAGGGTCTAGGAATCCCGTTTTCGCGGAAAACCTCGGCCGACGGAAAAGCATTCCAGCACGGAATCAGATTCACCTCGCCGCTCCAGAACACGGAGCGCATCGTGACCTTCATCGCCGGCCGACCCTCACTCATCGCGAGGTGCCGTCACGGTGAACGAGAAAGGCCCGATGTGTTGCGAAGTCCTCTGAAAGCCCGTCCAGGAACCGCCCGGTCTTCCGGCGCACTCGCGGTTCACACGATGGCCATCGCCCTGTTCGTGATGCTGCGCGGCTGGGTCATCGCCGCTCCGGACGCCAACCGGCTCACTACTCTCGATGGCTCCGATCCGTTCCACCCCGGCTTGGCGTCGGCCCGGTTCACCACGCCCCAATGGATCGGCGAAACCAATGTCGAGGCGGTGGTCATCCTCTCGATCGACGATTTGCGGGCGACGGCCAAATACGAAACCCATCTCCGGCCCGTTCTCGAACGGCTCAAGCGGATCGATGGTCGGGCCGCGTTCAGCATTTTCTGCAACGCCTGCCCAACCGACGATCCACAGTTTGCCACCTGGCTACGGGAGGGCGTTTCTCTCGAAGTCCATACCCTAGCGCATCCCCGTCCGCTGCTCTCAACCAATGGCTTCGCGGCCGCGGCGAACAACTTCTTCGGCGGCATCGACCTCATCGCAGGCATTCCCGGAAATCATCCCGTCGCGTTCCGCATGCCTTGTTGCGACTCGATGAATTCGGCGAGCCCCCGCTTCTACGCCGAACTGTTCCACCGGACCTCGCCGGAGGGACGCTGGCTCTCGATGGATTCCTCGGTGATGATGCTTTACACGACCAACGATCCGTCGCTCCCGCGAGAGTTGGTGGTGGAAGGCGGACACGAGCGTTTCCGCAAATACTTTCCAACACCCGCAGCCGGGTCCGCAAAGGTCTCGCTCGGTGCCTTTGCCGGTTACATCCGCGACTATCCATATCCCTACGTCATCGGCCCGGGCTGTTGGGAATTCCCGTGCGCGGTCCCCAGTGATTGGGAGGCGTTCAACGCCCACGGCGCGACGAACTCCGCGACCCTGTCCGACTGGAAGGCCGCGCTCGATGCGACCGTGATCAAGCAGGGGGTGATGACCCTCATTCTGCATCCGCACGGCTGGAGTTCGCCCCAGCAACTGGTCGCGCTGATCGACTATGCCGTCGAAACCTACGGATCGAAGGTGAAGTTCCTGACCTTTCCCGAGGCTCTCGCTCGGATTGAGAAAAACGCCCTCGCCGGCGAATCACTGCGCGCCCGGAACGGCGGCGACAACGGAGTGCGTCTGTTGGATGTAGACGGCGATGGATTTATGGATGTCGTGATCGGCAACGGGACCCGGCAAGTCACGCGCCTGTGGCAGCAGGGATCGCGAACCTGGCGGGAAACGCCAACGCCGACCCCGCTGGTTCGGGATGGTACATCGACTCAGGTGCGGTTCGGCATCGTGCGTTCCGGCAGCGTCGCCTTGCTGGCTCCCGGCGACCGGCTCGGCGCCTGGGAATTCAGTGATGGAATATGGTCTGCCCAACCAGAACTTCTCCTGGGCCTCGAGGGAGTCCTGTCGGGCGCCGCTGGAATTGACCGCGGCCTGCGTTTGCGGGACCTGGATCACGACGGCCGGTGCGAGTTGATTCTCAGCAACCCCGAACGCAGTGGGATTTACGGATGGTCCGAACCGATGAAGCGGTGGCAGAAGCTCGACTACACGCTGCCCGCGGACGTCACCCTGGTGAACACCCGGGGCGAGGACAACGGCGTGCGGTTTGTCGATCTCAACGGGGACGGATTTGAGGACGTGCTCGCGTCAAACGAACAGGGCTACTCGATCCATCTTTGGGCGGCCCACGTTAAGGATTACCTCGGCTGGAAGCGGGGATGGTCCCACGAAATCGTCCGCAACACTCGCGGCGACAAACCCGGGCCGCGCGAGATTCCACCGCTCACCCGCGACGACCACAACAACGGTGCCTGGTTTCACGACGGTTATCTGGTGGTTCAAAACGAGGAGACCGCGGCGCTTCCCGACAAAGTCTGGAGACGTTCGTTCCATGACCTGATCGCCTTCGACATGCCGCCGCCGAAATCGCCGGAGGAATCGCGGGCCAGCATCCGCGTGCGACCGGGATTCAAGGTCGAACTCGCCGCCACCGAACCGGTCGTCATTAGTCCCATGGCCTTTGAATGGGACGCGACGGGACGGCTGTGGGTCGTCGCGGTTCATCGACGATGAATCGTTCCAACGGGTGGTACGCCGGTCGCTGGCGTTTGGTTCGAATCCTTTTTCAGATCCTGAGAGCCTGTCTGAAAATGAGGAAGGGTCCTCATTTTCAGACGGGCTCTTACACCGGCAGCGGGTCTTCGATTTGGAGTTCCATGTAGGCCACGTCCAGCCAGCGATCGAATTTGTATCCAACGCCCCGGAACAGGCCGACGCGCTCGAATCCAAATCGGGCATGAAGTCGGATGCTGGCCTCATTGCCGGCGTCGATCACCGCAATGATCGCACGCAATCCGCGGGCGCGTGCCGCCGGAATCAGGGGCGCGAGCAGGAGGGATCCGATCCCCCGCCCCCGGTGGGAGGCCAGCACGTACACCGAGTTCTCGGTGGTGAAGCGGTATCCCATCCGGTCATGATATCGATTGAGGGCGCTCCAACCGACCACCGTTTCGCCGCCGCCAGGATGGGATTCAACGGCGACAAAGACCGGGAACGCCCCGCGGGCATGATCGTCAAACCAGTGCTCCCGATGCTCGAGGGTCCGCGGCTCGTAGTCGTAGGTCGCCGTGGTGGTCAGCACCGCTTCGTTGTAAATCGCGAGAATTCCCGGGCAATCGCCACGGACGGCAGGCCGCACCCGGATTTCAATATCGGACCCGTTCATACCGCCACCGGGGCCTTGATGGCCGGATGTGGATCGTAGCCGGTCAGTTCAAAATCCTCGAAACGGAACTGATGGATGTCGGTGATGGCAGGATTGAGTTTCATGACCGGCAGGGCCTTGGGAACACGGCCCAACTGGAGCTTCACCTGATCGGCGTGATTCGAATAGACGTGGACATCGCCGAAGGTGTGGATGAAGTCGCCGGGCTTGAGGCCAGTCACCTGGGCCACCATCAAGGTGAGTAGGGCGTAGCTGGCGATGTTGAACGGAACGCCCAGGAAAAGATCGGCGCTGCGCTGATACAACTGGCAGCTCAATTCACCGTCGCTGACATAGAATTGGAAGAGTGAGTGACAGGGCGGCAGGGCCATCGACTCCACCTCACCGGGATTCCACGCGGTGACGATGAGCCGCCGTGAATCGGGATTCTTCCGGATCTGGGCGATCACCTGGTCGAGTTGATGAATGCTGCGTCCGTCGGCCGTTCGCCAGTCGCACCATTGCGCTCCGTAGACACGTCCGAGATCGCCGGTCGTTGGATCGGCCCAATCATTCCAGATGGAGACCCCGTTTTCCTGGAGCCAGCGGACATTGGTGTCGCCGCGGATGAACCAGAGCAGTTCGTAGATGATCGACTTGAGATGAACCTTCTTGGTGGTGACCAGCGGAAACCCGTCCGCCAGACGATACCGGGTCTGCGCGCCAAACTGGGACAACGTACCGGTCCCGGTGCGATCCGCCTTGAACCGACCGTGTTCGAGGACCTGGCGGAGGAGGTCGAGATAAGGTTGCATCGATGAAAGCGCGGTCGGGGCCGGATCCTAGCCGGACAAGACGGGGCGGCAAGCCAGCGGAGGCGGCCGACTACAAAAATCGGAACGGATCAGGAAACGGTCAGGTAGATGGCCTTGAGGTACCGGGCTTCCGGAATCCGGGCGGGATGATCGACGGGATGACCCGATGTCTCCAGTTCCGTCCAGCGGCGCTGGCTCGATTGAGCGGATTCCCGCACCACCGCGAAGAATTCGTCGGCACTGACGTGCGCGCTGCAGGACGCCGAAACCAAGATGCCGCCGGGGCGGACCCGCTGGATCGCCGACGTGGCCAGCCGTCCGTAAGCCTGGATGGCCCGTTCGCGTTCCACTTCCTTCTTCGCCAGCGACGGTGGATCCACGATGACCACATCGAATTGACGCGCCGGCGCCTCCGCCAGCCAGCCGAAGGCATCGCCTTGAATCTGCTCGTGATGACACGCGGCGACCGTTGGATGATCGACGTTGAGCTCGAAATTCCTGCGGCCGGATTCGAGTGCGTGAGCGGAAAGATCGAGATCGAGAACTGAACGCGCTCCGGCCCGCGCGGCGTAAAGACTGAAGCCGCCGGAAAAACTAAAGGCATTGAGAACCTCACGACCTTCGGAAAAAGCGGCGACGCGGCGACGGTTCTCCCGTTGATCGAGAAAGAATCCGGTCTTCTGGCCCAGAACCACATCCGCTTCAAAGCGAAGACCTGTCTCGTGAAACACGACCCGCCCGGAGGACTCGGTCGCCGCAGTCACCGGAACAGCGCCAGGTCGCGGCAATACCGTGCCACCTGGCAAGCCCATCCGGCGTGCTTCGTCCTCTATGTTCCGGCTGACCCGAAACACCAGCGCCGCGGGTTGAAGGACCTCATGCAGCATCGCGCCGATCATTCGGACGTGGGGCAGCCACGCGGCTGAGTATACCTTCAGCACCAGATGATCGGCATACCGGTCGAGGACCAGTCCCGGCCAACCGTCGCTCTCGCCGTTGATCCACCGGAATCCGTCGGTGTCCGGTCCGATCGCCTCCGGTGTTCGAAGCGCGAGGCTGTCGTTCAGGCGGGCGCGCCACCACGCGACATCCAGCGTGACCGGTTTGCCGGTGTGGAGAATTCTGACGCGGATAGGCGAGATCGGATCATAGAGACCGATCGCCAGGAACCGGTCGTTTCGATCATACAGAATCGCCAGTTCACCTGCGGTTCCCTCGCGGTTTTGATCGCGAATGGAATCCGAGAAAACCCAGGGGTGCCTGCCGCGTACAATCGATTCGGCGGTGGGACTGACGCGCAGGCGCAGCCGGGGAACAGAACGGGGAGCGTCTTCCATCGGACGTGATACTGGCATGATCCCGGATCGCGTACCAGTCAGGGAAAACCGCGTTCATCCACGTCGTTTCGAGCCCGAAAGATCGACACGGATTGCGCCAATTGCCACGGATTCGAGAATGGTGAAAACGAAGTCGAGCGTAGAATCGACTCCACGCCCGCGCCATTCCTGGACCGCTGGCTACAGGATGTTGGCTGCGAGTTCTGCGAGTTCGCTGCGTTCGCCGCGCGAGAGTTCGACGTGGGCGGCGATCGCCTGATCCCGGAAGCGGTTGACCACGTAGATGAAGCCGTTGGAGGCGGCGTCGACGTAGGGATTGTCGATCTGATAGGGATCGCCGGTAAGGACGATTTTTGCCCCATGACCGACCCGGGTCAGAATCGTTTTGGCCTCCAGCGGGGTGAGGTTCTGCGCTTCATCGACGATCACGAATTGATTCGCGATGCTGCGTCCGCGGATGTAGCTCAACGCCTCGACCACGATGGTTCCGCTGCGCAGAAGATCGGCACTGCGGCCGCCATCACGGCCCATGTTCATGTCGCCCAACATTTCGAGGGCGTCGTGAATGGGCTGCATCCACGGGCCGAGTTTCTCTTCCAATGATCCCGGCAGAAAGCCGAGTTCCTTGCCCATGGAAATGGTGGGGCGGGCCACCACCAGACGCCGGAATTCGCGGTCGCTCACCGTCCGCTTGAGGCCGGCCGCGAGGGCCAGCAGTGTCTTCCCGGTGCCCGCCTTGCCCATCAACGTCACCAGCTTGATCCGCTCGTCGAGGAGGGCATCGAGGGCGAAGTGCTGTTCCTTGTTCCGGGGCTTGATGCCCCAGATATTCTGGCAGTCATGCAGCGGAACAATCTGTTTTCCGGTGGAATCCACCCGGCCCAGCATCGTCCGCTTCGGTTCGGTATCACCGATGACAGTGCAGTATTCATTCGGCGAACGCTTCGGTCCCGATGGCAGCGGGAGAACACCGGCCGACCGGAATTCGCTGAGCTTCGCCGCAGAACCCGGCAGGTCGAACATCCCGGTGTAGAGATCCTGGAGATTCACGCGGTCGGTCTCGTAGTCCTCCGCCGGCAACCCGTAGACATCGGCCTTCAAACGCAGATTGATGTCCTTGGTGACCAAAAGCGTCGGCGTCTTTGGGTCGGCTTTTCGCACTGCCAGCGCCAGGGCCAGGATTCGATTGTCCACCGATCCCGGCAGCGCTGATCCGTGGTTGCCGACGATGGACGCGTCGAGGCCGAGCTGCTGTCCGAAGATGATCCGGAGGCGTCCGCCGTTCTCCAGTGGAACACCGTCGCTCAAGGAGCCGTGCTTCCGAAGCTGATCGAGAATTCGTGAAATCGACCGGGCGTTTTGACCGCGCTCCGAGGTCTCGCGCTTGAACTTGTCGATCTCCTCCAGCACCTCAATCGGGAGGAGGACGTTGTTGTCCTTGAAGCTAAAGACCGCGTCCGGGTCGTGAATGAGAACGTTCGTGTCGAGAACGTAGTTCTTGACCTTGGCGGTCGCCGCGACGGCGGCACGGGTGGATTTGCGGGGTTTGGCCGTCACTGAAGAAAGAACGGCGCCGGTCGAGTCCAGCACGTTGTCGAGCACGGGGTAACGGTTACCAAGGATGCGATATCCGACAAGTTGATTTCGGTGACAATTGTAAAAAACCACCACAGCTGGGGGTGTGACCGTCTCGTCACCCCAACTGAATGGGGTGAGTCCTTCAGACGGGATGATTCAAAAGAAGACGGAGAAGGAGACGGAATGGACAGAATGAACGGAATTGGGACGGCGCTTTGGGGACCGTGATCATTCGAAAATCGGTGTCCAAATTTCCGCCGCTCCCGGTGAAGCGATGTCCCGTCTTCGAGGTGGCCATCGTGGCGGCAACCGTGTGGATTCATCTTCGGTGATCGTCGGAGACTTGGGACGCATCTTGCGAAGGCGAAGCACCTGTCGGCGCGACCGGTCGTGACAGTGGAGGTGGCGCGTTGAGCTTCAAATACAGCCACTTTTCCACCGGGCGAAGCGGTCCCAGCCACGGGTAGATGGGCGAATAAAGCAGGCGAAGCCGAATCAGCGACAGCAGCATGTTCAGCGAGGTGCGGAAGTTGAACACCACGTGCGATCCAGTCTGATCGTTCCATACGGTGGCGACCTCCTCGATCCTGAAGCCAGCCCGTTTCAGCGAATAGAGCAGATTGACGTCGAACGCCAAGTCCGCGAGGCGGAGTTGTCCGTGGACCACTTCGATGGCCTGACGGCGAAAAACCTTGGCACCGCACTGGGTGTCGCGAATCCCCATCCAGAAGAATCCCTCCACAAACAGATGGAAAAGCCGGCTCGCGATGCGTCGTTTCTCGGGCTGGGCATGGGTGATCTTCGCCCCGGAAATCCACCGGGAGGCGATGACGCAATCGGCATTTCGGGTGACCGCATGCGAAACGAGATCGAGAAACGCCTCCGGGGGCGTGGCACCGTCAGCGTCCACATAGCCGATGAAATCGGCAAGGGGGGCGAGCTTGAGGCCCTCGATCAATGCACCACCCTTTCCGATGGGCGCAGCGAATTCCAGGTGCGAGATGCAGGAATGGCGACGTTCGGCCGACTCGACAACGCCGAGCGTATTGTCGCGGCACCCGTTGAGGATGACGACGATTTGAATCGGGCCGGGGTAGTGGGCCTGAAGGTGGGATGCGTAACGTTCCAGCACCGGACCAATCCGGCGTTCCTCGTTGTAGGCGGGAATCAGCAGAAAGACGCTGGGGGAGGAACCGGTCACGTTTCGCGGTAGCGTCGGGTTTTCCCTCGGGGCCTTCAAGCGCCGCGGAAGGGGGGTGTTTCAGAAACTCACCAGCCACCTTGGCTCTTGAACCCCGGCAGGCCGCCGCTACCGTCGGCTCGAAATGAACTGGAAGCGCTCGTTCCTGGCCCTGTGGCTCACTTTTTCGCTGGGACCGCTGGGACAATCCGCCCGGGCGGTTGAACTGCTCAATGGCCTGGCGGCGATCGTCAACGACGCGGTCATCACCGTGGACGACGTCGAACTCTACACCCGCCGGGCGGTGGAGGGTGCCGCGCGCCAGTTGTTGCCCCTCGGGAAGGAGGCCGAATTTGAACGCCGCCGCCAGACGCTGATGCGCGACGGACTCGAGCAGTTGATCGAACGCGAGTTGATCCTCCATGAGTTCAAGACCGCCGGGTACAACCTGCCGGAGTCGATCATCGATGACGTGGTCGCCGCGCGGGTGAAGGAGGAATTCGGCGATCGCCTGACGCTGACCAAGACGCTTCACCTCCGGAACCAGACCTACGAAAGCTTCCGAAAAGACGAGCGGGACGCCTTCATCGTCGCCCAGATGACGATCAAGAACATCAATCAAAACCTCTTCGTGTCCCCGAAGAAGATTGAGCGTTATTACACCGAAAACGAGGAACGCTACCGGATTGGCGATCGGGCAAAGGTGCGAATGATCCTGATCGACAAGAGCCGTCACGCGGTGGGCGAGCCAAAAAAGCTGGCGGATTCCATCCGGGAAAGAGCGGCCAAAGGTGAGGATTTCGGGAAGTTGGCCGATGAATTCTCCGATGACGCACGCCGCTTCAAGGGCGGTCTTCGTGGCGACCAGGGCTGGGTGGAAAACAAAGACAGCGACCTGCGGAAGGAACTGCGCGATTTCGCGTTTGCGGCCAAGGAGGGCGACCTCAGCCCGGTGATTGAAACCGAGGGCGCCGTGTTTCTGGTCAAGGTGGAGGGCCGCGAAGCCGCCCGCGTCCGCCCGCTCGCCGAGGTCCGGGGTGACGTCGAATCCACGCTGAAATCAGTCGAACGCGAACGTCTGCGCAAGCAATGGATCGCCCGATTGCGAACCAAAGCGTTCGTCCGGTTTCCGGGACAAGGCTGACCCAGCGGGGGAACCCACCGCACTACACGCTGCATCGCAGTCTGCCGAATCGCTGGACATCAGCGCCGGCAGAAACTCTGGAAGTCCGGTACGTGACCGTTCCTCGCTGACCGGCTCCCGATCAGGCCTCGATTTCTTCAGGTCGGAAAAACCGGCGCACTTCGAGTTCCGCATTCTCCACGGAGTCCGAGGCATGGGCAATGTTGCGCATGCTATCCGTGCCGAGATCACCGCGAATCGTACCCTTCGGTGCCTTGCGCGAATCGGTGGGTCCGAGGAGTTGACGCACTTCGGCGACGGCGTTGGAGCCGGTCAGGATCACTGCGAGTACGGGACGCGACCGCATGAACTCGACGATTTCCGGAAAGAACGGGCGATCCTTGATGTGGCTGTAGTGTTCGGCCAGCAACTCAGGTGTGAGACGCAAGGTCTTCGCCGAACTGATCCGAAGACCGGCGGCCTCGAAACGCGCGAGGACGGTTCCGATCAGGTTTTTGTCGACACAGTCCGGCTTGCAGAGAATGAGAGTACGTTCCATCTGGAACGGGAGACGTGCCACAGCGAGGCTTCCAGGTAAAGCCTCAGTTCCCGGAAATCTGATGCCGCAGAAGAAGATTCAGGGAGAAAAGTGCGATCATCGTCAGGCAGGAGGCGATTTTTCCAACGGTGCCCGCGATCAGTCCCAGAGCGGCTCCCAATCCCGCCTTGCCGGCCTCGCCCAACTGCCGACCGCCCAGCAATTCACCGATGGTTGCTCCCAGAAGCGGGCACAGAATCAGACCAAACGGCGGCAACACGAAGAGCCCGACGACCGCTCCGAAACCGGCTCCCACCATGCCCCGCCAGGTCGCGCCGAGCTTGCGGGCACCCAACGTGGTGGCGGCAAAATCGAAGGCGAACGAGATGACCGCGAGGAGCCCCAATACCACGACGACCCACACCGCGACGCTCCGATCCCCGAAGTACAATCGATGCAGCAGCGCAGCGACAAACACCAGCGGAGGCCCCGGCAATCCGGGCAACACCGCCCCAACCAAGCCGACCAGCATCAGCAGCAAGGTCAGGATAAAACCGGTGATCTCTGCTGCAGTCATGGTCCATGCAGCCCAACCTTGGGCCGAATCTGTGACCTATCCGTGGGTGCACACCAAGTCCCGATCAGCGTCAATGCCCCACCGGCGGCCGACGGCTTCCAAATCCGGGGTCAATCCCCACTGATCGGCGACGGGAGGAGCGGTGTGAGCCCGGCTGGCTCCCTTCAAATGCATGCAACCGCGGTTGTCACCGATCTTTCCAATCCATTCAATTTCAGACTCCGATAACGTTACCGATGGAAGCGAAGCCAGTTCATCGACCTTCGCCTCTATGGACTTGGCCGTGGCACCGACTTCCTGAATCAACGTCGGCACCACCGACTTCACCCCCGGTTGGCTCAGGTTCCAAGTGCAGGCCAATTGAAGCAGGGTCAAACCATGGCGATCGGCAATCTCACGGACTTGATCCAGCTTTTGGTTTCCAGCATCCACCCAGTTGCCGGGTCGAAAGGTTCGATGATCGCCGTACCCGAACTGATGGCCCGGCTTCACGTCGTCGTGGAAAAGCCCACCATAGTCGACCACCCGGGTGATCAACCGGATGTTGTTCTGTACCGCAGCCGGCAAAAGCAACGACCCCGGCCAGGGTTCAAACGGATTGAGAATGATCATCGCCCAATCGATCAGCGGCCCGAACCGTTCGAAGCACTGGATCAGATCGAGGGTGAAGCCATTGGCCGGCCCGGGCGCGACACCAAGCATCGATGTAATGGATTCATCAACAAGCCGTTGCATGGCAGTCCACACTCGATCGTCTGAATACCCAATGGTGTCCGGATTATGAAGCATCAGCAGGTCGAAATGATCTGTCCCGCAACGGGTTAAAGACTTCTCCGCTGCCATTCGGAGGTAATCCAAATAGTCGGACGGTTGGCGCAGGTCGGGATTGGTAAACCGGGGGAATCCTTTGGAGCCGTCCCGTTTGCCGGAATAGAAGTCATGGCCCACCGCACCCACGAGGCAGTAGGAGTCTCGCGGAAACCCAGCTAACGCTTTCCCCAGAAGCTCGTCCGCTTTTCCGTTACCGTAAACGTCAGCTGTAATAAAGGTGCGAATGCCTTTTTGATAGGCGCGTTGGGCCGATTCGATCCATCGGGTTTCATCGAGCGGTTCGCCGAAATGCATGAATCGGCCACCATTCCAGGTGCCGAAAGCGGTTTGTGTGACATCCATAGCCATTAGTGACGGTGACAATAGAGCCTTTGCTCCTCCTGCGGCAACCCGACAGTTGGCAGGAACCCCACCAAAGTTGGCGACCAGGTCCGGAGACGGATTGCGTATAAGTTCATCAAATTCAGCATTGTCGGGCGACGCAGATCTTCGAAAGCTGGTGGGGCGATGTCGACAAACGGATTAGGCAGGGGCTTGGGTTCCCTGTTGGAGCCGAAGCCCAGCCCGGCGGCCAAAGGGACAGCCGTGCGCGGAATGGGTGTCCTGATGGGAGGCGCGCCAAGCCGGGTCGGGATTGCGTTGGATTCCCGAGCCAACGGTTCCTCACCCGCCCCGTCGATGGAACGCTCGGAAAGCCTTGATCGGCTCCCGGCGCTCGACTCGACGGAATCGTCCTCCCCACTGAGCCTGCCACAGTCCGTAAGGTGGGCCTTGGTCGTAGCAGACCTCTTCCTCGTTGGAGTCGCCGGATGGATTATCCTGATGGCAGCGGGTTCGGATCACACACTCCGACTCGGTGTTGGAATGCTCTTGGTCGGGACTGCCGCAGGGCTCGGGACTCTGGCCGGGGTCGCGGGCCGTCGATAGTGCGGGAGTTGGGTGCCGCAGTTGGAGTCGAGCGGAGGACACGCCTGAATGTTCCACGTGGAACATCGGCTGGCGGCTTTTTCGTGGATCGGTCATCTTCGGCACGATGTTTGTCTATCCAAAGCACTACGACGTCATTGTCGTGGGAGCCGGTCATGCCGGCGTGGAAGCGGCGTTGGCCGCCGCGCGGATGGGTGCCAGCACGCTGCTGCTCACGATCAACCTGGATACGATCGGGCAAATGTCCTGTAATCCGGCGATCGGTGGACTCGCCAAAGGTCATTTGGCCCGGGAAATCGACGCGCTGGGGGGCGAGATGGGGCGGACGACCGACATGGCCGGGCTTCAGTTCCGGATGCTTAACACCAAGAAGGGCCCCGCGGTGTGGGCGCCCCGGGCGCAATGCGACAAGAAGGCCTATCAATTCCGGCTGAAATGGATCTGCGAACGGCAGGCCAATCTGGACTGCAAACAGGGGCAGACCCTCCGATTGCTGCACCGCGATGGAACCGTCTACGGTGTGGAGACCGGTTTGGAGGTTCAGTTCCACGGGACCACGGTGATAATAACGACCGGAACGTTTCTGAGGGGATTGATGCACGTCGGAGCGAACCAGCAGTCCGGCGGCCGGGCGGGTGAATCGGCAGCCATGGGTTTGTCCGCCTCGTTGAAGGAAGTGGGATTGGAACTGGGCCGGCTCAAAACCGGCACCCCACCCCGGCTCGTCCGGCAGTCGATCGACTTTTCGAAATGCCAAGCTCAGCACGGTGACGAACCCGTCCCCTGGTTCACCTATTGGAAAGAAGATCTCTGGACCGATCCATTGTTCCACGTGGAACAATCGACTGGATCTGCGCCTCCCGTGGAACCCGCGGAGGAGGTTGCCGGTTACCCTCCGGGGTCCATTCTGGCGCAGATTGGCAAACAACTGCCCTGTTATCTGACCCGGACCACCCCCCGGACTCGGGAGCTGGTGACGGCCAATCTCCACAAATCGCCGATGTATGCCGGGGTCATCGAAGGAATCGGACCCCGGTATTGCCCCAGCATCGAAGACAAGTTCGTACGCTTCGCCGAAAAGGAGGATCATCAGGTCTTCCTCGAACCGGAGGGGATTCAAACCGACGAGATCTACGTCAACGGCTTTTCCACCTGCCTGCCCTTTGACGTCCAGATCGAGATGGTTCGCAGCATCGTCGGGTGCGAGTCGGCCGAAATCATGCGACCGGCCTATGCGGTGGAGTATGACTTCAGTCCGCCCACCCAGCTTTTCCCGACCCTGGAAACCAAGGTCTGCCGCAATCTATTCCTCGCCGGCCAGATCAATGGGACCTCGGGCTATGAGGAAGCCGGAGCCCAGGGGCTCATCGCCGGCATCAATGCCGCGCGGCGCGTGCAACATCGCGAACCGATCGTTCTGCGCCGGGACCAGGCCTATATCGGAGTCTTGATTGATGATCTGGTCACCAAGGGCACTCAGGAGCCGTATCGGATGTTTACCTCACGGGCGGAGTACCGGCTGTTGCTCCGGCAGGACAACGCGGACGAGCGCCTGAGTCGGTTGGGATTTGAAGTGGGACTACTCCCGGAGCGGCACCTTCGCCGCTACGAGGCCAAGGCGGCGGCGGTCATTGCCGAACGGCACCGACTCGACACCACCCGCATTGGCCAGGATTCGTTAACCCAATTGCTCCGTCGGCCCGAGGTGACGTATCAGAATCTACCCGGCACTCATCCGCGGCTTGCGGAAGAGATCACCAGCCAGGTGGAAATCTTTGTGAAATACGAGGGGTATATAGTGCGGCAGGAAATGGAGGTCGCACGGTTCAAGGATCTTGAGGATCGCGGCATTCCCGACGGATTCGATTTCGCAGCGATTCCCGGAATCCGGCTCGAAGCCCGTCAAAAGATGATTCAAATCCGCCCGACAACGGTGGCTCAAGCCACACGCATCTCCGGTGTCTCCCCGGCGGACGTTTCGTTGCTCATGGTGTGGTTGAAACGCGCCTCTGGAACTCGAACCCTGATTGAACCGTCCAACGAAGTGCCTCCGAATTCCTGCGACGAGTGCATCGAGTGACGCGACATCCCGGGTGGTTGCCAGCCCGCATCGTTGGGTTCCAACAGCGGTCCAAGGGGGCTGAAGGCATCTGCCCGACGACGGGTCACCCGCAATCCCGACTGCCACCCAACCTGCACGAACGCATCGCTCGGACGTCAGCAAAAGCCGTTTATAGTTTACGATTGTAATTTATAAATCAGACCCGAACCCGTTGAATCCAATGCACTGCGCATAACTCAGCGATTAAACGCCTTGAAATTCTGAGGGCGGCCCTTCTACTGCTGGCATCTCCTAGATGAATCCCCCTGAGTGGGGGGATTGGCGGGCTTGGGCGGTGCAATTTCCGTGTGCCACCCCCAAGCCCGCTTTTTCTTTTGCGAGCTCCACTGACGAGCCGGACTGAATTCCCGGAATTCAATCGGTGGATTGCGATGGGAAAACCCGGCCCGGTAGGGAGGATTTTGGCTGGCGCGACACCGCGGGAGGCGTAGAAAGAGCGAGTCCCACACTGCACGAACCGTCGCACGGCTATGAATCGCTCCCTAAATCCTCGAAAAGCGCAGGCGTTCACCCTGATTGAACTCCTCGTTGTGATCGCCATTATCGCCATTCTGGCGGGCATGCTCTTGCCTGCTTTGTCCAAGGCAAAGAGTAAGGCAAACTCGATCGCCTGCCTCAGCAACACCAAGCAGTTGGGGCTGGCGTGGATCCTATACAGCGGAGATTTTCGGGAGGAGCTGGTCCCGAATCATGTCGGTGACAACAACGCGTGGATTCTTGGTGACGTCAACGCAGCACCCGGAGACACCAACGTTCTGAACATCAAGAATGGACTCCTTTGGAAGTACAACACCTCCCTCGGAATCTATGTCTGCCCGTCGGACGACTACAAACGGAATAACAAGACCAGAACCATCCGGGTTCGTAGTTTTTCGATGTCCGGTCAGATGAACAGCGATGTCCAGTCGGTCAACGCGAAGTACCCCATCCGAAAAAAGACCTCGGACATCATCCACCCAGATCCCTCGGATGCACTGGTTTTCATCGACGAAAGCAGCAAAACATTGGAAGATGGCTACTTCGCGATCCAAGTGGACACGCGCGTTTGGCAAAACGATCCATCCGACCGGCACAGCCGAGGGGCGAACATTTCTTTCGCCGACGGCCATTCTCAGATTTTCAAATGGTTGGAGCCAATGACCGGGAAGCACGACTACAATGCGCCCGCCTTGAAGCCGGTCGACCGAGACTTCGACAAACTGGCCCCTACGATTGCCATGCCATGACAAAACCCGCGGTAATCGCTACCTAGTGCACCCGCCACGATCAGATTTTTAATCATTCCATGAGATTCGGCATCAATTCCTTCCTGTTCACCTCTCCGTTCACCACGGAGAGCGCGTCACTCTTCCCCAAGTTCAAAAAGTGGGGATTCGACACCGTCGAGATCCCCATTGAGGATCCCTCCCACATTGACGCCGCCAAGGTCCGGGTCGCCCTCGACAAAGCCGGCCTGAAGTGCGGATCGATCTGCGCCTGCATGGGACCCGGCCGCGACTTCCGGGGAACGCCTGAAGAACAGAAGACCGCGATGGACTACTGCAAGGCCCTGATCGATCAAGCGGTGGTGCTCGGTTGTCCTTCAATGATCGGTCCGGTGTACAGCGTTGTCGGCAAGGCCGATGCCGTGGAACCCGCTCAGCAAAAGAAGGAATGGGCTCTGGTGGTCAAGAACCTCAAGGTACTCGCCAAGTATGCCCAAAAGAAGGGCATCCAGATCTGTGTGGAGCCCTTGAACCGATTCGAGACCGATTTCCTCAATACCTGCGATCAGGGATTGAAGTTGATCAAGGACGTCGGATCCCCGGCACTGAAACTCCACCTCGACACGTTCCATATGAACATCGAGGAAAAGAATCAGGCCATCGCCATCAAGAAGGCGGGCAAACTCCTCGCTCATTTTCATGCCTGCGGCACCGATCGTGGCACCCCGGGCAACGATTCGCTCCAATGGGAGCCCATCGTCAAGGCCCTCAAGGCGATCAAGTACAAGGGCGATGTGGTCATCGAATCGTTCACCACCGACGTCAAGGTGATCGCCCGGGCGGCTGCCATTTGGCGACGGATTGAACCGACCCGTGACGAAATCGCCGTCAAGGGTCTCAAGAACCTCAAGAAATCATTCGGTCGCTGAACGAATCTCCCCATTTTCCTCATGAAGAAAACTCTGTTTTCGTGCCTGCTGCCGGCTCTGCTCGGCGTTCTGGCCATCACCCAGTCCGGCTGCAAAACCAGCGCCGGGGCTGAACCCGGATTCGTCAGCCTCTTCGACGGAAAGACGCTCGCCGGATGGGACGGCCTCCCTAATCACTGGAAGGTCCAGGACGGAACCATCACCGGGTACACCGAACGCGAGAACCCGCTGAAGGGAAACACGTTCCTGGTCTGGACCAACGG
This sequence comes from uncultured Verrucomicrobiota bacterium, assembly GCA_903907925.1. Classification (GTDB taxonomy): domain Bacteria; phylum Verrucomicrobiota; class Verrucomicrobiia; order Limisphaerales; family UBA9464; genus CAIVQB01. Next base: position 65,752 of record CAIVQB010000073.1, read on the forward strand.
CTCGGTCGCCAATTTCGAACTGCACGCCCGCTACCGGATTACACCGGTCAACGACGTCGGCTTCGCCAATTCGGGAATCCAATATCGCAGCAAGCTGGTCGATCCCGCCGGATTTGTCGTTGGCGGCTACCAGGCGGATTTCGAAGCGGGCAAGACCTACAGCGGCATCCTTTACGAGGAGCGCGGTCGCGGGATTCTCGCCGAACGGGGTCAACGGACCCGGGTCACCGAAGTGAACGGCCAAACCCGGATCCTGAAGGTGGGCGATCTCGCTCCTTCCGCCGAACTTCAGGCGAATATCAAATCGGGCGATTGGAACGACTATGTGATCATCGCCGATGGAAACCATCTCATGCACTTCATCAATGGCCGCATGACCATCGACGTTGTGGATGAGCAACCCGCCAAGGCGGCCCGCAGCGGAATCCTCGCTCTGCAAATCCACGCCGGACCTCCGATGATGGTCCAGTTCAAGGATATCCAGATCAAGCGGCTGCCGTAATCCGCCGGGAAGGCCGGATCAAAAAACGACCGAGACCCGTCCGGCATACCGGCGGGTTTCGGGATTCGCCTTGCGCGATACAGGGGGTGTCGCCACTTTTTGGCGATTCATTCCATGCACGTCCCCGTAGCGTCCGCTCACCAGTTTCAATCGGAATCCCCCACAAATCGCAGGCCCGCCGCGGCTGCGTGGACTTGGGTTTTGGGATTCGCGTTCCTCGCGCTCGTCCTCGGCACCGGGTGTGCCACGTCGACGCCAGCCGCACCGAAACGGATCGTATTGATCGCCGGCAAACCCAGCCATCCGCCGGGGATGCATGAGTTCCGGGCCGGTTGTCTGTTACTCCAGAAGTCGCTCGCCGGCTACCCCGGAGTCGTCGTCGATGTCTATTCCAACGGATGGCCCGTCAAGCAGGTGGACGGCGCGTGGGTGGATGATTCTGCGAAATTGGAGGGCGCAGCGGCGATCGTGATTTACGCCGACGGCGGCGGTGGTCACCCCGCCATCAAGCCCGAGCGCATGCAATGGCTCGACCGTCTCGCCATCCAGGGAGTCGGCCTTGGTTTCGCCCATTATGGTGTCGAAGTTCCCGCGGGAGATCCCGGAGCCGCCCTGCAACGATGGATCGGCGGGTATTACGAGAACCTTTATTCGGTTAATCCGATGTGGTCGCCAAACTACGACCACTTTCCCAGCCATCCCATCACCCGCGGTGTTCATCCCTTTAGCAATCGCGATGAATGGTATTTCAACATGCGATGGGTTCCCGATCCCGCCGCCAAAGCCCGCGTCACGCCGCTGCTTGTCGCCACTCCCGGCGATGCCGTCCGGAAGGGGCCGTACGTTTATCCGGCCGGACCGTATCCCCACATCGTCGCCGCCAGCGGACGTGAAGAGACGATGATGTGGGCGTTTGAGCGACCGGGCGGAGGCCGTGGATTCGGCTTCACCGGCGGTCACACCCACGCCAATTGGGGAAACCCGGATCAACGAAAAATAGTTCTCAATGCAATCCTTTGGGCCGCCGGGGTCGAGGTGCCGAAGAACGGGGTTGAATCGACGATCACCGATGCGGATTTGAAGGAAAACCAGGATCAAAAAGGCAAAAAGTAACCGATTCATGCGGACAGGGCGGGTGCCCTTGATGAGGCAAGCAACCGGATGCCTGGTTTCCCTGTCCCGTTGGCTGTTGGACTTTTAATTTCCATGCAATTGACCTCCGCCTCTCATCTCGGCCAGAAGCCGTCCACGGTTCGCTCGTTGGGTCTGGCCCTGTTGATCGGGTTGAACCTCGCCCGGCCGATGCGTTCCACGGCCGAAGATCGGGTGGAATATCGGTACGAGAACTACCGGGAGGATTCCGGCCGGGTGAAGGTCCAGACCCAGACCGCGTATTTCGAAACCGACCTGAATCCCAAGGTGGCCGTGAAGGGCCAATTCGTTTTCGATGCCATCTCGGGCGCCACTCCAACTGGCGGACCGCCAGCACCGGGTGATCGACAGGTCCCGTTGGTCGAGCTGAGGGATCGGAGGTATTCGGGGAACATGTCTTCCGATATAAAGTTCGGTCGGACCACCACCACTCCGGGATTCGCCTACAGCTCCGAAAGCGATTACCTGTCGACGGGAATCTCGTTGAACGAAGCCATCGATTTCAATCAACGAAACACCACGCTGAACCTGGGCATCGCCCATAATTTCGACCGCGTCAGCGGATTCTATCAACGCGAATGGAAATCCAAGGACGTCACCGACGTCTTGGTGGGTGTCAACCAGCTCCTCGGACCCCACACCTTCGCCACGTTCAACTTCACCCTGGGATATGCCTCCGGATACCTGACCGATCCCTACAAAGGTGTGAACTTCAGCTTCAATTACCCGGTGGACGCCTACGATCCGCCTTCGGTGGACGTCAACCACGAGGAACGCCGGCCCAATCACAAGCTCCGTCAGGTGGCCCAGGCGGGTCTCACCCACTATTTTGAGGCGGTGAAGGGAAGTGCCGAGGTCAGCTACCGGTTTCATCACGACGATTGGGGCATCTTCTCCCACACCGCCGAACTCAACTGGCATCAAAAGATCGGCCAAAAGGTCCTGCTGTCGCCGTTCTTCCGATATTATTATCAGACGGCCGCCGAGTTCTATGCGACGCAGTTTGTCGGGGATCCACTCTTTCCGGACGGAGCCAAAGGATCGTTGCAACAGGACGGCTTCAGCATCGTTTTCAACGACGATCCGACCTTCCCAGGCAACGGAACATCAACGTTCAACGTGCCCGCGCATCCAAACGCCTATTCCTCCGATTATAGACTGTCACGTCTCAACACCTTCACCTACGGCGTGGTGCTCAGTTGGAAGGTGCATCAGAACGTTAGTATTGAGCTGGCCTATAAACGTTATGAGATGCAGGGGCTGGATGGAGTGACACCGGCCAGCGCCTATCCCAGCGCGCATATCTTCACCGCGGGTTTCGGGCTATGGTTCTAAGCACCAGTCATAAAGTGGTCGCCGACCTTCCCCGGCCCGCGGGTTCACCGACCACACCCGCCCGGCCCGTGCCGGTCGGTTTGTCAGATCAGTTCAATACCGCCGCCATCCTGAAGCGGATTCAGGAGAGCGTTGCATTTTCGTTCCGCGAGGGGGCGCACGAACTGACCTTCCGCGCCCTGGGCACTCAATGCCGGATTTCCTTCATCGCCCCTCCCGCGCTGGCCGCCGCCTTTCGAACCGCCGCGCTGAATTGGATCGCGAATTTCGAGGCGAAGTTTTCCCGGTTCTGGCCGGAATCACTCATCACGCGGATCAATCAAGCCGCCGGCGGAGACTGGATCCCTGTGGATGCCGAAACGGAGCGAATCTTCGCGCTGTGCAACGAACTCCATTTCCTCACCCGCGGAATCATTGATCCCACCGCATTGCCGCTGATCCAACTGTGGAATTGGAAGGAACCCCGGACCACGGTGCCGACCGACGCCGAGATCACCGCGGCCCGCGGTCGGGTCGGCTGGCGCAAGGTCCAGCGGACTCCGGGGAAAATCCGTCTATCCGAGGCCGGAATGAGCCTGGATCTCGGTGGAATCGGAAAAGAATACGCCGTCGATCAGATCTCGCAGTTGGCTCGAAACTCGGGAATCACCAGCGCGTTGGTGGATTTCGGAGCCGATCTCCGGGTCTTTGGCCCGCCGCCCGACGGTCGTCCGGCGTGGCACATCGGCCTCGAAGACCCCGTTCGACCCGGCTCCTGCTGGACCGGATTGGCAGTCCGCAACGCCGCCGTTGCAACTTCCGGCGATTATCTCCGGCGGTTTGAACTGAATGGCGTCCGTTACGGACATATTCTGGACATCCGTACCGGCCGCCCGGTCGCCAACGGAGTCCGTTCCGTCAGCGTCATGGCCCCGACCTGCACCCAGGCCGGAATGTTGACCACATCGATTTTCGTTCTCGGTGCCGTTGAAGGCGCGCAACTCCTCGATTCGACAATCGGCGTCACCGGAGCCATTATCACCGATACCGGCACCGTAACGGGACGAACCTTTTTCAACCATGCAACCACTTAAGCTTCTCCGCACCGCCGTCGCTGTTGCGGCAGTCGTTCAATCCATCACTCTTGCGGCCCTGGCTGCAAAACCGGTCCAACCGAAGGTCGGCGACGGATTCCCGGTCCTCGCCAAAGAACGGCTGGAAGGAACGGTCCCCAATCTCAAGGACAAGGTGGTCCTTGTTGATTTTTGGGCATCTTGGTGCGGACCCTGCAAGGCTTCGTTCCCAGCGTTGAAGGAAATCCATGAGAAGTTCGCCAGTCAGGGTCTGGTCATCGTCGCGGTCAGCATCGACGAAAGCAAAAGCGACATGCAGGGATTCCTGAAGAAGAACGGTGTCCCGTTCGCAACGGTGCGCGACGCCAAGGGAAGTCTGGCCGAGAAACTCGACATCCAATCGATCCCCACCTCGTTCCTGATCGATCGAACCGGCAAGATCCGGCTGGTTCACAACGGATACGACGGCGATTCCACCAAGCAGGAGTACATTCGGGCGATCGAAGCGGCTCTGAAACCGTGATCTTCTCTCCGATGAATTCGAACGCCCACCGTCCTCACGTTCAAAGCCGTTGGCTGGCCACTTCGATCGCCCTGGGCCTGCTGGCTCTGGCATCCACAGGCTGCGCCCGCGTCAAGCCGTGGCAACGAGGCGTCCTGGCCGACCGCGTCATGCGGGCGGATCGGGATCCGGCCGGTCTGGCCTTGACCGAACATGTTTACTTCAGTCGGGAGGCCGCCACCGGTGGACGCGGCGTGGGCGGCGGCGGATGCGGGTGCAACTGATTCAAATTCGACGATGGCGTAAAACGTGCTGTACACGTGCTGTATTTGCGCGTCTTTATGATGAATTGGTTCCGTCTTCCCACTTTTGCTCTTTCCGCACTGCTGCAGTTCGCACCGTTGATGCGCGTTGCGGTCGCGGAATCCACAGTCGCTGTCTCACCGATCGTTGCGGTAATCCGCTGGCTGACTGGAGCGGCGGCGGTTGCAGGAACCTTCCACGGAGTTTCCGGAGCGACCGGACTCACCATCACCGCGGGCGGAGCGAAGGTCACCACCCCGACCTCGACCAACGGGATTCCGATTCCGGGATTCCGCATGTCCATCATCAGTAGTTTTTACGGGGCAGCGGCCGCGTATCGGTTCAGCAACCTGCCACCTGGCCTGGCGGGAAGCCTGCAGGGCGTCATCACCGGAACTCCCAGTCAGACGGGCCAATTCACCGTGTTGGTCACTGGATACGAGCACAGCAATGCCTCGGGAAACACCTTTCATACCAGCTTTAACGTCTCGGTCGTCGATCAGGCGCCCAACGTCATTACACCTCCGTCCAGTCAAACGGTCGTCGCCGGAACCTCCGTGTCGTTCAAGGTCACCGTATCCGGTACAGGACTCCAGTACCGGTGGCTGAAGGATGATATTGAACTGCCCGCACCGGCCGGCACTGCCGCGGCGTATTCCATCGTCTCCGCCAAAGCCACCGATGCCGGACACTACAAGGTCCGAATATCCAATACCGGAGGCGTCGTGGTAAGCACCGAAGCCATTCTCACCGTGACCCAGCCCGGTCCCACGCTGGTCGCCGGACCACTCGACAGTAACATCCATGAGGGCGAGCCATTGATCCTGACGGTCTTGGCATCTTCGACGGCACCGTTGACCTATCAGTGGCTCAAGGATGGAAAGCCCATCGACGGTGGCACGACCACCACGATGAGCATCGGGTCGGTTAAGTCGACCGATGCCGGCAATTACTCGGTGCTGGTCACTGCGGGTGGTTCGAGCATTCCTGCGGGACCGGCGGTGGTGAAAGTGAATCCTCCCCCAGTGCTGAGTCTGGGTCCATTGGCCGGAGACGGTACACGTGCGTTGACCGTCAGTACGATCGCCGGCCGCAGCTACGTTTTGGAAGATCGATCCACGTTGGATGTCGGAACCTGGTCGACAGTAGCGCCAGTCGTGGCAACGGGCTCTTCCACGGCCTTGACCGCTCCCGGTTCACCCACCGCCGCCCATTTTTGGCGGCTGCGGGTCGTCCCCCTCGTCCAATAATCCGCCCTTCGAGCGTCACAGCCTTTGGCCTCCCGGGAGGCGGCAACAATGCGGCCAAACCGGCCGTTTTATTCGACGGTTGCGAAACGCGGTCCAACCGGGTAGGTACACGTCCGTCCTCCGAGACGCGGGTGTGGTTCAATGGTAGAATGTGGGCTTCCCAAGCCTGAGACGAGGGTTCGATTCCCTTCACCCGCTCCATCTCAAATATCCCTTATTTTTCAGGATATATCGAGTTTAGCGCTAACACCAGTGCTAACATATCCACGGTTATCCGCGTTGATTTGACCTTGTTCAGCGGTGTGTCTGTCGCGCCGTTGAGCTCTTGAGTTCGGCAGCGTTCGGTGGGTTGCGGTTTCGGTGTCGGATGAAAAAGGAGACTGGTCCCGAGGCGGCAGGTATTCGGGCACTTGCCGGTCACGACAGCGCAATCGTGAACCAGAAAAATACGCGCCTCGACGACTCGATCGGCGATCGAAAGGTTGCCTGACCTTTTCTAACCGGTAGCCTGACCTCGCTTCTCACCGATTCAGGAACCACAGCATTTCCATGAACACTACGCTTCCACTTGAACCCAACAGTGACGGTTGGTTGCCGGTGTAAGGATCTTTCTGTAAATTGCTTTCCTTGTGTATCCACCCAACCCCTGAGGGGGAGGTGGAGCGGAGGCGAGCGTAGCGAGCCGAGCGGAACCGAACCCTCAGGGGTTGGG
>CAIVQB010000074.1 GCA_903907925.1 uncultured Verrucomicrobiota bacterium
CGGTATTTCTCGGGATCCTTGTTCCACTGGTCGAGGACGTCGAGTTCCTCGGGGGTGGCCTCGGTGAGATTCTCCATGCCGCTGACCACCTCGGCGACGCAGGTGCCGCAGGAACAATTGAAACAGCCGGCTTCCATTTCCACGCCCGCCTTTTCACCGGCTTCGATGAGATTTTCGCCGTCGGGCACTTCGGCGGTGGCTTGGGCGGGGAGCAGGGTGATTCGGGCCATGTTGAGACAGCGGCAAGAGCCGTCGCCTGAGAGATAGCGGTGGGAACGTCGATGTCAACGATCCCGACCGGGCGGAGCGCGAGTGCGTCGGAAAGAAACCCTCCCGCGGAACGGTTGCGACCAGTTGAAGCTTGGGTTTTTCCGCGGACGGGTTTTATTGGCCGCCGGCATGACGCATCCGGCTCCGACCGCCCCCCCTTCTGTGGGTGGACCGTTCGATGACCTGGCCAATCTCGCGGCCCAGGTGGGCTTTGTGCCGATGGCGATGGTGGTCCTGGGCACCGGCGCTGAGGCCAGCATCGAGGGCCAGTTCGGGCTTCAGGCGGCCGAGGGCGAGGTCGCGCTGGAATTATGCCGCAAGGCGTTGGGTCAGCGGACCTGGGTGGAATTGCGCGACGCTCCGGAAGGAAAGGCGGCCGGCATCCGTTGGTTTGCTGGAATTCCCCTCTCGAATCCCGAGGGCGAAATCGTCGGGATCCTGGCGGCGTTGGATCGAACCCCGCGCAAGCTCACCACCCGTCAGCGGGCCGGCCTGCAGACCGTCGGGCATGAAGTCGTCATTCACCTCGATCTCCGGCGGCATGCCAAGAGTCTGTCGCGGGTCACCGAGGAGCGGCGTCGAACCGAAGCGGCGTTGCGCGACAGTGAGACGTTTTTCGAAGCACTGGTCGAAAGCCTTCCGCAGAACATTTTCCGCAAAGATCTCTCCGGCCGCTTCACCTTCGTCAACCGCCGGTTCTGTCAGACCGTCGGCCGGACCCGCAGCGAGTTGATCGGCCTGACCGACTACGACCTGTTTCCGCGTGAGTTGGCGGCCAAGTACCAGCGGGATGACGAAAAGGTGCATCAAACCGGCGAAACCCTGGAAACCACCGAGGTCAATGTCACGCCGGACGGAACGACCCATTGGTTTCACGTCATCAAGACGACGCTGGTCGATGCCACGGGCCAGCCGATCGGGTTGCAGGGCATTTTTTGGGACGTCACCACCGAATACCGGGCGCAGGCCGATCTCGCCCACGAGCGGGACCTCCTGCGATCCCTGCTCGATTCCGCGCCGGACGCCATCTACTTCAAGGACCGCGACTCCAAGATCATCCGGGCGAGCCGGGCGCTGGCGATGAAGCTGGGACTGAACGATGCGCGGCTTCTTGAGGGGCGCGGGGATCATGATTTCTTCAGCCAGGAACACGCGGATGCCGCGTTGGCGGACGAGCGCCGGGTTTTGGAAACGGGCAAGCCGCTGCTTGGCTACACCGAAAAGGAAACATGGTCCGACGGGCGGGTGACGTGGGCGTTGACCAGCAAACTGCCGTTGCACGACGAGCGGGGCGTGGTGATCGGGACCTTCGGCATCAGCAAGGACATCACCGAGCTCAAGGCCGCCCAGGAACGGTTGGAACAGGCGGAGGCGAACTACCGGGGCATCGTCGAAAATGCCGTGGAAGGCATCTTCCAAACGACTCCCGACGGACATTACCGCAGCGCGAACCTCGCCCTGGCAAAGATCTATGGCTTCGATTCGACCCAGGAACTGATCACAAAACGGACGGACATCGAACATCAGTTGTACGTTGATTCGAGCCGGCGCGAGGCCTTTGCCCAGGCGCTCCAGCAATCCGACAAACTCGATAAATTCGAGAGCCAGGTTTACCGCAAGGACGGGAGCGTCATCTGGATCTCTGAGAATGCCCGTGCAGTGCGGGATCCGCAGGCACGGCTGCTGTACTACGAGGGAACGGTGGAGGACGTCACCGCCCGGAAATGCGCCGAGGAAGGTTTGAGCCAGGCGAATGCCGATCTGGCGGCCGCGCGCGATGCGGCGCTGGCCAGCGCCCATGCGAAATCGCAGTTCCTCGCCAACACGAGTCATGAAATCCGGACGCCGATGAACGCGGTGATGGGCATGACCCGGCTCCTGCTCGACACGCCACTGACCCCCGAGCAGCGCGACTACGCGGAGACCGTCCGCGACGCCGCGCAGTCGTTGCTTACCATCATCAACGACATTCTGGATTTCTCGAAACTGGAGGCCGGCAAGGTCAGCTTTTCAGCGCGTGACTTCGAATTACGGGAGACGCTGGAAGACACGGCGGAATTGCTCGCCGAGCGCGCCTACAGTCATCCGCTCGAGTTCTCCGCCTGGATCGATCACCGCATTCCGCGGCGCGTTCGCGGGGATGCCGACCGTCTCCGGCAGGTCCTCACCAATCTGCTCGGCAACGCGATCAAATTCACACCGGCGGGTGAGGTCACGTTGAAGGCCATGGTATCGGCCGAGACGGCGACGGACATCACCATCCGCTGTGAGGTCCGCGACACCGGCATCGGCATTCGCAAGGAGGCGCAATCGAAGATTTTTGAGGCTTTTGAACAGGCGGATGGTTCGACCACCCGTCGGTTTGGCGGCACCGGTCTCGGACTCGCCATCAGCAAACAACTGGTGGAGCGGATGGGTGGAACGATCGGCCTCGAAAGCGCCGAGGGACAGGGCAGCACCTTCTGGTTCACCGCCACCTTCGGTCGATCGGTGGAACCGGAGCCGATTGTGTTGCCGGACGAAGCGATTCCCGAGGGAGTCCCGCGGGCCCGGTTGCTGGTGGTGGATGATCATGCCGGCACCCGCGAATCTCTGCGGCACGAACTGGAGCTGTTGCCGGTGCAGGCGGAGTTCGCCGCTTCGGCGGCCGAAGCGCTCGATCGGTTGCGAGCCGGAATGGACGGCGGCCTACCGTACCTGGCAGCGCTGGTGGACCTGCAATTGCCGGACATGGACGGATTGACCTTCGCGCATGAAGCGCATTCGTTGCCCGGCCTCGACACCTTGAAAATCGTGCTTCTGGCGCCGCTCGGTCAACGGCTGGACCCCGGCCTGTTGCGCACCGTCGGCGTCTCCGGTCACCTGGTGAAACCGGTCAAGCAAGCTCGTCTGGGCGAAGTCATCGGACGGTTGATCCGCGGCGAAGATTTGTTGTCCGAATCGGAAACCCGATCCTTCAGTCGGGACGGAATCCGATCGGCACCGGCCAGCGCCAAATCCCTCCGTCTCGTGCTTGCCGAGGACAATGTCGTCAATCAACGCGTCGCGCTCGCCCTGCTCAAAAAGCTCGGCTACGCCCCGGCGGAGCTGGCTTCCAACGGTCTGGTGGCACTGGAGCTCATCGCGCGGAAACCGGCGGATGTGGTTCTGATGGATTGTCAGATGCCCGAGTTGGACGGCTACGAAACCACCCGGCGCATCCGGCGGGCCGAGGCGGACGGCGACTACGGCAATCGACCGGCCCACTACATCATCGCCTTGACGGCCAATGCCATGGCGGGCGATCGCGAGCGTTGTCTCGCTGCGGGAATGGACGATTTTCTCACCAAGCCGTTGGATGAACAGGCGCTGGCCGCGGCCTTGAACCGCGGTTCGAAACGGTTGACCGGACTCGGCCCGGCACCTGCCTGCGTCTCGGTTGTCGCTCCACCACCGTCGATCGCCAACGAGTTGCCGGTCCTCAATGAACAATTGTTGGATGCGTACCGGATTCCGGACGATCCCACGGTTTTGACCGAATTGGTGGATTTGATTCTCCGCGATCTGCCACCAAGGATCGAGGCCATCGCCTCCGCGGTTGGGCGTCGGGATGCGGTCGAACTCAAGAATGCCGCCCACACGGTGAAGGGCAGTGCCAGCAACATGGGCGGCGTGCGATTGGCCGCGGTTTGCGCCGAGCTGGAACTGGTGGCGCGCGGCGGGGATTGGGCCGTCGTGGACGGGTTGTTGGCGCGGATCCGTGAAGAGGCCGCGGCGTTTCAGGCGGCGCTTGAGCGGCATCGGGCCTGATGGCACGAATGGATACGGATTCCGACAGGATGAACCGAATGAACGGAATCCGATCGAGTCTTCAAGAATCCGTGTGAATTCGTGAAATCCGTGTCCAGTTTTCTGCGCGGCCTGGTGGAGCGAATTTCGCAGTGCGCTCAGTGAATGTGGCTCCCTGAGCCGCGTAAACGCGGGACTCCAGTTCCGGGCGAATCTCGCGGGTTAGACTTGCTGCCGGACGAATTCGCCGACCATCCGCGTGGCAACGTCCTCGCGCTGGCGGGCGAGTTCCAGGACGTCGAGGTGGGACACGACCTGTCCTTTTCCACCGAGGCCGGCGGCGGCGTTGGTGATGCAACTGACTGCGGCGACCTTTAGACCGCACTGCCGGGCGACGATGGTTTCGGGAACCGTGCTCATGCCAACAGCGTCGGCGCCGAGGGTCCGGAAGGCGCGAATTTCGGCCGGGGTTTCGAAACTGGGTCCGCTCACGGCGATGTAAACGCCTTCATGGCATTTCACCCCGGCCTTCCGCGCCGCTGTTTTGAGCTGTTTCCGCAACGGTGCGTCGTAGGCCGCGGTGAGATCGACGAACCGGTTCAATCCCTCGGGCTCGGGGCCGCGCAGCGGATTTGTTCCGATGAGATTGATGTGATCGGTGAGGGCCATGAAATCGCCCACGTGAAACCGGGCGTTGATACCACCGGCGGCGTTGGTGAGTAGGAGGGTGTCGACTCCGAGTGCGGCGAGGACCCGGGTCGGGAAGGTGGATTCCGCGAGTTCAAATCCCTCGTAGTAGTGGGCGCGTCCGGCGAGCAGGGCCACCGCGACGCCGTGCCATTCACCGATGATGAGCCGTCCCGCGTGTCCGGGAACGGTGCCGACCGGAAAGCCCGGGAGATCGCGGTAGGCAAACTCGTGTTCAACGGAAATGGCGCGGGCGACGGCGCCGAATCCGCTGCCCAGGACGATACCGAGTCGCGGTCGGAGCTTGGTGCGCTTGAGGATCAATGCGGCGGTGACGCTGGGGAGAGGAAGGCGATTTTTGGTGGGCATGGGAAAGGGTGGAGGAGGTCGGAGCGATGGGGTTTCGTGGGTCACCGAGTTTGAGTGCGACGTTTCGCGCGGTGCGGACATTTTGCGGCTTCCACCAGATCACGTTCCACTGCCGAACAAACTTCCCTTGCCCGTCGCGGCGTGCCGCCTACGCTGTTCCCTCATTTATCGAGCTATGATCGACCTGTCGAATGAGGAAATCCGTCGTTACTCACGCCACCTGATCCTTCCGGAAGTCGGCCTCGCCGGCCAAAAGAAAATCCGAAATACCAGCGTGCTTTGCATCGGTGCTGGCGGACTCGGTTCGCCGATCGCCATGTATCTCGCCGCCGCGGGCATCGGGCGCATCGGCATCGTTGACTTCGACACCGTCGACTATTCCAACCTTCAGCGGCAAATCCTGCACGCCGACGCCGATGTTGGGGTGTCCAAGGCGGAATCGGCGAAGGCCACGCTCCAAGGGTTGAATCCCAACGTGGAAGTGGAGTTGTACAAGACCCGGATCGCCTCGGACAACGCCCTCGACATCATCCGCCCCTACGACATCGTCGTCGACGGCACGGACAATTTCCCGACCCGCTACCTGACCAACGACGCCTGTGTCCTGTTGAAGAAGCCCAATGTCTACGGGTCCATCTTCCGGTTCGAAGGACAGGCCAGCGTGTTTGCACCGCATCTCGGCGGACCGTGCTATCGCTGCCTGTATCCGGAACCGCCCCCGCCGGGGATGGTCCCGAGTTGTGCCGAGGGCGGTGTCCTCGGGGTGTTGCCGGGCATCATCGGCTGCATCCAGGCCACCGAAATTCTCAAGCTCGCCCTGGGCCGCGGAACCACGCTGATAGGCCGGCTGCTGCTGTTCAACGCGCTGGACATGAAGTTCCGCGAACTGAAGTTGCGCCGGGATCCGAAATGCCCGGTTTGCGGCGACCACCCCACGGTCACCGAGCTGATTGATTACGAACAGTTCTGCGGTGTGGTCCCCGAACCCACCACGCCTGGACACAATCCGGATGAGGTCACCGTGCAGGACATGAAGAAGGCCCTCGATGATCCGTCGTTGGGAATCCGGGTGATCGATGTTCGCGATCCGGATGAATACGAGATCGCCCATGTCGCCGGCGTGCCGCAGATCCCGCTCGGAACGCTGCCACAACGATTCACCGAACTGGATCCCAACACTCAGATCTACCTGCACTGCAAATCGGGTAAACGCTCGATGAAGGCGTTGGAGTTTTTGCGCCAACAGGGATTCAAGTACGTCAAATCCGTCAAGGGCGGCATCAGCGCCTGGAGCGACGAAATCGACCACAGCGTGCCGAAGTATTGACGGGGCGGAGGAAGACAGAATTAAAAATTAAAAATGAAAAAGGGAAAAGGCGGAGAGTGAGCCGTGTCACGTCGGGCTAAGCTGCAGTGGGACAAGTTCTCACCTACTTGCTCACTCGCCCATTCGCTCACTCCCGTCCTCCCGTTTTCTCGTTTTCCAAGCTAACCGGCCGAGGCCTCGCTTCCGCGCCGCGCGTCCCCTCCACCTCACGGCGGACTGACGGTCTGGAAAAACTGGGCGGCGTTGTTGGTGCCGTCGTCGAGGAGCAGCAGGGTACCGCTGGGATCGGTGATTTCGAGCGGTGAACCTGGCAGCCAACTGCGTAGATCGCTCGACCGCCGCAACTGGAACGTTTGATCGGGTGATCCCGAAAAGAGGAACAGATGCGCGTCGGGAGTGGTGGGCCATTGCACGATGTCGACCGGGTTCGGGAAGGGACCGGTCTGCGCCCGAAGAATGGCACCTTCGACTCCGACCACCACGAGTTGTCCATCGATGGAGGCGGCTCCATAGAGCGATTTGCCGGTGATCAGTGAGGTGTCGATCGTCCAGTCGATGGCATTGGTGCTGATCAAGAGAACGCCGCCTGTTCCGGGGGCGTACCACGTTCCGTTGATGGCGATCACGTCGTTAATCCATTCGGTGGTGCCGGTGGTTCGGGCGGTCCATTGAAGTCCGTTGGTGCTGGTCAGGAGGGTTCCGTTTTCTCCGGTGGCGACCAGCAGGCCTCCGGTCCATCGCACCCGCGAAACCCAGGAGGCACCGCCGATCGAATGATTCGACCAGATGATGCCGTCGCTGGAGGTCAGGATCGCTCCGGCATCGCCGACCGCGATGAACCCACCCGGCCAGGCGGTAAGGCCGCTGAGGAAATTGGTGATGCCGGTGGTCCTCTGTGTCCAGTTGGCTCCATCGGGACTCGTCGCGAGGACACCGCGATCTCCGGCGATCAGGTACAGATTTTCCGTGGCGCAGACCGTCTGCAACACGTTGGTGGTGGGACTGGCGACTCCGTACCAAGCGAGGCCCATCAGATTGACCTGATTGGTGACCACCACCGTGACCGAATTGGTGCCGCTGGTGAGGACATTGGTGCTGGCCAGTGAAGTGTAGGCGACCGGCGAAAACGCGAGCGTCCCCTGGGATCCGGCAGCCAGGAGTCCCCGACTGTTGCCGGCGACGCCGAGGAAGATTTGGTTGCTGGAGCTTTGCGGCGACAACGCGGTGCTCCAGCCGACGCCATTGTCGCTGGTCAACAGCGTGGCGAAATCTCCGGCAGCCACATAAAAGGTGTTGGTCGTTCGGTTCGTCGACCACTGGACCGCGCCCTTGATCAGTGCGGCACTGATGTTCGTTCCGGTCGAGACCGCGGGCGTGATGTCGAACAGCCAGTTGCGGGTCGGGCTGGAATAGAGGGACCAGTCAAAACCGCTGCCCGTGGTCCGGGTCCCGGTGACGAGGAGGCCGGTGCGCCCGGCGGTCACAAAGTTGGTGCCGTCCCAGAGTGAAGCGAGGTAGTTCAACGCCGGGGCGGGCGCGGTCTTGGAGGTGGCGGTTTCGCTGGTCCAGACGGAGGTTCCGATAAGGCCGACCGCGTTCAGGAGCAATTCCTTGGCACCGCCCACCAAACGGACCGAGGTCGAGGCGACCGCGATCGTGTTGAGATCGCCGGTGGCACCGACATTCGATTGAACCTGCCACACCGTTCCCGATGCGTTTCCAAACAGCACGACGCCACCGTCGCCCACCGCAACGAAACCGGTGCCCGTCCAAATGACTCGATTCAGACTCGCGGTCGTTCCGCTGGTGCGGGGGGTCCATCGGATCGAATCGGAACTGGTGAGGATCCGGCCATTCTCGCCGACCACCACCCACACCGAGCTGCCTGTTCCACCCAACGTCACTCCATACAGCCAGTCCGTCACCGCGAGGGAGACCTTCGTCCAGGACACCGCGTCCGTGCTGGTGTAGAGCGCGGCATTGTCGCCCACCGCCACCAGTTGGGTTGTGGAAGCGGCCACACCCTCCAGCCAGTTGGTTGTCCCGAGATGGACGGTGTTGAAGGTGCCGGGTTGATCGGACCACAGGACCAGTCCGGACTCACCGACCACCACCAGGCGGGTTCCCTTGAAGGTCAATGAACGCAAGGCCTGGCGGGTGCCGGCATCGGTGCGTTGCCACGACGACAGATCGGGACTGGTGTAGATTTGTCCGAAATCGGTGATTTCAATGTAGCCCCAGGCCGAATTGTAAGTCAGGTCGGCGACATTGTTTCCGTGCGGCAACGGATTCGACCAACGCCAGGGAAGGGCGACGGCCGGTCGGGACAACAAGACAAGGAGGAATGCGACGACGCAGCCCTGGATACTCATGCAGTGCAGCAGGGTAGCAATCCTGCTGCCATGAAGCAAAGCTGAGAGAAGTATAGGAAAGGGCAGCGCCGGGATTCGGTGTCTGCATCTCCGCCCAACTCGTGAACCGCTTTTTCCACTTCAACCCTTCAACTCATTTACATTTCAACCCGGCGGCTTTTGAAACGTCCCAGCTCCGACGGAATCTGTCGGGCCGCCGAGCGGGAGTGTCAGGGCAAATTCGGTGCCCGAGGTTCCGGTGCGGACCAGATGAAGATCCGCGCCCATGTGGCGGGCGAGTTGACGGCTGAGCGCCAGACCGATTCCCGTGCCGCCGGGCTTGGTGGAAACCACCGGGGAAAACAATCGTTCCCGAACGGACTCCGGCAGCCCGCTGCCCGAATCGGTCACCGTGAAGTTCGCGTGGGCTGGACCACCGGTGAGGCGGATCCAGATCGAGGAACCGTTGGGCGAGGCCTGCATGGCGTTGCTCGCGAGGTTCTCAAGGATGAGGAGGGTGAGATTCGCGTCCCGATTGGGAAGTTTCAGTTCGAATGCCGTTTCGGTCTCGATCCGCTGCCGGCGTTCGGTCGCCGCGGGTCCAAGGCGTTGCGCCACGACTCCCAGCACTTCGTCGCCCGGAATTTCGTAGTCCACAAATCCGGAATCTTCCCGCAACACCCGGGCGACGTCGTCGATCATTCCCTTCATGCGTTGAGTGATCGCGGCGGCGTCGCTCCAGTCGTCCGGGCCTCCACCGGTTTTTGCTGGATCGCGCAGAAGCAGTTGAAGGCCGGCCAGCGGATTCTTAAGGCCATGAATCAGGTGCGATGCGACGGCACCGACCGCGGACGTTTTCGCCGCGAGCGTCAATTCATGGTTGGCGCGTTCCAGTCGTTGATTGGCGCGGTTGAGCCGGCGGAAGGCGAGCGCGAGAACGAACGTCATGACGCCACCGGTGATCCCGAAGGCGAGAATGGCCTGGTGCCACAGGCTGCGTTCGAGTTGCGCGTACTCGCCGGCCAGACCCGATCCATCGAGCAGGAACCGCGCGAATCCGGCGAGTCCGGTCTTGAGCGGATCCGGCACCACCACCACCACTTCGAGCAACGGTTGTGGTGTGGTCGATGTGTTCCCGAAACTGTCGAACTCTGCGTCCAGTCGGGCGGCGGGATGGAACCGGATTCCAGGTCGCCCAACGGCGGCTTCGGCGCGAAGTTCCGGATCGAGCGGAACGGCCATGGCGCTGAGGGGCCAGGCATGGACGAATCGACCTTCAGGGGAATAGACGATGACCGATCGGACTCCGGGCAGCTGGGGAAGTCGCGTGGTTTCCAGAACCGCGCTCAGGGGATCGCCCGCGCTGTCGTCGCCGCTTTCGCGGAGTTGTTGACGCAACAATCCCTCGAGCAACGTGGCGTCCCGGCGGGCGATCTGGGTCTGGAGTTCGCCCCGAAGCTGTTGTTGGGTGAAAACGATTGCCGCGCCCAACAGCAGCAGCGGCACCACGAGCCCGGCCGCGAGCAGGGCGAGGGAGCGGTTCAGATGGGGTGCGGCGGACATCGCGGAAACGACCCTCAGAATTCCAGTTCCAGGCCGGTTTGCACCGTTTTGACGGAGAAATCGTCATAGCTGGTGTTGGCCGCCGATCGTTGCCATTCGGCGGCGGCGACGGATTTGAGATGGCGGGTCCAGCGGAATTCCAGGCGCAGTTCAGCACCGAATTCGTCGCGGCGACGGTGACCACTGGTTGTGGTGTCCGCGGTCTGGACCGGGTAGTCATAGCGCGAGACACGACCGATGGCCTCCGCCAGCCAGCGTCCGGCGGTGTATCGCAGCTGGGCCGACGCGGCCAGTTTGTCGTGATCGAAATAGCCGCTGCCGTTGTCCTCGCTGCGCGCGAATTGCGCCTTCAACGTCGTTCGCCAATGATGGGCGGATCCCCACATCTGACGCCAGAGCGCCTCCGCAAACCGGGTCGTCAGTTGTTCGTTCGTCCCGACCAGTGCAGTCCCATCCGCGGTCAGCAGCCGCGTGGTGTCGTAGAGGCGATAACTTTCGCCAAGGGCCAGTTCGAAGGACGATTTGTACCCATAGGCGCGGGTGAGTTTGAGTTTCGGAGCGAACTCGCGGTAGTTGTCGAGCGGCTCGCCGTAGTATTGCAACGAGGCGCCCGGTTCGAATTCCAGACTCCAGCCGCCCCATTCCCGGCGAAGGGATGGACGCAGGATCAGCGAATGGCCACGCGCCCGCGCCGTGCCGAATCCGTTGTTGTCGCTGGAAAGATCGAACACCTGGTCGGCATAGAAATGCTGCAGTCCCAGGCCGGTCACCCATCCCGAATTCCCGGTGTGGGTGAACTGCGCGCTGGTGATGAAGGTTTCCTCCATCGGCACGTCCGGGGCATGGAGATACCGCCGGTCCTCACCCGAGAAGAAAATGTAGAACAGGTTGCCGTCGGTCGGAGGTCGGATCACCAGCCATTCCACGCCGAGGGTTTCGAACGGACTGGGTTCACGAAAGCTGTGGGCAAGGGAGGGATTGTCCCGGTAGCCCATGCTGCTGCGGAGGGTCACCGTCGAATCCCAGAGCAGCATCGGGCTCGGTTCGAGCATGGGTTCGGCAAACGAAATCGGACCTGCCACGACCGCCGTCGCTGCCAACATCGTGAGCACTGCGACGGCGCGGTGCCTCCACGTTTGCGGTTGGGACGGTGACCGGGGGTGGAAATACATGAATCCGAGACAGGAGATAAAAAAGCCGACGAGCTTTTAGACCCGTCGGCTTTGGCGTCAACCACCACCTCTGGCTGCCACACCAGAGGGGCCCAAATTGTGTGTGAGAATTACTGTCCCGGACGCTTGTGCTGGCCGCCTTCCTTGCCGCCGGCGGTGATACCGCGCGTCTTCAGGTCAACTCCCAGTTCCTTGAGGCGATCAGCAATGTCCGCCCGCAGTTGCTTGGTGTCGTCGAGGAACTTCTGCTGATTGGCTTTCAACTGTTCCTTGATCGCCGCCTTCTCGTCGGCAGTGGCACCCTTGATCTTGGACAGGAGATCCTTCTGGGACACGATGAAGGCGTCCTTCTGCTTCTCCGCTTCCGCCAGGAGAGCCTGGAGTTGGGCGTCGTTCTTGACCGAGTCCGGAAGCTGCTGGCCTTTGGAATCCACTGGGCCACCGCGATCGGGCTTGCCCGGGCCTTTTCCAGCGGCATCAGCCGGAGGAGTTGCCGGACTGCCGGTCGGGTCCGTCGGCGGAGTGCCGGTGGGATCGGTCGGAGGTTGAACCACCGGCGGCAGGGGTTTCTTGGGGTCGGAACCGTCCTTGCCATCGGGACGGGCCTGGACGGCCGGGATGGCCGTGGCAAACGCCACGATCAAGGCGGCGATGGAGAGTTTGTTGAGTTTCATGGTGAGAGTCTGGTTTGCGATGCGGAACCGGCGAACGGCGTCGTGCTGAGAGAAACGGCTTCCGGCAATCTGGTTTCAGCGATTGTTCTTATTGGATCGGACTTAGGCCCTTGGAATTCGGATCATCCACCGGCCGACTACGGGTCCGTTCCAGCGGGACGCATGCCAACCGCCGGGGACTGTTCAAGCGCACAAAATCCAATGAATACAGGGTCTTTTCGGTGGGTTCCGTGAGAACTTATGATGACGGACCTGTGAACCGTGCGGGAATCCCCACTTCGGATGGGGATTATTCCCCAGCCGTGGCTTCCGGGGGCTTCGCTCCCTTGCCGCCGTCCTTCCATCCGCCGAGACGGTAGCGCAGATAGTCCCGCGACACTCCCAGACGTCGTGCGGCGGCCGAAACGTTGCCACCGGTCTGGTTCATCGCCTGCCGGATGAGCCGCAGGATGGCATCCTCCAGTGAAAAGCCCGTATCTGGAAACCGGAATCCCGAATTGAACCAGGCGTCCTGTGGCGCGTTGTTGGACGGCGTCGAACTCTCCGTTCGCGGTTCTGGTCCGACGGCACCCATGAGGCTGTCGAGGTTCAGGGCGTCTCCTTCTTCGAACACCAACGCGCGTTGCAGTTCATGGGACAATTCCCGGACGTTACCCGGCCAGCCGTACGCCGAGAGACGCCGTCGACCGGTGGCGGAAAGCGTCCGGTGCGGCACGTGATGACGCCGGGAGAGCCGGGTCAACAATGCTTCGGCCAGGGCGATAACGTCGTCGCCACGGTCCCGCAGCGGTGGAATCGACACCCGGAACAGGTCGAGTCGGTGAAACAAGTCCTCCCGAAAAATCCGGGCGTTGACCATGTCCCGCAGGTCGCGATTCGCCGCGGCGATCACCCGGGTGTCCACCGGGATGTCGCGCGAGCCACCCACGCGCCGGATCCGTCCGTCCTCGATCGTGGTCAGCAGCTTGGCCTGCAGGGCGGGGGACAGGCTGGTGATCTCATCGAGAAACAAGGTTCCCCCGCTGGCGGCTTCGAACAAGCCCAGTCGGGTCGCCCGGGCGTCGGTGAAGGATCCTTTTTCATGACCGAACAATTCCGACTCCGCCAGGCTGTCCGGGATCGCCGCGCAATTCGCCTCCACCAGCGGGCCGCTGGATCTCGGGCCGTTGGAATGAATCCAGCGGGCCAGGGTGGTTTTTCCGGTGCCGGTTTCTCCCTGGATCAGGACTGGCGGAAGGTGACTTCCCATCCGCTGATCGGCGGAGACGATTTTCCGCAACTGCGCTTCGAGCGGCAGGAGGGCGTGGCCGAAAAAGAAACTCTGCTCGGGAGAATCGGCCTTGCGATGTTCGGCCGCGCGCGCGCCCTGACGCGTGCGGCGGGCGCGGGCCAGCACGAGGGCCAGCAGTTCCGGTTCGAACGGTTTGGTCAGAAAATCAATCGCCCCCAGCTTCATCGCCTCGACCGCCGACGCGATGCCGCCCTCCGCGGTCATCATCACCACGCCGGTGGAGTCCGAAAACGTGTGGTCGCGGAGGAGATCAATCCCCGTGCCGTCGGGAAGGTTCAGATCCAGCAGGGCGAAATCGAAGCTCATTTCCCGGGCCAGCGGGCGCGCCACCTTGAGCGATTCGGCCGCGGTGACGTCCGCCCCGAGACGTTCGAGGGTTGCCGTCAATTGCCGTCGGAGCATCGGTTCATCGTCGAGCAGCAGGATGTTGAGACCCGACAGGGGTGCGAGCGACATGCGTCGATGGTGGCGGAAATTCGGAAGTGAGGCGAGGGCTGTCCGGTGGAGTTTGAAAACCGCTGCTCGCGGCTCTGTGGCTTGCCTCTCCGGCGCTTGTCCCGCACCGTTTGCCGGTGCCAGTCGAATCCCCGGAGCCGCTCCGCGACGCCGCGTCCACGTCGCGTTCGCTCTGGGCCTTGCTCGGAATCCTTGCCCTGCTGGCGGTGCTCGCCGGCGGCACCGTATGGTTCCTGACCCGATTCGCCGCCGGCGGGACCGAAGGATCGCGCGGGCCGGTGACCGCCGCCGGTGCGGCAGCGCGGATTCCGTTTGCGGGTTTTGCCGACGTGACCCGCACCGCCGGAATCACCTTCCGTCACGTCAACGGTGCGGCCGGTGGAAAGTACCTTCCCGAAACCATGGGCGGCGGTGTGGCCTTCTTCGATTTTAATGCCGACGGTCGACCCGACCTGCTGTTCATCAATTCGACCTGGTGGCCGGAAGATCCCCGGTCCCGCGAAGGTTCGCAGCCGACGCTCGCCTTGTATCGCAACGAAACCGTGCCGGGTGGTGAACCGCGCTTCACCGATGTCACGGCGGGTTCCGGCCTGGACATTCCGTTCTACGGCATGGGTGTGGCGATCGGCGACTATGACAACGATGGGCTGCCGGATGTCTATGTCACCGCGGTGGGGTTGAACCATCTGTTTCACAATCTGGGCAACGGCCGGTTCGAAGATGTCACCGCCCGCGCCGGTGTTGGCGGTTCGCCCGGGCAATGGAGCACCGCGGCCTGTTGGATCGATATCGACAACGACGGCGATCTCGACCTGTTGGTGGCGAATTATGTCGAATGGTCGCCCGCACTGGATCGCGCGGTGAACAATCAACTCGCCGGCGTCGGCCACGCCTACGGCCGTCCGTGGAGCTATCCCGGAACCTTGCCGCGCCTCTACCGGAACGACGGTGGCGGACACTTTACCGATGTCTCCCGGACCAGCGGACTGGAGGTTCGCAATCCCGCCACCGGCCTGCCGATGGCGAAGAGTCTGGCAGTCGCACCCATTGATCTGAACAACGATGGCTACATTGATTTCGTGGTCGCGAATGACACGGTGCAGAACTTCGTCTTCACCAATCGCCACGATGGCACCTTCGCCGAGGTCGGCGTGGCCAGCGGCGTGGCCTTCGACCCGTACGGTCAGGCCCGCGGCGCGATGGGCATCGACGCCGCCCGCTTCCGCAATGACAGTACCCTCGGCATCGCCATCGGCAATTTCGCCAACGAAATGAACGCGTTGTACGTGCTCCGCCCGGCGACCCGCGATCTGCTGTTCACCGACGAGGCGGTCAGCGAGGGACTAGGTCCGGCCAGCAGTCACTTGTTGAAGTTCGGCCTGTTTTTCTTCGACTACGATCTCGACGGCCGTCTCGACGTGCTCACTGCCAATGGGCATCTGGCCGAGGAGATCGAAAGCATCCAACCCGGCGTCCACTATCGCCAGCCCGCCCAGCTCTTTTGGAATGCTGGGGGCGCCGCCGGTCCGACTTTCGTTCCAGTGGACGCCGCCCATTCCGGAGCCGATCTGGCCCGCCCGCTGGTGGGTCGTGGCAGCGCCTACGCCGACATCGACGGCGACGGCGATCCCGACGTTGTGATCACCCAGGTCAACGGTCCGCCGGTTCTGTTTCGCAACGATCAAAAACTCGGGAATCACTGGATTCGGTTTCAATTGATCGGTCACCGGTCGAATCGCGACGCGATCGGCGCGTGGGTCAATGTTCGGGCGAACGGAATGACCCTTTCCCGGCAGGTGATGCCGACGCGAAGTTATCTGTCGCAAAGCGAACTTCCCATCACGTTCGGCCTCGGAAAGGCGACCCGTGTCGACGAAGTGACCATCACCTGGCCCGGTGGACGAACGCAGTCCGTCGTCGGCGCCAAGATCGACGCGCTGAACCGAATCGACGAACGCTGACCTGAGTTCGGTCCGGAGTTCCGCGTTCACGCGGCTTCGGAGTCCCGAC
The DNA here is from genome assembly GCA_903907925.1 of uncultured Verrucomicrobiota bacterium. GTDB lineage: Bacteria > Verrucomicrobiota > Verrucomicrobiia > Limisphaerales > UBA9464 > CAIVQB01. The sequence goes on from CAIVQB010000074.1 coordinate 15,939, forward strand.
CTCAGGGGGCGCTGGAGTTCCGCCTGCAGGCGGTTCACACCGGATCGGAAACGCCCCCGCCGCACGCGGGTTGCGAGCGACCCCGAGCCGCCTGAAGGCGGAACTCCGGCCGCTTTTACATTTTCCCGCGTGGGGTCGACCGGCATTCTTGCGGCAGCATGCCGACCTTCATCGACACCCACGCCCACCTGACGTTTCCCGATTTTACCGGGGACCTGCCCGAGGTGGTGGAACGGGCGGCGGCGGCCGGCGTGGATCGCATCATTTCGATTGGCACCGATCTCGACAGCAGCCGCCAGGCGATCGAACTGGCCGAGCGATTCCCCGGTGTGTTTGCGGCCGTCGGCTGGCATCCAGGTCATGCCGAGGAGGCACCCGACACCATCCGTGAACCGCTGCTGGAACTGGCGCGGCATCCCAAGGTGGTGGCGATCGGTGAATGCGGGATCGACTACTACCGGTTGCCTTCCAAGAACGGAGGCACGGCGGACAACGACGCCCGGCTGAAGGAAAAGCAACGGCGGTTATTCGTGGAACAGTTGGAAGTTGCCGCCGAGACCGGGCTCAACGTGGTGGTTCATACTCGCGACTCCTTCGAGGATGCGGTGGCCATTCTGGAGCCGTTCTCCACGCGTCTGCGTGCGGTGTTCCATTGCTTCGTCGGCACGCCGGCCGAGGTGAAACGGGTCCTCGATTTGGGCTCGCTGGTCAGCTTCACCGGCATCGCCACCTTCAAAAATGCCGCTACCGTGCGGGAATCACTGGCTTCAACGCCGCTCGACCGCTTCATGCTGGAGACCGATTGCCCGTATCTGGCGCCGGTCCCCTTCCGCGGCAAACGCTGCGAACCCGCCTACGTCCGCGACCTCGCCGCCATGGTGGCCGGCGTCCACGGCTGCTCAATTGAAACCCTGAGCGAAGCCACAAACCAAACCGCACGATTGTTTTTTCCGAGACTCAGATGATTGCGCGTCCGTCGACCGGGGCCGCGAAGCTTCGGATGCACACCTTTGATCGAGGAATTTTTGGGTTTTTTAGGGCGAACGAACTCGATAGATCCGGGTGGGGTGATTCGTCCACTGCGGATCGTTGAAGGAGGCAATGCCGTCGGTGAGGGTGTTGGTGCTCACCGGTGACCACACCGCCTGCGCCAAATCCGTGGTGGCCTCCACCACGACCGGAACGTTGGTTGCCCAAGAGATCCGGAAGCCGAATCCGTTGGTTTGCCGGCCAAAGTCAGACTGGCCGGTGAGGATGATCGGATTCGGAAGCGACCAGACTGCAGTCGGAAGTTTGCTGAACGAACTCCAGCCTGTAGTTCCTGGCAGGTAATAGATGGTGGGAGTGCTGGAGCCGTCGTAGCCGTCGAAAATTGACAAGTCTTCTTGGGGTGGGCGGGGCGCGTTTCCCCGAAAGTAGATTCTCTTGAGGCCGGTGCAGCCAGAGAACGTTCCGGCTCCGATAGTGATGACGGTATCGGGGATCGTGAGGTCGGTCAGGTTGGAGCAGCCCGCGAACACGTAGAGCCCAATTGTGGTGACGCCGTTGCCAAACGTGACATTGGTCAGGCTGGAGGAGAAAAAGAACGCCGCGTCCGCAATCGTGATGACGCTGTTAGGGATCGTGTAGCTTCCAGTTTTTCCGCCGGGGAATTCGATGAGAGTCGTCTGTGCCTTGTCGAACAAAACTCCATTCAAACTGCTATAATTTGGATTGGCTACATCCACCGAGATGTTCCTTAAGGCTTGGCAGTATTCGAACGCAGCGGAACCAATCGCGATTACGCTTTTGGGGATCGTGACCGCGGTTAGACTGGAGCAGCTCAGAAACGCACCGGGTTCAATCGTAGTGACGCCGTTCGGGATCGTGACGCCGGTCAGGCTGGAGCAGCCGCTAAATGCACCGTCCCCGATGGTGGTGACGCTGTTCGGGATTGTGACGTTGGTCAGACGGGAGCACTCAGCAAATACTTCGTACCCGATCATGGCGACGCTGTTGGGAATCGTGACGGCGGTCAGCTGCGAGCAGCCGTAGAACGCACGGGGCCCAATCGTACTGACACTGTCTGGGATCGTGACGCTGGTCAGGTTGGAGCAGCTAATGAACGCATCGCCCCCGATTGCTGTGACGGTGTTGGGGATCGTGACGCCGGTTAAGCTGAAGCAGTTCTCGAACGTACCATCCCCAATCGTGGTGATACCGTTGGGGATCATAACGTCGATAAGCCGGGCGCAGTTCAAGAACGCGCCGATCCCGATCGTGGCGACGCTGTTGGGGATCGTGACGCTGGTCATCAGGGCGTCATCGATGAACGCCTGGTCTGCAATTGCTGTGACGGGTAGGCCGCCAATCGAAGCCGGAATGTTGACTGTGGGGGCGGTTCCGGTGCGGCCGGTGATTGTAATTGTCCCGGCTGCGGTGGTGAAACGGAAATCCTGCGCCGATACCCAATTCGGAAGCATTAGCCCGAGAAACGCGGTGAGCAGCCAGAAATGAGGCAGTGTTTGACCCAACGCCGTGAAACGGCTCAAGCGTCTGTTCAGGGGGGCCACCGAGCGAGTACTCATGTGTGAAATTGGCTAATTCCTCCTCCGCTTTTCGGGGGGCCAAAGCCCGAACAGCGTCGACCCCATTCAAAAGCGGGGAACGGCTGAATTCAACCTTTGATACGGCGCAGTTGACGAGCGGAAAGCGCATTCCGAAAGAGGTGCGCCAACGCTTTCGAGGAATTCGGCGCTGAACCTTTTGGTCCTCCACGGATGCCGCCACACCGCCCGCTATGGCCATTTCGGTGGGCGCGTGGGCCGGTTTTCTCGCAACGCGCCATCGCAACAATTGTTGCCTGCTTCTGGAGCCTGAATTTCACTCGTCTGAGTGACGCCTGAGTGACGCTAAGAATGCGGCAAGGCGGGTTTTTGGGGCGATTCGTGGAACAGGCCCAAAAACGCGAAAACTCTCCGGAATCCCGTGATTCCGAAGAGGTTAAAGTGGTGGTAGGAACTGGATTCGAACCAGTGAAGGCGTAAGCCAGCAGATTTACAGTCTGCCCCCGTTGGCCACTTGGGTATCCTACCACAGCCGGACCGCCACGTGACGCGGCGGGCCGGAATGAATGCAAACGGATGGCACCGGGCTCAAGCGGTTTTTTCCTGAAACGGTGGCTGTCTCACCCTAGGATGACCCCATGACCGAAGGGGAAACACCGTCGCAATCGCCTGATTTGGCGGTGGAACGGTTCCTTCGGCACCTCGGCGCGGAGCGTGGATTGTCGGAGTACACGGTACGGAATTATCGGCAGGCCCTCGTCGAATTTGCCGCCTGGCGCCACGGTCGGGGCGGTGATGCGCGTCGTTGGGACGGGATCGAGCGGGACGAATTCCGTCAGTATCTTCGCCAATTGGGCCGTGACGGTCTGGGACGTTCCTCGATCCGGGTTCGCTTCAGTGCGCTGCGGACCTTCCATCGGTTTTTGTTGCGGGATGGGATGGCGTCACCCTGGTCCATCCGCGGTTTGTCGCTTCCGCGTCAGACCCGGCTCCTGCCGCGATTTCTGACCGAGGAACAGGCGGAACAGTTGCTCGCGGCGCCGGTGGAGGAATGGCGGCGCGCCAAGACCGCAGGTGGAGAACCGCCGGACCCGGTTCCGTTCCTGCGCGATGCCGCCCTGCTGGAGGTGCTGTATTCCTCGGGACTCCGCATCAGCGAAGCCTGCGGATTGCGGGTCGGGGATTTCGAGGAGGCTGAACTGCGGCTGCGGGTCCGCGGCAAGGGACGCAAGGAGCGGTTGGTTCCGATCGGCACTCCGGCGGTGACAGCGTTGCGGGCGTACGCGGAGGCAATCGGGCGTCCGTCCGATCCGCAACTGCCCCTGATGCCGGACGGTCGGGCACCGTTCGCTCCGGTGACTCCGCAGACGATTCAACGCCGGCTCAAGCGCTACCTCGCGGCTGCTGGATTGGACCCGGGCCTGACTCCGCACAAATTGCGCCACAGTTTTGCCACCCACCTGCTCAATCGCGGCGCGGATCTCCGGGGCGTTCAGGAAATGCTGGGGCACGCGCGCCTCGCCAGCACCGAGGTCTACACCCATCTCACGCTGGATCGCTTGAGACGCGTTTACGAAGATGCTCATCCGCGAGCGAAGGCGGCGGATTGAGTGTGGCGTCTGGGATTTGTTTCCGACGCGCTCTGAGCCGAATCCATGCAGTTGAAACCGGGGCTGAAGCCGGTGCGACTGTGGCGTTGCCTCACCGTTTCGCACCACCTCTCCCGCCCTCCGGGCACCCTCCCCTCCATTCCGAATGGCGGGGAGGGGCGGGGGTGGGGCGGCATTTTCTGCTCCGGAGGAAGTGCCAATCGAATCGTCCGGGCTCCGGACATGATCAGGCTTTGAACTGAACAACATCGGCGGTGTTTCCGGCAAACAGCGGGCTGGCGCGCGGACCGAATCTGTGCCAAGGTGTCAGTAGAGAAAGTGAGACTGCTTTCTCGCGAATCGCGGTGCCGGCGGTGGACGATCCCGGCCCGGATCGAATGACCTCTGTTGTTTCGTCTGACCGACCGTTTTCCATCAATGCCTGCTCCCGTCGCTGCCCGTCCGGTTTCCCGGCTTCGATCCGCCGTCATTTCCCTGGTCCATTGGTTCGACTCCGACTTCGGGGCCGAAGACATCGACCGTCTCCAGGAAAAACCGAATCGCGTGGATTGGGTCCGAACCCTTCCGTTCATCATCCTCCACCTCGGTTGCCTTGGAATTCTCTGGGCCGGTTGGAGCCCGTTCGCCGTCGCGGTGGCGGTGTTCCTTTATTTCATCCGGATGTTTGCGGTGACCGGCTTCTATCACCGGTATTTCTCGCACCGCACCTTTTCAACCTCCCGTCCGTGGCAGTTCGTCCTCGCGCTCTGGGGAGGCATCTGTGTCCAGCGGGGTGCGCTGTGGTGGGCGGCGACCCACCGGCATCATCACCAGCATTCGGACGAGGTGGAGGACAAGCATTCACCGCGGCAACAGGGGTTCCTCTGGTCGCACATCGGCTGGATCACCTGCTCGAAGAATTTTCCGACCGATTACCGTCGGGTGAAGGATCTCGCCCGGTATCCGGAACTCGTGTTCCTGAACCGGTTCGACACCCTGGTGCCGGCCGCCTTCGGTTTCGGGATCTTCGGATTGGGAAAACTGCTCCAACAGATCGCGCCGGGACTTCACACCAGTGGCTGGCAGATGCTGGTCTGGGGATTTTTCATCAGCACCACGGCGTTGTTTCACGGAACGTCCTGCATCAATTCGCTGTCGCACGTGTTTGGCCGGAAGCGCTACTCCACCGGTGATGATTCGCGAAACAGCTTCGTCCTCTCCCTCATCACCCTCGGCGAGGGCTGGCATAACAACCACCATCAACACATGAGCTGTGTCCGGCAGGGTTTCTATTGGTGGGAAGTGGACATCACCTACTACCTGCTGCGCGCGATGTCGTGGACCGGTTTGATCTGGGATCTCCGACCGGTGCCGGTCGTCGCCTACGATCGCAATCGGCAACTGGCGGCATCCCGGCATTCCAGGGCCTCGCACTGAAACCCGCGTTGCTGAAGCAGTGCCTACTTCGGTGATGTCGATTCCAGGAAGGCCAGCAACGAGCCCAGCTCAGCCGGTGTCAGATTCGCCACCAGGCCTTCGGGCATGATGGATTCGGTGAGCTTGCGCCGTTCGGCGATATCGCCCTTTTCGATAACGGTCGAAGTCCCAACCAGATTCCGGACCTCCACCGTGTCGCCTCCTTCTTTCACAACGAAGCCGTCCACCTGATCCCCATTTTTCAGGGTGAAGCTTTGCGACTCGAATCCCTGACTGATCTTGGCGCTCGGTTTGAGGATGGATTCGCACAACTCAGTCCGGCTGTAGCGCGTGGCGATTCCACCCAGCATCGGGCCCTTGGGTGGTTCCTTCGCGGATAATGTATGGCAGACCACGCATCCCTGTTTCAGGAACAATCCCTGGCCGACCTTGGCGTCGCCCCGGGTCGCGATGGCCAGCCGCACGGCCTCGTCATAGGACAGCGCCGCGATCGTCTGGGTTCCGCCGCCTGAAGCCGGATTCAGGTCGAGTTGCGTCTGCGCATACTTGGCGGCGAGCGCGACGTTGGGATCGGCGTCGTTCAACCGCTCGGCGACCTGACTGGCAAACGCCGTGGCGCGCGTGCGGCCGATGACCCCGAGCAGTGTGGCGGCCGAATCGGGCTGCGCCCAAAGCTTGCTGATGGCGTTGGTGGCTTCCTGCCGGCGTTTGAGATCCTTCAGCACCGGGCTGGTGGCCAGGTTGACCAGGACGGTGGCACCAACGACCTGTCGGGCCTTGTCCTTGTCCTGGGCGAGTCGCGCGAAGCTGCCGATATTGCCCGCGTGGCGAAGATCTCGGGCAAACTCCTCCCACGCCGCCGCGAGCGGGCCCTCGGGTTGTGGCGCGTCCTTCCGGTACGGCTCGACGACGGCCAATGCGGCAAACGCGTCAATCACCGCCGACCGATTCTTTTCGATCAATCCGCTGAGCATTCGCAGCGCTCGCACCCGCGCGGCGGGCAGCTCGGTCGTGGCGGTGGCGATGGTGGACAGCACTTTGACGAGGTCTGGCGATGCCGGTGCCTTGGGCGAAAGGAGCGAGGCCACGACGTCGAGCCGGGCTGAGGAATCGTTGCCGGCCTTGGCGAGGACCACGTCTGTCAGTCCGGGGAACGAAACCTTGGTGCGAAGCAAGGCGGCGACCTCTTGTCGCGCTTCGTCGCCGGAGGTTGCACTGAGGCGTTCCTTCAATGCGGCTTCGATGGTGTCGCTTTCGGCCCACCGTTCGGGCTGGTAGATCGGGCCGCTGGTATCCGGGCGCGTGCCCCACCACTGCTTGATGCCGGTATAAACGGCTTCGCGGGTGTCGAGCCGGCACAACGCTTTGAAGATACCGAGGCGCAGGGTCGGAGAATCGGTCGCCAGGCGGGACATCAGCCCACGAACCACCGCGGGTTCGTAGAGCGCCTGCAAAACTCGAAGGGCTCCTGCCTGGACGCGGGGCGCCTCGGGGGTGTCGAGATGGCCATCCAGGGCGGCGAGGCAAACCTCCGACGCGTTGAGCGTTCGGAGGGCCTGAACCGCGATGTGTGACACGGTGAAATCGGCGTCGGCGGTGTGGGGAAGAATGGCAACTGCGGCTTCCCGTTTGCCCAGGCGACCCAGTCCGGTCACGGCCTGCAACCGGACCCGTGGATCGGGATCGTTCAACGCCGTCACGAAGGGTTTCGCGGGAACTTGGTCGGCGACGCGGATGTCGTCGGCAAACGCTTTCAGAACTGTTTCGCGTACCCCGGCGTTTTCCAGCAGCGGGGTGAGAAGCGGATGGGCGTTGAGTCCCAGCAATTGTTTGAGAGTGAAGATGGCGGTTACCCGCACGCCGGCGTTGTCGCTGGTGGAGGCCAGGGCGACGAGTTTCTCCGCCACGCCGGGGCTGGGTCCGCGCTTGAGCAATTCGCGCTGGGCTGCCAGACGCCAGACGCCGCTGGCGGAACCGATCCTGTCGGCGAGTTGCGGCGCGCTCAGTTTTCCAAAATCGGGAACTGCCGGTGCTGTGGATCCCTTCGGTGTCAAACGGACAACGTAACCTGCATTGGGGCCGTTGTAGGTGAAGGTCGCGCCCTCCCAACTGGCGACGAAGAGATGCCCCGCGCCATCAGTCTCAAGGTCGGTCGGCCGGTTCATCGTCATGAACTTTCGTGTGTCGGCCTTCCAGGTGGCGCCATCGCGGGTCAAGGGGTGGAGATCGATTTCCCCGCGGCCCCATTCCACCGAATAGAATCCGCGACCCCAGGGCTCGGGTAGGATGGGTTCGTCGAGAAAGATCGCCCCGACTGGTGACCCACCGCCGTAGTCGATCATCGTGGGAATGATTTCATCGGCGAAATTGCGGAACAGCGAGGGATAGCCCATCTGCGCTCCCACCGGATTGAAGCTCAGGCGATCGTTCCAATCGTCGCCGTCATTAGTGTTGTCGCGGGTGAAGAGATCCAGCGTGGGGCTGATCGCCACCGCGAGAATGTTGCGCGTGCCGGTGACCACCTTTTCCAGGCCGCTGCCATCGGGTCGAATGCGGAGAATCCCGCCGCCACGAAGCGACAACGAACGCCCGTCCTTGCCGGTCGCCAGCGGCGCGCCGTAGTCGCCGCATGCGATGTAGATCCATCCATCGATGCCGAGCCGGATGCCGTTGATGGTGTGGTCCGCTCCACGGGCGTTGAGATCGAAACCGAGCCCGGTGATCAGATCCTCCTGCCGGGTCGAAACCCCGGTGTTACCCTCATCGTGATACGCCGTGAGAATGGGCGGGTGCATTACGTACAGGGTTCGCGTGCTGCCATCCCAGGCCACGCCGCGTGGACTGTCCATCTGGGCGAAGGTGGTAAATTTGTCCGCCTTCCCGGTCCCGCGGGTGTCCTCGCACAGGATGACCCGACCCCGGCCGGGCTTTTGATCCAGGGAACCGTTCTCGTCGCACCCGACGAACAGGGATCCGTCCGGAGTGGCAGTCAGGAAGATGGGATAGGAGATGTTGGGTGGCGATGCAAAGACGGTGGCCTCGAACTCCGGCGGATGGGTGAAACGCTTGAGGATATCGGCGTCGGTCCATGGCGCGCCGTTGTCGGCGGCGAGAATGCCGGGCAGGAGAATGCTGTATAGGCCGGCGAGCAGGCGTTGGCGATTCATGTCGGGGCAGGTTGAGTCTGCTGCCGGATCGGGTTGAAGGCGCTCCCAGGTCGGACTCGCCAGATTCCTGGGAGTCCCGGGATTTTAGGAACCGCACTTCAATTCAATCCAGCGGGGCAGGGCGCAAGGCTTGTCGTTGGCCCCGACTTTGTCCATCACCGCGGCGGGGGAACGTCCGCGAGGAAGAGTTCCACCCGGCCGTCGATTCGGACCAAGCCCACGCCGTTGCCACCGGCGAGCTCCAAGAGTTCTGCGTCGGTCGCCAGGATGGCGTGCGTGCGTTCGGAGTGAACAAGCGTCCAACCGCCCACGGAAACCGGTGTCGACATAGACTCCGCACCGGTCAATGGAAGACTGGCGATGTGGACCAATTTCGGCACGACCGGGTTGAGGTGTTGGGCTGCCACTGTGGGCGCAGAAGGAATGGTTTCCGGTTCCCGCCGCCAGGGATTTAGCACCGCAAAACTGAGCAGGACGACGGCCGAAAGGATGGCCGCGGGGGCCATACGACGCCGGCTGCGGCGAGCGCGGACGGCGGACAGAATAGCGTCCAGCGGGGCGGACGCGCCGGCGTCCTCGGCGAGCACGGCGTCGATCAGGCGATCGGGTTCAGGTGCTTTGTTCATGACGCAGTCGGGCGAGGATTCCGGATTTGAGACGCTGGCGTGCCCGGGTCAGCCGGGACTCGATTGCCTTTTCCGAAGTGCCGAACGACTCCGCGAGGACGTGGACGGCATCGCCATCGAGGTATTTTCGTTCGAGCAAATCGCGTTCGGCACTGGGAAGTGTTTCCAGCTCGAAACTCAGCGCCGTTTCCAGCGCCACTTCGGCGTCGATCGAAGCCGCCGGGCTGGGGATGCGGCTTTGAAACCAGCGGTCGAGGAACCGGAGGTAGCGTCGATCTCGTCGGACGGCATCGACGGCCGAACTGCGGGCCAGCACCGTCAGCCAGCTCCAGAGTTCGGCTTCCGTGGAGATGACCCGGATATGACGCACGCACCGGAGAAACGTGGTCTGCAACGCTTCACGGGCCGCGGACTCGTCTCCGCCGCAGACGACGAGGAGATAGCGGAGAAGGCGTGCCGAATACGCGGCGTAAAACTCGCGCCACGCCGCCTCGTCACCCTCGCGCAACGCCCGGGTCAAGACCGCCGTGGGCGAGGGCGTATCGGAAGCCCCCGCCGCAACGGCAGTAGTCGGAATCACGGGCATGAATGCAACGGACGCCACGGTGGAAGGCTAGGGCTTCGCGGGGTCGGCGGGAAGAGCGGGAATGCGTTCGGAAGCGGGCTGGGTGTTGGAACGACCCGGCGCGCGCAGCGGCATGCCAGGCTGGGGCCGCCCTTTCCCGGTGCCGAGTTGACTGAGCACCTCTTCCACCAATTGCAGACTGTATTGGTCGCCGGAGACCGCGAGGAGCTTGGTCTCGTCGTGGAATCGCAGCGTCGGCAACGGTTTGATTCCCGCCAGTTCCCAGCCTGTTTTCACCGCGGTGACGACGTCTTCAATTTTGAATCGTTCCAGAAACGGTTCGAGTTGGAAAAATTTCACCAACTGTCGGGTTTCCTTGGGTGCGGCACCGCCTCCCGAACCAATTCCGGAGCCGGGTACCTCCGGTGCGCTCGTTGGAAAGTCACTCTGGAGGAGATAGGTCGGATTGGCGCCCGTAGAGGGGACGTGGGTGAAGTGATACCCTCCCTTGGCTTGCGAGAATTGCGGAAGCGGGGCGCCACCGGTGTATTGAAACCCGTTGACGTAGCGAATCGTCCGTTCACTCGCCAGGCCGATCAAATTGAACAGTTCTCCGACCGTCACTTGTTTGACCTCCAGGGTGAGAGTGTTGGTTTCTGAGAGTTCGCGGAGATGCTCGGGGATGACGACGTTCAGGTGGCCCTTGTCCGCGGCCTTCTCGTGGTAGCGCGATTGGACGCCTTTGATCGCTTCGGCCAGGGGAATTCCGTTGAACGCGAAATCCAGTCGCGGACCGGAATCATCGGGAACTGCAGGACCCAATGACACCCCCACCCCCATCGGAGTGCCTCGTGGGAGGGCGGGTGGGGGTGTCTGCGCCTGAAGAAGGTGAAAACCCAGGGCTAGGGTGGTGACGCAAGCCAATACCGGTCGGACAATCGGGGAAAGTTTCATAAACGATTCGTATTCACTTCAGACACACGCCGGCCGGGCCAAAATCCTTCGAAGAAAATGCGGTATCGGATCCCGGCGGGATTCGTTGGGCGCATCTGTATGGAAGCACGTCGGAAATACGTTGGGCATGCCTCCGACCCGCGGCGGCCGATCCTTCGCGTACCAAAACGAAGATGGGGCTCGGGTGGAACCGAGCCCTCCACCTTGGGCGGTGCCCAAGGCCGGTATGGGGCGGGCGGTTGGCCCTGAGAGCAGCGCTCCGGGCTTGGGCGCGCGCTGACCGCGTAAACGCGGGACTCCAAACCTTCGGGCCGCGGCGTTTGGGGACTGTGTCAAGATGTGTCCGGATTCGTCGGGGAAGTGGAAGAAATGGATTGCAGAGGCTCTGCAGTCGTCTTCCACTGCCGACAATGAGCCCCCGAATTCAACCGCGGCGCGTACGGGCCTTCACCTTGATCGAACTGCTGGTCGTGATCGCCATCATCGCCATTCTGGCCGGCATGCTCCTACCGGCCCTGTCGCGGGCGAAGTCCAAGGCGAATGACATCTACTGCCTCAACAGCGAGAAGCAGATCGGCCTTGCCAGCAGCCTCTACAGCGCCGATTTCAGCGGGCGGTTTCCGCTGGTGAAGAACTGGGGCCGCGCCTGGGGTTCCGACCATGCCCTGCGCACCGACGACAAATGGCTCCCCGAATTGCTGGAGACCTACCTCACTCGCAATGGAAACAAGCCGACCAATTACACCGCCAAGGTGACTTCGCTGCCCGCCACCGGCATCTTTACCTGCCCATCGGGCATCAAGGCCAAGGATCCATCGGTCGCGATTCTGGGAAACCTTCTGAGGGACAACGATCACGTCACCTACATCTGGAATCACATCTACCTCAAGAAAGACGGAACCTACGAGACGGCCAAGCCGGTCAGTGGGCGACGCGATTCGGAGGTGGAGAGCCCAACCCGCGCCGTCCTGGTCTGGGAGATGCCGTATTGGAATTGGGACAAGTCGGCGCATGGAACCAAACTGAATCTCGTTTTCGCCGACAACCACGCCGCCTCGGAGAAACGCCAGAAAGACGAGTATGATTGGTGGTCGTATCACAGCCGACGCGGGTGGGACGACGCGGACCTGACCGGTAAAACCGTGTTGCAGTAGAAATGGGTGTGAACCTCGGATGACCTGCTGGCTCCGTGAGACCCCAGACGCGCTCGAACTCTTCGCCCGATAGTTTTGGCTGGTGCAACGCCACGGCAGTGGTAGAGACAGCTTAGTCCCGCACTCGACTCCATTCAAAAGGCCATGAATCCCTCCCCAACCGCTGGTTCCAAGCGGGCGTTCACCCTGATTGAACTGCTCGTCGTCATCGCCATCATCGCGATCCTCGCCGGGATGCTGCTTCCCTCACTCGCCCGGGCGAAGGCGAAGGCGCAGAAAACGTTGTGCGTCAGCAACGGCAAACAGTGGGGGGTCGCCATCAACATGTACGCCGGCGACAACAACAATTCGTTTCCCGACAATTCGGCCGGGGCGGGTTTCTCCTGGATGATGCCCTCGATGAGCAATTTCTGGAGCAACTACCTCATCAAGAACCGGCGCACAACGGCCAGTAACGTCCGAGCGGCCAATGATGTTCTTTTCTGTCCGACCGACCTCTGGCACCGGGATGCGGAGCGGGGCATGATTACTTCGGACACCGGTGAGCAGTTGATCGGTTATTTTTATCTTCCCGGACGCAAACGCGGCGACAGCGATGTCACGGCCGGGGCTCAGGGGACGTCGGAATGGTTCTTCCGGACCAAATTGAACGGAGACGTGGGCTCGGCACCGATCCTGATCGACCGTCTCCAAGGCGTGGGATCCAAGACCACGAACATCTACGATCCCAAGCTGTCGTGGACCACCACGTCGACGTACAGCGGCAAGAGCGTGCCGACCTCCGTGCATCGGGGACCCAAGGGCGCGCCTGAAGGTGGAAACTTCACCTACGAGGATGGTCACGTGGAATGGTTCACCGGCCGGCGGGTGTCGCTGGGCTCCGACTACAGCGGCTGGCAGATTTTCTTCAAGGTGCCGACGGCCGATCTGCCCTGAGTGCGCGTCGTTTGCAGCCGGCGGTGCGGAAGGAAAGGGATCCCGCCAGTCCGGAATTCCTGCTGAATTTTCGGAGCGCCCTCCGCATCGTATCCGGAAGCAATGCCTTCCCCGCGTATCATCCTGAAGTCCTGTCTGCGGCCACTTCGACTGGCCGTCGTCGGTTGGGCTCTCTGGAAGATGGCAGTGCCGGCCTTTGCGGCACCCCGTGTGGATTTTAATCGCGAGGTTCGGCCCATTCTTTCGGACAATTGTTTCGCCTGTCACGGACCGGACTCCCAAAAGGTGAAGGGCAAGCTGCGCCTCGATCTGCGGGCGAACGCGATTGCGCCCGCAAAGTCGGGCAAGCCCGCCATTGTTGCCGGCAAACCCGACCAAAGTGAATTGGTCCGCCGTCTGGAAACCAGCGATCCCGACGATCAGATGCCGCCACCGGAATCGCACAAGACGCTGACTCCGGTTCAACGCGAGCTGCTGACCCGTTGGATCCGCGAAGGGGCCGAATACCAGGGGCATTGGGCGTATCAACCTCCGGTCCGTCCGTCCGCTCCCGCCGGCCCCGCCGCGATCGATTTCCTGATCCGGCAGCATCTGAAGGCGACCGGACTGCGACCGGCACCGGAGGCGGATCGCCGAACCCTGGCCCGCCGGCTGAAGTTCGATCTCCTCGGGTTGCCCGCCCGACCGGAGGAGGTGGAAGCCTTCGTCAACGACCCGGCCCCGGACGCCTACGAGCGCCTGGTCGAGCGCTTCCTGGCCTCGCCCCATTATGGTGAGCGAATGGCTATCGGGTGGCTCGACGTGGTCCGGTTCGCCGACACCATCGGCTATCACTCCGACACGCCGCGCAACATCTGGCCCTATCGCGATTACGTGATCCAGGCCTTTAACCGCAACAAGCCCTTCGACGTGTTCACCCGGGAACAACTCGCGGGCGACCTGCTGCCCGGGGCCGGCCAGGAGCAGAAAGTTGGATCCGCGTTCAATCGACTGTTGCTGACCACCGAGGAAGGTGGAGCCCAGTCGAAGGATTACGAAGCTCGATATCTCACCGATCGGGTCCGCGCAGTCGGGGCTGTCTGGATGGGGCAGACGATCGGATGCGCACAGTGCCACGATCACAAATTCGATCCGATCGGCACCCGGGATTTTTATGCCATGGGCGCGTTTTTCGCCGACGTGAAGGAAGCGATCATCGGACGTCGCGAAGACGGAATGTTGGTGCCCGACGAGGAACAGGCGAAAGAACTGGCCCGGCGACGCGAGGGACTAACCACGTTGGAGAAGCGATTTGAGGGCCCGATGCCTGAGATGAACGCTGCCTACGACTCTTGGCAACGAGACCTCACCGCGGCGTTGGCTTCGGATGAACGGTGGACCCGCCTGGCGCCCGAAACCGCGGAATCAGCCGGCGGTGCCACACTCAAGATTCGCGACGATCGTTCGGTGCTGGCCTCTGGGAAAAATCCGGACGTCGACACCTACACGCTGCGGTTCCGTCGGGGGACAAATTCCAGCCCGGTTCAACTCGCCGGGCTTCGCATTGAGGCGTTGCCTGATGACGCGTTGCCGTCGAAAGGGCCGGGTCGCGCCGACAATGGAAATTTTGTCCTGACTGAAGTGGTCGCGCGGATCGAACGGGATGGCGCTGAATCCAGGCCCGTTCATTTTATGGTCGCGCGCGCGACGCACGAACAGACCACTCTCGCGGAAAATAATCCGTATAAGGCGTGGACCGCCGCATCGGCCATCGATGGCGATTCCAAAGGTTCATCCCCGGGTTGGGCTATCCTTCCGCAGGTCGGAAAACCCCAGCAATTGCTCCTCGGAACCGATGGGACTTCAGGCTGGCAACCTGGCGAAGTCCTCGTAGGCCAACTCCAGCAACGGCACGGAAACGGTCATCACACCCTGGGTCGGTTCCGGATTGCCATGACGACCGATTCCACCGCAGTCACTTCACCGATCGCACTGCCGCCAGCGCCGGAACTGGCCGAGGTACTGAGATTCCCGGTGGATCAACGGAATGACGAGCAGCGGCGTCGCCTGGTGACCGCGTTCCGAAGCAGCACTCCGTTGCTGGAAGATCTTCGGAATCGAATCGAGGTCGCCCGGAACTCCCTGTCCGGCTACGAAGCCGCCCTGCCGCACTGCCTCGTCACCGAACGCGGTGATCCCCGGACGGTCCGGGTGCTGCCGCGCGGCAATTGGATGGTGGAAACAGGTGATGTGATGGAGCCGGCCTTGCCCGTGAAGTTGTCGGAAGGGTATCGAAAGCCAACCGGCCGGCTGACCCGACTCGATCTGGCCGAGTGGCTCGTGGCCCGCGACAACCCGTTGACCAGTCGGGTGGTGATGAACCGACTTTGGAAACAATTCTTCGGGATCGGGCTTTCGAAAGTGCTCGACGATCTCGGAGCGCAGGGCGAGACACCGATCCATCAACCCGTGCTGGACTGGCTCGCCTGCGAATTTCGTGAAAGCGGCTGGGACGTGAAACACATGGTCCGGACGATCGTGTTGAGCGAGACCTATCGTCAGTCGTCCACGGCTTCCCGGGAGATGCTCACCCGCGATCCCGACAATCGGGAGCTCGCGCGACAAGGCCGTTGGCGGGTCGAGGCGGAACTGGTGCGCGACCTGGCATTGACCGTTTCCGGCCGGTTGGTGCCGTCGATCGGAGGTCCGAGTGCGTTGCCTTACCAACCGGAAGGTTATTGGGAGAACCTCAATTTCCCGCAGCGCACCTACGCCGCAAGTGCCGGTGGAGATCAATACCGTCGCGGCCTCTACACTTGGTGGCAACGATCCTATGTCCATCCCGCCATGCTGGCCTTCGACGCTCCGACCCGCGAGGAATGCGCTGCCGAACGGTCGCGTTCGAACATCCCTCAGCAGGCGTTGGTCCTGCTGAACGATCCGTCCTTTGTTGAATCGGCCCGCGCCTTCGCCGTCCGCATCCTGCGCGAGGCGCCGCCCGGCACCGGAAAACGTCTGGCCTGGGCCTGGCTGCAGACGCTGGCCCGTTCCGCGGACGCCGCCGAACTGGCGACGCTCGAACACCTGCTCGAACGCCAACGTTCCGACTACCGGGCCGACCCCGCCGCTGCCCAGGCCTATCTGTCCAACGGAACCAGCGTGACGCCGCAGGACATCGATCCCGCCGAACTCGCCGCCTGGACCGACATCGCCCGCGCCCTGCTCAACCTCCACGAAACCATCACGCGTTCGTAATCACGGAGTTCAAAGTCCCAAGTTCAAAGTTCAAAGCCGGCGGCTCAATTTTTAATTTTGCCTTTTTAATTTTTCCCTTCCCCCATGTTTCCGTTTCAAGAATTCCTCCAGCACCAGGGTCAACAGCAGACCCGCCGGGTGTTTCTCGGTCGGGCGTCGCAGGGTGTTGGAGCGCTCGCGTTGGCGTCGTTGTTGCGGCCGGGAGTGATTTCGGCGGCGGCGACGGTGGGGCGTGATCGTTGGCCGGGCGTGGTGAATCCGCCGCATTTTCCGGCCAGGGCGAAGCGGGTCATCTGGCTGACCATGGCCGGCGGTCCGTCGCATCTGGAGACCTTTGATCCGAAACCGAAGTTGGCGGCGATGCACGGGCAGCCGATGCCTGAATCGTTCACCAAGGGCAAACAAATCGCCCAGCTTCAGGGACAAAAACTCACCTGCTTTGGACCGCAGGCAAAGTTCAAACGGTTCGGCGCGACCGGTGCTGAAATCAGCGAGTTGTTCCCGCACATCGGATCCGTCCTGGACCGCATCTGTCTGATTCGTTCGATGACCAGCGAGGCGATCAATCATGATCCGGCCCACATGTTCATGAACACCGGTTCGCAGATCGCCGGCCGTCCCTCGATGGGTGCCTGGTTGACCTACGGACTGGGTTCGGAAGCGGAGGAATTGCCGGGTTTTGTCGTGTTGACCTCGCTCGGTCGGGGCGGACAAAATCAGCCGATCGCCGCCCGTCAGTGGGCCGCCGGGTTTCTTCCCAGCCGATTCCAGGGTGTCCATCTTCGCGGCAAGGGTGATCCGGTCCTTTACCTCGGGAATCCGCCGGGAGTCACTCGCGATGGCCAGCATCGGGTGATCGAAACCGTCAACAGCCTGAATGCGCGGCACGATGCCGTCGTGGACGATCCGGAGATTGCCACACGCATCGCGCAATACGAGATGGCCTTTCAAATGCAGGCCAGTGTTCCGGAGTTGATGGACATCTCCAAAGAACCGGCGACGGTGCTCGAACAGTACGGCTGCAAATCCGGGGACGGATCCTTCGCCTCCAACTGTCTCCTCGCGCGACGCCTGGCCGAGCGAGGGGTCCGGTTCATCCAGCTCTATCACAAGGATTGGGACCATCACGGCGGCGTGAAGCAGGGGATCGAATTCAAGGCGCAGGAGATCGACCGGGCGTGCATGGCCTTGATCACAGATCTCGAACAACGCGACATGTTGCGCGACACGTTGATCGTCTGGGCCGGCGAATTCGGACGCACCCCGATGAGCCAGGGCGACGGCCGCGACCATCACAACGCCGGATTCAGCATCTGGATGGCCGGCGGCGGCATCCGGCCGGGAATCGTCTACGGAGTCACCGACGAACTGGGCTATTCCGCGGTGGAGAACCCGATCGACGTCCACGACCTCCACGCCACCATGCTGCGGACCCTCGGCATCGAACACACCCGGCTCGCCGTGAAATTCCAAGGCCTCGACGCCCGCCTCACCGGCATCGCCGGCAATGTGATTCCAGGAATATTGGCGTAGTTTATCGACGGGCCGGGTGGTGCCACCCTGTGGAGTGCGCCGGCAGAGCGAAGCGTCGACGGCGCTATGGATCCGGACGTGGATGGTAACCGTCGGAACTCTTGGAACAAGGGCTTGGAGTGGCACCTCAGCTTCGCTTCCAAGTGACGGGTTACAAAGCGGCGTGGCGCTTCGCTTCCCGCCGCAGTCCATAGGGGGGTGGCGATTGCTTCAGCGGGCGTTTCCTGCCGCCTAATTCCCCCGCAGCAGGTGGTCGGTGTGGCAGGTGGAGCATCCGGCGGGGGCACCGCCGCCGGGGCGATGACAGACCGCGCACGAAACCTGGGAAGGGAGATTGATGTCCGCGGAGGTCTGGCTGGCGCGCACGGCATGACAGCTTTCGCAATTCTGCTGGCTGTGCTTGCGGTGATCGAACCGCCCCTTGAGCAACCAGCGATCGGGGATCACCGGATGAGTGATCGTGGCCAATCGTTCGCGGTCGAGAATCACTTCGTGGCAATAGGCGCAACCGGCGTAGTGCGCGCGGCGTTCGGCACTGATCCCGGGCTGGCGTTGGCGTGGATCGGCGGTGAACAACACCAGTTTTTCCAGGGATTCACCGCTGCCGAAGGTCTGGCGCATCCGGGCCAGATTCTGTTGGGCGAACGTGTCGAGCTCATCCCTCCGTGGCGGACGGCCTGCCGCTGCCAGTTCCGTCGCTCGCAGTTCTGTATAGAGCACCGGGAGTCCCCGGAGCTTGGCCCGGACGGCGGCGACATCGCCGTGCGGCAGCTTCAACTCGGGATGAACCGGATCGAACTGAAGATCGTGGCAGCGCGCGCACTGCTGATTGTATCGAATCCGCGCCATGTAGGCACCGGTGGAGTCGGGGACATGGCAGGCCGCACAGGTCAGTGATTTTCCGTCCAGACGGACCGTGTCGCCTAGGTGAAGCGCGTGATTGAACCGGAGGGTGTCCGGATCCTTGAGTCCGGGAGTTCGAACGCCGAAATCCGGATGACCCTGCCAGAATCCGGTGAAGAGATTGGTTCGACCGCCGGGAGGACGCGGCGTGTGGAAGGCGACAAGGCCAGCCGGCAGGGGGGGATCGAACTGTTCCGACGGGATATCGCGGCCCCGTTTGGAAGAGGCCTTCATCACCGCGGAATCCGCGTGGCACTGCGCGCATTGAAGGTCGGCGGGTGCCGGCATTTTGGAGCCGCGATGTTCGGTGTGACAGACCGAGCACGAATGGGCCTGCACCACGTTGGGCTGATGCAGTTCGTGCCGGTCGTGACAGACGGCGCAGGATTCGCTGTCCATGGTGGTCATCGGAATCACGCCGGCCGCGACCTGCTGGAATTGGTGGGCGCTCAACATTCCCGGGTTGGCATCCAGTGCCGTCTGGGTCCACCCGGAGATGCCGGTGTTGGCGGCTTCATGACAGGCACCGCAGTCATTCACGGCGGCGAGACGGTCACGGGCCAGTCGGGCAAAGGCCTCGCCCTGGTGGGGCTGGGAGACCGAGCGTGGAGTGATGAACCGCCAGCGCCAGGAACCGCCGATGGCCAGCAGCAGGAAGGCGATTGTCAGGGTGACGACGGCGAGCGTGAAGCGTCCGCGGATGTTGCGCAGGCTGCGCTGTGGCGCGCAACGGACCACGGGGCATCCGCAGCAGCCATCCGGTGCCGGGCCATCAGGGCAGGGACCGCCGTGCTCCTTGGGACGCGTGCAACGCCAGCGCCCCTTTTCCTCGCCAGGGCCTTTGTCGAGAATCGGCTGACACTCGGGCGCCGCGCGACAGGCTCCGCCCGGGGTTGGGCCCGCGCGACAAGGTTTTCCGTCACAGGCCTGGCCGCAGACCCAGGCGTCGTTGGGCCGCTCGTAGCGGGTCCGGTCAAATTCGGGCGATGGCAATGGGGCGGCCATCAGTGGAAGCCGACGCCGGCGGAGAATCCGAAGACCAGCACCACGTGGAGCGCGGTGAAGATCAGCAGGCTGTAGGTAAGGGGGATGTGGACGAACAACCAGAGTCGGAGGCTCAACTGGAGCGCGTGTTGATAGTCGAGGCCGTCTTTTTGGCGGACCAGTTCCGCGATCTGGGCGAGCACCACCCGCTGATCGGGGGTGAGGAAACGGTTGAGATCGTCCATCCGGTTTTGCAGACGGTCGGTCGGTCGTTCAACATCGATCAGATGCCGCCAGAGATCTCCCGGACCGACAAAAAAGGCTGCCAGATCGTGGTTGTAGAAATCGGCGATGGCGACGGATTGCGTCGACTCCACCGAATTCAAGGCCAGCGCCTCGGCGCGTTCGGCGAGCTGCCGGCGGACCGTGGGAATGCGTTCGTACAGCACTTCGCCGCCCTGCGCGGTGAGACGGCGGGGAACCACCCGCGACCAGAGGAGTCCGAAGACACCGCTGGCGGCGACGGCGAGGTAGAGCGCGGCCAGAATGCCCTCGAACCAGCCTTCCGGCCATCGCCACCCGGTGTGGGCGAAAAAGAGCGCCACCGAAAGATAGCCGACGTAGGCGTGGATCTGGAGCCAGGTCCGCGAATTGCCAAGGGGCAGGAACGGAAGTTTCTTCCGCGCGTTGTAAGCGGTCAAAAACAGGCAGACCGCCAGGAGAATCCAGCCCGTCAGATAGGCGATGTGGCGCATGACGGGCGCGAGGCGCGCGTGTCCCCACGCGACTGCGAGGATCGCCGCGATCAGCAGGAATATTCCGATGACACGGCGCTGGACGAACGTTTGCATCAGCGGTGCAACCATTCCGCGAGATGATCCAGTCGGGTGAGATTCATCCGCGTCAGGGCGTCGTGCGGACAGGCGCGTTCACAGGCCGGTCCGCCGTATTGATCCAGACACAGGTCACACTTGGTGGCCTTGAGGATGGGCTTGAGTTCAGCGTCGACCACGAAGGCACCACCGGTGTCACGCGCCTCGACCATGCGGATTGCCTCGTACGGACAATTGTTGGCGCAACTGGTGCACCCGATGCAGGTCGCCTGGTTGATCACCACACTGCCGCCGGCGGCGTCGCGGTGAATGGCACCGGTCGGGCAGCCAATCATGCAGACCGGATCGACGCAATGCATGCAGGCCTGGGCGACCTGGATGCCGGCGCTCACCGGACCGTGGCGCAGGAAACGCGGATTGTTGTCGTGGGTGGAGGCGCAGGCGCGAACGCAGTCGTCACACCGCGTGCAACGTTCCAGGTTGATCACCATGGTGGCCGTGCCATTGAAGAACCTGCGGCCGGTGAGGAACTCCATCAATTCGGGCCCGATCCGTTCGGCAAATCCACCCTGATCCTTCAACGGATCGACCGCGTCCGAGTCGTCCACCGGCGCGGTCAGCGGTTCGGGCAACAGATGCTTCGGCGCACCCGGGAGGACGATCTCCTCCATCACCTGGGTGGGGACAAACAGCGTATGGGTGTAGCCGATGACGCGGAGTGAGAATTGGAACGGGCGCGGATTTTCGGGATTGCGCCAGTTGTGGGCGATTTCCTTGAGACCGAAGGAGCGGCCGGCGCCCAGGTAGTTCAAAGTGCGCTGACCGCTGGCGAAGCGTTTGGTCAATCGCGCAAATCCGGACCGCACAAAGACGACACCGTCCGGGTAGTCGCCTTCCTGGGCGATGAGGGTTTCCTTTTCCGGCGAGTTGGTTCCGGACTGCGCCAGTTTCTTGTAGTCGCCCGACCAATCGTAGTCGCCGAAGGTTCCGAACTGGGTTTGTGCCGCCACCCGGGACAATTGGTCCTCGCTGAGATGCTGGAAGAGTGGAAACGAGCGGAGCGCGTTGGACAGGGTGTTCTTCCGATATAACACGTCGATGTGAGCCCGCAGCGCAGGATCGAACTTCAGCAAATCGCGAAGCCCCTGCCAGCGGATCTCCAGCAATTCGGTCCCGTCGGTGTCGCAGAAAATCGTGGCGGTACGGGGCATCCGGCTGAGCGCTGCGATTTCGCCGAAGAATTCGCCGGACCCGATGGTCACCGTCTTGTTTTGATCCAGAAGCCGGGGCACGTCCTGCAGGAAAACGCGGGCCTCGGTGCCTTCGCCCACCAGGTTGCGGTTTCCCATGCCGAGTTCCTCGGGGGTCCGTACCTCCGGATTTCGATGATTGCCCCACAACTGGGCGATGACGCGGAAGATGGACTTCTTAGCCGAGTCACGGCGGCCCAGCACCCGGTCGGGAAGCCCTGGTGGCAGCACTACCCGCACCGTGCCAGACACGATCATGAACGCGGACGAACCATAATCGCCGGCGCGGACGATCAATTCGCCGCGCTTGAATCGGCGAATCCGGGAATCGTTTTGCAGGATCGCCCGGAGCGGCTGCTTGCGTGAGAAGCTCTCCGGGTTCATCTCGCTGAACGGAGCCAATTGCAGCAACCGGTCGAGATCCGCGTCGGAAAACTCCGGGTCGAGCGGGCTGTCCCACCGGCCCGGCCGTTCCACCTTCAAGATCGTTGCATCCATGGGGGCGGTGGGGCGGGGCTCAGGCGTCGAGGACGAGATCGGTTTTCGGGCGGCAAACGCAGGTCAGACAGGAACCTTCCTCACCGGCATCCACCTGGGAGAGGTATTCGACCGCGCCCTGTTTCACGGCCACGGAACAGGAACCACAGCTCCCGGCCCGGCAGCCGGAATCAATCCGGACATCGTGGGCCTTGGCAAAATCCAGGAGGTTGAGGAGAGCAGGATCCCACGCAACGACCCGGCCAGATTTGCCGAACGTGATGCTGAACTTCTTGGCGGTTCCGGCACCATCGACCGGGATGGGCGGGGCTGTCTCCGTCGTCTTCTTGATTGTGGCGGGTCCGAAGGCTTCGTAGTGGATTTTGCCATCCGGCACGCCCCAGTCGGTCAGGCCTTCGTACATGGACTTCATGAACGAGCCGTTGCCGCAGAGGTAGTAGTCGTAGTTGTTCGAGGGAAGAACGGATTTGAGAACGTCCGGAGTGAGCCGCCCTGCGGTGTGGTAGTCCTTTCCCTGAACATCCTCGGCCGATGGTTTCGAATAGCAGACCACCACCCTGATGTTATCGCTGCCGGCGGTGAGGCGTTCGACCTCCGCCTTGAGCATGTGGTCCGCGCGATTGCGGCAGACGAAGAAAAACCAGGTCTCGCGGCGCGAACCGGTGGCCGCGATGTCCAGGGCCATCGACAGGACGGGTGTGATGCCCACGCCGGCACTGATCAGGACGACCGGCGTCTGTTTTTGGGTCTCGAGATGGAAATGTCCGGAGGGTGCCTTGACGTTGAGGATGTCGCCCTCCTGGACGGCATCGACGAAGAAACTGGAGCCCACTCCGTGCGGGACCCCGGGTTTGTCCGGCGGTGCCTTCTCCTTCTTGATGGTCACCCGGTAGGCTGAATTGTCGCTGCCCGCCGAACTGAGTGAGTAGCAGCGAACCACCTGTTTGTCGCGACCGGGAATATCGAGGCCAAACGTGAGGTACTGGCCGGGCTTGAAGGCGGGAATGGGTTTTCCGTCGTGGGGCTTGAGAACGAACGAGAAGACATCCTCGCACTCGAAGCGCTTCTGGAAGACCTGGAATTTACGCCATCCGTTCCAGGAAGACTTTTCGTGCTCCATCTGCGTCCAGCGGCTTTTGGCCAGGCGGACCTCGTAGGAAAGCCGTTCCCGCTCCAGATGGAATTGATGGCGTTGCTGCGCCATGCGCCGGACCGAACCGAAGAGCGCGAGGACCGTCTGTACCGTCACCGTCGCCAACAGAGCGAAGCCGATGACCAGGCCCGGGCTCGTTCGCCATTCGTCCGGGAAGGAAGTGAGAAGGCTTTGCATCGGACCTGATCAGTCATTATCAATCGCGGTGTGCGAAGTAAACCCCTTTGCTGGGATGTTGAGCGGTTCCCGGTGTGGATTCGCACGGTGATCGTGACCGTCGTCCTGATGGTTCTTCCCGCGACCACGCTTTGCGCCGACCCGGCGCTTGCACGTTACCTTGGGGCGCAGTCGTGTTCCGCCTCGTCCTGCCACGGCGGGGCCGGCGAACGGCGGGATCAGTGGATTCAATGGAATTCCGGGGATGTCCACCGCCGCTCTGCATCGACGCTCACCCTGGCGCGTTCGGTTCAGATCGCCGCCGCGGCGGGGCTGACTGATCCCGCCACTCATTCCCGCTGCGTCGTTTGTCACGCACCGTTTGCGGCGGTTCCGGTTGCTGAACGTCTTGGGGACCTGGACCGCGGCGAGGGGGTTTCCTGCGAAAGTTGCCACGCGCCGGCTGAGGGTTGGATCCGTTCGCATACTCGCACCGAACGGGACGGATTCACCTATCGCGACAAAGTGGCCGCCGGACTTCGTGATCTGAGGAATCCCTATGTCCGCGCCAACGCCTGCGTGGCGTGTCACGAGAACGTCGATCGCGATCTGCTCCAGGCCGGTCATCCCGAGCTGATCTTTGAACTCGATGGCCAGACCCGCGGCGAACCGCGGCATTGGAAGGAACCCGCCGGTTTTTCCGGAGCCCGCGCCTGGTGGGTGGGCCAGGCGGTGGCCTTGCGGGAGGTGAGTTGGCAATTGACGCGGTCCGGCCAGACCGACGAGCGGTTGAAGGCACGACAGGCCGGGTTGCGATGGATCGTGGAACGGACGGAATCCATCGTGAATCCGGACGGAACGTCGCTTGGAGGGGTGACCGAATCGGCCCGGATTCAGGCGGCTGCGGACGAACGGGCCCGCGCGGGTGCCGCGACCGATTGGCCGGCGGCGAAGACTGTCGCCCTGCTCCAACGTCTGGCCGGGACGGCCGCTGAATTTCGGGACGCCGGTGTGGCGAAGGAAATCCAGGCCCGGCGTGGGGAACGGCTGGTTCTGGCATTGGATCGTCTGCTGGCGGCCTCCAATCCGGCCTTGGAGAACAAACTGGAACCGGCACTCAAGGAATTGTTCCACCTGGCTCAATCATTGCCCAACTTTGATCCCACCCAATTCGCCGCCGCATTGGAGCGTTTCGGCACAGAGTTCCGCGTTCACGCGCTCCGTGAGTAGCGCGCAAGCCGAGGCCGGGACTCCGGGTCGCTACGGAACTCGGTCCACTTGATAAAACCGGGTCGGTTGTGAGGCCGTGTCGCGAACCTCTGTGGTCGTCAAACTCGCGGTGACGGGTGCCCCCATCGGAGTCCACGGCGCGGCGAGTGTGTCTCGTTGATAGACCTGATACCGCTGGCCCGGGACGCTTTCCCACTGGATGACCGGCGAATCCTTCCCGGCCGACCGCACGGAAAGTGCGAACGGAGCGACCACTTCCCGAACGGTTTCGTTGTAGGTGTCGGACAGGATCAGGGAGCCGGATGGGCTTGAGACCAGTCCATATGGATTGAAGAATCGGGAGGCGGAATAGGCGCCGTCCATGTTTCCGTCCGCACCGGCCAATCCGGCGATCGTGGAAACCTGACCTGAGGGAGTGATTTTCCGAAGGGTGTGATAGAACGCGTCGGCCACGAAGAGATTCCCCCGCCGATCCAACGCCAGTTCCGCCGGCGTGCCGAATCGGGCCTCGCCGCCCGCTCCATCCAGGAACCCGTCTTCACCCAACTTCCCGGCAAAGGTGGTCACTGTTCCGTTCGGCGTGATCCGGCGGATCGCATGGTTGAACGAATCGGCGACAAAAAGGTTTCCAGCCGGGTCAAAGGCGAGTCCCACCGGTCCATTGAAACGGGCGGTGGATGCATTGCCGTCGGACGAACCCCAGCCTTCGAGATTTCCGGCAAACGTGGTGACGGTGCCCTTCGAATCGATTCGACGGATGGCATGATTGCCGGAATCCGCCACGAAGAGGGAACCATCGACAGCGATTGCCAATCCCAGGGGTGAATTGAAGCGGGCCGTCGTGGCGGTGCCGTCGGTGGCACCGGCGCTTCCTGCACTTCCGGCAAAAGTGGTCACCCGACCGGAGAGATCCAACCGGCGGACCGTGTGGTTCCCGGTATCGCTGATGAAGAGAGTTCCATCCGATGCCAGGGCCAGCGATGACGGAGTGTCAAAGCGTGCCGTTGCCGCGGTGCCGTCGGTTGCGCCGGGATCGCCCGCAATTCCGGCAAAGGTGCTGACGGTTCCGGACGGAGTGAGCATTCGGAGGCAATGATTGCCGGAATCGGCGATGAGGATGTTGCCTGCCGAATCCATGGCCAATCCGGCTGGATCGGCAAAGCGTGCAATTCCACCGACCCCGTCTTGCTGGCCGGAAATCCCGGGCGCGCCGGCGAGCGTGCGGACCGGCTCGGCAGCGTGGGCCGCGGTGAGGCCAGTGCTCGCGGTAAAAGCGAACACGAGTTTCGTCACCCACCTCATCGGCCCCTCCTGACCAGCCGTTCCGTGGCGGCAGGCGTCACGGGAATCGTCCCGGATTCCCCTTTGAATTCACGGGTGGGGATGAGCTCGGTGCCGGACCGCGTCCGCGCTGAGGCTCCCTTGTTGCTGAGATCTTCGACGGTGTAAGTCGCACCGCTATGCTTGCCGCTGGCCGGATCGATGTGCCGCAGCAGGAGGCCGAATTCCTCCTCGTTGAAGGGACGGCTGCCGCGACGACCGAAGACGACCGTCTGACCGCCGCTCTCGTCCACGACTCGGTCGCGATCGAGCCCGCGGCTGACCGCCACCGCCGGGGAAGCGGTCGGGAAGGTGGCGATGAGCCGCGGTTCCGGCAGGGGGCTGAAGCCGTAGTGATCGGGTACATTTTCTGGTGAAATCATCTGCAGAATCCGGAGTCCGTTTCGGCCGTCGGCGACCATGGCGTACATCGATGCCGAGATGCTTCCGATTTGGACCGCACGCGCGTCGTTGAGAACACCGCCGGCGTTGAAGTGCCGGATCAGCTTCGGTTGCGCGGGGTTCTGGATGTCCACAATCGCGAGGCCTTCGGGACCGTTCGGCACATACAGATAGGTCCGGGCGGCGTAGAGGCGTCCGGCGTGGGCGAGCGGCAGGGTCGCGACGAGCTTCGGCCGGGTGGGTGTCGAGATGTCGACCACCTTGAGCCCGTCGTCGTCGCTGAGGAACGCGTAGCGAAACTGAACGGCGATGGCACGGGGATGGTTCAGGTCGGCGGTTAGTTCGCCCACAATCTCGGGTGCGGGTGCGCCGTCCTTGAGGATGCGCACCGTGAACAACCCGTTTTTTCCAACAACGTAGAGATGCTGCCCGGCCATGTAGCTGTGCATCGCTCCGGTGAGCTTGCCGTCGGGGTTGAAGCGGATCACCGGATTCCTTCCATCGAGGAAATTGTTGTCCGGATTGCCGTCGACGAGGGTTCCGACCACCGGCATCACCAAGCCCTCCTCCAGATCGGTCACGTACACGAAGGCGTAGTTGAGACCGATCTTTTGTTCCTCGTTGCCGGAGTAAATCTCGCCGGCACGCGGATCGGTTTCGGTCCTGGGATAGGGCTGGCGAAGCGGGTCGACGCCGAGGGTGGTGGGAAGGGTAACACTGGTGGCGTGCTTTGTTTTGACCCATAGACGCTGTCCCAGCGGGCTGACGGGTGCGCTGCTGATGCGTTCGCTGAAGCCCTTGTTGTCAACGTTGGCCACGTCGAATACCTGGAAACCGTCGGATCCATTGGCGGTGTAGAGGTATTCGCCGCGCAGGGTCAGATCGAGGATCTCGTGTCCTTCGTGATGGTGCGCTTCCTGGAGGATACCGTGGTGTTTTTCAACGTGTTCTCGGTGGTTGTCGGGATAGGCGAGGCGCTGCAGATGGCTGCCATACGCGGCCTGGGGCTCTTCGCGCTCGGTCCAGACGACAGCGTCAAGGCCACCGCTTCCCGAGCCGACATAGGCGTGGCGGCCGAAGAAATTGACCGTGCCGGTTCCGAAGCCGAGTAGGGAGGTTATCCAGGCGTTGTTGTCGTTGTCCTGTGAGAGGTGGCATTCGGTGCAGTTCTTGGTCGTGCCAACCGAACTGGTCGTGTGTGGGAAGTGGGGATTATACGCCTGCCCACTGTAGCCTTCCGCACTCACCGTCTGCTGTTGGGAATAAACCCATTCGCGATTGGAATTCTGAGAACCCACAATGACCGCGCTGGACGAGCGCAACACGCCGAGCCGATGGCCCTTGTAGGTGGCGTCGATGCCGAGTTGGAAGACGTCGTCCCGGACAACCTGCGGATTGTACGTCGTGTAATTCCGGGTCATCACGCCCTCGAACTTGTTGTTGGCGACCCGCTGATTGGCCCGCATCGGCAAATGACAACCAAAGCAGCTCGTGGCCCACGAGGTGTGGCAGACCTGGCAACTGACGTTGGAATTGTCGTGGGCCAGATCGCGGGCGCACTCGCTCCCGCGATCCTCTTTCAATGGCAGCCGATGACTGACATCCAGATCTTTTACCCCGCCCGGCACGTCGCCCCAATCGCGGCCATTGCGCCGAAGCGTCTTCGCATAGGCGCTCTTCGCGTTGTACCGGGGTGACTTGGGATCGATGGTGTCGACCACCTGCGGCACCTCCCATTCACGGTCGGGGGCGAGCGAGCTGCGCTGGATCAGTTTCTTTCCCTCCCAACGGAACCGCGGTCCCCACGCCGTGTTGCTGGTCTTCAACAGGTCGATGCCGTGCTGTTGTTTTGTCGCCGGATCGAAGGTGCCGCCCGATCCACTGGTGATCAGTGTCGGCCGCGAATTCACCGTGCCGTGGCAATCGACACACTCCACCGAAGTGACCGCCCTGGGTTCACCGTACAACAGGCCATTCCCGTGCATGTCGTGCAGGAAATGGCAGTCCACGCAGTGCATGCCGCGGGCGAGGTGAACGTCCTTCAGATGGACCGCCTTCTCCCACTTGTGGTCGTCGTCGTGGGGGATGACGGTGTCTTCGAGATCCAGCAGGCGACCCTGTTTGTCGCGTTTGAAGACGGCGCGGAAAATCCAGCCGTGGCCGTGGTAATCGGCGAATTGCGTGTGTTTCAACTGCGGATTCAACTCCGCCACCTTCTCCAGGAAATCCTTGTCGCCCCAGAGTCCACGAACGGCGGCGGCCTCCGGATTCTCAAGATTGCCGGCGGCAATTTCCGCCTCGGTCGGATTCTTCTGCTCCTTGGGATACATCACCTCGCCGTCGGTTTCCTGATCCCACCACGTGTAGCCGAGGAAGGGATTCACGAAGAGATTCCCTTGGTGCATGTGGCAGTTCATGCACTGCGAAGTGGGGATGGCCCGGGTGAAGACGTGTCGGATCGGGTGGCCTTTTTCGTTCTTGGGAATCGTCGGATCGGAACTGAAAGAAAGGCCCTGATGACCGTACTTGGCGTAGTAATCGGAATGGGTTGGAGAACGGTCGTTGGCGTAGACGACGTGGCAGGCGGAACATCCGCTGGACCGGTAATCCCCCGGATGATTGTTGCTGCCCATGAAGTCGAGCAGGGGGTCGTGGAGGCGAGTTTTCTGAAGATTAAGGAAGACGGGGTCGGTGCGGAGTTGGGTGCCGAGTCCGCGTTCGCTCAGGCGTCGGCCGGGTTTCCCGGGAGGTTCTTCAATGTTGGGCAGGCCGAGGGAATTGGGTTTCTCACCGCCCTTCTCGAAGATGCGGAGGATGTTGCTGGGCTGTCCGACGGTGAACCGGGGCAGGGGATCGAGATAGGGCAGGATGCCGTACAAGCGGGTCATTTCCGGTTCCACCGGGACCGGGCTTTCCAGGCGCAACGGGACGCCGTCGATGCCGTACGCCTGCCCATAGCGGTAGTTGCGCTGCGAATACGCCCCGTTGTTGTACAGCGCCGCACCCCAGAGCATCGCACCATGCCGCATGATGCTGTGACGGACATGGGCGACACTGTCACCGTGACACAGTCCGCAGGCGCGGTCGGCCACCCGCAAATCGCCCGGATTCACGAACTGGATGAACTCGGCGGATTCGTGGTTCAGCAACACCGAGGATTCATTGGGATTCGCCGAGGATTCCCAGAAGGTGGGGTTGCGGGGCTGGACGTGCGCCTTGCGTTGGGTGAGGCCCGGTGCCGGGTTGCCGCCGTGGCAATCCGTGCAGCCCAGAACGACGAACGGTGAGGTATGCATCGAATGGGAATCGGTCGTCCGATGACATTCAAGACAGCCCTGCGACTTGGCCAACGCCTCGTCTTTGGATTGGTCGATCCGATTGCGCGCGGGCTTTGTCGCGGTCGACGGAACATCGGTGGGCACGGAAATCCGCGGTCCGTTGGCCGAGAGATACGCCAGCAGGGGCGAATCCGCACGGACGGCGATCGTCGCCGTCAGCAGCGCAGGAAGGATCAGGGCGGCGGTCCACCCGCGCCTGATCCACCACCCAATGGAGATTCGGGTTTTCACGTTTCAGTAGGTGAAGTTGATGGCGACCACTCCGCTGTAGAGGAAATCGTCCACCTTGCCAATCCGGCTGGGTTGGGAGTCGTCGAATCCGGGCACCGGATCCGTGTTGTGGCGATAGATGTCCCGATAACCGCTCCCCGGGATCAACACCCCGATGCCGGCGGTGAGGATGATGTTGTCGGTCAGAAACGGCCGGTACTGAAACCCGAGACTGAAATCGAATCCCAGTTCGCCGCGGATGTTGTCCTGAAGATCCGCTGTTTGGAGCGAATCGGTTTCCGCGAAGCGCAGGTAGTTGAAATTCAAAAACGTCCTGAGCTTGGGCGTGGTGTCGATGTCGACGCCGACGCTGTAAATGAAAATGCCAGGATTGACGAAATTGGCCTGTCCCTGGGTTTTACTGGTTCGGAGATTGGGGAACAGCGAATTGGGCTGTTTGAGGGCGACGCTCGTGCCGCCGAAATTGAGTCCCTGATGAACGTAATAACTGAAGGCGCCTCCGGTGAAGTTGGGATTGTCGAGGATTCCGTCGAATCCTCCGCCGGTGTTGTCCGAGGCATTGTGATCGCCGCTCGCGTAGACGAATGACGCCTTGTAGCGCAGCCAGTCGCGGTCGTAGCTGACCTCCAGCGCGGCCATCTGGGCGTTGATATCCACCCGGTGACCGGAGATCGGATTCAGATCATCTTTGCCGACCGCCTGGTAGAATTGGTGGCTGACGTTCCATCGCCCGATGTGTCCGTCGCCGGCCCAACCGAGATAGAAGGCCTGGATCCCGTGCGGTTGGGCGGCTCCGATGGGCGCGGGCCGGACAAGCGATCCGGTGCGATCGTAATGAACACCGGGTTCATCGAGGTTGGCGGCGAAGGAAAGCTGCGAGGTGTAACCACTCCAGAGAAAATCCTGCCGGTAGACATTGGCGAAAAACACCTTTTGATTGCGCTGATCGAAGGTGTTCAGCCCGGAGAAGGTGTCTTTTTCGCGGAGGTCAAATCCGGCGAGATTATATTGCCACCGGTTATTGTCCCAATTGCCGAACAGGCGACCGCCGAGATTGGTGTCATTGAACAAAAACCCGCGGAAATCCTGATTGAAACCCTGATTCCCGGCTTTCACCGCGAAGAAGTCGTAGTTATCGGACAGATCACCGAGATGGTATTCGGCGAAATATTCCTGGAGGGCGAAAAAGGAACGGGTGCGGTCAGTGTAGTGGGTGCCCGACAGGGAATCTGGCGGGTGCCCGAGTTGCCCGTTGAGCAGCTTTCCGATGTCGCCTGGATTGGAAACCCAGCCGTTCGGTGGCGGCGGGGTGTTGGGTCCGCCATTGATGCCACGCGGATCTGGCGACAGGACGTTGTTCTCCTGAACCAGCACGTAGTTGACGTTGAACACCGGCATGACCTTGAGCGACCAGTGAGCCGGCTTGAAGGACGTTTCGCCTTCAAACAATTCCACTGCGAAACCGAAGTTTTGCTGCACGCCGATTTGTTCGCTCCGGCCAAAGACATCGGCGGAATCCGGTCGAGCGGAACTCACGGCCGAGGGCGTTGGAACCCGACGGAACTCCACCGCGGTGTCGCTGGTGGCGGTGAGATTGAGAAAAATGTCCTGACCGAGGACCGGCAGGTCGCCCTTGAGCTTTGATTGGTAGTACGGATGCCACAACCGGGGCGTGAGGCGGTCGTAGGGTTGTTCGCTCAACCCGCTGGTATAACGCCGCCACGGTGTGAATCCAAAGCCGACCTGATACCGGTCTGGAACGGGAACGGTGTTCGGTGGAATCCCTTCGCCGCGTGCCGTCACCGGATACTCGGGTGAACCTTCCAGTTGGAATTCCCGCTTGTCGTTGGCTCGGACAGCGGCGCGTGGGAGGCGCAGTTCGGATGGCAACGGCTCGGTTCCGTAGCCGGGCTGTCCTGGGAGCGGTGCCGGTTTGGGTTGCGGGCGCAGTTCCAGCCGATCTTCACGCAACGGGCCACGCGGGACGGTCAATTCACTGGGAACGGGCTGGCCCTCGAACCGTGGCGGTTCCGCTGGCTCGGCTTGAAAGAACGGTTCCACGGACGTCGGCCTGCCACGGTGAATGCCAGGATCCGGATTGAACTCCGACGCGCTCCGGGGCGGTGCGTTGGTGTTGACGAACCGGTGACGGTCCCACACCGGTTCCGTCGGGATCGCCCGGCGCGGACGCATCGGGGGCGATCCGGAATCCACGTTGCGATCCGCCGGCGAAAGCGGTGGTGGCCGGGTGCTGACGGTTTGGTGCGGTCGCGGTGCCTCGGGACTCAGCGGTGCGGTTTCAGCGGGGGTGGTTTCGGATGACGGGAGCTGGCGAACGGTCGCGCCGCGATGCCCGTACGGATCCTCGGCCGCCACGCCGGGGCAGTGGCCTAGAATTGCGGCGAGGCCCATCCATCGAACGGCTGCCGCCGTGGAAAAGCCGCAGGCCGATAAGGGCTCCCCGGAACCCCCGGCCGGCCCTTTTCGATCGTGTCGTTCGGGCGCGGGCATTTTCTGCTGGTGGTCCTAACAAGGAGGCTCCTACGGTGCGAGCGTGAAACGAGCAGTAACGGCACTTCTTTTTGCCGTGGCGTGGTCGGAGCTCTGCTCGCGGGTCCATGCCGAGCGATTGGTTCCCGCCGATATCGAACGAATTCTCGCGCAGGCGGCGAGCAAGACGCTCGAATACCCGTCCAACCCGATCCGAACCAACGCGGTCATCGCGGTGTCCGACCGCGAGGGTTACATCGTCGGCGTGTGGACCGTGGACCCGAATTACGCCGCCAATCCGAAGTTCCCCGCGTTCCTCCGTAATGCGATGGGGCGCGCTGGAACGGCGGCGTTTCTCAGCAGCTCCCAGCATGCGTTTTCGTCCCGCACCGCCGGATTCATCGTGCAACAACACTTCCCGCCCGGGATTGAAAACACCCCGCCCGGTCCGCTGGTCGGCGTGAATTTTTCCAACCTCAGTTTCAGCGATGTCAACCGGTTCAAGAATCCCGCAACCTACAATCCCGCCCTCACCAATGGCATCAATGGCGGCGTGCTGCCGGCGTTGGTGACCGGTGGACTGACGGGCGCAGCCGGCGGCGTGCCGTTGTACAAGAACGGCCAGTTGGTCGGCGGTGTGGGCGTCGCAGGCGATGAAGAATTCGGCGCACCGCTGGGGCAGCAGCAGGTTCAATTCGGTGCGACGCGGACGTCGGTGGCCGGCTTGATCACCAACTCGTTTTTTTACGAACTCGCCATCTCGTCGGAATTGGTGCGGGCACCCGATGTCGACGAGGAAGTGGCGCTCGCCGGGCAGATCGGTTTTGCGCCCGATCCGCGCCTGTGGGGCAGCAAGGTGTTCGTCGCCGGCATTTCCCTGGTCTATATCGCCAACCCACCGGTCGCCGCGCGGGTCGTCCTGCCGCTGGCTGCCACCGGGGTGCCCGTGGCCGCCTATCCCATCGTGGCGCCGCCGCCGGTGGACTATCCGCCCCTGACGCTCGGCGGCGTGACCGGTGAACTGCGACAACCGATCCTCGACGATCCCGCGTTGCACGATGCGTCCACGTCCAATGACACCATCGCCGGACAGGCGCGTCTGACTGCCGCGGAGGTTCGATCCATCCTGGAACTCGGTGCCCGACGGGCCCGAACGACGCGCGCCGGAATCCGGCTGCCGCGCGGCAGTCGGATGCAGTGCTTCATCTCGGTGGTTTCGAACCCAAACCGGGACGATGCTCCGCCGCCCGTGTTGGGCAGCTTTTGCACCTCACCCGATGCCACGCGGTTTTCTTGGGATGTCTCGGTTCAGAAGGCCCGCACGGCGCTTTTCTTTTCCGATTCAACCCGTGCCTTCGGTGCGCGGACGGTTGGATTTCTGGCGGAGAAGTTTTATCCGCCGGGTATCCGGGATACCGAGCCCGGGATTTTTGCCGGTCTTCAGGAGCAGTTCAGCGGTTTCATTTACGATGTTCAGAATCCGTTGAACGATGTCGTGGTGTCGGCACCCGAGGGGCAGCCGGCTTTGTCGCTCACCGCGATTCCGGTGAACCTGAATCTGCCGAATGGAATCACCATTTTCCCGGGTGGATTCCCACTGTACAGGAACGGAGTTTTGATTGGCGCCGTTGGCGTGTCCGGCGATGGCATTGATCAGGACGATTTGGTGGCCGCCAGTGCTGCGCGTGATTTTCCGGCACCCCGTGAAATCCGCGCCGATCGCTTGAGCTATCGGGGAGCACGGCTGCCCTACGCCAAATTCCCTCGGAACCCGGCCTTATAACCGGTCCTGCCCGGCTGGGTTTGGAGGGCGTCGAAAGTGCGTCGGTCCGGAGGGCGTGCTTCCACGCGCGCCCCAATTAGTCGCGATCCTCGGTTGAGCAAAGATGTCGTTCCACGTGTCCCTGATCTTTCTTCCCGGTTCCGCCTGTTTTCCATCCGCTGTGATTCCCCAACTCGGCGGTCGGGAATTGCGGCGTTCCACGGTGCCTGTTCGCGATTGATTGGGGCTCGGGTGGAACCGAGCCCTCCGAAGTAGAGGGGGCCGAATTCTCGCGGCTACACTTGCCGTCGCGACACAACCGGTAGCCTATGGACGAAGTCCCGATGAAGCGTTCGGTGGGTTGTGTCCTGCGTTCGTCCGGATTCCGTTGAAATGTCCGCCGATCCTGCCCTCTGCGATACCGCCCCCGTGGCGGTGCTGATGCATCGCAGCCAGTTCCCTGCCGCGGTGGGCGATGCGTTACGCGCCTCCCTCCGTTCGCGGGAGATGAACCACAAGTTCCACTACGACACCACGCGCCAGACGCTTCGGTGGTTGCGGGTGCATGAGGCGTTTTCACCCGCACGAACGGACCCGGACTGCGGTCGGATCTATTCCCAAGCCTTTTCAGCCGCCGCGGTTCAATTGGCCACCGCATCGGCGATTGAAGTGGTCAGCCTGGGGTGTGGCGGTGGAAAAAAAGATGCGGCACTCCTGACCGAACTGCGCCGTGCGAACGCCGCCTGCCGCCTGCGGTATGTACCTGCGGATGTCAGTGCCGGTCTGGTGTTGATCGCGCGCGACGAAGCCGTGGCGGCGGGGGTTGCACCGGAGGACTGCGCGCCGGTGGTGTTCGATCTCGCGCTGGCGCTGGATTGGGCGGCGACGTTGCCCACGGTGCTCGATTCGGCGTCGACCCGAATCGTCTGCTTCTTCGGAATGCTGCCCAACTTCACTCCAGGCGAAGTGCTGCCTCAATTGGCGGCGTTGCTGCGTCCGAGCGATCTCCTTCTGGTCAGCGCCAATCTCGCTCCGGGCGATGACTACGCTGCCGGTGTGACGCGGGTGATGCCGCTGTACGACAATCCATTGACCCGCGATTGGCTATGGTCGGTGCTGCAGGATCTGGGTGCCGAACCCGGCGACGGGAAGATGGAATTCCGAATTGTCGTCTGTCCCGAGAACACGGGATTGCTGCGGATCGAAGCGGTAGTCACGTTTCTCCGTGACTGTCGCCTTTCGTTTGAGGGTGAGGTGTTTGGATATCCGCCCGGCGCGGAATTCCGCCTGCTCTTTTCGTACCGTCACACACCGGAGCGTTTGACCGTCCTGTGTCGTCCCTACGATCTCATCTTCACCGACCACTGGCGAAATGGCGGAGGCGACGAAGGAGTCTTTTTGGGCGGAAGAAAAACTCGGTAGCCGTCGCGAACGATGGAAGGGGAGGGTTGGCACTGGGGATGCGCGATGATTTCGATCGGGTTCCGGTTTGAAGTGGGCATGCACACCTTCGCTGCAAGTCATGTCGCGATTGGCATTCCTTCTGCGGACGGCTAGAGTGACCGGAATTCCGTTCGATTACCTTCACGACATGAGCGTCTCGTCTTCCAGAATTCGTGGCGGCGTGTCCCAAATCGGGGCCGCTGTGTTTCTCGCCGCGTGCCTTCTGTCGGTGCGTGCGAAGGAGGCTCCGACTCCGTTCACCACGGTCGGCCCCGGCATCGCCTATGTGAACCGCCGGATGCCCGAGGGGCCGTGGTCGATCCACATCGTGCAGGTGGATCGCAAGCGTCCGGATCTGAGCGTGGCGTCGCGTCATGCCGGACCCGGTGCGGTTGGCTTGAGTACGTTGTCGGAACAGATCGGGGCCGTTCCCGCCGGGATGGGATCGGTGGAGGTTGCGATCAATGGAGATTTCTATCAGCGTGATCGTGCCTACGCCGGCGATTCGCGTGAGCTGCAGATCGTGAACGGGGAACTGGTGAGTGCGCCGACCGGTGGTGTGGCCTTCTGGATCGATTCCGCGGGAAACCCTGCGGTCGGACCGGTCGCTTCCCGGATTCAGGTGTCGTGGCCGGATGGTGCGTCGACACCTGTGGGGTTCAACGAGGATCGAAAGGTCGATGCCGTGGTGGTGTACACGTCCGCTGTGGGAACCGGCACCCGGACCATCGGCGGACGCGAATGGATTCTGGAGCCCGAGGGAAGCAGCCCACCTCAACCGGTCGCGGTCGGGTCCGCGCTTCGCTTCCGTGTGCGTGAGGTTCGCGAGGCCGGCAATTCTTCGATTGCTTCCAACCAAGTGGTGCTGTCGATGGGGCCGGCATTGGTACGAAGGGCCATGCCGGTTCCGGTGGGATCGGTGATCACGCTGTCCCTGGCGACGACACCGCCGTTGAACGGCGTCCCCACGGCGATCGGCGGGGGACCGGTTTTGGTTCAGGGCGGCCGTCGTCAGAAGATCAAAGTTCCCTCCGCCGATTCCTATGAATTCAGTTCGATGATGGAGCGGCATCCGCGCTCGGCGATCGGATGGAATCGGGCCTTCTTCTACTTTGTGGAGGTGGACGGACGGCAGAAGGAATTGTCCGTCGGCATGACCTTGGATGAATTGTCGGAGGTGCTGGTTTCTCTGGGATGCGAGGAGGCGATGAACCTGGATGGAGGTGGTTCCTCGACCTTGTGGTGCACTGGAAAGATCCGGAACAGTCCGTGCGACGGCCATGAACGCCCGATCGCCAACTCACTGATGATATTGCGTTCCAAATAGATGCATACGTAACGAGCCTTGCGGATTTCCCGCCCACCGCGACGTTGGAACCCCCGCCGCCTCAAGCCTTCAACTGGCATCGGTGTTGCTGTACCCTTGGACCGAATGAATCCCGACCCCCGCTCAAAACGGCCCGTGACGGGTCGTGGCGTTGCCTGGGGCGTTGCCTGGGGCGTTGCCTGGGGCGTTGCCTGGGGCGTTGTCGTCCAGATGTTCGTCTGGGGTTGCTGCGGTGGAATTCGAAGCGCCGTTGGGGCGGCTGCTGCGGACGAGATTTCGGCGATGCCGGCCGGGCCATCGGATCGTGGATACAGCTACCGGCACGAGGAGGTCCCCGCGATTCCGTGGTCGATTCACATTTTCAAACTGTCGCGAGCGCACCGGGAGTTCACCTTTCAAACGACACTCGGTGCCTCCAATCGACTCGGGATGAGCACCGTCAGCGAGCAGGTCCAACAACTCGACCCGGAACGCGGACAACCGATCGCGGCTGTAAACGGTGATTTCTACACGACTGACGCCCATGCACCCGGAGATCCGCGGGACTTGCAGATTTTTCAGGGCGAACTGGTCAGCGCACCGGCGGGGCACGCCTGTTTCTGGATCGATCCGTCGGGTCATCCCCAAATGACCAACGTTCAGTCACGTCTGCGATTCGTGCTCCCGGACGGATTGCGTCACGAGGTCGGGTTGAACGAGCTGCGCCCGGATAATGGCGCGGTTCTTTACACGTCGCGAATGGGCGGGACGACGCGAACCAGTCGCGGTGTCGAATGGGTGTTGGAGCCGGTCGGGCGGGACGCCGGACTTCCATTGCGCCCGGAAACGGTGGTGAGCGCGCGGGTGCGATCGGTCCGCAACGCCGGCGATTCCGCGGTTCCGGCCGATGGGTGGGTGCTGTCGATCGGTCCCACGCTGGCGGCTCGGTTGAAGCCGGTCGTGGCCGGGGCGACGGTTCAACTGGAGATGCGAACGTTTCCCGCGCTGGCCGGCGTGCAATCCGCGATCGGAGGCGGACCGACCCTGGTGCGAAACGGGAAGGCGATGGAATGGTCGGGCATTTTGATGCGGCATCCGCGGACCGCGATCGGGTGGAACAAGGATTCGTATTTCCTCGTTGAGGTGGACGGACGTCAAAGCGGGTTGTCGGTGGGGATGACCTTTCCCGAGTTGGCGGACTACATGGTCAAACTCGGTTGCGAACAGGCGATGAATCTCGATGGCGGTGGATCCGCGACGCTCTGGGTTCGCGGCAATGTAATGAACAGTCCGTCGGAGGGACGCGAACGGCCGGGTGCCAATTCCCTGGTCGTCCTGCAACCGCGGGTTCGGCATGCGCGCAACCGGTAACCGGATCGCCGTGGATCCAGTGCAGCGGATTGATCTGCCGATGGACCGCATGAGGTGGTCGGTCTTGGTTTCGGCCGCGGTCGCAGCGTGCTGGATTCTGTGGAGGGCGGCGGCGTCCGGCGTGCCGGTTCACGCGGCGAATGCGGTGGTCGTTCACGACATTCGCGTTGTGCTCGCGGCTTCGGATCTGGATCGACTGCGGGCGAACCCACGAACCGATGTGGATGCGGTCGTCACTGTGGACGGCCATTCTCTGACCGGTGTTACGGTGCATGTGAAGGGTTCAACTGGAAGTTTCCGTCCGGTGGAGGATCGGCCGGGATTGACCCTTCGTTTTGATCGGTCGGATTCGGATCAGCGCGGTCTTGGACATCGGACGCTGCACCTGAACAACTCGGTCGAGGACGCCAGCCTGTTGCAGGAGCAGTTGGGGGCGGCACTTTTCCGAATCGCGGGCGTGCCCGCCCCGGAGGTCGGCCACGCACGGGTCACGCTGAACGGAAAATCACGTGGTCTCTACGTGTGGGTGGCGGGACTCGATCCGGAGTTTTTGAAGGACGGTTTCGGTGGCACGACCGCGCGGTCGCTGGGAGAGGACGATCGGTTGCCGCGGCTTCAGGAAATCCTCACCGATGCGGATTTGAACCGGCGCTGGTTGAGGTTGCAGGACATCCTCGACATCGACCGTTGTGTTTCGTTCCTCGCGATGGAAGTGATCCTCGGGCATCGCGATGGCTATTATCTGGCCCGGAACAATTTCCGATTGATCGAGGAATCCACCGGAGGGCGTCTGGCATTTCTGCCCCATGGAATGGATCAATTGTTCGGGCCCGCGGATCTTCTGTGGATGCCGGTGGCGGGCGGTCCGGTGGCCCGGGCCCTTCTGGAGACGCCGGAAGGCCGGCAACTCTATGAACGGAGAGTTTGGCGGCTCTTTCAGGAATCGGGCGACGAAGCGGCGTGGATTCACCGCCTGGATGTCGCGGGCGACCGACTGATTGCGGGTTTGAACCGGGGAGAGCGGAAGGTCGTTGTTCCGGCGATCGAAGAGGTGCGCGAGCGGATGCGACGGCGATACCGGAACCTGGCGCAACAACTGGCGGGAGCGAAGGTTGGTTCCGTTCAGGGAACTCATTCGAACATTCCACCCAACCTCTCCGAATCCAAATGAATGGCCTGACTTCTGCTAGTTACGCTGACATTCTGCATCGGGTTTCGGCGGCCGGGGGGCCGGTCCATCCGGAACGATGCGTGATCTTATGAGAGCCTGTCCGAGTTTGATTCCGTCCCGTCGATGGCGTGCCTTCACCTTGATCGAATTGCTGGTGGTCATCGCCATCATCGCGATTTTGGCGGGAATGCTGTTGCCAGCGTTGGCGCGGGCCAAGGCGAAGGCCAAACAGACTGCATGTTTGAACAACCTTCGCCAGACGTCGCTGGCCTTCCGGCTCTGGGCCACGGACAACCGCGAAAAGTATCCGTGGAACCTGTCCTTCACCAACGGCGGAAGCATGGATTCGCCGGACTGGACCGATCATTTCCGGCTGTGTTCCAACGAGCTGGGGTCGATGCGGATTCTCATTTGTCCGACCGATATTGCCCGGAAGCCGGGTACCAACTGGTCGTTCCTCGTGGGCGACGCCAACATTAGCTATTTCCTGGGTACGACGGCCACCGAGGCGCGGCCGCAGACCATCCTTGCGGGTGACGCCAATGTCCTCGGAGGTGGCGGCGGTTTGGATCCATCGTGGAGCGTGTTTTTGGGCACCTCGATTGATGCCGCCTGGGATCCGACCCTGCATGTCCGCAACGGCAATCTGGCGTTGTCGGACGGCAGCGTGAGAAACACCAAGACGGCGACCTTGCGCGAGCAGATTAGCAGTTGCCTGGCCATCGGTCAGACCAACGTGGTGTTTTCAAAGCCGCGGGGTGTGTTTTGAATCCGGTGACTGGCATTTCGGAACCGGTTTTCGAACGATGAAACGGGAACGCATCAAAATTGCGTCGTCGATCCTCGCTCTCCTGGTTGCGGGTGCCGCGATCTGGCGGTCTTTGCACGACGGGCCACCATCGGGGCCCGCCGCGATCCACCGGGAGGTCGGACGGGTGCTCGCGGAGGAAGCGGGAAAACGGATTCAACCCGGTGGACGGATTGTGGTGATTTACCGCGACACGGAATCGTTTCCCCAGCCGGCATTCGATGTCGCGTTGAAAGCGCTCCTGGGCGGATTGAAGGACGCCGGACTGCCGGCACCGATCACCCGTGCGATTCAATTGGATCCGCTCCGCCCGTTGCAGGTGCCGCCGGGCGACTTTCTCGAACTGATCCGCAAGGCGGGTGTCGCCGACGTCATTGTTTCCCTGATGGGGCCTCCGTTTCTTTCCGACGAACAACGGGCCACCGTCGGGATGGTGAAACCCCGGATCGTCGCCTTCTGGCCGGGAACAATCGCGGAATACGCCAACCTCAAGCCCTTGTTTGAACAACACCTGCTGTCGGCGGCAATCGTTCACCGGCCGGAAGCGCTGGGCTTCGCGGGAACGGCACGCGGCGGAAACCGGGCGGCGCTGCCCGAACGTTTCGACGCTCTTTACCAGGTGGTTTCCGGCAACGGAATTCCATCCGTTCCGATTCCGGGCCTCCCATGATCCGGCAAATTTCAAACTCAACGCGTCGCGCGATGGGCTTCAGCGGCATTGATCTGCTGGCGGTCGTGGCCGCGGTGGCGGTTGTCGGCGCGGTGGTGGCCGTGCCGTGGATCCGGTCGAGCCGCGCGTCGCGCGTGACCCTCTGCACCGACCATCTGCGACAGATCGCTCAGGCCGTCAGCCTCTACGCGGAGGATCATCGGAAGACGTTGCCGGGGCCGGTGGCGGGGCAGGGCGGGGACTTCTGGTGGTGGTACAAGGAACAGATTCGCCCCTATCTGGCGCCGAAAAACGATCGCGCGGGTCAGGATTCACTCTTCGTGTGTCCCGACGATCGCGGTTATTCGGATCCCGCCCCGTTCTGCAGGACGCCCCGCTTCAACTTCAGCAGTTATGTGTTCAACGGGGTCATTCTCCCGGGAATGCCCAACATCGCCGGATGGCAGCAGGGATCGCTGGTGGAACCGGGCCGGACCCTCCTGGTGATGGAATGGGCGGCCCATGCCCCGCTCTCGTGGCACCGGAGTCGGACCGGCCTCCGCAATGCGCCATTTTACAAGGATGCGGAGTGTGTGGTTGCCTTTGCCGACGGTCATGCAGGACTGATTCCCATCTATTACGACGGCTATAATGCGGCCTATACCCGCGACCCGATCCCTGGTTATGGCTACCGATTCTCGGGCAATTAACAGGATGCTCCTCCAACCCGGATTTTCCGCTGACACCATGTCCTCTCGTCCCCTCATTTTCGTTTCGATTCGCCCGCTGTGGCATGTTGTTCTGATCGCCCTGATGTGCGCGGGTGGATTTCGATCCGCCGCCGATCCCGTACTCGGTCCATGGGTTCCGTTGTTCAAGGGAATCGATCGCATTTCGGGAACCAACACGCCCAATGCCGCGAATCCCGATCGCAGTGTCCTCAACGCCGTCCGGGTGGACTTGAATGATCCGGACATCCGCTTGATGAGCACTCCGCGGATCAGCAACTACGTGGCTGACTACCACGAGACGGGCGGCATGACAGTCAGCCGATTTCTCCAGAGCCACAAGGCGCAGGTGGCCATCAACGGCAATTTCTTCGATCAAACGCAATACTACGTGCCGGAAGGGAGTCCGATGGATTTGTATGGATTGGCGATCAGCGACGGTGTCGTGGTTTCAGCCCAGGAAAGCGCGGCGAATTCAGCGGTCCTGACCGTCGACGCCAGCAATGTAGCCGCCATCCTTCACACCAATTGGCCGGCCCACAGCACGACGGGTATCCACACCGCCCTGGCCGGCGGATATCCGGTGGTGATCAAGGGGGTCAACATCGGACGTCAGTATCTTAACCAGCCGAGCAATCTTCACGACGCCAATCCCCGCACCCTCTTCGGACTCTCCACGGACCGCCGCTTTCTCTACCTCGTCGCGATCGACGGCAGGCAGGCCGGGTACAGTGACGGTGCCCTCGACTATGAGGCGGGAAACTGGTTGTTGAAGCTCGGTGTCGCCGACGGGATCAACATGGATGGCGGGGGCTCCACCACGTTGGTCATGCAGGATTCGTTGGGAAATCCACTCCGACTCAACCGGTCCAGCGCCGTCGCTGACAGCGGAAAAGAAAGAACGGTTGGAAGCCATTTGGCGGTGTTCGCCAACCCTCTTCCTGGATTCATCAGCCAACCCCGGGTGATTCCGGATGACGTTGCGACGTCGGTGACTTGGACGACCGCCGCATCCGCGATCTCGTGGGTGGAATACGGCCCCACCACCGATCTGGGATTGAAGTCGCCGGTTCCAACCACGCCGGGAACCGTTCAAGGCGTTGTTCTCGGTGGGCTGACTGAGGGAACGCAGTACTACTATCGGGTGGTTGCGACCAGTGGTGCTCAGACCTACACGACCGACATCTACACCTTCACGACGACGAGTTTCGATACCGCGCAATCCTATATCGTGATGACGAATG
Organism: uncultured Verrucomicrobiota bacterium; assembly: GCA_903907925.1. Lineage (GTDB taxonomy): Bacteria > Verrucomicrobiota > Verrucomicrobiia > Limisphaerales > UBA9464 > CAIVQB01. The sequence continues at coordinate 58,950 of CAIVQB010000074.1, forward strand.
ACTGGCGCTACACCACTCTGGCGCAAACCGACTCGACCTGGACTGCACCGGGTTTCAACGAGGCATCCTGGGGCGGGCCGTCGCCGGCGTTGTTGTGGGTGGATGTCCGCGCTGCCGGCCCCGATGCCCTGGTGCAGCCGCGCAATACCCAACTGGCGTCGGATCCCAGCAATGGCGGGTATCCGTTCATCACCTACTATTTCCGGACCCACTTTCAAGTGACCGACGTCGAATCCAACCGGGTCCTCAAGAGCGACGCCTTCATCGACGATGGTGCGGTCTTCTATCTCAATGGTGTGGAGGCCTATCGCCTGCGCATGGATCCCGGCGTTTCGATTTTGAGTTCCACCCTGGCCAATGGATATCCGTGCAGCGGCGACGCCACCTGTCTGGACAGTTTTGCGCTGGACGGCAGTGCCCTGGTCAACGGCGATAATGTTCTCGCGGTGGAGGTTCACAACTATAACGCCAGCAGCCCTGATATCACCTTTGGGATGACCCTTTCGGCGATTCACACGGCACCGCCCCCGCCGCGGGTTGAAATCGCCGGATCCGGCGGCACCCTTCGGTTTGACTGGACCCGCGGGGGTTTTGTCCTCCAACAGGCGGATGCGCCGACGGGTCCCTGGGCCGATGTTCCCGGACCAATCGTGGCCGGTCCTTACACCAATTCGGTCACGGGTTCCGCACGCTTTTATCGGTTGAACAGGTAAACCCGGACGGCGGCTGCATTTTTGATAACCGCACCATTGCGGCCGTTCATCGTCTTCCCTAGGGTCAGCCTATGAATCTTGCCACACTTTCGTCCGCTGACTTTGTTAAGATCGCCCGCCTGCTGAAGGCCAAGGACGCTCTGCTCTCCAAGATCGCCGATCTGGATGCCGAGCTGTCCTCGTTTGGTACGGGAGCCCCGACCGGTGCCCGGCGTGGACGCCCCCGCAAGTCCGCCGCTGCCGGTCCGAAGCCCGGGCGCGCCAAGCGTGGTGCCCTGAAGGAATCCATCGTTGCCCTCCTGAAGGAAGCCGGACCGACCGGGCTCAGTGTCAAGGAAATCGCTGCGAAAACCGGGGTGAAGGGTGCGAATATCCATGCCTGGTTCTTCACCACCGGAAAGAAGATCACCGAGATCAAGAAGGTCGGAAAATCCACCCACGCCTGGGTGGCCTGATTCGGTGATGACGGAGCCGGGTGGCCGCATCCGCTTCGGATGAAGACGTTTCCCAGTGGCCCGGACGAGGGATCGCCGGTGGGTGAAAGTCTGTCGCTGCGTCCGATCGGGTTTATCCGATCCGCGCAGCGTTTGAAATTCGACGCGCGACATCAGCCGCTGGAAACGGAGGCGGAGTCGCACATCCTAGAGATGGTTCCAGGCCGTGATCTCGAACTGGCGCTCCAGGATTTGGCGGGATTCTCGCGGGTCTGGCTGGTGTGGTGGTTTCATCGCAACGCCAACTGGCGGCCGTTGGTTCTTCCACCGCAGGGACCGGCGATTCGCCGGGGCGTCTTCGCCACCCGGTCGCCGTATCGCCCGAATCCGCTGGGTTTGACCCCCGTTCAACTCCTCAAGGTCGAGCGCCGTCGACTGCTCCTCGGGCCGTGCGACCTCGTCGATGGCACGCCCGTCTTTGATATCAAACCGTATATCCCGGCCTACGACGCGTTTCCAGAGGCCGCCGCGGGTTGGTGGGATGCGGTTCAGACGACAGCCGCCATTCCACCCGCGTTTCAAGTGCGGCTTTCGGAAACGGCGCAGCGGCAAATTCGATGGCTCCGCTCGGAATGGGGCGTCGATTTCAGCGAGCGCATGGTGGAAATGCTGGGACGCGACCCCACACCGCATCGAACGAGACGGATTCGCCATACCCGGACCGGGCGCTGGGAAATTGGGTGTGGGGCCTGGCGCGGGATCTTTGAAGTGACCGGTTCAGAGGTGACCGTCACCTCCGTCGAACCGGGCTATCCGCGACGCTCCCTTGACGACATGGGCCCTGCCGTGGTTCCCGATCGTGAGGCGCAATTGGCGTTTCTCGAATGGACATCGCGAGAATGACAGCCCGTTTTTTCGACGGTCTTCGAGGAGAATTGGGACAAGCGATCCTTGTGGATCAGCCCTGAAGAATCTGTGCGCTGCCGGGAAAACACCGTGAGCAGGGAAACTGCCGCGGCACCAGTGATCCTGGGTTTACGCCGGACCTCCGGGAGGGTTACACGTCGGTGCAAGTCCTCGAGGGTCGTCAGTGCCCGGCCTTGTTGGTTTTGTAGTCCATCATGATCCATCGCACCCAATCGGCCGCAAATTGTTGCCCGATATTCGTGGTGCCGGTATCAAGATTGACGATCAGGTCGCCGCCGTAGGAATAGCGCATCGTCGGGCCAAAAAACGACGAGATCAACACGTCTCCATTGGTTCCGATTCGTTTCAGGTCTGAACCCCACCAAAATGGTTCTCTGAATCCCAGGTCATATAGGGCTCCTTCAGTGTTGGTTCGAAGAACATAGAGCTTCACGTTATAGTTGCCGAGGTCGAGGTCGTTGTTGCGAGCGAAACTGAGGCAGAACAAGTTTCCCCTTCCATCCTCGAGCGTTTGAACGACCCGTTGTTCGTGCCAGCGCCAATCCAGTGGGCCCCGGAATAGAAGGAATCCGCCCACGCATACCAGACCGATCGAGAGCCCGATTCCGTTTAAGACCTTGTAGATTGGGTTCATTTCACGCGGCCGGCTGCCGACAGTGGGGTACTGCGGACGAAGGTAGTGGCGTCAGCAAATTCGGTCATCAGAAAACCGGCGCGGGCGGGAGACCTTGGGACTCCAAATCGACCGCGACAAGAATCCGCTTGCGCGCCGTTTTTCGGCAGATATATTTAACCACATGGTTAAGTGTTCACCTCGGATTTTGAACCGCACATTTGCGGCGCTGGCCGATCCGACCCGGCGGCGCATTCTGGAACACCTGGCCCAGGGCGATCGCTGTGTCACCGAGCTCGCGCGGCCGTATTCCATGTCGCTGCCGGCAGTCTCGAAACATCTGCGCATTTTGGAAAACGCAGGCCTGGTCAGCCGCCGCCGGAGCGGTCGGGTGCATTCCTTGAAGCTGGAAACCAAGCCCATGCAACAGGCGTCGCAATGGATCGAGGAGTATCGCCGGTTTTGGGAGGAGAGCTTTGATCGTCTGGACGAATACCTGAAACAACTGCAAGCCACGGAAGCAAAATGAGCACAACCAAAATGACCGAACAAAACATCAAACTTCAACTCACCCGCGTTTTCGCCGCGCCGCGCGAACTGGTTTTCCAGGCGTGGACGGATGCGAACCATTTCAGCCAGTGGTTCGGTGCGGCGGCGTGCCATGGGGGATCGTTGCAATCCGTGAAGGTGGACGCGCGGACCGGCGGCAAGTACCGCATCCAGGTGCGGCGAGCCGACGGCGAGTACTACACGACCGTCGGTGTTTATCGTGAAGTAAAGCCGCCGGAACGTCTTGTTTTCACCTGGCAGTTTGAAAAGGACGGAAGCGGCGATGAATATGGCGAGGTCGAACCGCCCGAAACACTCGTCACGCTGGAGTTCAATGCACGCGGCACGCAGACGGAATTGATTTTGACGCACGAGAGGTTTGCGTCCACGGACAGCCGCGACCGTCACGAGGAGGGTTGGACTCGTTGTCTGGATTCACTGGGTAACTTCGTGGGGAAATAAAAACATGACCCCACCAACTGAAGACAACGATCCGCTCGGAAGGGAATTCGTCATCACGCGCGAGTTTGATGCGCCGCGTGAATTGGTTTTTAGCCTCAATATGACTTTGTGTGGGTAGTTGGTAGCGGGTCTGGGAGGTTGAACTTCAGATGAGAGGCTACGAGGTAGATCATGGCGGTGAAGTACTCGACGGTACGAAAGCCACGGGCCTTGCGTTTGACGGTTTGGA
>CAIVQB010000075.1 GCA_903907925.1 uncultured Verrucomicrobiota bacterium
ACTCAGACACAAGCCGCCGACTAGTCGAGCCCGCCGGCGTGCTGAGAGCAGAAAGCTCGCGCCGACGGGCGGGTGGACTCCCCATTCCTCGAATCACCCACACAAACTCATCAGGAGCCGAATTAAGGCGGTAGGTTCCTTTGCGAAACAGTAATTCTCCATGCTGCACATCGGATTCAACATTCACTAAGCAAAGACTCTCAAAAAATCCAAGAACCCTCGAACAAATTGCCTTCGCGCGTAGGGCTTGGCCGACTGCGCTGACCGATTCGAAAACACGCACTGGCTCAACTGCTGGTTTGCCTGCTTTGTCCAAGTAAACAAACTGCCCACGATGCTTCTGCTTGGTCGTGCGGAAGGCACCCCTGCCGTCTTTCGACATGTCTTTGAACTCCACCGGTTCTTTGTCCAACGTCTGGGTCACCCGGGAAATACGCGCGCCGGGTGAGCCATCCCCGCGCAATTGCCCGAAACCCGCGCAGAAGCTTTTCCACCGAGTCTCATCTGGTTCGGTCACCAGCAGCTCACCAAGCCGTCGTCGGATGGTTTCATCGCGGATGCTCTTCACCTGGTCACGAGCATACGTAAGGTCGAACTTCGACTTCTGCGGTCCGATAGCTTTCTGCGCCAGCGCCGCCACTTCAACCCGCTGCACGATGACCTTGCCACCCTTACCTTCCCGTGCTCCGTAGAGAGTATCCGCGAGGACCGGGCGCTCGTAAGCTAAATTGCGGGGCATGACCTTCGCCACCTCTCTTCGAAAATGTTCTCGGATGCGTCCGTAGTCCTCCCGGTCGGTGGGGTCGCGGAACTCGGACGGAAAGCGGAAGAAGCCTTCCTTGCCAGGGTCGCGCGCCCATTGCGGGATGAAGGTGAGCACCATTGCGTCAAGCGCGTGATGGCGGTCGTCGTCGCGGTTCTTGGTTTTCTTTTCCAAGATTTCCGGGTCGGTGACATCGGAGTATAGCAGTCGGTCGAGTCCGTACTTCCGTCGCACGCGGGCGGTGAGGCCGCCGGAAACGTCGCTGACACGCTTGATTTTATTTCCGTTCACAATTTCGCAGCCGTTTTCCCAGCCGAAGCGGAGGTTGACGATGGTCTGCGCGAGTTTGGAGACCCATGCAGTCTCGGCTAGGGCGGTGTAGCGTGAAACAAGTTCCCGTGCATCCTCTCGCGTGAGGAGTTGGACCTTCTTGTTGCGAAGCGTTGTCGTGCGGTTGTTCACGCGCTTCACGTAGGCGTCCCAGTCGAAGTCGGGAAGACTGTGCAGCCACTCGAAGGGCGTGCGGTCTCCTTTTGCTTGGTTGGTTTCGTGGGTGGTCAACACGTAGTTGACCATCGCATCGGGGCCGTCTTGGGCGCGCGGCACTATGTGATCGATGACGTAGTCGTCGAGTCGAGTCAGAGGCAGGGCTGTCTCGCGGTAGAGGCATGCGGACTTGGAACCGCCCGACTCGTTGAAAATCTCCTTTCCGTAGAGGCATTCGCCACCCTGTGCCTTCCACAATTGATACTTGAGCGATGAAAGCCCGGACGCAGCACCGGCGGCGGAAGCCATTTCCTTGGCTTCCTTGCGCTCCTCCTCCCGCCGCTTCTGAAAGGTGAATAACTGGCGCTTTGCTTCATCCCCCATGAAGTCCTCGCGCACAAACTCCAACACGATGCTATCGGGCACGCCGAAGCCGGGGAGTCCGTCCTTCCCGTCACCAAGCTGAAGCTTCTTCAACCGCTCGGAGAACACGCCGAGACGGTGGCGCACGATCGGATCATTTATGGTGCCGAGCAGGTCTCGGATGGCGGCTTCGGAGTCCAACTTGCCGTCTTCCGTGTGACGGCCCTTGAGCGCGTCGAGAGTCTGCGAAGGAACGAACAGATTTTCCCATGAGTCGGGATTGTTGTCGTCCTTCCGCATCTGGAGCAGGAAATGAAGTTCGGAGACAAGGACGCCGCGCTTCTGGTTCTCGGTGTTTTCCCGGTTCCGCTCATCTTCGTCCTTTGCTGCGGAGTTGGTCACCATGACGAGTGGCTTCTCGAGAGCGGAACCGAGTTTGCCGAGCAAATCTTCCTCACGTCGGAGCACGCGGGCATGGAAAGCGGAAGGTGCTTCACCTGAGAGAACCAGCTCCTTGAGGATGCGAAGGGCTACCCGAGAATAGGCGCTACGACCAGAGGTCTTGGGCGCTTTCACTTCCTCGTGTCCTGGCAATGGCCGCAATTCCAGTTCGGCCAAACCCTTCTTTCTTCCCCATTCGGACTTCGTGAGGGCGAAGCAGTCGGCAACTTTGTCTGGCCAACTCTTGGTGGGTTCACCGTCCGGACTGACAAGTTTGGCGGCTTTGAGTTTTTGGTGCGCGTAGGCGAATATGGCGCGAATTTCCTCCGGCGTGAGTTTGCACTGCCCCTTCTCGGCATCCGCCACAAGCAGGTTCTTCAGCTTGAGCAGAAAGGTAACTTCGGTTGCCAACAACGACTCGGGAACAGGCTGCCCGCTTTTCGTGTCGAGTCGCACGTCCACCTTGCACACGTGGAAGCGGGGGATGAGCACGCAGTCGTTGAGGATGCGGTTGTCGAATTTCGGCGTCTTCTGACCGAGCGCGGCCATCCATTCCTCAAACGAGCCGATGCGAAGGCCGGCGTCACTTCGCTGTTTGAGGAACGCCTGGAAGGAGGTCTCATCCGGCGTGCCCGCAGGCCCGTCGCAAAGGAATTCACCGAATGTCTTTGCCCGAATCGAATAGGTGCGGGCGGCTCCGGTGACGGGATGCGTGTAGGTCCAACCATCGCGTTGCCATCGAGCGAAAGCGTCGCGCACCGCCGGAAGAATCCGCGCCGCTTCGTCTCCGAGTTTGATGAGTTCGCGGCGCACATCGTTCCGGTCAAAGCGAACATTGCGAGTACTGCCCGATAGATGGTCCACGCGGGTTGCGTGCTTGTTCGGTTCTGCCGGATTCCATAGCCCCATCTTCCAGGCGTCGAAATAACAGGGGAACCGAAACTCTTGAGTTGTCGCGCGCTTGAACTCCGGCCACTTGTCGACGGCCTCGCTGTAACGTTCGTCTGCCTGTTGTAGCTTCTTCTCCTGTTCATCCTCCATCTCTTGCGGCGTCTTGCCTTGTTTGACGGCTTCCTTCGCCGCCCACGGCACTCGTCCATAGCCGCGCCGTTGGAGTGCCGAACGCAAAGCCTTATAGATTTGCCATTCTTCGAGGGATCCGTCGCCCAGCAACAGACGAATTCGCAAGAGGCAGGATGTATAGCAGGTCTTGTCGCCCTTGGCCGCGAACTCCTGCTCCAATTGCCAGTCAGCAGCGGCAACCTGCTGCCAGTGTTCATTCACCCTCGCGACTTGTCGCCCTCGCAACGGCGTCAGGCCAGCCGCCGTCCACACCGTTTCCAGCCAGCGTTCGCGGGCCTGGTGTGCTTCCCGGGTTTTGAGCGCGCGGTATTTGTTGGCGGGTGAGCCAGAAGCGGTAGCCGGCCCGCGTCGGGCCAGGTCCGGCGGAATCAGCAGCGACTCAACGTGTGGAAAGGAATGGGTGCGTAGGTCGCGCACAGCCTCGCCAATGGAGGCTTTACCAAGGTCGAACGCCCAAATCGTTCCGGAATTGGATTCCATAAAAGGTACTGTGCTCCTTGTGCCCAAGATGGTGCTGAAACAGGGGCTCGCTAACGATCTTCCCTCGATTTCGTCCGAAAATGATAGTTTTTCCTTCACCAGGAACGGAAACCACGAAAAACCCTGCTCCTGGGCAGCAAATCATTCCATTTTATCCTCGGAAGCCAACTATCCCGGACTTGTCCCTGACCCAGTCCCGGGTCACTCTTCAAAACACATGCTTCAAACCCTCCGTCCCCTGCTCCGTTTCGGCTGGCCGTTGATGCTGCTCGGCTGGCTGATGGCCGGGTGCGCGTCGATGCAGGATGATACGGATTTCGATGTGACCCTAGTGAATGTAAATTCCACCCATGGATCGGAAGGTGAGGTTGAGTTTGTGTTCAATGTCCGGCTTCAGAATGCCACGCCGGAGCCCGTTGTTCTCACCGGTGCGGCCCACAAGATCTACCTCGATGGGGTCTATATCGGGCAGGGCTTGAACGGGGATACCGTCGAAGTGCCACGGCTCGGAACCGTGACCCAGCAGGTCACTGTTCATCTCAGCACCTTCCGTCTCGCGCGTGCTGCGTTTCGTATCTACTCGTCGCATCAGGTCAGCTACAAGATCAACAGCACGCTCTATGGCGGTGGCGGCGGACTCGGACGAACGCGGCGGATTTCCAAGGAAGGCTCGGTCGATTTGAACACGCTGGTGCCGCCTCCCGGAACGCCGGCTCCCGGCTCGAACTGATTTTCAGCAGAGCTCGGGGTCAATTGCTGGGAGCGCTGGCATCCTGCCGGCGAGGGGATCCACGAATCAGCGTGAGTGGCATACGGGCCGGCAATGCCGGCGCTCCCTGTGGACGTGGGTTCCCGGCGAAAGCCGGAACACCATCTGATCACTTGGAACGATCAACGGCGGTCCGATACCGGATCCACCACAAAATCCCGACCCCGGCGCATACCACTGCGCCGAGCCATCGCAATGGGCCGTGCGGAAACACCACGGCGGCGTTGAACCACATGAACAGAAAGAAGCCGCGCACCCATCCCGGCCGGCGCAGGCTGTTCATCCAATCGGTCGCGGCGAGCCAGGAGCGGACCGCATCTCCGATCCAGACCGCGGCCATCCAGTAGTTGAACCAGACTCCGCCGCCCCACCGGATTCTGAACACTTCATACGTCTGGCGTGCCGTTTCCTGAACCGCCGACGTGTGGCTCCAGCCGTGACGGAAGTGCATCGCCAGTGCGACATGAATCGAGAAAACGACCGCTCCGAGTGTCCAGCTCCAGCGAGCCCAGCGGCCTCGTTCCGGATGACGGCAGGAAAACGTTCGAAACCCCTCGGTCGCCCCCCAAAGGATCAACGCGATCCAGGCGGTCAGGCGGATCCAATCGACCGCTTCCATCAGGATCCTTTCGCCGCGGGAGTTGTCGGATTGGCTGGATTTGCCCGAAGGGTGGGCTTCTCCACCCGACGGAACCGCGACCGGATGGCACGCCATGACGCCAGGGCCAGGCAGGTCCAGCCGAACACATCACCGTGCCGAAAATACCAGGTCCGCGGATGCCCCTCTTCCACCGGCGGCAACGCCACGGCGATCCTCAGAAACCCGGCGCCATACACATTCCCGTCCGCGCCACCCGCCACATCGCGCAATCGGCCGAAGGCATCGATCCAGCAACTGATGCCGTTGTTCGAACAACGCACCAATGGAACACCGTTCTCCACCGCTCGAAACGAGGCGTTGGCGCAGTGTTGCCATTGGGCGCCGCTCTCGCCGAACCAGCCGTCATTGGTCATTTCCAACAACAGATCGGTGTCGGGAACAATCTGATCCCGGGTGTGGTGCGGGAAAATATCCTCAAAACAGATCACCGGTGACAGGACGACCGACAGTCCCGGCTGTTGAATCCGGAACGGCACCGGCCCCGAACCCGCGGCGAAACCATCACCGATCGGGATCAGCGATTTCAGGAAGGGAAGCCTCGACGCAAAGGGGATGTATTCACCGAAGAGGACCAGATGCCGCTTGCGATAGACCTGCGCGAAACGGCCGCCGGGCGACGAAAGTATCGCGGCGTTGTAGTCGTTGGTGTGGCCATTCGCGGCACGATCGGAATCATCCGCTCCGAACACCCACCACGCCCCGGCATCGCCGACCAACCGGGTCATTGCCATCAACTGGCTGTCGGTGAATCCCGGCAGGAATCCCTCCGGCCACACCAGCACGTCCGGCCGCGTCGCGAGCGCCTGCGCGGAAAGCCGGCGTGCCTTTTCGAACCGTTCCGGGCTGGCGGCATCATTCCAAATCAGTTGCTGGGGAATGCTCGGTTGCACCAGCGCCAGCGTCAGCGAACGCCCCGCTCCAGCGTCCGACACGGGTCGCATCATCCGGTTGAATCCCCAGCCAACGAGAATGAGTAGCACCACCAGCGGCAGCCGTCCCTCGGCCATCCAGGCAAAGCGCAGGGCCGGCCGAAACACCACCAGCACCGCCGCCGAAGCCAGCGCGAGCGAACACCAGCAGACGACAAAGGAAACTCCATAGACCCCAGCCAACGATGCCACCTGGATCAACGGACCGTTGCGCCATTGGGTCACTCCAAGAAAGTTCCACGGAAACCCGGTCAACAACCGGGCCTGCACCATTTCCACCGCCACCCAGGCTGCCGACGCCGCCAGGATCCATCCCGCGCGCCGAAACCATCCCCGGTCGGAAAACGCCTCCAGAGTTTTCCGCCATGAAGTAGTGCCATCACTTCCGGCGACCGGCCGAAGGGTCATGGCGATCCAGACACACCACGCACCGGTGAAGAGACCGAGGTAGGCCGACAACGCGAGCCAGCCGGCAACCGCTCCCGCCGGGAACGGAATGTGCAACAGCCAGCGCAAGGCAATCAGCGATTCGATCACTCCGGCGGCCGATCCAATCCAAAAGGCACGCCGCGGTGAACAGCCCACGACCGCGATCCACAACATCCCGGGAACCAGCCACGCCAATCCGGTCCACGCGGGAAAGGGATGACATAAGGCGAGCAGGATTCCGGCAGCCGCGGCGAGCACCCAGCGGAGCCGACGGTCGTCCAGCCCCAGGCGACGGATCACCGATTCGAACACGGAAGGTTCCGGCATCAGGAGGCAATGGGTTCAGGGTCCTTACGAAGACTCCCCGGACGTCCTTCCACCGAGAAACGGACGGCGCCGGCAGCGATGGGGCTGGGTTCGGACATGACTTCGAGTTGGGCTTCGGGATGGGACTTCGGCGACCGCGGCACCGGCGGAACTGACTTCAATGGGCCGCCCCCAGCTTCGCCCGATCGGAGAACGAATGCAAAGAACAGGCTGCACGTCGGCGCGATCGATCCGGTTCTCCATTGAGCCCGGGCTGCCGGTTCGGCTAGCCTTCGGTGGTTCCCCAACCTCAGACTGCATGACCTCCCATCCTGCCCCCTCGTTTTCATTGCAGGGCCGCGTCGCCCTGGTCACCGGCAGCAGCACCGGTCTCGGCCGTGCCGTCGCCACCGCCCTCGGCCAGGCCGGAGCCCGGGTGGCCTTTAACTACTGCAACAACGCCACCCGCGCCGAACGCGCCTTCGCCGAATACCAGGCTTCCGGGGGCGAGGGCGGCCTCTTCCGCGCCGATGTCACCTGCGAAAAGGACGTGGCCCGGTTGGTGGCCGAGATTGAGGACAGTTTGGGTCCGGTGGACATCCTCGTCCCCAACGCCACCTGCGACCAACCCCACAAATCGATCGAGGACTACGACTGGGCGTTCTACCAGTCGATGCTCGATTTCTTCATCAAGAGCCCGTTTCTCCTCACCCGCGCCTGCCTGCCCCACATGAAGCAGCAGCGCTGGGGTCGAATCATCAACATCGGATCGGAGGTTGTTCAACGGGGCGTGCCGAATTTCACCGCCTACGTTGCGGCGAAGGGCGGCCAGAACGGGTTCCACCGCAGCCTCGCCACCGAACTCGCGCCCTTCGGCATCACGGTGAACATGATCGCGCCCGGCTGGATTCCGGTCGAACGACACGTGAACGACCCGCAGTCGGAAAAGGACGGCTACCTTTCACTGATTCCCGCCGGACGCTGGGGTCTCCCGTCGGATGTCGGCGGAACGGCCGTCTTCCTCGCCAGCGAAGCCGCGGCCTTCGTCGTCGGCCAAAACATCGCCGTCAACGGAGGGATGACTCTCCAATAAATCTTTTCTCCCGCCGCAACCTGTTTCCCCTCATGAACGTTTCCTTTCCCCTTCGTACCCTGCTCGCTGCCGCCCTCCTTTGGGTGCCTCTGAGCGGCTGCAAACAATCCACTGAATCCACCGCGCCCGCCGCCGATGCCGCCGGTGGAACGCCCAAGGCGGGCAGAAAAAAAATCGCCTACGTCACCAACGGCGTCGACCCGTTCTGGAACACCGCCACCGCCGGGGTCCGCGCCGCGGAAAAGGAGTTCGGCGTCGACTGCGAGGTGCTGATGCCGCCCAAGGGAATCGGGGATCAGAAGCGCATGGTCGAAGGATTGCTGGCCCGTGGGATCGACGGAATCGCCATCAGCCCGATCGACGCCAAGAACCAGGTCGGCCTGATCAATCAGATCGCCGAGCGTTGCCCGGTGATCACCCACGACAGCGACGCACCGGACAGCCGCCGGCTCTGCTTTGTCGGAATGGACAATTACAACGCCGGCCGCGCCGCCGGACGTCTGGTGAAGGAAGCCATTCCCAACGGCGGAAAAGTGATGCTCTTCGTGGGTCGATTGGAACAATTGAACGCCCAACAACGTCGACAAGGTGTCATCGATGAACTCCTTTCGAGACCAGTGCCGGCGGCCGGCACGATTGCCTACGATCCTCCCGGCAAGAGCCTCACCGCGGGGAAGTACACCATCGTCGACACCCGGACCGACAACTTCGACTACGCCCGCGCCAAGGCCAACGCCCAGGACGCCATGGCCAGCAATCCGGATCTCGATTGCATGGTCGGACTCTTCGCGTACAACGCCCCGCAATGCCTCGAAGCCGCGCGCGAAGCCGGCAAGCTCGGCCGGATCAAGATCGTCAGTTTCGACGAAGCCAACGCCGTGCTCCAGGGCATCATCGACGGGAATGTTCACGGAACCATCAGCCAGCAGCCCTACTACTACGGCTATCAATCGGTCCGCATTCTCAAGGGTTTGGCGAACGGCGACAAATCCGTGCTGCCGCCCGGTGGATTTCTGGAGATCCCGACTGTCGAAGTGCGCAAGGCGAACGTGGAAAAGTTCTGGGCCGATCTGAAGCAAATGCAGGCGGCCGGGAAATGAATCCGCCCGCACCGGTCGCCGCCGCGTCCCCGTTGCTGGAAGTCCGCAACGTTTCCAAAAGCTTTCCCGGAGTCCGCGCGCTCCGCGGGGTGAGCCTGTCGCTCCAGGCGGGCGAGGTCCTGGCGGTCATTGGCGAAAACGGTGCCGGTAAAAGCACGCTGATGAAGATCCTGGCCGGGGTCCAATCAGCGGATTCCGGAGAGATCCTCGTCGACGGTCGAACCGTCACTCTCGACAACGTCCGGGCGGCCCAAAGCTTGGGCATCGCCCTGATCCACCAGGAGCTTTGCCTCGCTGACAATCTGGACGTCGGTTCCAATCTGTTCCTCGGCCGCGAGCCGCATCGCGGAATCTTCCTCAACCCGGCCCGCCAACGGCGCGAAGCCACTGCCGCTCTGGCCCGCGTCGGTCTCGATTGCCGGCCCGAAACACCCATCGCCTCGCTGTCCCTCGGCCGTCAACAATTGGTCGAGATCGCCCGCGCTCTCAGTTCTGGCGCGCGGGTGATCATCATGGACGAACCCACTTCCAGCCTGAGCCAGGGGGAAACGGATCGGCTTTACACCGTGGTCCGCGAATTGAAGAGCCGCGGCGTGGGCATCATTTATATCAGTCACCGGTTGGGCGAGGTCACCGCGCTCGCTGATCGCGTGACCGTGTTGCGCGATGGTCGGAACGCCGGCGAACTCCAGCGGCACGAGATCAATCACGAAGCCATGGTCCGGTTGATGGTCGGCCGCGATCTCGTCCGGCATCATCGGCAGGCTTCCGGCCACGGTGAACCAGTCCTGCAGGTCCGCGGACTTCGAACTGAGACCCATCCCACCCGCCAGGTCGATTTCGAGGTCCTTCCGGGAGAAATCATCGGCATCGCGGGTTTGGTGGGTGCCGGCCGGACCGAGGTCCTGCGGGCCATCTTCGGAATCGATCGTCCGCTCGCGGGCGACGTTCGAGTTGGCGGAGTGACGGTGAAACCGGGCTCACCGACGGATGCCATTGCCTGCGGGCTGGGCCTTGTCCCGGAAGACCGCAAGCATCAGGGCGTCTTTCTCGAAATGGCGGTGGGTGCCAACACCACGCTGGCGAGCCTCGGCCGGAGATCGCGTTGGGGACTCATCCGCCGGAAGACCGAGCGCGCACTGGCGACTGAACTGGTCCGAAGGCTGGACGTCCGGCCACCCGCGCTCGATCAGACGGCGCAGTTTCTTTCCGGTGGCAATCAACAGAAGGTGGTCCTCGCCAAATGGCTGGCTCTCGACCCGCGTGTCCTGCTGCTGGACGAACCGACGCGGGGCGTGGACGTCGGCGCCAAGCAGGAAATCTACCGCTTGATGGAAGACCTCGCCGGACGCGGTGTCGCGATTCTGTTTGTGAGCAGCGAACTGGAGGAAGTCCTCCGCATGAGCGATCGGGCCCTGGTGATGCATGAGGGCCGGATCGGTGGCGAACTCGCGCGCGAGGCGTTGAGCGAGGAAGCGGTGATGCATCTGGCAACGGGCGGTTCCTGATCGGGCGATATGAAGAAACTCCTCGGCATCTTTGGTCTGTTCGTGGCGGTGTTCACGGTGACGTCGTTGATCAATCCGCAGTTCGTCAGCGCCTACAACCTCCAAAACCTGATCCGCTGGACCTCGTTGTTCGGGATCATCAGCCTGGGGGCGGCCTTCGTGATCATTACCGGCGGCATTGATCTCTCCATCGGCTCGGTCATCGGTCTGGTCGGCTCGATGATGGCCTGGCTGCTGACCCAAAAGGGATGGAGCGTCGGCGCGACCCTGGCGATGGTGATGGCCGTTTCGCTGGGGATTGGCCTAGCGCACGGCCTTCTCATCACCAAGGTCCGACTGCAACCCTTCGTGGTCACTCTCTGCGGCCTGTTGCTCTACCGCGGCATGGCCCGTTTCATCACCGACGATCAAAGTCAGGGATTCGGGAACACCCACGAAGGGCTCCGCCAACTCGCGATCGGACGGGTCTCCTTGTCATCGGCGTTCGCCATTCCAGTCCCGCTCTTCATCTTGTTGGGCATCGCGGTGTTGTCGGCCGTTTTCCTCAATCTGACTGTCGCCGGACGCCATTTGCTGGCCCTCGGACGCAACGAGACGGCGGCCCGATTCAGCGGCATTCGAACCGACGCGTTGAAGATCACCGCCTATGTCCTGTGTTCCGGACTCGCGGGTGTCGGTGGCATTCTGTTTTCACTCGACCTGAATTCCATCCAACCGTCCGGCCTGGGGGAATTCTACGAACTCTACGCCATTGCCGCGGCGGTTCTCGGCGGCTGCAGTTTGCGCGGCGGCGAAGGAACCATCACCGGCGTAATCATCGGCACCGCCGTGATGAGGGTGCTCTACAACGCGATCAACATCCTCGGCATTCCCACCCACCTCGAATTCGCCATCATCGGTGCCGTCATCCTGACCGGCGTGGTGGCCGATGAAATGGTGAAACGCGTCGCCGCCCGGCGCCGCGCCGCGCGCGACCGGGCGGATGCCGGTTGATCCGCTCGTAAACTGGATCTTTGCAGAAGGAGTCGAGAGGACACTGATTTCACGGATTCACATGGTTTCATAGCGTTCTGGAGTCAGCTGACCATTCGGACACTCCGAGAGAATATGAGTTCGTTCGGACGAAGTGATTTAAGCAGCGTCTGCTATGTCACATGGGGTGGGTGAACGGCACCCCAACACCAGACACCCCCTCCTCTCTTCACCCAGGCCACTACCACCGCCGGATCGAATCGGACCGTTCGCCGTCCCAAGAGCACGCACGGTAGTCCCTGGGTCACCAGGTCGTCGTTCGTCCGCTTGGAGAGGCCCAAGAGTTCAGCGAACTCCGTTCGGTCCATAGTACCAGGCAAGGCACTAGTGGCGTTCATCGGAACCTCCGGTTCTCTAAAACCAGGGCAAAGTGCGACTTCAGGCCGGTGTTGAGCGCTGCGAAGTCACTCAACCGGGTGCAGTTTGGCGAGACCACGTCACCGGGAGCGACGACTGGAAAACGGTTTCAGGCTGGAGCCGGCTGCCCTGCTGGATACCCTACCCGCATGCTTCGTCGTGAGCAGGAATCCTCACCGCCCCCGCACGATTTCCGCACCACCCACTGGTCGATGGTGCTGGAGGCCGGCACAGGCACCGAGGGCGGGCGCACGGCGCTGGAAACGCTGTGCCGTAACTACTGGTATCCGCTCTACGCCTTTGTCCGGCGCAGCGGCTACGGTCCCGACGAGTCGGGTGATCTCACTCAGGAGTTTTTTGCGCGCTTCCTCGAATCCGACTCGCTGGGGGGAGTTCACCCGGACCGGGGCCGATTCCGCTCCTACCTGCTCGCCGCGCTGAAGAATTTTCTGGCAAAGGAATGGCGCGATGCGAACCGCCTCAAGCGCGGCGGAGGCAAGGAGATCATCGCCTGGGATCAGTTCGATCCCGAGGAGCGTTACCACCTGGAACCGGTGGGCGATGTTTCCCCCGAAGTGCTGTTCGACCGCCGCTGGGCGCACCTGCTCGTCGCGCGGGTGCTGGAGCGGCTCGAAGCCGAACTCGTCCGCGAAGGCTTTGCCGAACGCTTCCAGATGCTGGCGCCCTTCCTGCAGGGCGCCGCCGAAGGGCTGCCCTATGTCGAAGTCGGGGCACGGCTGGGCTTGTCGGAGGCGGCGGTGAAGGTCGCGGTGTTCCGTCTGCGCCGGCGCTACGGCGAACTCATCCGCGAGGAGATTGCCGCGACGGTGTCCTCCCCGGACGAAGTGCAGGCAGAACTCCACCACCTCATCGAGATCCTGGCGGGGTAAGATTCGCGATGAAGCCAGGATTCACAGGGACAGGCCAATGGCCTGAGACATCACAGCCCGGGGCAACGCCCCGGGTGCTGGACAGGAATGTGGTCAGCCCTGAAGGGGCGGCACAGACAAGCCGATACCGTTTGTCCCGCCCCTTCAGGGCTGGCTCTGTTTCTTACGATGCACCCAAGGCGTTTCCCTGGGCTGCGATGTCCCGCCCCTTCGGAGCTTCAACTTGGAGATTCCGGAGCAGCGCCGTGTAACCTTGGCTGGCAAACGGGTCTGGAACACTCGGAAGATGGATAAGGCCAACGGCACCGAACTGCCCGCGTCACGCTGTCCGACCTGCGGAGCCGGACTGGACAACCGTGCCCGCTGCACCCGCTGCCTACTGCTGGGCGCGCTGGAAACCTGGACCGGTGCGGCGGCGGAGGCCGAGGAACTCGCCGCGCCCGTCATGCTGCTGCGGCAGACGCAGTTCGCCGGCTATGAATTGCTGGGCGAACTCGGTCGCGGCGGCATGGGCGTGGTGTTCAAGGCCCGGCAGAAGCAGCCCGCGCGCGACGTGGCACTGAAGGTCATTGCGGGGGGCGAACTCGCCTCGCCCCGTGCCGTCCAACGCTTCCACACCGAGGCCAAAGCCGCCGCCGCGCTGCATCATCCGAACATTGTTTCCATTCACGAGGTCGGTGAGGACCAGGGCTGGCACTATTTTTCGATGCGGCTGGTCGAGGGCAGCACGCTGGCCGACGCCCTGCGCGACGGCCCGCTGCCGGGCGAGGCCGCCGCACGCCTGATGGTGAAGCTCGCCCGCGCCGTTCACTACGCGCACCAGCGTGGCATTCTGCACCGCGACCTCAAGCCGACCAACATCCTGCTCGACACGCAGGGTGAGCCCCATCTCACCGACTTCGGCCTGGCCAAGGTCGCCAGCGACGACAGCAGTCTCACGCTGAGCCACGCCGTGCTCGGTACTCCGGCCTACATGGCCCCGGAACAGGCCACCGGCGGCACGCGCGATGTGACTGTCGCGGCCGACGTGTACGGACTGGGTGCGATTCTCTACGAGGTGCTGGCCGGCCGGCCGCCGTTCACCGCTGAGAGCACGCCCGCGCTGCTGCGAAAAATCGTGGAAGAGGAGCCACAGCCCATCACCAGGGACGAATTGCGAAGGTCGAATGCCGGGCAACCCGCTGCTTCACCCGCCACTCGAAATTCGAAATTTGAAACCCGGAATTCCCAAGACCTCTCGGTCATCTGTTTCAAGTGCCTGGAGAAGGAACCGTCGAGGCGCTACGCGTCGTCGTCGGACCTGGCGGACGATCTGGAACGGTGGCTGCGGCACGAGCCGATCCTGGCGCGCCCGAGCACGGCCTGGGAACGGACGGCGAAGTGGGTGCGGCGCAATCGGACGATCTTCACGGCCCTTGCCGCGGTGGCGTTGCTGCTGGTGGCCGGCACCGCCGTCAGCACCTGGCAGGCAGTGCGCGCCACCCGGGCTGAACGCGAGCAGAACCGCCTGCGGGCCGTCGAACAGGCGGCCAAAACCAACGAGGAACGACTGCGTCGCGAGGCCGAGGCCCGCAGCTACGCCGCCGACATCAACCTCGCGCAACAGGCGCTGTCCGCGAACAATGTGGGCCGCGCCCGGGCGCTGTTGAAATCCCACTGGCTGACGGAGGAGAAGGCCGGCCGAACGGCTGCGCCCTCCGCTTCACAGGCCCCTCACCCCTCGCCCCTCGTCACCGACCTCCGCGGCTGGGAATGGCGCTATCTCTGGCAACAGGCGCAGAATGACGCCGAATACCGGTTCGCAACGGTTTCGAACTCCGTCAGCTCTCTCTCCGTGTCGGCGGACGGACACTGGCTGGCGGTGGGTCAGGCCGATGGCGGTGGCCTGGTGGTCTATGACCTGCGGAGCCGCGCCGAGGTGGCTCGTTTTGAGAGCCGGTTTCAACGCGTAATGACGGCCTTTTCCCCGATGGAACCACTGCTCGCCTATTCCTTCATGGCCGGTTCCCAGGATGCGGAGCAGCGTTACTCGGTCCGGTTCTGGAACGCAGCGACCCGGGAGTTCGTCGGCGAGATTTCCACGCCCGGCCGTTGCGAACGGCTCCAGTTCTCCGCCGATGGCCGGACGCTGTTGCTGGGCATCGTCGCGGCGGAGAGCCGGCTCATGCTCTGGCGCGTGGCCGACCGCACCCTGCTCCGGAGCGTGCCTTCCAACCCCGAACCGGGCGCACACTTCGCCGGCGCGGAGGACCTGAGCGCTGCGGCGGAAGCGGTGGTGGGCGGCGGCCTGCGGTGGGTGGATTTTCGGACCGGGCAGACGCGCTGGACGGTGCCGGCCGCCGACGAGCGGGTGATGGTTGTGGCCGTATCGCCCGACCGATCGCTGGTGGCCACTGGGGCCGGCTTTGCGGAATCGACCATCCGGCTCTGGGCCGCCGATTCCGGCCGCGAACTCGGCCGCCTGTATGGTCACGTCGGCTACGTGCGCGACCTGCGCTTTCTGTCGGACGGAAAGACTCTGCTTTCCGCCAGTTCCGACCAAACGATCCGTCTGTGGGATGTCGCGGGCCGCCGTTCTTTGGCCGTGCTGCGCGGTCACCCGCAGGAGGTCTGGTCGCTGGCGCTGCTTCCGGATCAGCGCACGCTGCTGAGCGGGGCCAAGGACGGCTCGGTCCTGGTCTGGGATCTCGAACGCATGCGCCGGCCGCGCAACCGCCTCACGTTACCGGCGCCGGCGCGGGGTTGGGCGTTCGGTTCGGGTGGAAAAACCGTACTGCTGGCGGAAAACTCCGGTGCAATTTCGGAATGGTCGGGGCCGGACTTCCAGAAAAGTCGCGTGCTTCATGATTTCGGCGCGGCGATCACGCGCGCGTGCTTCACGGACGATGGCCGGCGAGCGGCGGTGGAACTGCCGGGGCGCCGGGCCGTGGTGTGGGATTTACCGGCCCAGCACGGGGTTGCGGAGTTTTCCCTGCCACCCGGCCAGTCGCATCCGAAGGAATTTTCTGCCTCCGGGGACCGGCTGTGCCTGGATGACAACGACAGTGACGCCGCCGATTTCCACGAATGGGACCTGAAGGAAAACCGGCCCGTTCAGGACTGGCTGGTGCCGGGGCCGGCCGTGGTCTCCGGCGGCTATTCGCCGGATGAGCAGTGGCGGATCGCGCTGAACATCTTCGGGGCGGGCGTCGCGCGGGATCTCCTCGCGCACACCAACCGACCGTTCACGGTCCGGATCACCCAGGCCGATTCCGCCACGCTTTCGCCCGACGGGAAGCTCCTGGCCGTGACCAGCGTGTTTGGTTACGTCGGCCTCTGGGAATGGCCGTCCCTCCGCGAGGCCGGCACGCTGCTTGGATTTCTCCAGGGCGCCCACTCGGTCCGGTTCTCGCCGGACGGCCGCCGGTTGGCCGCCGGCAGTAATGGCCGGGAGGCGGTAAAACTCTGGGACCTGGCCACCCAACGCGAGCTGATCACCCTCGAAGGAGAGGGCTCGATCTTCTCCCGGCTGCGCTTCTCCCCGGATGGCAACGTGTTCGGCGCCCGCAACGCCGCCGGCATCGTCCACCTCTGGCGCGCGCCGTCCTTCGAGGAGATCACAGCGGCGGAACTAGCGGCGGGGAAGTAGCGGAAGCGTGTGTTTTGTTGTGCCCCAACGGGGCAAGACAACAAAGCCCAGGGCAACGCCCTGGGCTCAATGCCAACATGCCGCAAGCCCTGAAAGGGCGGGACAAAACGGCAATGCATGCAGGTTGGTTCCCCGATTGTATCAATGCGATGGCGTCGTCGAATTGAAATGACCGGACGGACGGTTTCGCCCCTTCAGGGCTGGCCACATTTTTCCTTCTATGCCCTGGGCGTTGCCCCGGGCTTTGTTGTCTCGGCCCTTTGGGGCATCGCTTTCACACCCACCCTCAATCCCACACATACGCCTCGTCGAACTCGACTTGGTACCGCCGCAACAATTCGCGGAACTCCTCCTGAAACGTCCGCCGCCGGTGATGCTGTTCCTGATTGCGGATGTATTCCGTCACGGCCTCCGCCTGCGCCGCTCCGATGGAAAACGCGCCGTAGCCCGCCTGCCATCCGAACTCGCGGACTCCTTGTTCCTTCATCCACTTGGATGACTCGACCTTGAGTTCCTTGACGGCGTCGGACAGCGCCCGGTTCTTCGACAAACGGAAGAGGATGTGGACATGGTCCGTCACGCCGCCAACCAGTAGCGCGGGGCATTCAATCGCCTGGCCGGCACCGGCGAGATAAGCGTGCAGACGCGGGGCGTCCTCCGCCGGAATCAGCGGCACCCGGCCCTTGGTAGAAAAAACGAGGTGAACGTAGATTTGGGCGAGAGACTGGGGCATGGCGAAAGGCTGTGAACAGGGCACGGATTGTCACGCCCTTTCAGGGCTGGCTCCGCTTGTGCCTTCAACCCAAGGCTGCGCCTTGGGCTTTGTTGTCACGCCCCGTTGGGGCGAAGACAGACGCGCAAGAGCACGCAGGCGCGAAAGAGAACACGCCAACGGTTCGGCGTGACGCCACAACCACCACACCGCGGCCCGTGCCCTGAAAGGGCGGGATAACAAAGCCCAGGGCAACGCCCTGGGTTTGCGTCGCCAACGTCTCCAGCCCTGAAGGGGCGAGACAACTGCGGCAAGGCTTTGCCATCAGTCGCCAGCGGGGGACAGAACGCGGATTCGGATGTCCATGTGTCCCGCCCTTTCAGGGCTGGGTGGTTCTCGGGCCGTTCACCCAGGGCGTTACCCTGGGCTTTGTTGTCTTGCCCCTTTGGGGCGTGAACCGCGCCACCGCCATCCTCCTGCCTTCCGGCTTTCCAAATTCTTCCCTCTCTCCGCAAAAAAATTCGCCGCCCCCGGTAACCCGCCCCTCTGAACGGGTCTGGAACGGGTGGAATGAAAAACCCATCGCCTTCGGACTCCACGAACGCCGGCCGCGCCACCCGGTCTTTTGCCTCGCTCCGCTCCGCCTGGAACCGGCTGCCTGCCCTGCTGCTCGCCGCCCTCGGACTGCTCGCCCCGGCCGCCTTGCACGCCGGGCAATACTTCCAGGACTTTTCCTCGTCCACCGTCGGCGCGACGACGTTCAGTGACGGCTCGGACCTGTCCAGCGACCGGCCCGGGACGGTGGCGATGGTGCAGGATGCCACCCTCAAGGAACTCGCCCTGACCGCCAGCGGCACCGTCAACACCCACAGCGCCTTCCGGCTGCCCGACCTCGACCCCGGCACGCCGGTCTATGCGTTCTCCGCGCGATGGAACTCGCAGGTCAACGGCGATTTCGAGAACGCCGCCGACGGCTTCTCGTTCAACTTCGGCCAACTGGGCGCGCTCGACCTCGTCAATGCCACGGCGACGCAGGAGGCCGGCTACGGCACCGGCCTTACGTTCGGAGTGCAAACCTACCTGGGCGGCAATCCTGGCTTCGATCTGCGCGTCAACGGCAGCGTCGTCGCCACCGTCACCAACGACCCCGGGCTGCAGTGGGGCGTCTCCAGCGGCACCCGCCATCTGTTCGAGGTGGACTGGAATTACCTCACCGGCCTTACGGTGCGCCTGGACGGCAACCCGGTCTTCACCAACGTCGCCACGCCGGGCTTCACCCCGCAGGCCGGCGACCGCTTCGTGTGGGCGGCGCGCTGCGGCGGCGGGTTCGCCGAGGAGGTGCGGCTGGACAACGTCCTCGTGCTGACCGGCGGCAACCTGGTGCGCGTCGCGACGACCGCCCCGTATTTCAAGGACGGCGAGAATTCCCCCAGCCAGACCGCCGACAAGGCCTTCGACGGGAACATCGCCACCAAATGGCTGACCTTCAATCACCCCGCCGGCTTCGTGGGCGCGACCGTCTCGGGCAATCACTCGGTGCGCGCCTATGCACTGAGTTCGGCCGAGGATTTTTCGGTGCGCGACCCGCTGACGTGGACGCTGGAGGGCAGCGGCGACGGCGGCTCGAGCTGGTCTTCCGCCGGGAGCGGTGGCGGCCATTTCGCGAACCGCAACGAGACGCGGTTCTGGGCCGGCACCAGCGCGTCCACCTTCGGCGCGTTCCGGTTGAACATCGCCGCGAACAACGGCGGAACTGAAATCCAGCTCGCGGAAATGGCGCTCTATGAGTTCAGCCCCGTGCGGCTCGTCACCGTGGCCGACGAGGCCGGCCTCCGCGCCGCGCTGACCGGTCAGCAGGCCGGCGACACCATCCGCTTTGCCAACGACATCACGCTGACCACGGGCGACCTGCCGGCGGTGCAGCAGGGCATCACGATTGACGGCAACGGCCACACGCTGGATGGGAACAACCAGTTCCGCGGCCTCTTCGTGGTCTCCTTCGTGCCTGGCACGGCGACCTTCCAGAATGTCAGCGTGGCCATCCAGAACCTCACCATCCAACACGCCAAGGCCAGGGGCGGCAATGGCTATGCCAACGCCGGCGGTGGCGCGGGCCTGGGCGGGGCGCTGTTCGTCGGCAACCTCGCGAGCGTGACCGTGCAGAATGTCCAACTGACGGCCAACCAGGCGGTGGGTGGCACGGGCGGCGGCAACACCGGCTTCGGCGCAGGTGGCGGGATGGGTGGTCATGGCGCCAACGGTGATGGTGGCGGAGGCGGCATCGGCGTGGGTGCGGACGGCAGATTTAATGGGAATGGCGGCGCGGGCATCGTTTTGGGCGCGGCCAGCGGCGGAAGTGCTGCTGCGCCTGACGGCAACGGCGGTCCAGGCGGCGGCGGCGGTGGCAGCGGTCACGGAACCTCCTCGGTCGGGGCCGGCGGTGGTGTTGGCGGGGGCAATTCCCCATCCCTTCCGGGCGGCACTGGGCTGGGCGGCTTTGGTGGCGGTGGCGGTGGCGGCGTTCCGGGCGCTGCCGGAGGTTTTGGCGGCGGCGGCGGATTTTCCAAAAGCGGCGGCTTCGGCGGCGGCGGCGGGAGCTCCAACGGGAGCGGTGGCTTTGGCGGCGGCAATGGTGGGAGCATCGGCGGCGGCGGCGCGGGCCTGGGCGGCGCACTCTTTGTCCAGCAAGGCGGCAGCCTGACGTTGGCCGGCCCGCTCACGCTCAATGGCAATTCCGTCACTGGCGGTGCCGTTGCCGGCAGCGGCGCACCCGGCTCGGCCTTCGGCAGCGGCCTCTTTTTCGAGGGCAACAACACCGTGACCTTCGCGCCGGGGGCGGGCGAGACCCAGACCGTTGCCGACGTCATCGGCGACAAGAGCGGCAACGGTGGCACGGGCGGCCCCGGCGACTCCGTCAGTGTCATCAAGGCCGGTGCGGGCACGCTCGTGCTTTCCGCAGCGAACACCTACGTCGGCGACACCACGGTCCAGGAAGGCGCGTTGCTCGTGAACGGTTCGCTCGCCTCTTTCCCGGGGAACTCCGGCACCGAGGTCACGGTCGCCAGCGGCGCGACGCTCGGCGGGACGGGCACCATCGGCGCACGGACGACCGTGAACGGCACGCTGTCGCCGGGCGCATCCATCGGCACGCTGACCTTCAATAATGCGCTCACGCTGGGCGCGGGCAGCACGACGTTCATCGAGCTGGACAAATCCGTGCCGGCCCACGACGTGGCGCGCTCGCTCTCGATTGTGACCTATGGCGGCGCGCTCGTGGTGACCAACCTCGGCGGCACGCTCGCCGCGGGCGACAGCTTCAAGATTTTCGACGCGGCCAGCTATGCCGGCACGTTCAGCAGCCTCACCCTCCCCGCGCTGCCGCCGGGGCTGTCGTGGAGCACCGCCGGCCTCGCGTTGGACGGGACGCTGCATGTCGTGTCGCCGCTCTACCTCGTGAACGACGAGGCGGGCCTCCGCACGGCGACCCTCTGCGCGGTCGCTGGCGACACCATCCGCTTCGCCAGCGACGTCACGCTCACCACCGGCGACCTGTATGCCCTGCAGCAGAGCGTCACCATCGAGGGCGACGGCCACACGCTGGACGGCAACAACCAGTTCCGCGGCTTCTTCGTGGTGTCCTTCGTGCCCGGCACGGCGACGTTCCAGAGCGTCAACGTGACGATTCGGAACCTGACCCTCCAGCACACGCGGGCCAGGGGCGGCACTGGCGGAGCCAACGGCGGTGGCGGCGCGGGCCTGGGCGGCGCGCTGTTCGTGGGCAACCTCGCGACAGTGAACGTGGACAACCTGCAAATCCGCACGAACAGCGCCACCGGCGGAAACGGCGGCGGCACCACCGGCACGGGCGGGGGAGGCGGCCTGGGCGGCAACGGCAGCATCAATGGCGGCGGCGGCGGCGTGGGGGTGGGAGCGGATGGTGGAGATGCCACCGTCAGCGGTGCTCCGGGAATCGTCGTGGGTGCGGCTCCGGGTGGTGACGGCAATGTTGGCAGCCTTGGCGTCGTTGGGGGCATTGGTGGCATCAACGGTGGCGGCGGCGGCGGCAGGGACGCCGGCGGCGGCGGCGGCGGCGGTGTCGGCGGATTCAACTTCAGCGGAACTCCACACAATAAGGACGGCGGTTTCGGCGGCGGCGGCGGCGGCGGTTTTCCCGGCGGCAATGGCGGCTTCGGTGGCGGTGCTGCAAATGGGAACGGTAAAACCGGCGGTTTCGGCGGTGGTGGTGGTTCAGGTACACTATCAGCCAGCGGTGGTTTCGGCGGTGGCAACGGCGGCGGCGGCAGTTTTGGCGGCGGCGGTGGCGGTGGCCTGGGCGGCGCGATTTTCGTCATGCAGGGCGGCGTGCTGAATGTGTCCGGCCCGCTGTCCCTTCACGACAGCACGGTGGCCGCCGGTGCGGCGGGCGGCGGCGCGGCCTTGCCCGGCTCGGCCTTCGGCAGCGGCATCTTCATCAACGGCACGGGCGCCCTGACTTTCGCGCCCGCCACCGGCGAGATCGCGACGGTGAGCGATGAAATCGCCGACCAGTCCGGCAACGGCGGCACGGGCGGCAACGCGGGCACCGCCTCGTTGATCAAGAACGGCGCGGGCACGCTCATCCTGAGTGCCGCGAATACCTACACCGGCACGACCACGGTCAACGCCGGCACACTGCGCGTAAACGGCTCGCTGGCGTCCGGCGCGGTCACGGTCGCGAACGGCACGACGCTTGGCGGCACCGGCACCGTCGGCGGCACGGCGACCATCGACGGCACCCTGGCACCGGGAAATTCCATCGGCACGATGACCTTCGGCACCGACCTCACGCTTCCGGCGGACAGCACGACGGCCATCGAGCTGAGCGCGTCGCTGCACACCAACGACGTGGTGCAGGTGCTGGGGACAGTGACCTACGGCGGCACGCTGGTGGTGTCGAACCTCGGCGGCACGTTCGCCGTCGGCGACAGCTTCCAGATCTTCAATGCGACCGGCTACGCGGGCGCGTTCGACACGATCACTCTGCCTGCGCTGCCGGCGACGCTGCGCTGGAACACCAACAGCCTCGCGATCGACGGGACGCTGCGATTGGTGAGCACGACCCAGACCGTGACCGACGAGGCCACCCTGCGTGACGCGCTGGCCACGGTCGTGGACGGCGACACCATCCGCTTCGCGAACGACATCACCCTGGCCAGTGGCGACCTGCCCATCGTGCAGAAGAGCATCACCATCGCCGGTGCCGGCCACACCCTGGACGGTGGCGACCAGTATCGCGGTCTCTTCGTGGTGGCCTTCGTGCCCGGCACGGCAACGTTCACCAACGTCACTGTGGCGATTGAGAATCTCACCATTCAAAACGCGAAAGCCCAGGGCGGCTCCGGTGGCTACAATGCCGGCGGCGGTGCGGGTCTGGGTGGTGCGCTGTTCGTCGGCAACCTGGCGACGGTGAGCGCGAGCAACCTGCAGATCGTCACGAACCGCGCCACCGGTGGTGACGGCGGTGCAGCGCTCGGTTTCGGTGGTGGCGGTGGCATGGGCGGAAACGGCGGCACGTCCGGTAACTTCACCGGCGGCGGCGGCCTGGGCTCGGGGGCGAACGGTGGCACTTTCAGCGACGGTGCTCCCGGCATCGCCCTGGGCGCGGCTCCGGGCGGTCTGGGCATTGCGGGCGTGGGTCACCTCGGTGGCATCAACGGCGGCGGCGGCGCGGGGGACTCCCTCGGCGGCGGTGGCGGTGGTGTCGGCGGCCAGAACGGCGATGACGGCTTCGCGGGCGGCTTTGGCGGCGGCGGCGGCGGACAACCTCTCGTCGGTCCGGGCGCGCCCGTCAGTGGCAGCGGCGGATTCGGCGGTGGTGGCGGCGACTTGCAACCCGGCGGGTTCGGCGGCGGCGGCGGCGTGGCCAACATCGGCGGTTTCGGTGGCGGCGACGGCGCGGGTGCGGGCGGCGGCGGGGGTGGCGGTGCGGGTCTGGGCGGCGCGATCTTTGTGATGGAAGGGGGCAGCCTGACTCTGTCCGGGTCGCTGGCCCTTCACGACAGCACGGTAGCGGGTGGCGCAGAGGCCGGGGTCTCGGCGTTTCCCGGTTCAGCCTTCGGCAGCGGTTTGTTCCTCCAGGGCAATGGCTCGGTGACCTTCTCGCCCGACACCGGGGAGACGCAGACCGTGGCCAATGACATTGCCGACCAGTCGGGCAGCGGCGGCACCGGTGGCAACGCGGGCGTGGGTGGCATCATCAAGACCGGCGCGGGCACGCTCGTTCTTTCCGGTGCGAACACCTACACCGGCACCACAGTGGTCAGCACCGGCCTGCTGCAGGTGGACGGCTCCATCGGCACGGGCGCGGTGGACGTCACCGACGACGGAGTGCTGGGCGGCAGCGGCACCATCGGCGGCCCGGTCACCATGGGGGGCATCCTTTCGCCCGGTGCGGGCATCGGCACCCTGACCTTCAGCGTCGCGCCGTCTCTGACGCCAGACGCCCTGACCTATCTCGAACTGAAACGGTTGCCGCACACCAACGACGTGGTGCGCGTGCTCGGGCCGATGACCTACGGCGGCGTGCTGTCGGTGGTCAACCTCGGCGGCACGCTCGCGGCCGGCGACAGCTTCAAGCTCTTCGATGCCACCGGTTACGCCGGCGTGTTCAGCAGTTTCGACCTGCCCGCGCTGCCGCCGGGCCGTGCCTGGGACACCAGCCACCTGACCCTCGACGGGACCCTGCGGGTGATGAAGACGAATACCGACCCGATCGCCGGCCCCGACACGCTGACCTGCGCTCCAGGGCGCAGCGTGAAGGTGGCGTTGTCCGCCCTGCTGGCAAACGACACCGACAGCGACGGGCCCTCCGCGCTCAGCATCACGACGGTCGCTTCGCTCTCGGCGAATGGAGCGACGGTGCGGGTGGTGAGTGGCACCGTAATCTACGAGGCCGGAACGGCCGGCGGGACCGACAGCTTCACCTACACGGTGAGTGATGGCGCGGACACGGTGACTGGCACCGTCACCGTGACCGTGACCGAGCCGGGAACGCCGACGCAGAACGTCACCGGCACCCTGCTCACCGGCGCGCCCGGTTCCGAGCAGATGCAGGTCGGGGCGGCGGGCATCCCCGGCCGGAGCTACCGGTTGCAGATCACCAGCAGCCTCACGTCGCCCATCACCTGGACCGACCTGGGCACCGTCCAGACCGCACCGGCCAACGGCCAGTTGCAGTTCAACGATCCATCGCCCGTGTCCCCGCGCTTCTATCGCGTGATGGAAACCGCCGGCCACTGAACAGAAAAACTTCTCCCCATGAGAAACCTCAGCCTCCGAACAGGTCTGGAATCAGTGATGAAAACCAACTGTCTCCTTCGTCTGGCCACGCTGCTCAGCCTCGCCGGTGTCACCGCCCAGGCCGCGGTCATCATCACCTCCGACTCTCCCAACAGCGTCATTCCCGACGATAGCGCCACCGGCCTCACCTCCACGGTGCACGTCACCGAGTCGCAGACGATTTCGTCGGTGAGCGTCTCGCTGGACCTCAGCGTGCCATCCGGTCTGAACGGCTGGATCGGCGATCTTTACGCCTACGTCCAGCATGGCTCCGACCTGGCCGTGCTCCTGAATCGTCCCGGGCGCACCGACAGCACTCCCGATGGCTACAATGACGGGCAGAACGCCTCGCTCACCTTCACCGACGGAGCGGTCAACGGGGACATCCATGACTACCGATTCACGCTGTTCGGCAACGAGATCACGCCGCTGACGAGTACGCTGGGCGGGATCTGGGCTCCCGACGGACGCGTTGCCGACCCTGCCACGGTGACAGCCGCCAGTCCGCGCAGCGCGACCCTGAGCCAGTTTACCGGCGGGAGTTCTGACGGCAGCTGGACCCTCTTCATCGCGGACCTATCCGGTGGCGGGCAATACCGGCTCGACAGTTGGAGCCTCACCGTCAACGAATTCACCCCGGTACCTGAGCCTGCTTCGATGACGGTGCTTACGGCGGTCAGCCTCGGTGGCTGGCTTCTGTTCCGAAGGGCGTGCCGACGGTGACCAAACAAGCTGGTGTAGAAGCCAGTTGAGAATTACGGCGGGGCACCTTTTTGCTCCCTTTCGACCGCGCAGCCGAGCGGAAAAAACGTTGGCTGTTACGGAACACAATGGAGCATCTGTTTTTGCGCTATTGTACGCTCTTCCGTGTAGTGGCCTTGTTTTTAACAAGTGCAGAGGAACCAATAAGGACGGCCTCAAGATCGTATTGTGACGCAGGATAACGACAGCCATTTCGAGGATTCCAAAACCGCCGATCGCATTCGATTCGTCCTGTCTGAATCATTACTCATGGGTGGCATCCACTTCCTGCCTTCGTGATCGCAGCCGAAGGATCAACACGTTTGGGTTCAAACGACGAAACTGGATCCACCCTTCTGTGAACAGAACACCCGGTGCCAGACGCAGTCAGAATTTGTGTCCGTCTGTGTTTATCTGTGGTGGACGCCCTCTTCTCCTGTATCAATCCGGTTTAGAGCCCGTCCGAACCCAGAAAACGACTGGCCTCCATCGACGATTCGCTGGAAGGTGAGCGGATCACCCGTCGCCGTCCGACCTCCATCCTTATGAGCACTCTTTCGTCCCAGGTTCCTGCGTTTCCGATCCTCGCCGTTCTTCTCGCTGGCGCGCTTTTTCCGTTGAGCGGCATTGCGGAACAAACCGGCACTCCGCGCCGTATCCTGGCCGCCGATGATTCGACCCATCGCCTCGCCATCGTGGGGCCGCAGGGAACGGTGGAATGGGAATTGCCGGTGACCGCCATTCACGACGCCTGGATCCTGCCCAACGGCAACGTCCTCACCCAACAGGGCTGGCAGCACGTCGTGGAAGTGGATCGCGACCACAAGACGGTCTGGGAATACGACGCCGGCACCATGAACGGCAACCAGGGCAAGCACGTGGAGGTGCACGCGTTTCAACGGCTGGACAACGGATTGACGATGATCGTTGAGTCCGGCACCGCACGGATCATCGAGGTCGACCGGATGGGTCGCATCCAGCATGAAACTCCGCTCAAGACCGATCATCCCAGTGCCCACAGCGACACCCGTCTTGCCCGGAAACTTTCCAACGGTCACTACCTCGTCGCGCACGAAGCCGACGGTTTCGTGCGCGAATACGACGCCCGCGGCAAGGTGGTCTGGGATTTTGAAGTCCCTCTCTTCGGTCAGGAAAAGAAGGGCGGACACGGCCCCGAGGCGTTCGGGAATTCGGTCTTTTACGCGACCCGGCTCAAGAACGGGAACACGCTCATCGGCACTGGCAACGGTCACAGCGTGCTGGAAGTGACGCCGGGAAAGAAAATCGTCTGGCAGGTCAGCCAGCATGATCTGGCCGGCATCACGCTCGCCTGGGTCACGCGGGTGGAACGGTTGCCGAACGGAAACACCCTGATCGGCAATTGCCACGCCGGACCGGAAAACCCGCAATTCATCGAAGTGACCCCTGCGAAACAGGTGGTTTGGACCTTCAAGGATTTCAAGAACTTCGGGAACTCGACGCCGGTGACGATGGCTGTCAGCGGCCGTTGATCGGCCCGGATCAAGCTCGGGTCCACGGCAGCCGGACCCGTTCGAAGCGCACCGGGTTGACGCCCGAGGGATCGAGTTCGGCCCGCAGGTAGCCGCCGTCCTTCAGCAATTGGCAGCCGGACGGCGATGGACACAACGTCACTTTGAAGGCGTTCCAACAGGCCGCCTCGCGCAGTGCGGTCGTGTAACGCCGGGCCGTCACCCCCATCCACTGAATCCGCGGAATCCCGGCCAAACGCCGGGCCAGATTCAGGATCAACGGCGTGTGGAGATGGCCGATGACGGTGGCTTCGACGTCCGCCATTCGCGCCTGCATCGCGGGTTCATCGCGAAGAAACGACAGCGCCGTCGGGTCGTGAACGAACAGGATCAAACGTCGCCCGGGAGCCAGGCCGCCGATCGCTTCACCGAAGAACTGGAGTTGCCGTTCGCGGGCCACTTCCCATGCCGGGAGTTCGGCCGGAATGATTTCGTCCCGAAACACCGGCAACGCGAGCAGGGTCGAAGTGAGTCCCAGCAATCGATAGACGCCGAAATCCAGACTCCACGCCGGTGAAAGACCCAGCGTCGTCGTGCAGTGCTCGAAACTCGCGAACCGAGGTCCACCCGCCCCGCCAAACAGGCTCATCTTTCCCAGGTCATGGTCCCCAATGGTGCCGTGAAAACGGTCTCCATAGGCCCCACGCAACTGTTCCACGGCGATTCGTGCACTTTCCAGCGCCGCCGAGTCCGACACGCCGACAAACGCGGAATCGATTGTGAAATCACCGTTCGCAATCACCAGGTCTGGATCGGGATTCTGACGAACAATTGCGTCCAGAAGGTGGTTGTGCGCGCACGGGTTCCGCAGCCAAATGGCGGTCCGCCACAGATGGGCGGCATTGCGCAACAGCGGATTGCCGATGACCCGCGCCTCATGTCCGGCCCGGGCTTTTTCGGCGTCGCTTGCGTAGTGAACGTCCGACAGCACCAACAGCTTCATCAATTCCTTGAGTCTGACCCCGTCCGCCGGCACGAGGCGATCTTGATCGGTTGGATTCAAACCCTGTTGAGTCGCCGGGTCTGCGACGGCATCGTCACGCCATGTCCACCGCCGTGTCGAATCGCCGCCACTTCCTGGTCGCCGGAGGAACAGCCCTGGCCGGCTGGACCGCCGGATGCGCCACGGTATCGGCCGCTGGTCAGGCCATCCTCGATACCCACACGCATTTCTACGATCCGCGCCGACCGCAGGGCGTTCCCTGGCCGGCGCCGACGGATCGCCTGTTGTATCGGCCCGTCCTGCCTCCGGACTACAATGCCCTGGCGGAACCCCTTGGCATCCGGGGAACCATCGTCGTCGAAGCCAGCCCCTGGCCCGAGGACAACCAGTGGATTTTGGACCTGGCCGCCAACGATCCGTTCATCGTGGGTTTCATCGGGAACCTGCGGCCGGGTTCCGAGGAATTCGGTCGGTTGTTGAAACGCTTCGCCGCCAATCCGCTGTTCCGCGGCATCCGGATCGGCGAACCCACCGTCGGCGCCGCCCTGCGCGACGCCGCCGTGCGCAAGGATCTCGAACAACTCGGCGCGCTCCGACTGGTGGTCGACG
Source organism: uncultured Verrucomicrobiota bacterium (assembly GCA_903907925.1). Classification (GTDB taxonomy): domain Bacteria; phylum Verrucomicrobiota; class Verrucomicrobiia; order Limisphaerales; family UBA9464; genus CAIVQB01. The sequence goes on from CAIVQB010000075.1 coordinate 28,191, forward strand.
TTCTGGTTGGTCCCGACACACTCCCCGACGTTGCCACGCTCGCCGACCGGATACGGTCCGTGCCCTTCATCGTGGATCACCTGTCCAACGTCCCGATAACCCCGCCGCCGCACCCGAACCGCTGGGTTTCTGGAATGGCCGCGTGCCATTACGTCGACAACGTGTTCATGAAGTTCTCCGGCTACGTCGAGGGAACCGGACGCCGCGGTGGCACCGCTCCGACGGACCTCAACCCCTACCGTCCGGTGCTCGACACCGCATGGCGGATCTTCGGTGCGGATCGCCTGATCTTCGGCAGCAACTGGCCGGTCAGCGCCGAATTCGCCTCCCTGCCGGTGGTGGTCGGACTCGCTCGTACGTTTCTCGAGGAACGCGGAGCGGCGGCGACCCGCAAGGTGCTTCACGACACCGCGGTCCGGGTCTATCGACCGGTCCATCGCCGGGCGGTTGTCTGAAATTCGGCCGATTCCAAAGTTTCAAGCCGCCTTCATCGGGAAAAGATTGATCGAAACCGCCTCCTCCCGCCAACGTCCCGAAGGCGATCTCATCGCCGTTTCCATCTCCTTTTTCTCATGAGCAAACCCACCTTCAATGTCGGTGTCATCGGCCATGGCTGGGTCGCCAGCGCTCACATCCCCGCCATCAATGCGACCGGGAAGGCCCGCGTGACAGCGGTCTACAGCGCCCGACCGCTGACCGACGCCGAATTGACGGCCCGGTATGGCTACCCGGTGAAGGCGTACTCGGACCTCGGAGCGATGCTGGCGGACAAGGATCTCGATGTGATCGACATCTGCTCTTTTCCAAAGGATCACCCGAAACAATTCATCGCCGCCGCGAAGGCCGGGAAGCATGTGATCATCGAGAAACCACTGGCCCTCGCAGCGAAGGACCTGGTCGCGATGGCTGCCGCCGCCAAATCGAAGCGGATCAAGACCTGCGTCTGCTTCGAGGTCCGGTACTCCTCCCAATTCCGCAGCATCAAGAGCGTTCTCGATGCCGGGTTGTTGGGCGACGTTCATTTCGCCGAGGTGGATTATTACCACGGCGTCGGACCGTGGTACGGACAGTTCCGTTGGAGCCACAAGAAGGCCGAGGCGGGGTCAAGCCTGCTCAGTGCCGGCTGTCATGCGATGGACGCATTGCTGATGATCTTTAGCGGGGCCGAAGCCGCCGAGGTCACTTCCTACAGCACATCGTCGAAGAGTGAATACTTCGCTCCCTACGACTTTCCGACCACCCAGATCAGCATCGTAAAGTTCAAGGATGGCAGGATCGGAAAGACCACCTCCTGCCTCGATTGCCTTCAGCCGTACTATTTCCACACCCACGTCGTGGGCAGCCACGGCTCGCTGCTCGATGACAAGTTCCACAGCACCAAGCTCGGGGCACTCAACAAGTCAAAGTGGAGTCAGCTTTCCTGTGGCCTGGTCGATTCCGGCGACGTGAAGGATCACCCCTACGAATCCCAGTTCCATGCCTTCTTCGATGCATTGACGGAAGGACAGGACATGCCGCTGACGTCGTTCCGCGACGCCGAACGAACCCACCAATTGATCTACGCCGCCGACAAATCCGCCGCGACCGGACGACCGGTCAAGCTGGCGTAGCGGATCGGTTGGGGTCCGCGTCCAACCGGAATCAACGCCGTCGCAGCGCGGCGACCAATGCGGCGACGCCGCCGACCACCACCAGCAGGCGCATCACCCGGAACAGGCTGATGACCCAGACGATTCCAATGCCGAGCGCCGGCCATTTCACCCACCAATGATGGGGATCGGTCATCGCGTTGATCACCACCAGCAGCAAAAGGATCGCGGGTCCAACAAACAGGAACCGCACCGCCCGGGCTGTCTTTCTCAAAAACATGTCAGGTCCTCATCATTGTGCCGTCCCGGAAGAACCCTCCGGTCGCGGCCGTTTCCAAACCTCAGATCCAAGATCCCAAATTCTAGATCCCAGATTTCAGCTCCCGTTTTATCCCCGGCCGGCGAAATCCTGTCAGATGGAATTTCGGGGTGTTGTTTCCGATGCCCCCTTCCGCGTGGTGATCGCGGCAGGCTCAGACCCCGTCCCAAGTAGCGCGATACACTTTGCGGACCGGTGACGCGACCGGGAATCCACGGGGCAGATTCCTGCGTCGGATCAGTTCAATGACATCGGCAAGATCCTGGCCGGCTCCGGGAAGGCCAACGCGATACCGATCCAGCTTCAACGAAATCAGATCTGGCAACGAAACGATGCGCGGTTCCTCTGAAATTTCGGTGGGCTTGGGAAACGGCACTTGGCAGCCGTTACGGAGGACCGCGCCGGCCGGCAGTAGATCGACGGCGATATGGAAGCGGGTATCCAACAGTCGATCGGGCGTCCCCAGTGCCCGTTGGAACCGTCCGGCGAACAGGGTGGTCAAGAGTTCTGCCGCTTCCAACACGTCGGGAACAATCACATCCACATCCGGGGTTGGACGTGGATAGCCGTGTTCCTGCACCGCGAGTCCGCCGGCGATGAGATGCGGAATGTTTTCGCGGGCGAGGGTTTCAGCGACCTTCCGGGCGACCTGGACCAGGCCGTGTCCGTCGGTGTTTTCGCGAAGCAACCAAGCGTCCCGGTCCCCAAACGCGACCGTTCCGCGGATCACCGAAGTTGTCGGCGCTGCATTCACGATTCGACTTCTACCAGTCGCTTCTGCTTTTGTCGTGGCGCAAAATGCCCCCCACCGCCATCGCCATCGCCGCCCATCCGGATGACATCGAATTCCGCATGGCGGGAACGCTGCTCCTGCTCCGCGCCGCCGGCTGGAAGGTCCACTATCTGAACCTGTCGGCAGGCAACTGCGGCAGCGCCCAGTACGGCCCGGCGGAAACGGCCCGGCGCCGACGGGTCGAGGCCAAGCAGGCGGCCGGAATTCTGGGCGCAACCTGGCATCCACCGTTCTGTCGTGACCTGGAAATCATCTACTCCATTCCCACCCTGCGACGGGTGGCCGCTGTCATCCGCGAGGTTCAACCGTCCATCGTCCTCACTCATCCCCCGGTGGACTACATGGAGGACCACACGGCGACCTGCCGTCTGGCGGTGACGGCCGCCTTCTCCCGCGGGATGCCAAATTTCAAGACGGTACCCGCCCGGCCGGTGTTTGCCGGCGACGTCACGGTGTACCATTGCACCGCGCATGGTTTGGTGGATCCGTTGAACCGGCCGATGAATCCGCCGATCTTCGTCAACACCACGGCGGTCCACGCCAAAAAACTCGAAGCCCTCGCCGCTCACGCGAGTCAGCAGGATTGGCTGGACCGCAGCCAGGGCATGAATAGTTATCTGCAGGCCGCCGAGGATGAATCCCGCCTCGTCGGAAAAGCCTCCGGCAAATTCAAGCACGCCGAAGGCTGGTGGCGACACTCCCCAATCGGCTTCTGCACCGTGGACGCAGATCCACTGCGCGCGACACTCGGAAACTCCGCCCTCCCCATTTTTCATTTTTAATTTTTCCCTTTTCCTTCCCTCACCCCATGTCGCGCAAACTCTCCGCCATCGCCCCGGACTGGTGGGATTACACCACTCTCGATTCGAGTCTGATCGCCGATGCCGCGGCGCTGACGCCGGAACGGCTCCGACGCCTCGCGCGGCCCGGATTTCAGATCTCGTTTTACGATACGCTGGAGGATTTCTATCTCGCCGAGGCGCTGGAATACATCGACGCCTGGCGACGCAGCACCCCGGACAACCCGGTCGGCATCTGTGGTCCGATCGGCCCCACCGAACAACTCCCGCTGGTCGCCCGGCTCGTCAATTCGCTCGGACTGCAACTCGGTTCGGCCCATTTCTGGGGCATGGACGAGTGGTTCGACACCGCCACCGAGCGTGAAGTCCCGGTCACACATCCGCTCTCGTTCGAACGCGCGGATCGCGAGATGTGCTTCAATCGCATCGACAAGAAGCTCCGGCCGCCCGACGCAAACCTGCATTTTCCCAAAGGCGACACCGCGGCCTATCGCGCTTCCTGGGATGCCGGTGTTCGCTGTGCCGTGATGCAGGGCGGCCAGGGCGACATCAAGCATTGGGCGTTCAACGATCCCCTGCCCCGGCGCGGAAAATGGAAGCATCAACCGCCGTCACCCGCTGAATATCGGAAGCTGACCACCCGCGTGGTGGACCTGCACCCGCTGACCCTCGCCCAGAACGCCCGTACCAGCGGCGGCGGCAACATCACCCTCGTGCCCGCCAAGGCGATCACGGTCGGCCCGGTGGAAACCTGGAAGGCGGACAAGGTGTCGATCTGGCACGCCGGCATGCACGACAACCCGCTCGGACAACGTCTGACCGCGCTCATGATCTCCAAGGGAATTGTCGATTCCTCGGTGCCGATGTCCCTGCTGGCCGATCATCCCAACGTTCAGTTCCACTATTTCCGCGGCGGCCTGGGAACCTGCGCCATCGAGATGCATTGAAGCGGCCTTGGAGAGGGACACGGATGGCACGGATTTTCACGAATTCCGGAAGCTTCGAAACCCGATCCAATCGGCTCTTCAAGAATCCGTGTGAATTCGTGAAATTCGTGTCCTCGGTATCTCCTCCGCTCAATACATCCAAACCGGGATCTACTTTCCTCGGACCGTTCAACCGCTAGATTCCCGGCGACTTTGAAACCCATCTTGTTTCATCTGGGCCGCTTTGATCTGCATACCTTTGGGTTGCTGGTCGCCCTCGGATTCATTTTCGGCCTCTGGGCGGCTTCGCGCAACGCCCGGGTTGCCGGCCTGAATCCCGAGCTGCCCTACGATCTCGCCCCATGGTTGATCGGCGGCGGGCTCATTGGTGCGCGCTTCCTGTATGTGGTTTCCTACTGGCAACGGGATTTTGCCGGGCAACCTTTTTCCGAGGTTTTTGCGATTTGGAAGGGCGGGCTGGTGTTTTATGGAGGGCTGATCGGTGCCACCGTGGCCGGCATCATCGCCGTGCGCCGTCGCGGACTTCCAATCTGGAAGGTCGCCGATTGCCTCGCCCCCGGCATCGCGCTTGGCCATGTCTTCGGGCGATTCGGATGCCTGTTCAACGGCTGTTGCTTCGGAAGCCCATCCACCCTGCCTTGGGCCATCCAGTTTCCCCACGATCACACGACCTATCCGGCTCACGTCCATCCGGCGCAGGTCTACGAATCGCTGATGAACCTCGCCTTCTTCGCCGGACTCACCTGGATGCATCGGCGGCGGCGGTTCGATGGCCAGATCTTTGCCGTGTATCTCCTCGGATATGCCGTCATCCGGTCGATCGCCGAGGCGTTCCGGGGGGATTATTCGGTTCTTTCGAATCCCGCCGCCGGTGTGTTCACGCCCGGCCAAGTCACCAGCGTGTTCATCCTGGCAGGTGGAGCGATACTGTACGGAATGCTGCGGAACCGACCGCTGACCGGTTCTGCCGGCCCAAAACCGGGATGATCTGAACCGCTCTACCGGCCGCACTGCGCTTCGTGCCGGAGGGCGTGATCGACGAGGACCAGCGCCGTCATCGCCTCCACCATCGGCACCGCCCGCGGCAGGACACAGGCATCGTGCCGTCCCCGCGGCTTGAGGGTCGTGTTCTCACCGTGGATATCGACGGTCTCCTGTTCGTGGAAAACCGTCGCGGTGGGCTTGAAGGCGACGTTGAAGTAGATCGTTTCGCCGTTGGAAATGCCGCCCTGGACGCCGCCACTGCGGTTGCTGGTGGTGCGGATCTTTCCATCAATGTTGCGGAAGGGATCGTTGTGTTCCCGGCCGGTCAGGCGAACGCCACCGAAGCCGGAGCCGATCTCGAATCCCTTGGTGGCCGGCAGCGACAACATCGCCTTGCCCAAATCCGCCTCCAATCGGTCGAACACCGGATCACCCCAGCCCACCGGAACGCCACGTGCCACTCCGAGAATGATGCCCCCAACGCTGTCACCCGCCGATCGGGTCGCCTCGATCAATTGGATCATCTGTTCCGCCACTGCAGGATCCGGACAACGAATCAGATTGGCCTCGATCTGTTCCAGGGTGAATTGGTTTGGGTCGACGACCGCCGCGACGTCCTTCACCCGGGTCACGCAGGCCAGAACTTCGACGCCCCAACGTTCACGCAGGAGTTTCTTCGCCACCGCACCCGCGGCGACGCGACCGATGGTCTCCCGCGCGCTGGTGCGCCCGCCGCCCGGCCAGGCGCGAATGCCGTACTTGGCCTGGTAGGTGTAATCGGCGTGGGAGGGACGGAACTTCTCCGCCATCTCCGAATAGGCTTCCGAGCGTTGATCCTCGTTCTTCACCCACATCGAAATGGGAGTGCCGAGGGTCCGGCCCTCGAAGGTGCCGGATAGAATCTGGATGGTGTCCGATTCCTTGCGCGGCGTGACGATCTTCGACTGACCGGGACGACGCCGATCCAGGTCCGGCTGGATGTCCGCCTCAGTCAGGGCCAACCGTGGCGGGCAACCGTCAAGAACGACCCCAACCCCACCGCCATGGGATTCTCCCCAGGTGGTGATGCGGAACAGTTGACCAAAGGAATTGCCCATGAACCCGGTCAGAATGCCTCAATGCCAATCGCGGAGAAAGATGGAAACGAGGAGGGATAATCTGGAAAGCATGAAAGCAGGAAGAGAGGGAGGGAGTGGGCAAGTCGGCCAGTGAGTGAGTAAGGGCGGCCTTTCCGCGATGGGGCGCGAGGCTTCTCTCTCCCATCCTTCTAAGAAACTGCGAGTGTGGATGGCGGTTGGGGAGTAAGCATGAAGCCGAGATTGGCGGCGGTTTTGTTGAGGTGATGGAGCATTCTTTCGCGGTATTTGCGCTCGTAGTCTTCGAGGCCTTGCCTGACGTAGAGT
>CAIVQB010000076.1 GCA_903907925.1 uncultured Verrucomicrobiota bacterium
TCCGGTGCCTCCGGGATTCACCATCACCACCGAGGTCTGCACCTACTACTACGCCCACAAGAAGACCTATCCCAAGGAACTCCAGGGCCAGATGCAGGCCGGCGTGATCAACATGGAGAAGATCATGGGCACGAAGTTCGGCGCCACTTCCGGCATGCCGCTGCTCGTCGCCGTTCGTTCCGGTGCCCGCGATTCGATGCCGGGCATGATGGACACCATTTTGAACCTCGGCCTGAACGATCAGTCCGTGGTGGCGCTGGTCAATGCGACCGGCAATGAACGGTTCGCCTGGGATTGCTACCGCCGCTTCATCCAGATGTACGGCGACGTCGTGCTCGGCGTGCAGAAGCGCGAGGGTGAGGATCACGAGCCGTTCGAGACGGTGATCGAGCAGTACAAGCACGAGAAGTATCACAGCGATATCGAGGATTCGAAGCTCACCGCCGACGATCAGAAGGATCTCGTCAAGCGCTTCAAGGCGCTGGTCAAGGAGCGCACTGGCAAGGTGTTTCCGAACGATCCATGGGATCAGCTCCGCGGCGCGGCCGGTGCCGTGTTCAGCTCCTGGATGAACGATCGCGCGATCGTTTATCGCCGCAAGTACAACATCCCCACCGAATGGGGAACCGCCGTCAACGTGCAGGCCATGGTGTTCGGCAACACCGGCGAATCCTCCGGCTCCGGCGTGGCCTTCACCCGCAATCCAGCCAACGGCACCAACGAATTCTACGGTGAATTCCTCGTCAACGCCCAGGGCGAAGACGTCGTCGCCGGTGTCCGCACGCCGGAACCTGTGCTCAAGCTCAAGGACGTAATGCCGAAGTCCTACGCCGAACTGCTCAAGGTTCGCGCCACCCTGGAGAAGCACTTCAAGGACGTGCAGGACGTCGAGTTCACCATCCAGGAAGGCAAGCTGTTCATGCTCCAAACGCGCAACGGCAAGCGCACGGCCGCCGCCGCGCTGAAGTTCGCCTCCGACATGGTGCGCGAGAAGCTCATCGATTGGGAAACGGCCATCCTCCGCAATCCGGCCGATCAGCTCGAACAGTTGCTCGCCCCGATCTTCGATCTCTCCGAGGTTAAGAAGGCCAAGGTCATCGCCACCGGCCTCCCCGCCGGCCCCGGTGCCGCCACCGGCAAGATCTACTTCAACGCCGATCGCGCCGTTCACGCCGCCGACAAGGGCGAGAAGGTGCTGCTCGTTCGCGTTGAAACCTCGCCCGAGGATCTCCGCGGCATGATCGCCGCCGAAGGCATCCTCACCGCCCGCGGTGGTGTCTCCTCGCACGCCGCCCTCGTGGCCCGTCAGATGGGCAAGGTCTGCGTCTGCGGCGCCGCCGGCGTCACCATTGATTATGATGCCAAGACGGCGTCGATCGACGGCCAGAAGTTCAAGGAAGGCGACTTCCTCTCCATCGACGGCACCTCCGGCCTCGTCTATGCGGGCCAGATCAAGACCGCCCCCTCGGAAATCATCTCCGGCCTCATCAGTGGCGACAAAGCCGCGCAGGCGACCGAGAAGTTCAAGAACTACGTGCAGTTGATGGCCTGGTGCAAGAAGGCCACCCGCATGTCCGTTCGCACCAACGCCGATACCCCGGAGCAGACTGCCCAGGCCATCGCGTTCGGCGCCGAAGGCATCGGCCTCACCCGCACGGAACACATGTTCTTCGAAGGCGACCGCATCGACGCCATGCGTGAGATGATTCTCGCCGACAATCTCGCCGACCGCGAAGCCGCCCTGGCCAAGCTCCTCCCGTATCAGCGGGACGACTTCCACGGCATCTTCAAGGCGCTCAAGGGATTCCCGGCCACCATCCGGTTCCTCGATCCCCCGCTGCACGAGTTCCTGCCGAACTCCAAGGAACAGCAGATGGATCTCGCCCGAAAGCTCGGCATCCCCGTCGAGAAGATCATGGCGCGCGTGCACGAGCTGCATGAGTTCAACCCGATGCTCGGATTCCGCGGCTGCCGCCTCGGCATCAAGTATCCGGAGATCACCCGCATGCAGGCCCGCGCCGTCCTCGAGGCCGCTGCGGACGCCACCAAGGCCGGCTTCAAGGCCAAGCCGGAAATCATGATCCCGCTGGTCGGCTTCAAGAAGGAGCTCGATCTCCAGGTCGCCGTCGTTCACGAGGTCGCCGCGCTGGTGCAGAAGGAGAAGAAGGTGAAGATCGCCTACTCCGTCGGCACCATGATCGAGATCCCGCGCGGTGCGCTCACCGCCGACGAGATCGCCCAAACCGCCGAGTTCTTCAGCTTCGGCACCAACGATCTCACCCAGACCTGCCTCGGCATGTCGCGTGACGATTCCGGCTCCTTCCTCGGCGCCTACACCGAGAACGAGATCGTGAAGAAGAATCCGTTCGCCTCCATTGACCAGACCGGCGTCGGCCAGTTGGTCAAGATCGCCTGCGAGAAGGGCAATCAGACCCGGCCTGGCATCAAGCTCGGCATCTGCGGCGAACATGGTGGCGATCCTGATTCCGTGAAGTTCTGCCACAAGGTCGGCCTGACCTATGTGAGCTGCTCACCGTTCCGCGTGCCCGTCGCCCGCCTCGCCGCCGCCCAGGCCGCGATCGAGGAGAAGCGCAAGGCCGCTGCGCCGAAGGTGAAGGCGAAGAAGAAGTAAGGTTTGTCTCCGCGAGGAGACGTTTGTGCAGTGGCTTCGGCCATGAGCACGTCGGGCGAACTCACCCCTGTGGTGAACGCCCATTCTGGCCGTCTCGGGAAACCGGGGCGGCCTTTTTGTTTTGCGAAGACCTGCGAGTTCCAACCGCCCCAATCGCGTGCTGGTATGAGAACTCCTTGTCCGCCACGTTGACCCCAATCCATCCATGAACCGCGCGCTTCAACTGGGGATCGTATTTTGGCTCTGCCTTCTGAATTCGGCCGGAGCGGATGAACCGGTTTCGACCCGCGTCGTTCGCGACATCGAGTACGCCCGCGTGGGCGACCTGGTTCTAAAGCTGGATCTTCACCTTCCGACGCGGGCCACCCAACCGGCGCTGATCGTCTGGATCCACGGCGGCGCGTGGCGGTCGGGGTCGAAGGAATCCATGCCCCTGGGAAAGTTGGTCGAAGCCGGCTATCCGGTGGCCAGCGTGGACTATCGGCTTTCGACTCAGGCCCGATTCCCAGCGCAGGCTCATGACCTGAAAGCCGCGATCCGTTTCCTGCGCGGACACGGAACGAACTGGCAACTCCCCACCCAGAAGGTGGTCATCGCCGGCGATTCGGCGGGCGGACATTTGGCGGCATTGGTCGGTGTCTCCAACGGCAACGCGGAACTGGAAGGCGAGATCGGAAGCGACCGCAACCAAAGTTCATCTGTCCAGGCCATCCTGAGCTTCTACGGCGGCAGCGATTTGACCACCATTCTGCAGCAATCCACGCCGAAAGGCTTGAGCGTCCGCGTGCCGGCGCTGGACTTGTTACTCGGCGGACAACCGGACGTGGTCCCTGTTCTCGCCCGGTTGGCCAGTCCGGTGTTTCACGTAGACCCCACCGCCCCTCCCCTGCTCCTGTTGCACGGCGACCAGGATCCGCAGATGCCGATCAATCAGGCGCATGAACTCGTCGGCGCGTATCGAAAGCTCAACCTACCGGTGCAGTTGGAAGTCATCTACGGCGCGGGGCACGGCGGATCCGCGTTTTACGATCCGGAACGCATCGAATTGGTAAAGGCCTTCCTCAAAAAACACCTCTCGTACTAAGCCTTTCGCGACGGCCGCACGTGCCATCCAATCAGGAGCAGCGCCGGCAACCACGCGAGGAACGACGTCCAGAGCGCCACCTTCCAGGCGTTGGCAACGAAACCGAAGAACCACTGGCCTGCGAAATAGGCGTTCGCGGCGGCGTTGTTGGCCTCCATCGCAAACGCCAGGCCACCGGCCGCGAAATGGTACGCGACCGCCACACCGCCCCAGGCCGCCATCCAACCAGCAGCCAGTCCGCCAGCGGCCCACCAGCCCACCGCCACTCCACCCAGACCTCCCACGCCCGCCACGATTCCGCCGAGACTCAACAGTCCGACGGCCATGTTGCCCACGCTGAACGGTGCGGCGGCGATCGGGCCGCCAGCAAACAGTCCGCCGATCGCGACGCCGTCACTGATCGCGATCCAAGCGTGGGTAACCTGCCACCGCGACGCACCACCCGCCCGCACGTGGATCCAGGGGATCCCAAGCCATTCCCCACGACTGCGGTATTCGAATCCGGTCACAGCATTTGGATTCGCCGACCCGGCCTGTTCCCGGACCTTGTTTTGGTAGCGGGCAATGAGAACCGCCGAGGTGGCGACCACCGCGGCAACGAGGAATCCAAATCCGATCGGGTGCCCCTGAAGAAACGGGGCCCTGAAAACAGCAGCGACTACGACCAGCATGATCGCCGCGTTGATCAAAAGCGGCATGACGTGTCTGCGAATGACGCCGCGCCGATCGGCCGTCGTGCTCGATTCATATTGGGCGCGAAACCGGAGGAAATCGGTTAATCCTGTGACGATTGCCGGCAACGCCGCCAGCAACGCAACCGCCTTGATCGCAAACCCACTCTTCGCGGTGGCCGCTCCCAAGGTTCCTGTCATTGCGCCTGGGGTGGTTGCTGTCCCACCCCCCGTCAATGCGCCGGCGACCACCGCCGGTGACAGGTGGAGCGGAAGCGCCAGCACCACCATCCCGGCAAAGGCGGTAGTCGGTGCGCTCCGTTCCAAAGCCGTCTCAACTCTTTTTGCGATTCGTTCGTTCAACATCGCCCGTCCCCGCACCAACCGTTGCCGCACGGTGTCCTCGGAAACTTCCAGCGTCGCAGCCACCGCGGCCACTGAATGCTGCTCCCGATAATACAAAACCATCGGCTCCCGGTAGATCTCCGGAATGCCGGTGAGAATGCTCCACATCAATGCCGATTCATCGGCGGTGATCGCCTGTTCGCAGGGGGTTGCCAAACCATCGGGTGTCTCCGGGGAGAGTGGCTCGGCCTGCGCCGTCGGTGTTTGCTGCCGTTGGCGGAAGGAGCGCTGAATCAGGTTTCGCGTAATGCCGCCCAACCAGGCGCGCAGTTTTTCCGGCTCATGAAGTTTCGGCATTTGCCGCCATGCCATCACGAAAACCTCCTGCGCCAGGTCCTCACTGCGCGCCACATCCCCGCAGGCGCTCACCGCCAACCCACAAACCATCCCCTGGTAACGCTCCACAATCCGGCGAAACGCAGTGGGCTCGCCGCCCAGGTGCAATTCAACCAATTGGCGATCCGTCGAATCGATACCGTTCAAGAGTGTATTCATCTTCACCCTGCAAGTGCCAGAAGAGGGCCGACACGTGACAGAGATTGTTCTCCCGTGAAAGCGACTTGTCACAGATCACCATGCCCCGTAGCGGATTTGCTGGCCGTGTCCGACCGTTACCGGCCGCCTTAACGAGGTGCCGGTTCTGAATTCCGACGGCCATCGACATTCCTATCGCGTTCGTTGGACGAGTTGGCAGTCTCGGAAACAACGTGGCCGATCCATCGGTTCGTACCCCATCCATCCCAGGTTCATGAACCCAACGCCCGCTCTCAAATTCGCCCTGGTCACCGGAGCGTCCCGCGAGACGGGACTCGGTCGTGAAATCGCCCGCCAACTGGCCCAGGAGGGATTTCGGGTCATTCTCACCGCGCGCCAGTTGCCCGCCGCAGAGACCCACGCGCACGCGTTGCGCGCGGAAGGCCTCGACGTGGTGGCTGATGCCCTCGACGTCACGGATGACGCCAGCATTGCCGCACTGCGCGGTCGGATCGAAGTCGCCCACGGCCGACTCGATGTCCTGATCAACAACGCTGGCGGGTTCTACGACGCCGATGCCCAGGCGCTCACCACCGATCTTTGGCTCGCTCATCAGGCGCTGGAGCTGAACCTGTTCGGTGCCTGGCGCATGATCCAGGCGTTCGTGCCGTTGCTCGAAAAGAGTCCGCACCCGCGCATCGTCAACGTGGGCAGCGCCGCCGGAAGCTTCGGTGACACCACGCTGGGACTGGCTGCGCATGTTCAAAACGTCCCGATTTACAGCATCTCGAAAACCGCGCTGCACGCGTTGACCGTGAAGCTCGCTCGCGAATTGGCGCCACGACGCATCCTGCTGAACGTCATTTGCCCGGGGTTCGTAGCCTCGCATCCGGGATTGGAAAAGTTCGGCGCCCGACCCGTTCCCGACGGCGCCCGATGCATCGTGTGGGGCGCCCTTCTGCCCGATGACGGTCCGACCGGCGGATTCTATCGCGACGGCAAACCCCTGCCCTGGTGAGCACTGCCCTCGCTGATTTCGATCCGGCAAGCCTGGCTCGGCAAATCGAGTCGTGGGGCTACAATCCGGGTCACGCGGAGCGGATCTTGCGATCGTTCTACGCCAGTCACGGTCTGCCGACTTCCACAGCCGCTCGACTGCCGGCGAGCCTGCTGGAGCGGCTTCAGACCGAAACTTCATCAGCAGCCACCGTCGCAGTTCGGCAAGTGGCGGCCGATGGCACGATCAAGCTCCTCCTGCGGCTTGCCGACGGGGCGACGGTGGAATCCGTGTTGATGCCCGACTACCGACCCGATCGGGCCGCGGGCTGCATTTCCTCGCAGGTCGGATGCGCGATGGGATGCGATTTCTGCGCCACCACCAAAACCGGATTCCAACGCAACCTCACCGCCGGGGAAATCGTGGAACAATTTCTCGCCCTGAAACAGGAAGCCCAGTCCGTTGGGCGAAGACTTCAAACCATTGTCTTCATGGGCATGGGCGAACCGTTGTTGAATCTGGACTCGGTTCTCCCCGCCGTACGACGGATCGCCGACAACGCGATGGGGGCGCTCGGCTGGCGTCAGATCACCGTGTCCACTGTCGGCATCGTTCCCGGAATCGACGCCCTGAGTGCCGCGAACCTGAACGTCAATCTGGCGGTCTCTCTTCACGCGCCCGACGACGCCACCCGGGCGTCGCTTCTGCCGGTGGGCAAACGCTATCCCATCTCCGAGATTCTCGCCGCCGTTGACCGATTCCAAGCCCGCCGCAGTCGTCCGGCGACGATTCAATACTGCCTGCTTGCCGGGGTGAATGATTCGCCCGACCACGCGCGCATGCTCGCCGACGTTGTCGGAACCCGCCGCCTGCACATCAATCTGCTGCGATACAACCCAACGGGATTGAGCCTGCGCGGCGTGGCCTACGAGCCCTCGCCGGAAACAGTCGCCGACGCTTTCGTCGAACTGTTGCGATCACGTGGATTGGTGGCCCATTTCCGACGCTCACGCGGCAAAGACATTGACGCCGCCTGCGGACAGCTTCGGCGGCGGACTGCGGTTCCGGCTTAGAGAATGTCTCACTGATTCCAGCCAAGAGAGCGGGAAAACTACTTCGCGCGCGGGCCGATGAGTTCGTAGAAGTTGCCGTCCGGATCCTTCACCGCGACGAGCATCGTTCCACCGCCGAGATCCAACGGGGTTTCGCCCAGCAAGGTCACACCGGCGGCCTTCAGACGTTCCAATGCGCGATTCATGTCCTTCACGTAAAGCGTCAGGTAGCGCATCCCGAGCATGGAATGGACATAGGCCTGGTCCGGCTGCTTCCCGTCCACCTTTGGAAAGGTCAACACCTTGATCCGGGTCGCCTGATCTACGTCGTCGAGCGCAAAGACGCGGACCGAGAAAGGTTGCTCGTCGACCAGTCCGATCTTTTTTCCCATGGCCGCTCCGACGGAGAATCCGGGAAGTTCTCGAAACCCGATGGCGTTCGTGAGGAACCGTGCCGTGCGATTGGCATCCTTCACGAACATGCCGAGATCAATGGTAGGCTTCCGAAACTCACCGGCGGTTTCGGCCGCCGTTGATCGAAGGGGAAGCAGGAATCCAGTCAGACCCATCAGAACGAGGAGCGGCCGATGGAAAACAATTTTAGAGAGGAAGCGCATGCAGGTAGCGTAATCAACCCGTGGTAACAGCAAACACCAAAAGCCGGTGCCAAACCTCCCAGCACCGGGCTCGAACGTGTCAATACGGAGAACACCCCCTTGTCGTGCGGTCCTCGTTTTTCCCATTTTTAGCCGGCCTCTTCGGTTAAGTGATCGCTTCGCCGGCGTTTCAGGCAGAAGATGTGGCGGTCGAGAACCCGGAGTCCAGAGGCACATTGCCAGTTCCCGGACTCCACCTGTTTCGAAAGATCCTGATGAATTTCATCCCTTTGAACCTCACCGTGCGGGTCGGTTGTCGCATGGTTTACGAGGCCCCCGTGGCCACGCCGATTCTCTTCGTGCTGCGCCCCCGTTTCGATGAGCGTCACATGGTCTGTTCGGAGAAGCTGACCTTTGGTTTCGGGCTTCCGGCGTATGAATTTCAGGATTCCCACGGGAACATCACTCATCGCGCGATGCTCCTGCCCGGGCGCAACGAAATCTTTCACGACGCCATCGTCGCCGTGTCGTCCCTGCCCGATCCGCAGGGCCAGGGCATCGTTCCGCAACCGATCAACTTCCTGCCCACCGACCTCCTTCGCTACACGCTGCCCAGCCGGTACTGCGATTCCGACAAGTTGCGCGACTTTGCCTGGCAACATTTCGGGCAGGTTCTTCACGGTCCCCAGCGGGTTCAGGCCATCTGCGACTGGGTCCACAAGAACATCGAGTATCGGTTCGCCTCCGGCCGCCCGGATCTTTCGGCGTCTGAGATCATCGGACGGCGTTACGGCGTTTGCCGCGACTTCGCCCATTGCGCCATCGCGTTGTGCCGGGCCTTCAACCTGCCCGCGCGGTACGTCACCGGCCATTTGCCCGACATCGGATTCACCGATCCGGGAACGCCGATGGATTTCCACGCCTACTTCGAAGTCTATCTGGGCGGCTCCTGGTTCAATTTTGACGCGCGGTTCAACGTCCCCCGGATCGGCCGGATCAAGGTCGCCCACGGCCTCGATGCCGTCGACGGTGCCTTGTCCACAATCTACGGGGAAGCCACGCTCTCCTACTTCGAGGTGTGGGCCTACCAGGTCAATCCGCTACAGGTGTCGGTCGGCGATCCCGTCGACCTCTCCAAACGGCTTGATGGGACACCCAAAGTGCGGTTGAACTGAGTTTTGGACGGGGCGGACAGATCTGCGACGCAAACTTGACGACCTGCCGTTTGGTTTCTACTTCTACGGCGATCTATGAGTTCGAGCGAAAAACACACCTTTCAGGCCGAGATTCAGCAGTTGCTGAACATTGTCATCCATTCCCTTTACACCGACAAAGAGATCTTCGTCCGTGAACTGGTCTCCAACGCCGCCGATGCCTGCGAAAAACTCCGCTTCACCCAGGCTTCCGGTGTGGCCCTCCATCAACCGGAAATCGCGGCCGGCATTTCGCTGACCTCGGATGAAAAAGCCGGGATTCTGACCTTCACCGACACCGGCGTCGGGATGACCCACGATGAACTGGTCACCAACCTTGGCACCATCGCGCATTCCGGAACCAAGGCCTTCCTCAAGCAGATCGCCGAGGACAAGAAGCCGGATGTAGGGCTGATCGGCCAGTTCGGTGTGGGATTTTACTCGGCGTTCATGGCTGCCAAGCGGGTCACCGTTCTGAGCCGTTCGTTCGCAGAGAATGAAACCGGCTGGCAATGGGTCAGCGAAGGCACCGGCGGTTACGAAATCACCCCGGCCGCCGATCTTCCTCGCGGCACCAAAATCACCCTCGAACTCAAGGACGAGGCGAAGGAATTCGCCGAGGCCGGAACCCTGGAACGGATCATCAAGCGCTACTCCAGTTTCGTCCCCTTCCCCATCGAACTCAACGGCACCAAGGTTAACACCGTTCAAGCGCTCTGGACCCGCAGCAAGAGCGAGATCAAGGACGAGGAATACAACGAGTTCTACCAGTTCATCGCCCACGACCACGACAATCCGCTGCTGCGCCTGCACTTCAACGCCGACGCACCGATCGCCATCCAGTCGCTGCTGTTCGTGCCCGCCCGGAACGTCGAAACCATGGGCATGGGCCGGATCGATTCGGAGGTGAACCTCTACTGCCGAAAGGTGCTGATCCAGGCCAAGGCCAAGGGATTGTTCCCGGATTGGCTGCGTTTTCTGAAGGGCGTCGTCGACAGCGAAGATCTGCCGCTCAACATCTCTCGGGAGACGATGCAGGACACCTCCCTGCTGCAGAAGCTCAACAAAGTCCTGACCGGGCGCTTCCTGAAGTTCCTGGATGAACAATCCGAGAAGGAACCGGAGACCTACAACAAGTTCTACGCCGAGTATCAACGGTTTCTGAAGGAAGGCATTGTCACCGATTTCAGCCACCGCGAATCGCTCGGCAAACTGATCCGCTACGAGTCGTCCGCTACCGAGAAGGGTAAGCTCACCTCGTTCACCGACTACGTGAAGCGGATGCCGGAGGAGCAGAAGGAGATCTATTGCCTGATGGCTCCGAATCGCGAGGCGGCCCAGAGCAGCCCGTATTTCGAGGTGTTCCGTGAACGCAAGTTTGAGGTGATGTTCCTGTACGACGATTGGGATGAATTCGTCATGGAGCATCTGCACCAGTTCGACGGAAGGACTCTGAAGCCCGCGGAAAAAGCCGAACTGAACCTGACCGATCCCAAGAAGGACGGCGCCCTCAGCGAGGAAGCGGCGAAAGCGCTGTCCGCCTGGCTCAAGGAATCCCTCGGCGACCGGGTCGGCGAAGTCCGCTCGTCACAACGCCTCGTCGACAGTCCGGCCGTGATCGTCGATTCCGACCGCTACATGACCTCCAGCATGCGGCGCATGTTGAAGGCGATGAAGAAGGACGACCAGGAGCTCA
>CAIVQB010000077.1 GCA_903907925.1 uncultured Verrucomicrobiota bacterium
AATGGCGATGGCCACGTCGATCTGGCGATGACCGATACGCGCAGCCATTTTATTGAAATTATCCAGTATCGGCCCGAGACCGGTTTGAAACACGCCCTTTATTTCAAGATTTACGAACAGAAGTCATTTCGAAACGACGACGACACGAAAGACGCGGAGCCCCGTGAAGCACTCATTACAGACGTGACCGGTGACGGTTTGGCCGATCTGATCCTTCTGGCGCATGATCGTTTGCTCGTTTACCCACAGGATAATGGAAAGTAGCCTTCAGTCTGTTTGGTTTTCGGGCAGTTTTTTGATCAGTATCATCTGGCGAACGACGATGGCTGTCGGTATAGTCAGCGATGTTTCGCAAAACTTTTTGAATATTGCCATTTAATCGGATCGAGGATCCTCACGATGAGCGACAGCATTCACGACGACCATGAATCCGCAATCGGCGATTCGGCGCTGAAAATGAGTGACTTGAAGGATCCCAATGTCCTTAAGATCTATCAGACCGGCGAATTGACCGTTGTCGGATTTGGAGGCCAGGATGTGCCCGATGAGGTATGTATTGCAGCCTATCGCGATCAGTTGTTTAAGCTGATCGAAGAACACAAATGTAAGATTCTTGCATTTGATCTGACGGGAGTCACTTCGTCCGCATCTTCAACACCTACGGACCCCGGATGCGCAAAAACGACGGCCGGGTAGTGCCCGCCTTCATCAGCCAGGCGCTTTCCAACAAGCCCATCACCATCTTCGGCGACGGCAAACAGACCCGCAGCTTCTGCTACTACTCGGATCTCATCGAAGGCATCTACCGCCTGATGATGAGCGACACCAGCGACCCGGTGAACATCGGCAATCCGCACGAACTCACCATGCTCCAGTTCGCGCAGGAGATCATCGCCGCCACCGGTTCCCGTTCCAAAATCGTCCACAAACCGCTGCCACAGGACGATCCCAAGCAACGCCGTCCCGACATCACCCGCGCCCGAAAACTGCTGGACTGGGAACCGAAGGTGACGCTGGCCGAAGGGCTCCAGAGCACGATCGCCTATTTCCGCGGACAGGGCTGATCAGCTTCGACTGCAGCGCAACGCCATACCGACGAATCGACACCGATTCAGTCCAGAAGAAGAGATTCAGACGGGATGAACTGAATGGATGGAATCCGATCGGTTCTTCGGAACCGGGAGCGGATCCAACCGGTGAAGGCCATTCCATCTCCACTCGGCAATCCGAAACAGCCGGGCAAAGGGTCACCGATTCCAGATGAACCAATCCGATCCGACTCATTCCGTTCATTCTGTCCATTCCGTCTCCATCAATGAATCCGTGAACATTCGTGAAATCGGTGTCCTCTGTGCTGCTTTTGAATCGCTCCGGTCTCACGGTTTCTTCGGCGCGTTGGCAGCGGTGGCCTTGCGTCCCTTTTCGAACTCGCTGAAGTCCCCCTTCGGTGAGGGAACGTTTTGAACCGAACCATCCACCAGACAATAGATCCGTTCAAACTCACCGTCCGGTGTTTGCCGTGGGGATTTTTCCCGAAAGAAGATCAATTCCGGCTCCTCCAAGGTTACCACTCGATCGTGTGCATAGAACTCAAACAAATCTGGCGATATTCGACCTGGGAGTAATCCCTCGGCGCTCAGACCCATTTCATTTTTCATTTCGTCGAACGTCGTCGGAAACCGATCCTGATGATCCGTTGCGAAAATCCGCGCCGCGAGGCCGAGAATCTTCGAGGCATTGATGACACTGCCCTGATGCGCGCTGAACCTCGCAAAAGACTCCAGGTAATCCGCCTTGGTCTGTGCCTGCTTCGCGCGCGCTTCTGCTGATTGCAATCGTTTCGCCAGATCCGTTTCGCCCGCCGGACGCAACCGCGCGATTTCGCCCCGCAACCGGAGCAATTCGGCGTGCTCGTCCCGGAGCCGCGCAAGTTCTCCATCGGCAGCAGCAGCCGGTGACGTCTTTCGACTCTCCACCTCGGCCGCCAAACCGGCGACCTGCCGGCGCAGCGCCGAGTTTTCCTCGCCGATCCGGTCGACGTTGCGTTGTTGCCAGACGAACGCAGTGGCCACAACCGCACCGCCGAGAATTCCGACCGCTATCTTGGATTTCATAAGTGTAATGATTGAAACCGTCCCCCACCCCGCCGTTGCCGCGCCCGAGAGCGCGGCCGAAGTCACAATCGCAGTCAGACCGGCCGGTGCCGCCTGGGTTCCGGCGGACACCAATGCCGCCGCCACCAGTCCGCCGCCAATCGGCACGCCCCGTTTTCGGAACGATTCCCGGAGCCGTTCCAGAGCCCGTTGCACGCGCTTCTGCGCTGCATCGTCGTTGGTGCCCAGAATCCTCCCCACTTCGGCGAAACTGCGGCCGGCCAGAAACCGCACCACCACGGCGTCCCGGTCGGATTCGCTCAATTCCGCGAGCGCCGCGTCCAACATCGACTGAAGCGCTTCCACCGCCTTCACCTCGTCCGCGGAGGGTGAATGGAGTTGTTGATCGTGCATGGCGAGCTGCTCCCATTGACCGCGCCGAATTTCACTACGGATTTGTTTCGAGGCTGAGAGGCACGCCGCCCGGTACAGCCATCCCTCCAGAACGGTGCTCGACGGCAGTTGCGCGGCTTTCCGGGCCAGATCGGTGAACACGATCTGGGCCACGTCCCGGGCCAGTTCCGCATTCCCGCTCACCCGCTTCGCCGCGCCCCAGACCAAATTCAGATGCCGCCGCACCAACTCGGCGAACGGCTCCTCGGCGCCCGTGGTGGCATACCGCTTCAACAGTTCATGATCCGAAATATCCTTCATGGAATCGTCACCCAGTAACACCCGCCCAACCTGATTTCCGACAACAAATCCGCAGTCGAGCCGTTTTCATTTTTCATTTTGCCTTTTTAATTCTGCCCCTTCGCCCTCCCCGTCAACCCTTCACGCTTCAACTCTTCAACTCTTCAACCCGCCCATTTTCCTTTTTCCTTTTTAATTTTGCCCTCCCCCCCCTCGTTCTAGTCTTCCCGCGTGAACGTAATCGTCCGCGGTCGTGCCCGCCCTTTTCGCACGGTGGAGTTTGACGCCCGCAAGAACGCGGTGTTGCTCATCGAACAGCGCCTGCTTCCCCATCGCTTCGAGCAGGTCGCCACCCGCACTCATCGCGACACCGCCCGCGCCATCACCGACATGATCGTCCGCGGCGCCGGTGCGATCGGCGCCACCGCCGCCTATGGTCTGGCCCAGGGTGCCCGGGAATTCCGCGGAAACAACCTGGACCGCTTCCAGCTCCACATCGCGGCGGTGTACGAAACGTTGAAGGAAGCGCGTCCAACCGCGGTGGATCCTATCAACGCGATGAACGACGTGCTCCGGGCGATGCGGGCGGGAAAGACGGTTCGCGAGCAACAGGACCTCGCCGTCACCGCCGCCCGGTCGTTTGCCGACGAAGATGTCGAACATTGCCGCGCCATCGGTCTTCACGGTGCGCCGTTGATCACGGAAGGAATGCGGGTGTTGACCCATTGCAACGCCGGCTGGCTGGCGTTCGTGGACACCGGCACCGCCACGGCACCGCTCTACGCCGCACAGGCGCAGGGTCGTTCATTCCACGTGTTCTGCGACGAGACCCGACCGCGCTGCCAGGGCGCATCGCTCACCGCCTGGGAATTGTCGCAGCAAGGAATCTCTCACGACATCATCGCTGACAACGCCGCCGGCTTCCTGATGCAACGCGGCGAAATCGATCTCGTCATCGTCGGCAGCGATCGCGTCCTCGGACGCACCGGAGAGGTCGCCAACAAGATCGGGACTTACACCAAGGCCGTGCTCGCTCATCGGCACAAGATCCCCTTCTACGTGGCCATTCCGGAATCCACCATCGACTGGAACCTAAAGTCCGGCCGCGACATTCCGATCGAGGAACGTTCCGGGGACGAGGTGCTCGGAGCGTGGGGAGTTGTGGAAAGGCAAAGGGCCAATGGAAAAAGGGAAAAGGAGACCGAGCGGGTTTATGTGCGGATTGCGAATCCGACCAGTACGGCGCGGAATCCGGGCTTCGATGTGACGCCGCCGGAATTGATCACCGGCATCATCACCCCGCAGGGAATCGTCCGGCCGAAGGAATTGCGCCGGTTGCGGCCGATCGGGAGTTGACCCGAACGAACCACGCGGGGCGTGGTACCTGTTTGGAGGGCTTGGTTCCACCCGTGCCCCATTCAATCGCGAGCCGTGTGCGACTCAAATCCGTCACTCTACCCTGGAACAGCGGATCACAAACGGGTCATTGACCGCTGGAGAGAACGATTAAGAGGATGATTAAGATTAAGAGCTGAGGGGGAGATGCCGGCGGGTAGAGACTCTTCCGGCACTATTGGCCACTCCAATGGAGGCGGAACAGACCGCCCGCTCCATCCAATGGAACGCTGGCGCGAAACTCGACAGGGCCCTTCTCCACAATAGTGACGGCTACTTCGCTCCACAGCGCCGCGACCCCGCCCAACGGGCGACGCTGTACCGTTGCCGCACCAAGCGATGCCGGCCAGGCGATCACGCCTTCGGTGGCGCTGACGGAAACCCACCGCCAAGCAGCCGGAAGAACCGGCTCGGTGGTCCAATTCGCCGAAAAGGTGTGAACAAGCGTTCCGTTGCTCTGCGCCACCTGGAAGACGAAGTTGGGTTGCTTCGTCCCGAAACTGAACACGTTGGTCGTCAGGACCGCCTTCGATCCGGTTCCATCGTCCACCTGCAGATCCAGGGTCACCGTTTGGGTGACCGTGAAATCGCCGCCCAAAACGAGAGTTCCACTCCCCGTTCCGTGATGACGCACGGTGTCGCCCAAGAAACTGTCGAAGACCAATCCTTCGATGGCGTAGATCGTGTTCGGAAAAGTTTGGTCGACCAACCGCAATTGAAAACGGCCCGTGGTGGGTTCAGGGATGGTGGGCCGTCCACAAATCAGGCAGTCATCCGTCGTGATGCTCCCGGGCATGATCGCGTAGGCAACGGGATCCGCTCCCACGGCCGGCAGAAGAATCAGCAGGAGAAATCCCGCCGCCGACAAAACACCGAGCATCGACTGGCACCGCTCGCGACCTGGAATCGCGATCATCGGGACACCTTGCAGAGGGGACAATTGACACTGTGACCGTACCGCGCGCGGAGATAGTCGGTTCCGGCTTGCACCTTCTTCTGCGCGTTGGCATCGACTGCCGCCTGCATTTCCGCCAGGCGTTCCACAAAGGTCCTGGGCTGCCAGCCGTGACGTTTCTGGGCCGCAAATTCAATCACGGCATCCGCCGGCGGTTGGGCTGATTTCAGGAAGTCATCAAACAGGCGCACGCCGCCGTCGAGGAAGTAGTTGTCGGCATCTCCCACCCAGACATGGATCTTTCCGTGCAGCTTCGGTCCCAGCTCCGGCCAGTGATCGGCGAGGATCTGGCGCAGATCGAATTGCCTCCAATGTTCCGCCACCGTCTTGTCGATGACTCCGGTGCGCGAATCCCAGATCGGCAGCGGCAGTCCGTCTTTTCCCCGCTGACTGTAGGTGGCATTCCACGAACCCCATTGTCCGCCAGACAAGGTGTAGCGATCACCACGCCCGATGACGTTCTCCTCCTGGGTTTCGTGCCGCATGGTGAATTCGGTGTCCCCGTTCAACTGCCGCGCGCAGGGCCGTTCGAAACCGTCGCCATTCACGAATGCATTCCGGTCCTCATACAGGTTCACCAACTGCACCGCCCGGAAATCAAGCGGATCAGGAAACCCGCTCCAGCAGCCACCGAAGTAGTCCGGATAAAACACCTGCAACGCCAGCGACACCCAGCCACCGGTCGATCCACCGGCGGTGAACCGGGCGTGTGGCTGTCCGATGCAGCGGTAGGCAGCCTCGACATGGGGAATCAATTCTTCCACCAGCGCGGTTCCATAAGGCCCATGATTGGCCGAATCCACCTGGTACGGATCACCCAGCGGACCCGCCCCGTCGACCTGGAGGACCACGAATCGTTTTGTGTCGGCGGCCAGCCAGTTCGTTCGAAACGCCGATTCGTCCTTCATCATTTTGGTTACGGTGTCGTAACGGGTCCCGAAGCCTCCGATCCGAACCAACAGCGGATACCGCCGGGTCGGTTCCGAATCCCAACCCGCCGGCAGGATTATTCCAGCCCGCAGATACATCGGACGCCCCCAGAATCGCGACAATACTTCCGAGCGAAACTTGATGAAACGGGTCAGGTCACCGTCGGGCGGAAGTGTTTCGTCCGGTACCCGCTGATCGAGTTTCAATCGGACGGGCTTCCGTTGTCCGGGTTCGAGGTGAAGCTGGACCGGTTTGGAAAAGAGATTCCCGGGGGCGTCCACCAGGAGCAGGTCACGATTGGTGGCCAGCACCGCCTGCACTTGATAGTCGCCGGGTGCCAACTCACCGAGGGTTCGGAGTGGAAAGAGCGCGCTGGAGTGATCGAGGACGGCAACGGCGCTACCACCAAACGCGGTGACATCCCGTGCGAGAACCGGGGCCGCCTTCATACCCGTGGCACCAATTTCGTGCCGAGGCTCGCCAGAGGACGGTGCACCGAGAACCACAAACAGCCGGCCTTCCAGCGGTCCTTTCGCAGATGAAGGATCGATGGACACTTCGAACCGCAATCGGGCCGGCGCAGGGATGGGTGGACCGGGATCGAGCGCCGGATTGGCGATGCCGCGGATGCAGTCCAGCATCACGAGCAACAGCACTGCGAGGATCGGTTTCGCCATGTCTCGCAGGTTGCGGACGGAAACCCCGGCCGTCAAATCCGTGGCTTTCGGCCCAGTTCGGAAAGGTAGCGAACGAGATCCCGGAATTCCGTTCGTGTCAGCATGCCGGTGAGTCCGGACGGCATCAGGCTTCCGAGTTGGCGACGTGACGCAATCCGGTCCTTGCGCAGATGAACCGTCTGCTGCGTGAGGTGATCGAGAAGAACGACTTCATCCGCAGACTCGGTCCTCAGATAGCCTTGGAAGGTGTCGCCGTCGCGGGTGACGAATTCGTGGGCCATAAATCCCTCTTTCACCTCGCGTTGCGGTTCGAGAATCGCACCGGCAATGAAATCAAGGGTTTGGGCGGTTCCCAGCGCACTCAGGTCCGGCCCGATTTTGCCCGGTGTTCCGTCCACGCTGTGGCACGTGGTGCAACTGAGTTCCGCCCGTAGGAACACCGCGGCTCCCGCGGACGCATCACCTCGGGTACGAACCTCGGCGAGGAACGCCGCCAGTCCGGCGGCATCGAACGGCTGCGGTTCGCGGTTCAGTCCAGCTGCGCGGGTGAGCACCGCGGCCAACGCCGGATCGCGACGCCCGGTGGACGCCAGCACTCGCAGCGCGATTTTCGCCGGATCCGGAGCGGGCGCCCGCTCCGACACGGCAGCCGTTAATGCAGCGACACCGTCATTCTGTTGAAGAAAGGCTTCCACCATTCCTCGAACCGACCGGTCATCCAGTGGAGTGGCCATCAGGGATGCGGCGACGGGCGCGGCCCGACCAGCATCCAATCGTACCCAGGCCGCGACTGCATCGGCCCGGGCCGCCGGCGTTGCGCCATGGGTGGCAACCTCCTCCAGCACCCGATTTGCAGCGGCATCGGTGAATCCGGCGATCCCGGTCAACGCGAGTTGTCGCACCGATTCCTGAACGATGGTTCCCGTCGCCAACGCCTCCACCCGTGGTCGAAACGTTTCGGCCCGCCAGACGCCCGCCAGGGCCGCAGCCCATCCCTGCACGACCGGATTGGTGTTTTCCAGCAATGGACCAAGGCCAGTCATCTGCGCCGGTGTCGGCCGGATTTCCCGGGCACGACTGACCGACACCGCACGCGCCAGTGCAGCCCCATGCAACGAGGCTAGATAATGGGTACCAATGGTAAAGCTGCGCACCGGAAGAAGGGCCGCCAGTTCCGCGGCGCCGCCGCTGTCGGTGATGGTTTCCACCTGTTTCCACAGCGTGGCTTCATCCAATGCCACCTCGGCAATCCGGCGAAGACGACCCGCGGCAAACTGAGCCGAATCGAGGCCACCTTCGGCCCGTGAGAAGGCGTTCAAACGTTCGGCACGGCCGCCGAAGCTGAGTTCTCCCTTCTGTCGCAGCGTTTGCCACTGCGGCTTTAGGGCCTGCACGCATTGAGTGAAAGCATACTCAATCGCCGGTTCCAACGGACGATCAGCCACGATCGCCGCCGTTTCGACGGCGCGTGGATCCGGAACATAACTGCACGCCACCACCGCTTCGAGCCGGACGCGCGGATTCGGATCCGCCGCGAGTCGACCCAGAATCTCCAACGGACGCGAGAGACGATCCGCCCAATGTCCGGCGACATGCGCCGCGAATGCGCGCACTTCGGGGGTTGTCGCCTTTGCCGTGCGGGAGAGCAGGTCCGGGTCGACACACTCCAGCGCCGCTGAAACGCCCAGCGCAGCGAACAGGCAGGCGTCGTGCTCCGAATCGGAGGACCGCGGCCGCGACAACCAGGCCGCCAGCGCCGGGACGACCGCGGCGGACGGACGATCGGCGAGTTCCCGCTGCGCCATCTGCCGGTTCCAACGCTCCGGTGAAACCAGTTCCTCCAACAGTTGAGCCGTCGAGAGGGCGAGCATCTTTCTCCAGGCCACCTTGGGCCGACCCACGGCGGTCACCCGCCAGATGCGGCCATGGCCGTGATCACGATCCGGGTGCCGGAAGCTAGCCTGGTAGTGGCCAATCACCGGGTTGTACCAATCGCACAAGTACAGCGCGCCGTCGGGGCCAAAACGGGCATCGACGATGCGGAAGGCAGTGTTCGTCGACTCGATCAACGGAGCGAGGCGTTCGGCCTTGAACGTGGCCCCGTCGTTGGTCATGCGAAACCGCTCGACCGTGTTCTGCAGATAGCCACCGGTGATGATCTGATCGCGATCCGCCGCCGGCCAGTGCGAGTTGTCGACGACATCTCCGCCGCCAAATTTGCGGCCCTGATTCCAGATCGATCGTTGTTCCAGGAAATGATCGGTCCGGATCATCGCCTGGGTCAGGTGATAGACCCCGTGGCCGTTGCCGGCGAAAACGAAGGGCTGTCCCCAACGATCGAAGACGTTGCCGAACGGATTGTGAGCCCCCATCGCCCCGCTCCAGAAGGCATCGAGCCGCCGCTGCAGCGGCCACAGTCGCCACACCCCGGCGTGCACAAGCTGTTCGAGTCCCCACGGTGTTTCGACCCGCGACTCGGCGTGCAAACCCTGCGAAAACAGTAGCTCGCCAGACGGACCCCAACTGAACGAATTGATCGTTTGATGCGTGTCGCCCGTTCCAAATCCGCGGAAGACCACCGTCCGCTCAACCGCCCGGCCGTAGCCACCGATGTCACGCAGGTGCAACAGCTCCGTTCCGCTGCCGACGTAGATGCCGCCATGACCCCATTCGATGCCGCTCGGGATCATCAGGCCATCGGCAAACACCGTCGATCGATCCGCGCGCCC
Source organism: uncultured Verrucomicrobiota bacterium (assembly GCA_903907925.1). Lineage (GTDB taxonomy): Bacteria > Verrucomicrobiota > Verrucomicrobiia > Limisphaerales > UBA9464 > CAIVQB01. The sequence goes on from CAIVQB010000077.1 coordinate 9,473, forward strand.
ATCGCCGTCCCGATCCTCCAATACAATGACTTTGTCCTCAGCCGGCTGGCCGGGATGGATCTGCGGATACACGGTGCTGCCCACCACCCACAGGCGGCCATCCGGATCGAACCGGATCTGGATCGGCTTGATGACGCCGTCGCGTTCGGACGCGAACAGGTTGACCTCAAATCCCGGTGCGACCCGGAACGAAGCCCGTTCGGTTTCGGGATCGTGCGGATCGACGTCCTGCGCGGACAACGCGCCGCAAACCACAGCAGCAGTGACGACCGTTGCGAAAATGGATCGGAAAAGGTTCATCGAAGCGAAGTGGTGGCGGCCTCTCTGGCGAGGGAATCGATTCCGCGGTCAGCTTCGGCGATCAGTGGTTGGAACTGCTCCATTTCCTTCGGGAACCAGCGAACCTTCGGATCGCGATGATCCCGGCTGCTGAGTTGATCGGTGCGATCCCCGCCGAGAAAAGCCCAGTTGGTCGGCCGGACAAATTCAAACCAGAGGCGATCCTTTTCGATCACCGCCGCCCGCAGTTTTCGAGCCGGTCCAGCACCCAGCACGCCGCCCTCGTCCAGTTCAACCGATGCCGCCAGGGATTCGAATCCCAAGGCCCGCACCACGACCGCTGCCGCATGGGCCGCTCCGGCCGCGGTGAGCTGAAGTCCGTCCAGAGTGCGGCGGTGAGTCGAGCCGCCAAAATTGGGAACCGCGGCGAACTCGTCGATCAACGGGAGATTTCTGACCCGGGCCAGCTCACGGATGACGCGCACGTATTGCTCCAGGACCGGATTGCGAAGCTCCAGATCCGGGAGCGGCGGCGGGGCCCTTTCAAACGCTGGCGGCGTGATCAGGACGATGCGAGGTGTGATGCGGCTCAGCGTTTCCAGCAGCTTCCCGTAGTTTTGTTTGAAGTCGGTCAATCTCGCCGCGCCCTCCAGCGCCTCGGTCTGGCCGAACTGAACAAACACCACCGTCGCTCCGACCTTGGACACCTGCTCGGGAAGGGTCGGATAGTTCACTTCCCGCGGTTGGGCGTACACGGTGTCACCCTCCTTGGCCAAGTTCCGGATCCGCAACGCATGCGCCGGATACGCGAGCTTCAAGGCCGTTTCCAAAACACCCGATTCGTTCTCGGCGACCCACGTCGAGCCTCCGACCAGACCGATCAGGTCATTGGTCCGCAGCGTGATCACGCCGGCCCGACCGCAAGGCGGCTTCAGAAATATCAACATCACTCCCAACCAAAGGGCGATTGGACAACGAGAGCTCATGGGTACGCCGCAAACGTCGGATGGCCCTGAACAAAATGCGAGCCAGAAGCCGGAATTGGGTCTGGGGTCTGGGACTTTTGCCTTTGACCTTTGAACCTTGAACTTCGAGTTACGCGAGGAGGTCGTCGATGACTTGAGCCTGCGTGACCGAGACGTCGGTCAGGCTGTCGTCGCGGCCTTCGTGGGGATAGGTCAGCTTCACATGATCCAATCCGAGCGACTTCAGCAAGGTGGCGTGGAGATCATAAACCCGGACCACCTGATCCACGGAACGATAGCCAAAATCATCGGTCGCGCCGTGCACGTAACCCTTGCGGAATCCGCCGCCGGCCATCCACAACGAGAACCCGTGCCGGTTGTGATCGCGGCCATCTTTGCCTTGTGACACGGGCAACCGGCCGAACTCGCCGCTCCATAGAACGATGGTGTCATCGAGCAACCCGCGTTGCCGGAGATCCTGCACCAGCGCCGCGCCGGGTTGATCGGTCATCCGGCATAGATCCTTCAGGCGGTCGGCGTTCTTGTCGTGGGTATCCCACGGTTGACCACTGAGATACACCTGCACAAATCGCACGCCGCGTTCCACGAGGCGACGGGCCATCAGGCAGCGGCGGGCGTAGTTGACGGTGGCTTTGTCGGCATGATCCAATCCGTACATGCGGCGAACCGATTCAGGTTCACTCCCAAGGTCGAGTACCTCGCCGACGGAAGTCTGCATCCGGGCGGCGATTTCGAAATTGGTGATGCGCGCCATCAATTCGCCGTGACCCGGATGCCGTTCGAGATGGTTCCGATTGAGGGTTTCGAGCAATCGCAATTGCCCCGCACGGGCCTCCGCGGAGACCTCGCCCGGCGGGGCCAGATCAAAGACCGGGGTGCCTTCGCTGCGAAGCTGCGTTCCCTGATACTCGGCCGGCAGCCACCCGGAGGTCCAATTGCGGATGCCATCGACCGGAAGTCCGCCCGGGTCCGACAACACCACATAGGCCGGAAGATCCTGCCGCTCGGTGCCAAGACCATAGAGCACCCAGGCCCCAAGGGTGGGCCGGCCCGCCTGGAATTTGCCGCTGTGGATGAGCCGGAGCGCGGATTCGTGATCCACCGAATCCGTCTTCATCGAACGGACCAGTGTGATCTCGTCGCAGATCGAACCGGTGTGGGGCAGCAATTCTGAAAGCTCCATCCCGCACTGGCCGTAGCGGCGGAATTGGAACGGCGAGCGCAGGAGTTTTCCCGCCTGTTTGTCGAAGTGGATCTCGAGATCGCCGGGATACCCCTGCCCGTCGCGTTTGTTCAATTCCGGCTTCGGATCAAACAGGTCCATCTGGCTCGGACCGCCGTGCTGGAACAGGCAGATGACCGATTTGGCCCGCGACCGATTCAGCGGGGCGTGCGGTGCGAGTGGATTACGCCCGACACCGCCGGGAAGGCCCTCCGCGGCGAGAAGGTGCGAAAGCGCGAGCGACCCCAGTCCGCCGGCGGAAGTCCGCAGGAAGGCGCGACGATTCAGGGCAAAGGGGGAATTATTCAACATACACGGCCGCGTTGCCCGCCAGGAGCATCTGGCAGAAATCACTCCAGACCCGAATTCCGGCGTCGGTGGCACCGGCATACACCTGCGCTTGCGAGCGCAGGAATGCCGTCGACGCTTCGGATTCGGCCGGCGTCGGCGGGCGACCGATGGCCAGTTCGAAGGCGGTCCGAACCGCGCCGTCCATCGGGGCACCGCCTGGACCCACGAGACGCCGGGCCATCGCACGGGCGCGGTTGCGGGCGAATTCAGAATTCAACAACGAGAGCGATTGCAGAGCCACAGTGGAAGGATTGCGTTGGATGCAGACGGGATTGGGCTGGGGACCATCGAACACTTCCAGGAAATGGATCGGCTGGGTCCGCCGTTGCTGAAGATACAGAGATCGGCGGCGGGCTCCCGGGGCGGATTCGTCGATGATGATCTGGCCTGCCGCGTCGACCTGGATCGGCGTGTACGCACCACCCAACCGGACATCGAGTTCACCGCTCGCCGCGAGCATCGAATCCCGGAGGCTTTCCGCATCGAGACGCCGGATCGGATAGTGCCACAGCCAACGATTGGCACCATCCACCAGCCGGGCGCGCTCCACCTCCGCGAGTTCTTCGGTCGATCGACTATCGAGGCGCGAGGATTGCCGCCAGACGGCGGAATTGAGCACCAGCCGATGGAGATGTTTGAGGCTCCAGCCCGAACGGATGAAGTCCACTGCGAGCCAGTCGAGCAGTTCGGGATGGGACGGAACCGCGCCGCTCCGGCCAAGGTTGTCGGCGGTGGTCACCAGGCCTTCCCCAAAGTGCAGCTTCCAGACCCGGTTCACCCACACCCGCGCGACCAGCGGATGACGGGAATCGGTCAACCAGCGGGCCAACGCCAGCCGTCGACCCGACGTCGGCACCCCGCCGGCGAACTCGGCCGCGGGCGCGCCGAGGCTCATCGGAATTCCCGGGCCCACTTCCACTCCTTCGCTGGCATGATTGCCGCGAATCAAAAGATGGTGAACCGGCGGAGTGGATGACGGCTCGCTGAGCAGCGAAACCTGTTCGACCGGCGACGGACGCATCGCAGCCCGTCGCTGCAACGACTCGCGAAGGGGCATCAACGCCGCCTTCAAGTCGGGAAACCGTCGGGAGAGGACGATCTCCTCCACAACAATCCCTTTGGTACGGGCTTTGAGCAGCGACTTCATTGCCTCGGACCGCTGGGCTTCGGGCGTATCGAAGGCCTGCAATACGGCCTTGGAATCGACCCCGGTTTCACGGGTCAAGGCCTCTTCCAGCCACCGTCGACGGAAAGGTACCTGCACTGCGGCGATGGCTGACTCCAGGGTTTTGACTTCACGTTCGAAGGCAGCAATTGCTTCGGTGCGGGCAGTCCGCTCGGCACGACTCGCCAGCCCCACCGTCCGGGCCTGCGGTTTGATCCACTCCACTGGATCCAGCGCCGGCCGCAGGATCGCCTGCAGGGCGTAGTATTCGGTCTGCCGGACCGGCTCGAATTTGTGGTCGTGGCACCGTGCGCACTGAAGCGTGAGTCCCAAAAAGGCGTTCCCGACCAGTTGAACACAGCCTTCCAAAACGGTGTAACGATCGACCTTCAGCTCCAGTGGATTCCCGTCACTCTCGCCGGTGCCATCGGGTGGATTCCGTAGAAAATGCGTGGCCACCAACAGATCCTCGGAACCGGGTTTAACATCACCCTCGCGGACAAATCCCGCCAGTTCGTCGCCGGCGATCTGTTCCTGGATGAAACGATCAAACGGCTTGTTCTCCTGAATCGAGCGGATGACGTAATCGCGATATTTCCAGGCGAGCGGCCGGTCGGAATCGGCATTGAAATAGCCGTTGGAATCTGCGTAACCCGCGACATCCAGCCAATGGCGTCCCCAGCGTTCGCCATAGGCCGGTTCGGCCAGAAAACGTTCGATCCACCGGTTCCAGGCATCCGGCGATGGATCGGCGAGAAACTCCGCGAGTTCCGCAGGCGTCGGCGGCAGCCCGCGAAGATCGAAACTCAGCCGACGCAGCAAGGCTCGGGGATCCGCCACGGGTGATGGCTTGAGCCCGTGCGATTGCAGGGCGGCAAGAATGAAACGGTCCGGAATCGTGCGGGCCCAGCCGGCATCGGCGACGACCGGCGGGGAAATCGACCGCAACGGCTGAAACGCCCAGTGCGGTGGAACGTTCGTGACCACACTTTCGGCCGCCGCGACCGCGCTCCGCCAAATCCCGCCCGCGCCCGCACAAAGCAGGAACGCCAGGGTCAGGCGGATTCGGTGCAGGTTCATGGTGCGTGAGTGGCGACGGACTCTGACGACCGTAGCCACCCTGGTTCTTCAATTCCACGCTCGATTCGATACGGACGGTGTTCGTGAACAAGGCCTGCAAGCCTGGTTGCTCTCCAGTCACGAACTCGCCTCAGGGGCTGCTCTCTCTTCAAAACAAGACTCACCCCGATTTTCAGCCGCCGGTTGCGCCGGCGTGCGTTCACCGGCAGGCTTTGCCGATGCGAATTCTGACCGGCATTCAGCCAAGCGGTGCCCTGCATCTGGGCAATTATTTCGGCGCCATGCTGCCCGGCATCCAACTGCAGAATCAGGGCGAAGCCTTCTATTTCATCGCCAACTATCATTCGATGACCTCGCTGACGGACCCTGAACTCCGCCGGCGCTACACCTTTGATGTCGCGCTCGATTGGCTGGCCTGCGGTCTCGATCCGGCCAAGGCCGTACTCTGGAGGCAATCAGACGTGCCGGAACACACCGAACTGGCCTGGCTGCTCACGACCATTACGCCCATGGGCCTGCTGGAACGCTGCCACAGCTTCAAGGACAAGGTGGCCAAACTCGGCGGGGAGGTCGGCTCGGTCAACCACGGGCTGTTCGCCTACCCCGTCCTGATGGCCGCCGACATTCTGCTCTACGACTCCAACATCGTGCCAGTCGGCAAGGACCAGAAGCAGCATCTTGAAGTCACCCGCGACATCGCGCTGAAGTTCAATCATCTCTACGGAGAAACCTTCGTCATCCCCGAGCCGCGGATCCAGGAATCGGTGGCCGTGGTTCCCGGACTCGACGGCCAGAAGATGAGCAAGAGCTACAACAACACCATCGAGCTCTTCGGCGAGGAGAAGGCGACCCGCAAGAAGATCATGTCGATCGTCATGGACAGCCGGACGCCGGAAGAACCCAAGCCCGATGCCGATCACAACGTCGTCGTCCAGTTGTTCAAACTCCTCAATGCAACCGAGGGCGCCAACCAAGAGGCGTTGCTCCGCGCCGGCGGCTACGGCTACGGCAGCTTGAAGAAGGCGTTCTTCGAATGTTTCTGGAACTACTTCGCACCCTACCGGGCCCGGCGCGCCGAACTCGCCGCGAATCCGGAAGCGGTCCACCGGATTCTCGCCGAGGGCGCGGCCAAGGCCACTCCGATTGCCCGGGCCACGCTGGCGCGCGCGAAGAAAGCCTGCGGACTGGACTGAGTCATTGGGCCGCAGGTGCGGCGGCCGGCGGGGGCGGCGGTGCCACTTGGTTTCCGATGTCCACCGCCAGCGTCCAGTTTCCGTCCGGGCGCAGGTGCCAGATGCTGACGTATTTGCCCGTCACATCACCGTTCGGTCCGTGCAGGACATAGGTTCCCCAGGTCCACGCCATATCCCCGCTGCGGGCGGTCTCTCCGCCCTGCGGCTGCCATTCGAACGCGCCGGCGGGAAGCCCCACCAACCCGGCCCGGATGGCGTCCGTTCCCACCACGGGCGGACCGTCGGGCACCAACTCCACGGAACGTGGATCGGTGTACCGCGCGAACGCTTCACCCGGTGGGACCTGGTGCGCCAGGCGGGCGAAGGCGACGTCGGTTTCCAAGGCGGTGATTTTCGGCACCGACATCAGGCCCGCGGAATTGCGCGGCGCCGACGCGCAGCCCGCGGCCAGCATGAGGAGAAGAAGAAAAGATAAACTCCGTTTCACCGGCGCGGTCTACGCCAGTCGGCCGGTGGGATAAAGCACGGATTCGCGGAGGGGAACGGGCGGGGGCGGGTAGAAAGGTTGAAGAGCTGAAGGGTTGAAGAGGGGAATGCAGTCCACGGGTAGGGAGAGGCTCCAGCCGATCCGGGAGCGTCCAAGAGTGTGGGACGCTTCGGCGCGAAAACACACTCGTCCATCCACTGCAGCTCGCCGGACGGCAGCACCAACGCGGACACCCGTTTACTGACCTCCCGAAAGGCCAATCCAATTCGGTTCATTCTGTTTATTCCGTCTCCATCAATGAATCCGCGTCCCTCGGCGGCTCCTTCTGAATCGTTCCGTCCGCAGAGATGGGTCACGGCAGGTGTCCGGCGAAAAAGCGCAGCGAATCCTCCAGATGTTCCGTCCAGTACGGCCAGGTGTGTCCTCCGGGAAACTCCTGGTAGCCATGCGCAATTCCGGCGGCTTCCAGGTCCCGATGCAATTGCCGGTTGGGTTCGATGAGAAAATCATCGACGCCGCAGTCGAATCGAATCGCCGGAAGCCGTTCCCGATTTTTCAGCACCGCCGCCAACACCGATTGGTCGACCACCTCCGGACTGTATCCACTGAGCGGGCCGACTGAGAACTGCGCCAGTTGATCAGCATGGGTTGCCGACGAATGGCCTGATGCCGCTCGAACCCAACCAGGATGCTTGGCGGCCAACCGCAACGCACCAAACCCACCCATGCTAAGACCCGCCACAAAACGCGGCGAACGGTCGGTTACTTCCGGAACGCCCTGCCGAACCGCGGCCGGCACCTCTTCGACAATCCACCGTTCAAAGTCCGGTGCCGACCCGACGGGCGAGCCCAGCGCCGGAACATGTGGTACATACCCCGAGCCGTCCCGCCACAAGCCATCGCTCGGCATTGCAATCACCACCGGTGGAAGAACCCCGCTGCGAATCAACGGGGAGGCCACGCGATGCGCTCCTCCCCTCAACGCCCAAGCCCAATGCGAGCCATACACGCCGTGCAGCAGGATCACCAACGGAACATCAACGCGTCCGGCAACCTCCGGCGGGACATACAGAGTGAGATCCGCCCGATGCCCCAAGGCCGGACTGCTGACGGTCACCCACCGCAGGCCGTCACACTCCAGGGCAGGATCCGAAATCTCGAAAGTCCGAAACATGTTAAGAGAAGAAACCAGTGTCGGATCGGGGACACGGAGAAAATTTGCGCACTGTCCGGGCGCCTTCCGTTTCCAGTTTTGAATTTAAGATTTTCAATTCAAAATTTGAACCTCTGCCCCCGATCCGTTCGTCGCAAAACCTTTGCGAGAGCTCGGTTAAAACAGAATCACTCCCTTCGCATTCCTGCCCGTCATCATGTCTTCCAGCGCCTCGCTCAAATCTTCGAGGGGGTAGCTCCGGGTCACCAGTTCATCGAGCAACAGCTCTCCGCGCCGGTAGTGCTCGAAGATCCGCGGAAAATCGCGACCCGGAACACAACCTCCGTACAAGGGCGTCACATAGGTCTTGTTCCACATGAACCACGGCATCTCCACCGTGACCGGATCGTTGATACCGCTCACCTGCAGCGCCATTCCTCCGTCGCGGATCATCAACAACGGCGTGAAGGCCAGCTGTGGAACGCTGGTGGCCTCAAACGCGCAATCAGCACCCCGCCCGCCGGTCATTTCCCTCACCACCGCCGCGACCGCCCGCAGTTCGCGGTCGTTTTCCGCGACCTGCAGAGTGTCGGTCGCGCCGAAACGTCGAGCCGTGACCCGGCTCGATTCGCGGCGATCGACGGCGATGATTCGACCCGCGCCCGCCAGACGCGCGCCCTGGATCACGTTCAGTCCCACGCCGCCGCAACCGATCACCACGACCGATTCACCGGGCTGAATGCGCGCCACGTTCACCGCCGAACCGAAGCCGGTCATCACCCCGCACCCGACAATGCAGGCGCTGGCAAAGGGAACACCCGGGCCGAGCGAGGTCACCGCGGCCGCTTGTACGAGGGTGAATCCGGACAGCGTTCCCAAGTTGAAAGAACGGTCCACGGGACGCCCCTTCCACAGCGTTCCCCCGGCGTGGGCATGACCGGCTGACGGTTCCATCACATGCGCGGGCCGACTTCGTTCGCATAACACCGCCGATCCGCGCCCACATTGAAAGCACTCGCCACAGGGGATCGCCCAATTCAGCACCACGGGATCACCGGGTTTCACATGAGTGACGCCGGTTCCGATGCTGCGGACCACGCCGGCGCCTTCGTGTCCCATCACCAGGGGGCGCTTCCACGACAGCGAGGCGTGGTCGGTATGGCAGATGCCGGCCGCCCGGATCTCGACCAGCACCTCTCCCAGGCGTGGCGGAGCGACTTCAATGTCCTCGAGACTAAAGCCACCCCGTCCGTTGGCGATGGCTGCGCGGGTCCGCAAGACCTCGCGGTCGTTGAATGATTTTTCGGACGCATCCATTCGCTGCAGGATTGCGGAACCAGTCGGGGCGGAAAACCGCAGACTCCAATTCCGATTCGAACTCCGCGGAGTTGTGCCGTCTTGGGATGCAGCCGACAAGCCCCGTCCGCCCTTTCGCTTGCCGCGCCAACGGGATTCCACAACTCCACGAGCCCCGCTATATCTGGGCCATGCCGTTCGCCCCGGGCACCTCTCGAACACCGTCGATCGTTCCTTCCGTCGTCCGTTCCCATGGTCGCGGAAGGTGGCATGTCGTCTGGAGTCTGCTGCTCGTAATCGCGGCGGTGGGTTGCTCCTGTCTTCGCCCTTCGGCCACGAACGACGCAACTCAGCTCGCCGCTTGGGATCAATGGAAACAAACCCGACTCAACTCCATCGCCGGCACCAATGGCTGGGCTACACTGGTCGGGCTCCTCTGGATCGGCGAGGGCCGCCAGAGTCTGGGCTCCGCTCCCACCGCCAAACTGCGCCTCCCGACCGCACGCGCACCGCTCAACGCGGGAGACCTGATCCGTTCCGGAACTCAGGTGCGTTTCGAAGCGGCACCCGGTGTTGACGCCATGCTGGATGGAACCGCGGCGACCAGCGCCAACCTCCGCAGCGATGCCAACGAAGCGGTGCCGGCGGTGTTGCAGATCGGTCCGTTGACGCTGCGGATCCTGCAACGCGGCGAACGACTGGCAGTGCGGGTGAAGGACCCTGAAGCGTCGACACGGGTTCATTTTCGCGGCCTGGACTATTTTCCGTATGCGTCCGAGTGGCGGATCAGCGGACAGTTCGAGCCCGCGCCGCCGGGACGCAAACTCCCGATCACCGATGTCACCGGTGCGATCCACGAGGAAGCATGTCCCGGCACAATCGTCTTCACAGTGAGTGGAAAGCCGCAGCGATTGGACGCATTGGATGACGATGAAACCCATGATCTATGGCTGGTTTTTCGGGACAGAACTTCCGGCCATTCCACCTACGGCGGCGGTCGCTTCCTGCACGTCGCGAAGCCCGGCGCCGACAGACGAGTGACGATTGATTTCAATTTCGCCTACAACCCTCCCTGCGCGTTCACACCGTTTGCCACCTGTCCGGTGCCGCCGCGCCAAAACAACCTACACGTCGCCATCCCCGCCGGCGAACGGCAGTATGCGGGTGAACATCCATGAACCCACCCGACTGGCAGCTTCGGGTGGCGTTGGAATCCGATATCCCGGCATTGTCCGAGTTGATTCCACGTTCCGCTCGGGCGCTGCTGGCGGCGCACTATTCGACCGCCCAAATCGAAGCCGCGCTTGGACCTGTTTTCGGTGTCGACCGAACCCTGGTGCACGACGGAACAACTTGGATTGCCGCTTCGGGATCGATGGTTGTTGCCTGCGGATCTTGGAGCCGAAGATCCTCCAACTTCGGTGGCGATGCGGCACGCATTGAAGCGGACGCCATGCTGAATCCCGCGAACGATCCCGCCCGGATCCGCGCCTTTTTTGTCGAACCCGCCTGGGTTCGGCGGGGACTGGGCCAGGCCCTATTGCAAGTCTGCGAGGCGGAACTCCAGGCGGCCGGATTTCATCGGGCTACTCTGGTGGCCACACTGGCCGGCGAACCGTTATATGCCTCCGCCGGCTATCAGGTGGTGGAACGCTATTCGATCGCCCTCGACAGCGGACTCCAGTTGCCGGCGGTGCGAATGATGAAGTCGTTTTGATCGATAAGAGATGGCGCGGGCCTTCAGCCCTTGGCGATTCCGCGGCGGGCCAATTCCTTGGGCGCTGCCCAAGGCTGGTATGTGCGGCGCCGTTGGCGCTGGAGAAACCCCTGCTCCAGCCTTTTCAGCTCTTCAGCTTTTCAACACTCCCACCTTCCTCACTTCAACCGCTCGCCCGGTGGCGAATACCGCCGCGCCGCATCGTCCAGAACCAAAACCCAATCCAACAATTCACCCGGGGTCGGCGAAACAAAGGTTCGAACACCGCGGGCATCAAAACGCCCGATCGACGTGGCCCGTCCGGTTCGCGGATCGAACCACCAGGCCTTCACGGTCGTTCCATGAATCGTGTCCATCCGAACGGTCACCGGTCGGCCGACTGGCACGTACACCATGGCGTAGGTGCCTTCCAAATCGCGGGTCGCCACAAACCGGCGAGTCCCCGCTCCCGGCACCAGGGTTGGATATTCGGTGGGAACCAGGATTGAATCATCGGGAATGCGGGTCAGGAACGGACGCGATTCCATCAGACGCCGACCATAGCCCACTTGAACCGCTCCGGGCTCCAGCAGCGCTTCGGTCCAGGTCATCAGCGGCGAATTGACCGGCTTGCGTTCCGCCGAATGCATCGACCAGATGGAATGGTGTCCATAGGTGTGACCGAACGCACCCGAGAACACGTCCCAATAAAACGGCCGGCGAACATCCGCTGCGACGGAGTGCCCAAAGTTTTTGGCGTTGAACGAGACCGGGTGGCCTTCGTAGATCGGTTCACCATCCAGCACCGGCTTGATCGGTGTTCGTCGATAATCCTCGGTGGTCTTGTCGTAGTGACCAGTGAACTCGGGCGAATGGCCATTCTGACGCATGTTGAAATCCAGCCAGGGTTCTTGATGAAACACCTCGGCCGAACCGCGACCGCCCGTCGGATGAAAGGTGATCAGATGCGCCCCACCGTCCCCAGCCCGCAATCCCAGCGCCATCGCGACCACGATCTCGCGCTGTGCCGGTGATTCGACCGGGCGATCGCCACCCAGAATCCACACCACGCCGGCATCGCGATAACGGCGACCGATCCATTCGCCCCAGGCACGGGCCGTTTCCGGGGTGAAGATCTCGGGACCGGCGCCCCATTTCTTGTTCCACTTGTCGCCCCAGGTCGGAAGGAAGCCGACGTAGATTCCCAGCGCATTGGCCTGGGCAACGATCCAGTCCACATGTTGGAAATAGGCCTCCACCGGCCGCCGGGGATCATTGTCCTGCAGCGGAAACTGGCCGTAGGCGTTGGGTGCGGTGAGACCGTCGAATTCGGCCAGCGCGACCGCCTGAACCACATTGAAACCCTGACGGGCGCGGGTCGTGAGATAGCGGGTGGCATCCTCGCGATTCAACCGGTGGAACAATTCCCAAGCGGTATCACCCATCCAAAAGAAGGGCTTGCCGTCTTCCGTAACCAGGAACCGGTGATTGTCGCTGACCTTGAGGCGCGGCAATGGCGCGGCGGTGGCGGCGACACAACTCAACACCGCGACGAGGATTGGAAAATGGGAAACGAAACGCTTCATCGGATGGAGTTGCAGGAATGGCTCATGGAGCTCTCTGAATTCGGCATGAGTCCACCCAACATCCGCCCAACCGACTTGGACAAGCGGATTCGTCGTTGGGATGAATCGACGGGGCGGGTTGTGGAGCGCCACGCCGCGTTGGGGCGGGACTCAGATTCGCGAACCACGGGTCCTTCTGGGATCCTCACTCATCCGGCAGGTGAAACCCGTCCGGCAAAGCGGCGGCTTCGCTTTGCTTCGCCGCGCGCAGTCCAAGACGTTTTCGCGACATTCGGAGCTTCGTTTGATCCACAAATAGAGAGCGCGATGGATTGGGGCGCGGGTGGAACCGCGCCCTCACCGTCTGGCTCATTCGCCCACTCGCCTACTTGCTCACTCGCCCACACGTGTTCCGCCTTCCTGCCTTCTTGCTTTCCAGATTTATCCGGTTTGCGAGCCCCTCAATCGGCGTTTCATCGCTGAAATCAGCGCCTTCCTCCAAGGGATCGATTCAACACCCGCCCCGAGGCAACCCATCGGCCCCGGAATTTTGACTCGCGAACAGGCCCGTATTCAGCTCTGCTTCACCTCTGATGTCGAAGTGGTGTCAATGGATGTTTCGAGGCTTCGCGCTGGCGATGATGATTGGGCTGCTGTCCGCGGCTGAATCCAAGTCCGGCGCGTACGACCGCGCCATGCTCCTGTGGAAGGAAGGCCAGCATACCAACGCGATCGCAGCCGCCACCGACGGATTGAAGGCCAATCCGAAGGAAGACCGGCTGCTCAACCTCCGGGCGCAGATGAATTCGATCCTCGGCAATTATGCTGCCGCCGTCGACGACCTCTCTGCAGCCATTGAGCTGCAACCTGATTCCGGATTCCTGTTTCGCGAACGGGCACTCGCCCAGTTCAAACTCGGTCATTTCAAGGAATCCGCCGCGGACTTCGACCGGGTGAACGTTTTGATTCCCAAAATCGCAGCGGAGAACTGGCAGCGCGGGATCGCCCTGTATTATGCCGGCCGATTCGCCGACGGACGGCAACAGTTCGAGCTCCACAAAACCGTCAATCCAAACGACGTCGAAAACGCAGTCTGGCATTTTCTTTGCACCGCACGGGAACAATCGGTCGAAGCCGCCCGGAAAGCACTGATGCCGATCAGCGGCGACACCCGCGTGCCGATGAAGGATATCCACGCCCTGTTCGCCGGCACGGCAAAACCCGAAGATGTCCTCGCCGCTGCGAAAGCGGGTTCACCCTCACCGGCCGAACTCCGGTATCAAACTTTTTACGCCCACCTTTATCTGGGTCTCTATTTCGAGGCCCTCGGTGACGCTGCGCGAACCCGCGAAGAAATCTTCGCCGCGGTTCCGCTGGCTGATCCCGCCGATTTCATGGGCACTGTTGCCAAGGTCCACGCCCTGCGTCTCAAGGACCGTTCCGAATCCTCTCCTAAATGAATTCCCGTCCCGACGGTCCCGATCGTCGTCCCAGCCCTCCGTTCCGCTCCGACCGCTCTTCCCAGCCCGATCGCCCGGCAACCCGTCCCGAATACCGCGCGCCGATTCCAGGCGCAGGTCGCCCCACCGGTGCGCCCGGTTACAATGGCCCGAGCCGTCCGCCGGAACGCCAAGTCAAGGAACGCCTGACCTTCCGTCCCGACGGCACCAGCGAGGTTAACATTCGCACCCAACGCGGCCCGAGACCCGGCCGCGGTGAGCGCGACTCGATCCGCAAGGGCGAACGCCCGTTCTGGGCCGGCAACTCCGGCCAAAACTCCGGTGAACAGCGCCCCGCACCCGAAGGCACTGATCGTCCCCGTCCGTCGTACAGCCGTCCCCCGGAAGATTCACGCGGCCCACGGCCTGGCTATGGTCGTCCGCCCGAGGATTCCCGTGGACCCCGACCGGCTTACGGCCGTCCTGCCGAAGATTCACGCGGGCCACGGCCTGCCTACGGTCGCCCGTCGGAAGATTCACGGGGACCCAGGCCGGGTTATGCGCGTCCCGGTGAAGGTCCGCGTCCGGCAGGTGGTTCGCGGCGTCCGGATGGTTTCGGTTATCCCGAACGCCGTCCGTCCAGCTCACGTCCGGAGTCTTCGGGACCGTCACGGCCGCCAGCACGACCTTATTCCCAGAATCCCCGGCCCGATTCACGTCCTGACTCACGACCCGTTTCACGACCCGCGGCTGCCAGCGGTGAAACCGATCGGGGTGAAGCTCCGCGGAGACCGTCGCGCCCTCCCGAAAAGCGTCCTTTTTACGAACGCTTCGTCGGACGTCGCCCTGCCCCCGCGCCCCGGGCGGCCGGGACGGCTCCTGAACGTTCGGAAACCCACCCGGAATCGGACGACGAGATCGAACCCGAGGTGCAGCCTGCCAAATCTTCGAGTTCCAAACCGGTTCGCAGCAATCCCAAGCCGACTCCTGAAGTGAAGGCGGCGAAGCGGGTCGCAGCTGCCAAGCGGGCAAAAAAATCGGCGGACCCCTCCGCGGCGACGGGCGACGGTGGAACTCCGCGGACCATCCCCGAGATCATCGCGCGCATCCTGTCCAAGATCGGTCCTGATCTCCCGGCTGACGCTGCGTTGCGCCAGGAATTGAAGCGTCGCCGGAGTCTCACCCCCGAGGCGACCGCGCAAATCAGTCTGTCGATCTTCCGTCATTTCCGCTGGCTGGGCTGGCTGAATCCGGAAAGCACGCCCGAAGTGCGCCTGGCCCAGGCCCACACGCTGGCCGAACAATTCCGCAACCGTCCCGATTCCATTCCCGACGAGGAATTGCTGACCCGCAGCGTCCCCGCATGGACGCGTGAAGCACTGGACTTCGGAATCGATTGGGTCCGCGCCCTCCAACGGGAACCGACCCTGTGGATTCGGGTCCGCGCCGATCACGAGGCGGCGTTGCAGGCCCGGTTTGCCGGGGGCGATCTCGGTCCATTGAAACCGGGTCCCCTGCCCCAGAGCTACGCCTACGAAGGCAAGGTGGACCTGTTCCGGTTGAAGGAATTTCAGGCCGGCCAGTTTGAAATCCAGGATGTCGCCTCGCAGGCGGTGGGTCATCTCTGTGATCCGCAACCCGGTGAACTCTGGTGGGACACCTGCGCCGGTGAAGGCGGAAAAACCCTGCACCTGGCCGATCGCATGGGCGGCAAGGGATTGATCTATGCGACCGACCGGGCCGATTGGCGGCTCGATCGCCTTCGCCTGCGCGCCGGACGCGCCGAGTGCTTCAACTATCGCGCGACCCATTGGGATGGGGGCGTTCGGCCGCCAACCCAATCGCAGTTCGACGGTGTCCTCGTGGATGCACCGTGTTCCGGACTCGGAACCTGGGGCCGCAATCCGCATGCCCGCTGGACCACAACGTTGTCCGACGTGACCGAGCTCGCGGCCATCCAACACTCGTTGCTCCAGAACGCCGCCCGCGCGGTCAAGCTGGGTGGCAAGCTGGTGTACGCCGTCTGCACGCTGACCCGGGCGGAATCCGTCGACATCGCCGAAGCCTTCGCGCGGGAGAACCCGGACTTCGAACCCGTTCCGCTCCGGAATCCGTTTGAAACGCCAACCTCGACATCCGACACTGCAGCACCCACGAGCAATCAAATCACGCTCTGGCCCCAGCAGACCGGTGGCAACGGCATGTTCGTCGCTGCCTGGAAACGCATCCGCGCGGCAATGGTCGCCCCCGCGGCGGAGGGTGATCCGAGGAACGAAGCAGAACACTGATTTCACGGATTCACACGGATTGGAAACCCTGCGGTGGCGGGCTATGGGGATTGTGTTTCCCGCAGTTTCCTTCTCCTCCAAATCCGTGAAAATCTGTGCAATCCGTGTCTACTCTCCTGATGCTGCCGGGTTTTCGGCGATGAGTTTCAGGGCCTCGTTGATGAGGATCTCGCCGGTCTTTTCACCGAGACAAGTTCGGCTGACGTACTCGTAGCGCTTGAAGCTCTGCCAGTCGACTTCGGTGAGGATGTAGCCGAAGGCATCGTTGGTCAGGCCGAAGAGGCAGTTCTGTTTGCCGCGCATCTTGCGCTTCAGATAGAAGCCGATATTCGGCAATGCCTCTCCGGGAATGGTGAGGATCTGGGCTGTGCCGAGATTCACCAGATTCATGCGCGTGCTGACCACGCCGTCCGCACCGGTGGCATAGCCCAGCGGTGAACCGCGCATCACTGCCAACAATAGCGGCGATTCGACGGGAAACTTAACGGTCCGCGCCGCCACGTGCAGATGCGGTGTTCGTTGGACCGGCGCATCCTTGACGACGCGCAACGACTCTTCCGCGAGCAGGCGTCCGATGCGGTTGCATTCCTTCCAGTCGCGCGCTTCCTTTCCATCCGGCAGGCGGTTGTCGGCGGTTATCATCCCGCCCTGCGCGGAATTCATGAAGATGCCGGTGCCGGCACCCAATTCCGCGAGGCGGTCGTAAAGCGGCCCGATCAGGTCGGGCGAACAGATGCCCGCGTCCGAGCCGAGCACCTCGGGATGAACCGCATAATTCACCAGGGTCGCAAACACCACCCCGTCGGCGCCAACGGCCTGGAGGACATTGACCCGCGGATCGTAGAGCTGCGGGGCGTAGTAATTGTAGGCGATCCTGCCCGCCGCTTCGCCGGTCGCAGACTTCAGCCCCGCCGGCTTGAGACGGGCGATGGCCTCGGTGATGGCGGCAGCCGCCTCGTCAACGACGTGATTGAGATATTTGAGGTCCCCGCCCGTGCCGCCCTTGCCGTCCGGAAAACAATATGCATCCGGTGCGCTGTGGGTGTGGGTCGCCCCGATGAGAATGTTCTGCGGCGGGATACCGGTGACCTTCTGGCGAATCCGTTCGCCGAGCACGCTCGGGAACCCGAGGAAGTCGGTGCTGACAAAGGCCACCCGGGTCCCGTCTTCATCAAACACAAGGGCTCGAACCGTAATCTCACCGTTCTTCTCGCGAACTGGATTGGAAGGTCCCACCCCGCCGCTGACGGGCAGGAGCGGATCGGGAGTAACATTCCGAACAGCGATGCCCGCCTGAAACGCGGCGTCTGCGCGCAGTCCAATCCACGACAGCGCCAGCAGCAGGATGAGTTTGGATTTCATCATAAAGGGAATACCCACGCATCCGGACCAGCTCGCGGTGCGGGATCAATTCAGGGCGATGCCGCGTCGCGCGAAGGTCGGCTCGTCGAGATTCTCGCCGTTGCGTTTGACCGGTTCGGTCTGGGCGAACCGGCTGACCGAGACGACATCGAACTTGAACAACGTCTGAATCGCTTTTTTGCGCTTTAATGGATTCTTGATCTGTCGTTGGGCGAGCTCGCGTTTCTGACCGTCGTTGAGGGACGGAGCGGGCGGAACAAAGAGGGGCCCGACGCGATTGCCGGGGGCTTCCACCGCATCGGATGGCATCTCGAATTGGAGCCGATCCGGTTCGGCCGGTTTCGCCGCTTCGGTTCCTGCTGCGGCAGGAGCTTCGACATGGGTTGAGTGCGGAGTCGAGCCTCCACGGGTCGCAATCACCGTCACCACCAACCGCCCCTCCAATTCCGGATCGACGGCCGCACCGGTGATCAACTGCGCGTGCTCGCACAAACGCTGGAACTGATCCTGGAGACTCTGAACTTCGTCGAATCGCAGGTCATTGCCACCGGCGACGGCGAGGAGAGCGGCGTCGGCTTCCACGAGCATTTGTCCGGCCTGGAGGAAGGGATGACGCTGGAGTCGCTCCAACGCTTCGCGGGCGCGACCGGGTCCGCGCACTTCGACGGCTGCAAAAACACTCGCCGCGTGGCGACCGCGCAGGAGGCGTTCCAGATCGGCGAAACTGACTGGATTCAGCGCCGGCCGGTGCAAAAGCCGCCAGATGCTCGCAACACTTTGGGCGACCATGTCGTTGGCCGCGGCAAACATCTCCAGCAACGGCGTCTTGTCATCGAGCATCGTGGCGACTCCCTGATTGGGAACGCAGATCACAGCGTCCGCGGCGGAACGAAGCGCCTGAAGGCCGGCGGCGGCATTGGAACGACGGAGCGTCCCTTCGTAATCGAACGGCAACACCGCGACTCCGAGAACGAGCGCCCCAGCTTCACGCGCGATCCGGGCCAGAACGGGTCCGGCACCTCCGCCGACGCCGCCGCCGACGCCGGTGACCAGGCAGACGAGGCGG
The DNA here is from genome assembly GCA_903907925.1 of uncultured Verrucomicrobiota bacterium. Lineage (GTDB taxonomy): Bacteria > Verrucomicrobiota > Verrucomicrobiia > Limisphaerales > UBA9464 > CAIVQB01. The sequence goes on from CAIVQB010000077.1 coordinate 28,101, forward strand.
ACCCCGGCGAACAGTTCCTTCCAGCGGGCGACATCCTCCTTCGCCGCCGCCGCGCCCAGTGAAAGATCATTCCCGCATCCACCGCCCCGCGCGGCCAGTGCACCAAACGAACGCACGGCGACGGAGCCCAGCGAGCGCAGTGAGGCGGCATCGGTGTCGGCGGCAACCACCGAGGCACCCGGAATGCCGTTGCAGGCCAGGCGTTCGGCAATGGCACCGCCGGAATGCCCCATGCCAACGACGAGGAATTCGAGGGGCGTGGCCGGGGTGGGAGCCGCCGAGTCTTCGGGAGCGGAGGGTGCTGGGTTCATGGCGCGGGGAGGTCAGCGACCAAACAGACTTTGCAAAGTGGCACGAAAGCCGAACCGGCTGCGGGACCGGTTCTGAAGGCGCATGGCGCCGTAACGGACGAGACCGATCGCGGTGGCGAATTCCGGATTGGCCAGGACATCGGCCGGACCGGAGACGTTGTGAGTGTGGGCCCGTCCCACCGGCAACTGGAAGACGCGGTCTACCAGCGTTTCGATGCCGCGGGTCCGGGCGCCGCCACCGCAGAGAACCACACCGGCCTGGGCGAGTCCGAAGGCGTCCGACTTCGCCAGATCCCGGGCGATCAATTCCAACGTCTCCTCGAGGCGCATCGACATGATGCGATGCATGTTTTCCAGGCTGACAATCCGCGGCGCCAATCCGGTTTCGCCAGGAACCGTGTGGGTGGTGCCCTTCACCTCCGGCTCGTACACCGCGCACCCGTGTTCGCGCTTCAATTGTTCCGCCTGATCGATGGGGATGCGGAGGCCGCAGGCGAGGTCGTTGGACACATGATCCCCGCCGACCGGCAGGACACCCGAATGGCGGAGAATGCCTCCGTGGAAGAAGGTGTATTCCGTCGCGCCGGCACCGAGGTCGATCATGATGACCCCCTGCCGTTTTTGTTCGGGAGTGAGCACGGCGAGCGCCGAGGCGAGGCCGTTGAAGACCGGTTTCGCCACCGACACCTGCATCGACTGAACCACGCGACGGGCGGTTTCGATCCGCGCCGTGCGGCCGCGGATCACGTGCACGCTGGCGGTCAGGACACCGCCGACCAGCCCGACCGGATTCTCGATGCCGGTCATGTCATCCACGCAATAATCCTGACGGACACTGTCGATGACCTCGTTGCCTGCCGGACAATTGAACTGCTTGGCGTTCGCCACCGCATCCAAGACATCCTCCGCGGTGATCGTTCGGTCGAAGGAAGCGATCGGGTGAACCCCCTTGCTGTCGTCGCAGAAGATGTGGTTGCCGGTGATCCCCAGATAGACCTCCTGGATCTCGACATTCGCCTGCTGCTCCGCCTCGGCCAGGGCCACCCGGATGTCCTCAGCCGCCTTGAGCGTGTCGGTGATCTCGCCCTTGCGGACTCCGCGCGAGGTGCATTGACCCAGTCCGAGGATGGTCAACTCCCCCTTGGGACCCGCCTCACCGACGGCGGCGCAGATCTTGTGGGTGCCGACTTCGAGACCGACGATGACTTGGCCGGGATCAAACATGGCGGCGGAGGGGTTTGCGTTTCGTGTGAAGCGTTTTCGGAAGCGGCTCGGGCGTGGGCGCGAGGGCCTCCAGCCACTTCAACGGGGGATTCGAGCGGACACTGAGATCCAACGAACCGATCAGGCGGCCCATTCCAACCGCGCGGTCATGAATCGCCCGCCATTCGGCCAGTTGTCGTTCGAAATCATCCGGAGCCAGCGTGATCCGCGCGCCGAAATTACTCAGCACCCCGAGCACGCCGGGCACGCCGACATCCACCGAGACAATCTCCGAAACGCCCGCCATGGCCGACGCGTCGAATCCGCCGAGGAACCGCAGCGCGGCCAGCACCAGTGGATCCTCGACCGCCTGACCCGCCGAGAATCCGGCGATGGCCACGTGGGTCAGCATCGGAAGCGCCGCCTCGGCATCGATCACCTCGCGGGGTGCGTGTCCATCCTCGAACGGCATCAACACATGCCCGGATTCATCCAGCAGATAAAACGCCTGCAAACCCCCGACCGGCGGCAGGAGGATGCGGGCGACCGGTGTTCGTTCCCGGACGGCGATGGTCAGCGTGCTGGGAAAGGCGATCCGCACCGTCGCCTCCTCAATCCGCGGATGACGCAACAGACGTTGCCGCATTGAAAAAATGTCGATGGTGAGAATATTGCGGCCCAGTTGGACACCGGCCAGGCGGCGAATTTCGTCCTCGGTCAAAACTCCATCGCGGGTGACCGGGATCCGTTTCAATCCCAGGGACTCGATCCGGTACAACCAGTGTTCGCGGGCCAGGTCGAAGGTCACCCACGACACTGCGACCAGCACGCCCGCGAGAATGGCGGTCCGCAACAGGCTTCGCAGGCCACCGCGTCGTGCGCGGGGTGCGGCTTCATCGCTGGTCTCGGCGAACAGCGTGAACCCGCCATCGCGCCGCCGGTTTCGTCGTGAACGTTGGAAGAGAAAGGCCATGGGGGTTCAGCCGGCGGCGGGACGTTCCATCGCGAGTGAAACCATCCGGTCGCACAACTCGGCGAACGACCATCCGGCGGCGGCGGCGGCCTTGGGCAGCAGGCTGGTTTCCGTCATGCCGGGAAGTGTGTTCACCTCCAGCACCACCGGATCGCCGTTGGGTCGCACCATTACGTCCACCCGCGCATAGTCGCGTCCGTCGACGGCCCGAAACGCACCCAGCGCCGCCTCCTGGATCCGTGCCGTGACCACCGCATCAAACGGTGCCGGACACAAATACTCCGTCCGACCGGCCGTGTACTTGTTGGTGTAATCATAGGCACCCGCCCGGGGCCGTACCTCGACCACCGGCAGCGCGGTTCCGGCGAGAATGCCAACCGTCGTCTCGCGACCCGTGATGCGCTCCTCCATCAATACTTCGCTGTCGTACCGCATCGATTCAGCGAGGGCCGACGGGAACTGTTCCAGCGCATCGACGAATTGCAGTCCGACACTGCTGCCCTGGCGGACCGGCTTGAGAACGACTGGTGGCACCCAGGCGGCGGAAGGCCAGCCCGCGGTCGGGGAATCGAATACCACGAACCGCGCGGTAGGCACTTGAGCGTCGAGGCAGCGTTGCTTGGTCGCCACCTTGTCGAATGCCGTCCGACTCCCGGCGGCCCCAGTGCCAGTATAGGGAATTCCCATGCGGTCCAGCTCCAGTTGGACGCCGCCGTCTTCGCCGTAGGTGCCGTGAAGCGCAAGGAACACCACCTCGGTATCGGGCGGCAGTTGGAGATTGCCCGGAACGGGATCCACCTCATGAACCTGATGCCCGAGCTCCCGGAGCGCCCGAGCCACCGCGGCACCGGATCGCAACGACACCTCGCGCTCGGCGGACGGGCCGCCGCGCAACACGGTAATGATGCGGAACCGGCTCATGGCAAATCCTCCCCGACGATTTCGACCTCGGTTTCAAGTTCGATGCCGCGTTCTTCACGCGCCCGGCTGCGAACCTGTTCGATCAACCCGAGAACATCGCGAGCCGTCGCGTGGCCCAGGTTGACGAAGAAATTGGCGTGGACATCGGACACCATCGCATCGCCAACACGCGTGCCTTTCAGCCCGAGTTCATCAATAAGCCGGCCGGCCGGCAGCGTTGGTGTCGGATTCTTGAAGGTGCAACCGGCGCTCGGCTGATTCGGCTGTGAATCCCAGCGCTTGCGGCTGTAGGTCTCCATCCGTTCGCGGATTCCGTCGGCATCGGCGGGCGTTCCGCGCAGCAACGCTCCCACGGCAATCGAATCCCGCAGAACCGGACACGAACGGTAAACGGCACCGACCTCGGCGGCGGGAACATCCTGAACCTCTCCAGCCCGCGTCACGTAACGGAGTCGTTCCACCACGTCGAAGGTCCACGCGTTCATCGCACCCGCGTTCATGCGCAGGGCACCGCCGAGCGATCCCGGAATTCCTTCCAAAAACTCCAGACCTGTCAGTCCGGCGCGACGGGCCTCGGTGGCGATCGCCTTGAGACGCACTCCAGCGCCGCACTGCATTAACGCGCCGTTGAATTCGATCGCGGAAAAGGCGGTATGCGCGAGCGAAAGAACCACCCCGCGGATGCCGCCGTCGCGGATCAAGAGGTTGGAACCCCGCCCCAAAACAAACACCGGCACTGACAATTGCGAGGCGAGTTCCAGCAGTGTGATCAGGGCATGCTCGGAATCGGGTTCGCTAAAAATGTCGGCCGGTCCACCCACCCGCAGCGTGGTCCGGCGGGCCAGCGGTTCGTCGCGGCGCAACACGGCTTCAAGCGGCAACGCGCCCTGAAGCTTGTGGAACAGGTCGGTCACCCGGATGGCGAGCTCGGCAGAGGCCTCGGAGGGAGTCGCCGGTTGGAACGGTGAAAGGGTAAAGGAACTCAAGCGATGCCCTCCTTCGTGCGCCGGGCGGGCACGGTGCCCGAATTTGAAAAAGGCGTGGCACGACCCGCGCCGGCCATTCGCGATTCGACGACCGCCAGGATCCGTCCAGCAATCCGTCCGGCGGCACCCGGGGCGTCCAGCGCGGTCAATCCCTCAATCAATCCACGACGGATCGGTCCGTCCGCCAGCAGGTCGGACACCGCCCGCACGAGGTCCGCGGGGAGGGTTCCCTGTTGATCCAGCATTCGCGCGGCACCTGCCTTCACCATGGCCTCGGCGTTCACCCGCTGATGATTGTCGGTGGCCGCCGGAAACGGAATCAACACGGCGGGGAGCCGCATGGCCGCGAATTCAGCCAGCGAAGAAGCTCCGCTGCGGCTGATCACCGCTGTCGCCGCCGCTAGTGGAATCTCCATCGCGTCGTGGAAGGCCACCACCTTGACCCGGGCTCCGAACGGTGCCGCGGCCGCTTTCACCCACGACAGGTCCCGCGGACCGGTCACATGAAAAATCTGGAGCGTCGAATGGCTCGACAACAGCGGCGAGAGGGCGGCCACGGCGAGGCGGTTGACGCCCTCGGCACCCTGGCTACCTCCCATGATAACCAACACCGGATCTGCCGGCTGAAAACCCAGGGCGACGCGGGCGAGTCGGGGATCCTGCTGGACGAATCCAGAGCGGACCGGCGTTCCGGTGGCGGTGACTCGCGAATTCCGAAGACGTTCCACGGCTTCGGCAAAGCCCACGAAACACTCATTCATCCACGGGGCGAGCCAGCGGTTGGCACGGCCTGGAATGGTGTTGGATTCGTGGAGGAAAACCGCGGCACCACGTCCCTTACCGGCGAGAGCCACCGGGACGGAGGTAAATCCGCCCATGGCCAGGACCGCCTGAACCGGTTCCGCACGGAAACAGCGTCGGGCACCACTCCACGACCGTGCCGCCGCCGACACACTGGCGAGCAGTTGGCCACGGGTGAGACCGACCGCGGGAAGAAATTCCACCCCAAATCCCGGAGGCAGATGAGCGACCGCCCGACGATCCACGTCTTTGGTGGAAACGAAGAGCGTGACCGCGGCACCGCGTTCGAGAAGTTCCCGGCCCACCGCGACCCCGGGGAACAAATGTCCACCCGTGCCCCCACAGGCAATGGCGATCCGCAACGGGGTGACCGGGATGCTCATTCGGGAAGTTCGGTATCCATCCGGGAGAACGGATTCCCGAACGGGCGCGTCGTCTCGATTCCAGCGACTCCGTGTCGCGCCACACTCACCAGGCAGCCGATCAATCCGAGCATCATCACCACACCGGTGCCGCCGCGACTGACCAACGGCAGCGGAATGCCCTTGTTGGGCAGGAGGTCAGTGACCACGCCCAGATTGAACAGGGCTTGCGCGCAAATCACGAACGTGATGCCGGCGGCCAGCAACGCGCCAAAAAGATCGGGTGCCGACTGGGTGATCCGTGCGCCACACACCAGGATGACGGCGAAGACACCCACCACGGCGAGCGTGAACGGGAGACCCAACTCCTCACCCACGACGGGGAAAATGAAATCGGTGTGATGTTCGGGGATGTTGTACTTGAAGGAACCGCGGCCGAGTCCTGCTCCATCGACTCCGCCGGCACCAAACGCATACAACCCCTGCAACACCTGATGGTAGCCATCGCTGTTCTGCTCCGGATGAAGGAAGGCGTTCACCCGTTTCATCGCGTACTCGCTGTTCAGAATGATGACGACAAACACCGTGACGCAGAGAACCGCCGGAAGCATCACCTGCCAGATCCGAACACCGGCCACCACCATCATCAGAAACGTGACCAGGCAGAGTAGCGCAGTGGTGCCCTTGTCTGGTTCCAACAGAATAAAGACCAGCGGCAGCGCGGCGACCGAGGCCATGCCGACCACGCCGGAAAAAAAGTGATCCATCCGGTGCTCGAACCGGGCGGCGAACCAGGCCAGGCCAACGATCAGGCCCATCTTGGCAAATTCGGACGGTTGAACACCCCACAGCCAGCGCTGGGCTCCACCCTTGGAGCTGCCGAGCGGACTCAGCGTGAGGAGCAACAGGAGCACCATCACCGCATAGATCGGCACCGCCCAACGTTGCAGCTGGTGGTAGTCGGTCCGGGCGGCGAGCCACAGGGTGACAAACCCGATGCCACAGGCGGCCGCCTGCGATTCGACCTGCGCCTCCCCCACCCACAGCATCGTCCCACTGGCCAGCATCGCGAGACTCAGCACCACCAGTGCGCCGACGGCCAGCAGGAGAACGGTGATGATGCGGTTCATGGGAAGCTTTCGGTTCGTGGCGCGCCGGGCTGAGGTGGCCCGGCGCGCCAACGATTCGTCAGACGCTTATTTGGCCGGGGTCCCGCCGGTGGGCACCGTCCCGGTCGGAACCGGGGCCGCCGTCGGCACGGGGTTGGCTGCGGGAACCGAATCCGGAGTGGTTGGGGCCGTCACCGGCGCACCCTTGACTGGGAGTTTCAGTTTTTGTCCAACCTGGATGGAATCGGAGGCGAGGTTGTTGAGGGCACGGATCGCCTTGACCGTGGTGCCGTGTTTCTTGGCGATCTTGCCGAGGTTGTCGCCACCTTTGACCCGGTAGACAAGACTGTCGCTGGAGGCCGTATCCGCCGCGGTTTCGGTCGCGCCACCGCTCTTGCCGGCCTTCGCTTCGCCCGCCGGCACTCCGGTGGATCCCGGAATTTGCAACGTCTGGTCCACCTTCAACTTCGCGAGGTTTACGTTGGGATTGGCCTCCTTGAGTGCCTTGAGGGTGATGCCGTGTTTTTTGGCCAGGATGGCGGCGATGTCGCCCTTCTGAACCTTGTACTCGGTCGCGCCGGTGGTCGCTGCGCCGGTCGAGCCCGCGCCTGCTCCGGTCCCGGCAACGTCGCCGCCCAGGTTGGCCGCCGCGCCGTTGGTGCTGACGGCACCGACCACTCCACCGAGGCCATTTCCAAGACCGCCTCCGGCGGCCATCCCGGCTGCCGGTCCGCCGGGCAGCGCGTTGGTGGCGGATCCCAGGACGGGTGCGTTGGTATCGGGCGCAACGGCACCGGTGACACCGGCCAGATCATTGGTGGCACCGGTGTCGGGAGCCTTCGCTTCCTCCTTCTTGCAGCCGAGAATCAGGAATCCGCCGAGGACGAAAACGTGGAGACCGACGATCAGGGCGGCGACCTGAAGCGATGACTTGCTCCGGGCCTGCTTTTCCAGCAGGGAGCCTTGGGGTGCTAACGGGTTGGGAGTACTCATGGTTTTTCAGCGCCGCAGAGCGGCATCGTTCGAGGAATAGGTTGGGATGAATTGATGCCGTGGTGACTCCTCAAGCCACCACGACACCAAGCTGGAAGCGCACGGAAAAAGCCGGCAATGCGGTCTCCTCCACTCGGGGAAACCCGGACTCCTGCAGACCGGCAACGGATTGACACCGCAGCCGGAATCGAGGAGCCCGGAATTGAAAAACGTTCGCTGCCGCCGGAATCACCGCGCCCACCGCCAACATGACGGCCAGGGATGACGCCGTCGGACCCCATTAAACCGCCGGCGGACCGCGGTGCAAGGGGCGAAACGTCCGACCGCCGGAAATGGCGTCCAGCGAGGGGGATCGGCGTAAAAATACTGCGGTTCATCGAATCTTAAGCGTGCTCAACGCCAGGACGGCGCAGAGGATTCCGGCGATGTAGAATCGCGTGACAATCTTGGATTCCGGCCATCCTTTTTTGCGAAAATGATGGTGGAGCGGCGACATCAGGAAGATTCGCCGGCCTTCGCCGAAGCGGATCCGGGTGAATTTGAACCATCCCACCTGCAGCATGACGCTCAACGCCTCGGCCACAAACACGCCGCCGGCGATGAACAACACGAAGGGTTGATGGATGAGCACGGCCACGATGCCGAGCGCACCGCCGAGCGCCAGTGACCCGGTGTCGCCCATGAACACTTCCGCCGGATGGCAGTTGAACCACAGGAAACCCAGGCTGGCCCCGATCATCGCCCCGCAGACGACGGTGAGTTCCGACGCCCCCGCAACGTGGCTGACCAGGAGGTATTTAGCGAACACCGCATTGCCGGCGACATAAGTCATCACCAGGAAGGCCAGCGAACAGATGAGCGTACAGCCGATGGCCAGTCCGTCCATGCCATCGGTCAGATTCACAGCATTGCTGCTGCCGACAATGGTCAACACTGCCAACAGCACCCCGACCACCGGCATCCCCACCAGCACCGGAGTTTTGAGAAACGGCAGTTCGACGTCATCGATCAGGTGCCGGGTCGACGGAAGGCGCCAAAGGTAGATGGCGATGGCGGTGGCCAGGCCGAACTGGACGTAGAGCTTGATGCGCGACGCCGCGCCCTCGGAGTTCTGCCGGGTGACCTTCAGCCAGTCGTCATAGAATCCCAGCCCGGCCAGCACGATCAGCGAGAGGACGGTCACTAGGATCAGCGGATTCCAACGCGCCCACAACAAAACCGAGACATCCAGCACCACCACGATGAGGATGCCTCCCATGGTGGGTGTTCCCCGCTTGGCGGTGTCGGCCGCCACGGCGGCGAAATCGGACTGGCCGTCGCGGACATCCTTGGGGCGGTAATCCTGCCGGAACTTCAACTCCCGCAGCCAGGAAATCACCCGCGGACCCCACAGCATCGACAGCAGCAACGCGGTCACCGCGGCGCCAGCAGTCCGGAAGGTGACGTACTTGAATACCGTCCACGGCGCATACGGCAACAGTTCTGACAGGCGGTACAACATGGTTCAGGCGGCCTTGGGCAGCGGATCACGCGAACGCAGTTCCAATTGGCGGATCAACGCTTCGAGCAACCGTTCAAGCCGGGCCGAACGGGAGGCCTTGAACACCACGGTGTCGCCGGGTTCCAGGAAATGCAGCACGGCCTCGGCGGCACTCTCCGGCGTCGCGAAGGCGGTCGCACGATTTGAACCAGCCGCCGCGGCGGTCACGGCGGCACGCGTCCCCACGGCAAACACGGCATCGATTCCGAGCCGGGCCGCGGTCCGACCCACTTCCTCGTGAGCCGAATGGGTTTCATTTCCCAGTTCCGCCATGTCGCCCAGCACCGCCACCCGCCGGCCGCCGCACGGCAGCTGCACCAGGGTCTGCAACGCCGCGGTCATCGAATCCGCATTGGCATTGTAGGTGTCGTCCAACAACCGGACGCCGCCGGCCTCGCGGAACCGGAGCCGCTGGGTTGCGGGTGAAAAAACCGCCAGGCCGTCGCGACCGTCGCCGGGCAAAGCGCCCAGCTCGAAGGCGGCCGCCAGTCCCAGTAGCGCGTTGGCGACTGAATGACGGCCTGGCAAAGTGATGGAATACTCCCCGTTCCACGCGGAATCGGGTGCGGAAACGGAGAACACGGTCCGACCCCACTCCATGGAGCGCACGTCAGCAGTCCACTCGTTTCCGGGCCCGAACCCGGCACGGACCACCCGCGCCGCGGCACGCGAGGCCAGGTGATTCCGGAACGGACATTCGCCGTTGAGGATCAACACCCCGCCCGCATCCGCGGAGGGCAACCGTTCGGCGAGCACGCCTTCCTCGGCGGCCACGCCGGCGAGGTCGTGAAAAAATTCCAGGTGCTCGCGTCCAATGCTGGTGATCACACCCAGCCTCGGGGCGATCATGTCGACCAGCGGTCCCAGTTCACCCGGATGATTCGTCCCGGCCTCCAGGACAGCCACCTGATGACGGGACTCCAATCCCAGCAAGGTTGCGGGAACTCCGACGTCGTTGTTGAAACTGGCCTCACTCTTCAAGGTCGCAAACCGCCGCAACAGGATGGTTGCGAGAATTTCCTTGGTGGTCGTCTTGCCGTTGGACCCGCCGACACAGACCACCGGCAGCGTGAAACGTCGGCGGTAGGCGGTAGCAATCCGGCCATAGGCAGCTCGAGGATCGTCCACTACCAGCGCGGGAAGCTCCGCCGGCACTCGTTTCAGCCGATCCGCCGCCACAACCGCCGCAACCGCGCCTCGCGCCAGCACTTCGCCCAAATGATCGTGGGCATCGTGTCGCTCGCCGGCGAGCGCGACAAACAGACCGCCCGGACCCACCCGGCGCGAATCGGTCACAACAGCGGAAATCACGATGTTCATCAGCGCCGGCGGGATCGGTGACCCGCAGGCTTCGGCAAAGAATTGGAGGGGCAGCGTTTCCATTTCAGCGCATCTGAAAGGTGGCGTTCACCACGGCGGTGATCGTTTTTTCCGGACTGGAGGTGTCGTTGCGGCCTTCCCAGGTCGTCTCGTTCGAATACAACGGCGCTATTTGAAAAACACCCATCCGAGCCGACCGCAGTCCGCCCAGGCGTCGTCCGCCATGCCCCGAAATCTGTTCCGCGCGGGCCCGGGCATCCCGGGTCGCCTCACCCAACATTTCGACTTTGGCATCCGCGGAACGGGTGTAGATGAACTCGGGAACCGAGGGAGTTAGTTGAACCCCCTGTTCCAGCAACGCCACCGAGTCGCGATCCAACTGCATGACCCGGTCCACCTCGGCCGAGCGGATCTCCACCGGCTGCGACAGCTTGAAGGCGACGGTCCGTTGAACGGTGGTTTCATCCTGACCCATCCGTTGTTTGTCCTGACCCACCACCTCGGTGATGACGATCGGGGCGAAGACGGCGTTGGTCACTCCGGCGCTGGCCACGAACGCGGCGACGCGATCACGATCCGAACGCAAACGGCGCTGGGCCTCGACCAGAGTCGGGGCCGACACGGTGTAGGACGCACGCCAGATGACGAAATCGGAGCTGACATTGCGGCGCGCCGAACCGGTGACCGTGATCGCCGCGGCATCTGCAATGCGAACCCAGGCGCGGGTCACAACCATGGCGGCCAGCACCAGGCCGCACGACAGGAACACCCCCGCCAGGAGGCCGGCGAGGTGCGGTCGACCCGGAGCAGGCACCGGCGTGAGGGCCACCGGCGGGGTCGGGGCCGGACTGGATTCGGAAGCGGACACGGCGGGATTGGCTTAGAGCATCGCCAGCAGACAGAGCAGGCAGAGCAGAGCCTTGGCGGCGAACTCCCAATTCCAGTGGAGAGCGTGGAATACGGTCATGGCAAGGTTGGGTTCGGAATTGTGGCGGTCACGGTTTCGAAGGCGACGCATGCGCCGCAGCAACAATCCGGCCACCCGCACTCGCGGGAAGCAGGGGCAGGACATCGGCGGTATTCGTTCCCGCGGAAGGTTGCAGCGCGAGGTAACTGGCCATCTCCTGGCCGATGCGGGCGAACAACGGGGCGCAGGCCTTGCCTCCGTAGTAGGCCTTCCCGGCGGTGGTGGGTTCATCGGCGGTGATCACGATGCAAACCTCCGGATGTTCCGCGGGGAAAAAGCCGACGAAACTCGCGTAGAAACGGGTGACCGAATAGTGGCCGGTGGCGGGATCAATCTTCTTGGTGGTGCCGGTTTTTCCGGCGACATCGAAATCGGCGATTGCCGCCTTGGCACCGGTTCCATCTGTGACCACCCGCCGCATCGCCCGCACCATCTCATGGGCCGTCGAGCTCTGGATCACCCGCCGGACCACGCGGGGAGCGTACTCGCGGACCGTTTGATTGTTGGCGGTCACCAGCCGGTGGACGATGCGGGGCTCCATGAGAACGCCGTCATTGGCGATCGCCGCGGCGGCCATGGCGGTCTGGATCGGGGTCGCATAAATGCCGTAGCCGAACGGCAGACTGGCCGGAGTTTCGCCATCCCAACTCGGAATGTTGCCGCGATTTTCGCCGTGAATGGGCACCTCGGTGGGGACGCCCTTTACGACGCGCCAGGAGGTTCCGGCTTCGGCGCATTCAATGCCGGTCCGCGCGGTGAATCCGAAATCGCGGATGTAACGCAGCATCGAGTTGGTGCCGAGCGCGAGCCCGATCTTGACCGCACCAATGTTGCTGGAGTGGGCGAACGCGTCCTCCACGGTGACGGAGTTCATGTGATGTCCCTGATCATCGCTGATCGTCCGGCGGGATCCCGGCGGCTTCCATTTTCCACCCTCGCAATTGATCATTCCGTCCAGCCGGACCAATCCGGTGTCGAGCGCCGCGGAATAGGTGACGATCTTGAAGGTCGATCCCGGTTCGGCCGGTTCCACCAGTGCCCGGTTCTTCAAGGCTTCCAGGCTGGGAATGTGCCGCGAATTGGGGTTCCAGGTCGGCCGATTGGCGAGTGCCAGGATTTCACCCGTCCGGGGCCGTACCACCACCGCGGAGATGCCCTTGGGATGGAGCGTCTCCATGCCGTAGTCGAGGGTGTCCTCGACCATGGACTGGATGGTGGCGTCGATGGTAAGGACGATGTTGAGTCCGTCGGTCGGTGCGATTTCGCGCTCGCGGAGCGGCACCAGTTCGTGGCCCATGGCACGGTAGGTTTCGACGAGACCGTGCGAACCGCGGAGTTCCCGATCGAACCGCTGTTCAATGCCGGCGGCGCCGACCACGCGGACGGGAATGCGCCCGCCGGGGATCGCCGGTTCCCAACTATTGGTGGTGTACCCCAGAATGTGGGCCGCCGCGTGTTCGAGCGGATAGGTGCGAAGTTCGATCGTCTCGGCGAATAATCCTGCGGCGCGACATTCGGCCAGGTTGCTCAGGGCGATGGAACGCTCGAGGGCCAGAGGCTTCAACCGCTGACGCAACTGTTTCGACACCTGTATGCGTCCGGGAATGTTCCACCACGGCACGCTTTTCTTCAGGCGGGCGCCCGCACGGAGGGCATTGGTCCAGGCCACCGAAGCCTCCCATTCCTGCCGGAACCGGTTCGTCGCCAACATCGCCTCGAACTGAACCCAGCGGTCCACCGGCAGGTTGGTGACCACTCCGTTGTCGTGCCGGACGCGAGGTCTGAAGACCACCGTGGGGATGCGAGCGGTTCCGTTGGTGACCCAGTTGGTCATCGCCTGGCGATACGCCTCGGGCTGCAGGCGTCGGAGAATTTCCGGTGAATCAATGCCAAAAATCGGAGCGGACAACCGGGCGAGCTCCGCCGAAAACGGTCCGATCTTGACCGGGTCGGCATGAACGGTGACGACGAACTGGGAGACGACGAGCGGGAAATTGTTAACGTCGAGAATGGATCCGCGACGCGCGGGATTGACCACCTTGCGCAACGTGGCGGCGGTGGAATGGGCCTGCGGATGCGGCCGCTGAAGCGCCTGCAAAAAGACCAACCGGACCGCCAACACCGAGAAGCCGACGGAGAACAGGGCGGCAATGCCCCAAATCCTTCGGTTCTGGTGGAAGGTGTTCATTCAGCGGGAGGCCGCGGCCAGGGGAGGTTGAAACGCGCTGGAACTCCGGAAATCACTCACCCGGTTCGGAACAGTGGCAGCCGCCGCGACCGACGGCATCCGGACTGTCGGAGCCTGCACGAAGAGACGTTGCGACGGATTGATGTTGGTCAGATCGAGATGAAATTCCTGAATCTTGAGGCGCAATTCGCCGGCGGACGACAGCCGGGTATGCAGGATCCGGCGTTGATCCAAAATGGCGGAAAGAGACTGCGCTCGGCGTTCCAATCCGCCCAATTGTTCACCCAAACGCTGGTGGGCCTTGCGCTGGAGAACGTAGCCCAGCGTCATGCCCGCCACAGACACGACGGCGAACAACACGAGTCCGAAGGTCTGCCATCGGAGAGCCTGCACGCCGCGCTTCTGGTTTTTTGCCATGAGTGGAGGGGTTGGAGTTGGAATCAGAGCTTCACCAGCGCCCGCAATTGGGCGCTGCGCGATCGCGGATTTCGGTCCCGCTCGCTCTCCGAGGGTACGATCGGCTTCCGGGTCAGGATCTTTCCCCGGGCCGGACGCGGTTGACGCAGATGGGGGAAATCGTCCTCGCCCGGCGGCAGGTCATAGTCGCGGGCCTCTTCGCGGAAGAATTCCTTCACCTGACGATCCTCACCGGAATGAAAGGTGATCACGGCAAGAATGCCACCCGGGGCGAGCAAATCCCAAGCGGCTTGCAGCCCGGAATTCAGCGCCGCCTTCTCATCATTGACCACGATGCGGAGCGCCTGAAAAACAAGGGTGGCGGGGTCCTTGGCCCGGCCGGCACGGGGATTCGCGCGGGCCACGCAGGCGGCCAGTTGGCGGGTGGTTTCAAACGGGCGCATCTTCCGGTCCCGTTCCAGAGCACGGGCGATCCGGCGTCCCTGGCTCTCCCCGTTGTCCCAAAACAACTGGGTGAGATCCTCGACCGGCCAGGTGTTGACCACCGCGGCCGCGGTCAGCGGTGTTGACGGCGACATACGCATGTCGAGCGGACCTTCCTGCTGGAAACTGAAACCCCTCATGGCGGTGTCCAACTGGTGCGAACTGACCCCGAGATCGAGCACGGCTCCGGCGCAGCTCCCCGCGGGAACAAACGCACCGGCGTCCGCAAAATTCGTCATCCGCAGCTCATAACGCCCCGCGAAGGGCGCCAATCGCTCACGGGCTGCCGCGATGGCGTCCGGGTCCGCGTCGCACGCGAACAGGAAGCCCTTCGGCCCACTCGCCTTCAGAATCGCCACGCTGTGCCCAGCTCCACCGCACGTTCCGTCGAAGTAGCTCGCGCCGTCCTTCGGCTGGAGCACTGTCAGGACTTCCTCCAGCAAGACCGTGTGATGGATGAAGCCGGAGCTCACGCATGGGCCAACCCGGTTTAGTCGGGTTTCACAACCAGGTTCTCCAGTCGACGACCGCGAAGCCGGTTCCACGCCAGCTCCTGATCGTCGCAGGTGGCCTTCGCCACCGGAGACTCCCAGATTACTTTGGACTGGCGGCGCTCGACCAACGCCACGTCATCGTCCCGCAAAGAATTTCGAACCGGCTTCACGTTTTGAAGCAGCAGCTCGCCCTGCACCAGGGCCCCGCCCTCGCGGCGCCGATTGCGCCCGAGCAACCATCCGAACCAACTCCGTCGCGCCGGTGTGGACGGCGACATCGCCCGCATGCCCGGCAGCGCGGACCGCGCGGCTGCGGAATTGGACGCAGCCCGGTCAGCTGAAATCGAGGCCGCCGGGGTCCCGGGAGCCGCAAAGGGCCCACCCAGTCCGACGGGGCCTGCCGACGCACCCGTTCCGGCGGACCGGGAGGAGCGTCCGGTTCCCTTGCTCAGCCAAGTGCGACCTGCTTTGAGGAGGGCGTTCATAGTTCAGATCAGGGTTTCGTAGGCTTCGGAGGCAATCGGGTCGTCGGCACGCGAGCACCGCTTGAAGGTTTCCGGGTCCCAGAGCTCGAAGTGATCCCCAGCTCCAGAAAAATGAACGGTCTTATCCAACCCGATCTGGCTAGCCATCTTAGGCGGCAGGCACAGACGCCCAGCCGGGTCGAGATCGAGGTCGATCGAGTTGTGAAACAGCTTCCGTCGCAGCGCGGCCGCCTTGGTGTCGCCGAGACCCAAATTGGCCACCTGTTCCACCAGACGGTCAAACCGACGCTGGGTGAGTCCCTTGATGAAACCGAATTCGGTTTCCCCCTTGAGTTGGGGATGAGGCCACAGGATCAGGATAAACCGGGTCGCCGGATCCGCAGGCCGCCAAACCGCCGGGAATTGCACCCGCTTTTGAGCGTCCAACCGGTGGTCAAAATTCCACGTGAACCGCTGCTCCCCGGCCAACGACAACACAGCCTCCGTCGCCGAGACGGAAACCGCATTCGTTTGGACCACGGGTTCGGACATGGATTTTGCCTTTTTACAACTGGACGACCCTTTTTTCTCCATTCTAACCCATTCATGCAACCACTTTCGGCAGTTTGCCCCTGTTTTCGCCGGGAGGAGTCGATTCGAACCAAAGGTTTGGCGAGGTCAATTTGCCGCATGGATGGATTGCATTTGTCTTTATATCAATATGTTACATCATACCGAAACTCCTACACATCCGGGAATCAGCGGACCGCAAAGGGTCCCGATCCATTCCCCTAAAAGTTATTCACAATTCACCCCGTCGACATCGTTTCCCGGGTTCCCTAGTGGGCCTGCCAGCTCTAGGCTCCCACCCACCGTGTTGACCGGCGCATTTGACTACCCCCTTCCCGAGGAGCTGATCGCCCAGCATCCCACCCCGGAACGCACCGGCTCCCGCCTGCTGGTCTTGGATCGCGAAACCCACCGGCTCGCCCACCATTCATTCCCCGATCTCGGACATTTTCTGCACCCGGGTGACCTCCTGGTCTTGAACGATTCCCGGGTCATTCCAGCCCGGTTGCGGGCCAAAAAAACCGACACAGGGGGAGCCATCGAACTCCTCCTGCTGGAGGAAAACAGCCCCATGGACTGGTGGGTCCTGCTGCGCCCCGGAAAGCGGGTCCGGCCCGGCACCCGCCTTGCGATCCTCGCGCCGGACGGTTCAGCGACCGATCTCGCGGCCGTGGTCCTCGAAAAGAACGAAGAAGGTCGATGCCGGTTGCGGTTTTCCGGAACCGACCGTTTTCACGACGCAGTGGAACGTTGGGGGGAGATTCCCCTGCCGCCGTACATGCACCGGGACAACGCCGAATCCCGGTTGGACGACCGCGAACGGTATCAAACTGTGTTCGCCCGGCAAAAGGGGTCGGTTGCCGCACCCACCGCGGGACTCCATTTCACCCAAGACTTTCTCCAATCCCTTGCCGGGCGTGGAATCGACCATTGCTGCGTCACCCTGCACGTCGGCTACGGGACATTCGCGCCCGTAAAGACCGAGAACATCGATGAACACACGATGCACGAGGAGCGGTACGAGCTTTCCGAGTCCACCTGCGACACGGTCAACCGGGCTCGGGCCGAAGGACGCCGGATCATCGCTGTGGGCACCACGTCGGTACGGGTGTTGGAGACCGTGGGGCGGGCTAACGATGGGCGACTGGTTCCGGGCCGAGGACGAACCCGCATTTTCATCCATCCGCCGCAGACCGTTTCCATGGTCGACGCGCTCCTCACCAATTTCCACCTTCCCCGCAGCACGCTGTTGATGCTGGTCAGCGCCTTTGCCGCGCCCGGCCGGCATCCCCAGGGACGCGACCTCATCCTGAACGCCTACGCCGCCGCCATCGAACAACGCTACCGCTTCTTCAGCTACGGCGATGCGATGCTGATCACCGGTCGCCCCACCGTTCCCACCCCGGCCCTTTCAATATGAGCGACCGATCGCCACGTCCGTTCGTCCTGATCAACATGGCGATGACCGCGGATGCGAAAATCGCCACGACCGACCGCTCGATCACCACCTTCGGAAGCGCCCGCGATCTCGCCCATCTCTACGCTCTGCGCGCCACCGCGGACGCCATCCTGTGTGGTGCCCGAACGATCGAGGAAACCGGTGCAACGCTCGGAAATGGACCGGATCCCACCGGCCGCCTACGAAAGAAACGCCTTCGAAACGGCCTGACCGAATACCCGCTCCGGGTGGTGGTCAGCGGATCAGCATCGCTCTCGTCGAAGGCCACCCTTTGGAAAACAAAGACCGCGCCGATCATCGTGCTGACCTCCTCGCGCGCGCCCGCGGCCGCACGAAAACGTCTCACCGCACTGGCGGACGCGGTGTGGACCAACCGGGGTACGTCGGTCGATCTGAAGAGCGCCCTCGAGCGGCTTCACTCCGAACGCGGCGTGCGAAGGCTTCTGTGCGAAGGGGGCGGCCAACTGAACGGAGCCCTGTTCGCCGCCGATCTGGTGGACGAAATCCATCTCACGGTCTGCCCGCTCCTGTTCGGAGGACGCAGTGCCCCCTCGATCTTCGATGGCCCCGGATTCGACCGGCTCACGAACGCCACCCGCTGGCACCAAACTTCGTCCCGACGTGTCGGAGACGAGTTGTTCGTGGTCTTTCGCCGAGGCGGGTCCGATCAGTGACAATAGCCCTGGCTTTCAGGCCTGGGTCTCGAACCCACTCCTGATCCAAGTCCCGACAGGGACGACAGATTCTTTCGCCCCTGCCGGGGCTGGTCGGGCTTGCGGTAAGTTTACCCCGGCCTGAAGGCAAGGGCCATTCCCGGGAACCAGGCCTCGGACGCAGCGGTTCCACCCGCGCCCCAATCCATCGCGAACCGGGCGTGAGTCTTTCACCGGGTTGCGATCCGAGACCAGCGGCCGCCTCGCGCGGTACACGGACGTGAATGGGGCTCGCGTGGAAGCGAGCCCTCCAATGTTGGCAAGGCGCCGACGTATTGGTTCGACGCCAACGGCTCATCCCAGCCTTCTCCCGCGAGGAGAAGGAGACGGCTATCCGCAGTCGGGGATT
Source organism: uncultured Verrucomicrobiota bacterium (assembly GCA_903907925.1). Lineage (GTDB taxonomy): Bacteria > Verrucomicrobiota > Verrucomicrobiia > Limisphaerales > UBA9464 > CAIVQB01. The sequence continues at coordinate 46,724 of CAIVQB010000077.1, forward strand.
GTTGTCCCGGCTCGCGAGGAAGGCACCTTGGCTCCCATGAATGCGTTTCCGGCAGGTGCACTTACGGCTTCACGCCCCGGAGGTGCAGGTCAAACCAGTCGGCGAAGATCACGATGTCCTTTTCCAGACCGGGCCAGCCGTGGTCCTTGCCTTCGCGGCGGATCAGTTTCACCGGGGCTTTGACGCCGAGTTCTTCGCAGCGTTTCAGGAACCACTCGGCCTGGTAGATCGGGACCAGTTTGTCGGCGTCACCGTGGATGATCAATGTGGGCGGCATTTCCGGGCGGATGAAGTTCACCGGTGAGATCTCGCGTCCGAAGACGGCGCGGCTTTCGGCGGTGTCGCTCCGAGCACCGAACGCCGGCTTGAAGCCGGCCAGGACACCCACGCCGACGGCGTCATCGCCAGGATTCCGCCAGGCGAGAAAATCGGTGGGCGGGAAGAAACAGGCCACCGCCTGAATCGCGCTCGACTCACGATCCACCGGATCCTTGGCATCCGCCTTCCCGGGCCCGCCTTGAGTTCCCAAGGTCAGCGACAAGTGTCCGCCGGCGCTGGCACCGAAAACTCCGAACCCGTCCGATTTCACCCCGTATTCCGAACAATGGAGCCGGACGAATCGGACCGCCCGATGAACGTCCTCGGTGATTTCCGGAATGACAAACCGCGGTTGTGAACCGTGGACCACGGCAAAGACGGTGTACCCGCGCGCGAGCAACGGTGTGAGCATCCCGCCCTTCAACGCCCCGTCGATCGCCTCATGACTGGAAAAGAACCCGCCGGACACCATGAAAAAAATTCCGTAGCCATTCGGTTGCGGCGGGCGGATGACATCGAGCGTCAATGCGGTGCCAAACTTCCGGCCGTAGATCACTTCATTTCGGCTGGCCACCGGAGCGTCCGCGGCGCGGGCAGTTCCGAAAACGGTCAAGGCCAGGAAAACCGCCATCCATCCACAGGAGAGCCGGGAACGACGCAGGGGGGACATGGGCGGATGCTGAATTCAAGCGGGCCGGAGGGCAACGCTTCTGTCTCGATTCGGGCTTCCGGATTCGAGGCCTCCTCCACCGCCTATTCTTCACCGTCGTAGTATTCCAATGAGCCCGAACGGATCAATCGACGTACCGGTGAACGGACCAGCCATTTTTCACTGTCAGGATAATGGCAGGATTCGCCGACAGGATTGTCCGCAACGACGTAGACCACCAGATCCTCGGTGCCGGTGTTGATCAATTGATGGGGTTGTCCGGGTTTGAACAGGAAGGCGTCGCCGGGCTCGATGGCTGTCGTCCCGTCGGAATGCCGGACCGATCCGCTCCCGGACAGGACGTGATAGAACTCCCATTGGGCACTGTGGGAGTGATAGGGATACGGCGTCTTGCCCGGAGGGATGCGGCAGATTTCGATGTCAAAAGGGTGTCTCAGGTTGAGATCAGTCGAAAGCGGCTGTCGGCCGAGCGCCTCAGAGATCGAGCGGCTCAACCCAAAGTATTTTCCGCCGGGTGAAACCCAGGAGTCCTCAGGAACGTCCTGACTCTTGATCATTTTCATGGACTGCTGGCTCAATCGATTGGGGGGACCGACCGGGAGCATCAACGCCTTCAGCCGACCCTACAGGGTTCGAGGCTGCCCGGTGTTCCCAGTCGTATCGTATTCCGATGGCTTGGCCGTGTTCGCCCCTATCGAACAAACGGCGGCTTCATCGGAGGTTGGGTTCCAAACGCTGAAATGACATACAAAAATGGCAAGGTAAAGGGGAACGGAATCCCCGGGGATGGATCACCGGGCTCCGCCATGACTCCCGGCTCGACCCCAGGTTCGTCGCGGCTTCACGGGGCCGTCGTTGACATCACACGGCGCCTCCAACAGGAGACCGCTCTGGCGGTTCAAGCCCACGTCCTCGAACACATCGGCCAGGGCGTCAACTACGTGGATGAGTCGGGATTGATCCGCTACACCAATCCCGCCTTCGACACGATGTTTGGCTACGGTGCCGGCGAATTGATCGGAAAACCGGTGGCGATCCTCAACGCGCTAGAACCGGCTGCGAACGAGCGCTTCGTCGAACGAGTGATGGCCACGTTGAAGTCCGGGCACAATTGGTCCGGTGAAGTGTCCAACCGTCGCAAGGATGGCAGCCAGTTTCTGTCTTCGGTCACTCTCACGCCCGTCCGCTTCCAGGGATCCACCTATTTCGTTTCGCTGCACGCCGATATCAGCCGCCAGAAGGAGACGGAGGTGGAACTGCAGACCCAGGCGGCGATGCTGAACCTGGCACATGACGCCATTCTGGTGCGCGACCCGGACGGCACGGTGATTTTCTGGAACCGTGGTTGTGCCGAATTGTACGGCCATCATTCGGATCAGGCGGTTGGGAGAAAAAAGCAGGAATTGCTCCGCACTGAGTTCCCCAGGCCGCGACTGGAAATCGAGGCGGAATTCTATCGAACCGGCCACTGGGAAGGCGAGTTGATCCATTCCTGCAGCGACGGACGCAAAGTCATCGTGGCCTCGCGCTGGGCCTTCCGTGATTCCAGGAATGGGTCCCCGGGAATGATTCTGGAGATTAACCGCGACATCACCCATCGCCGGCAGGCCGAGGAATCGCTCCGACGGGCTCATGCCGATCTCTCCGGGCTCTCCCGGCGCATGATCACGTTACAGGAAGAGGAGCGCCGCCGGCTGGCCCGGGAACTGCACGATGAAATCGGACAGGCGTTGACCGCGGTGCGGTTGAATCTGGCCGCGATGACCGCGACCGACGAACGAACCCGCCACCTGCGGAGCGAGACCGCGATGCTGTTGGAGGGGCTAATGGACCAGGTCCGGACGCTTTCATTTAGTCTCCGGCCTACCGTGCTCGACGATCTCGGCCTCATCCCGGCCCTCCGCACCGTTCTCAGCCTTCACGCCGGTCGCGGCGGATTCCAGGCCGACTTTGCGACCACCTTCCGGGTCGATGATCCCGTCTCACCGGATACCGCGACCGCGTGTTTTCGCATCGCCCAGGAGGCGCTCACCAACATCGCCCGGCACGCCTCGGCCTCCCAGGTCCACGTGCAACTGTTGCAGGACGACCATCGGTTGATGCTGGTGATTGAGGACAACGGTTGCGGATTCCGCGCCGCTGAAGTGGCCGCCGGCGAGGTATCCGGGCGCCTGGGCTTGACCGGAATGGAGGAACGTGCGCGTCTTGCCGGGGGAGAATTCCGACTCCAATCGACTGTGGGCCGTGGCACCGAAATCCGGGTGGCGTTGCCTCTATTGGCGGTGTAGCAAAGGTCTCAGTCACGGGGCGGAAGTGGAACTGCCATGACTGAATGCCGTATCGTGTTGGCCGACGATCACACCCTCGTCCGTTCAGGACTGAGGACGCTGATCGGCATGATGGAAGGCATCTCCATCGCCGGCGAAGCCTCCGACGGCCGGCAATTGCTGACCCTTCTTGGGATGACCCGACCCGGCCTTGTGCTGCTCGACGTGGCGATGCCCGGATTGTCCGGGCTTGAAGCCCTCCCCCGAATCCGAAGCGAACATCCAGGAATTCAAGTCATCCTTCTCACCGCCCACGCGAACGAGGAATACGTCTTGCGGGCCCTTCGTGGCGGTGCCGCGGGCTACTTGATGAAGGACTCCTCCCCGGCCGAACTCGAGCAGGCCATCCGGACCGTGCATGGGGGGGGGACCTTTTTCAGTGCCCGGGTGTCTCCGGCCGTCATTGCCCGGTACAGCGGAAGCATCGGTGGATCGGATTCGCTGTTGACCACGCTGACCTCCCGACAACGCGAGGTCCTGCAGTTGATCGCGGAAAGCCGCACCACCAAGGAAATCGCGCTGCTGCTCCAAGTCAGTGCCAAAACCGTCGAGACCCACCGCGCCCAATTGATGGAACGGCTCGGGATTCATGATCTCGCCGGATTGGTTCGATTCGCGATCCGATCCGGCCTTTCCACCCCGGAGCCGTAAGCCGGGCTCTAAGAGCCTGTCTGAAAATGGGGAAGGGTCCTGTTGACGAGGAAAAGGCTGGATGGCGAGGCGCGAGGAGGGAGCAGCCCTTTTTGGGCTGTGACCGAGGAGCAACGAAGCCAGCCGGCCTTTTCCCCGACAACCCTCCGGGCGGCAGTGCTTTTGTCTCCCGCCTTCGTTGACTCAGTCCTCACAGCCCACTGCGGGGATGCTGGACGGCAAACCCAGCTTGGGTTTCGTCGCCTCGGCGGAAGGCAAAATCCCTCGCCGCAGGACCCTTTCCCATTTTCAGACAGGCTCTAAGGTTTTCCCTGATAGCGGGGGGTGTGCGTTACCTCGTTGAATGGCTGGATGTCGGCAGGGGGTCACTCAGAAGCGGATCGCGGAGCCATTGCCCGTCGTCGGGTCTTTAGGGACTACCTCCTGTCCATCGCCGCCACTGCATTGACCCTCGCGATTCGGTCGGCGCTGACGCCTTGGATCCACGATCGCACGATGGTGATCGTCTTCCTGATTCCCATCCTGATCAGCGCCCACATCGGCGGTCTTGGGCCCGGCCTCGTGGCAACGGCGATCTCTGTTGTCGGAATCGATTTTTTCCTGCTGCAGCCGTTCCACTCGCTCTTCATCGCCTCCGGGGTTGACCGGGTCCAGATGGGCCTCCTGACGCTCGTTGGAACCCTGGTCAGCCTGCTCAGCGCATCGGCCCGCCGGGCCAACTCCCCTGAAACCCGCCGGGCACTGGAAGACGCCAACGCGCAACTCCGGAACAGCGAGCAACGCCTCCAGATGTTCATCGATCACGCACCGGTGGCCATCGCCCTGCTGGATCGCGAATTGCGCTACCTGGCCGCGAGTCAGCGTTGGATTCAGGATTACAAACTGACCGGAACCCCGCTGTTGGGCCGCTCGCACTACGAGGTGTTTCCCGAGGTGCCGGAGCGATGGAAAATCATCCATCAACGCGCATTGGCCGGTGAAATCGTCCGATCCGAAGCCGACTGCTTTCCGCGTGCCGACGGCCGCACCCAATGGCTGCGCTGGGAGATCCGTCCGTGGCGCGGGCCCGACGAACAAATCGCCGGCATTCTGATCTTCAGCGAAGACATCACCGTCCGGATGCAGGAGGACGAAATGAGGGATCGTCTGGCGACGATCGTGGCCTCCTCCGACGACGCGATCATCGGCAAGGCACTCGACGGAACCATCACCAGTTGGAACCGGGGTGCGGAAAAATTGTTCGGATACACGGCAGCCGAGGCCATCGGAAAACCCCTGCGATTCCTCATTCCCGAGGAACGCTGGGACGAGGAAAACTACATTCTTGAACGGATCGGACGCGGGGAACGGGTGGAGCACTTTGAGACCGAACGGATGTGTCGCGACGGCCGGCGCATCGACATCTCGGCGACCATTTCCCCAGTCTATGATTCCGAAGGCCGCGTCCTCGGCGCCTCCAAAATCGCCCGTGACGTGACCCTCCAAAAGCGGGCGCTCCGGACCATTCGGGAAAGCGAGGAACGGTTGGAAGCCGTCACGGAGAACCTCGCCGAGGGACTGATTCTCGCAGACCTCGAAGGTCGGCCTTTGCATTGGAACCGCGCGGCACTGCGATTGTACGGCATCGCAGACCCCACCACCGCCCGCTCCGTGCTGACCCACCTTCCAGAATTCTTCGAACTCTTGGATTCAGAAGGACGACGGTTGGATGAGAACGAATGGCCGCTGCTGCAAATTCTCCGCGGCGAGGTGGTTGACGGCTTGGAATTGGAGGTACGCCGCGTCACCGACGGATGGACGCAAACCTTCAGCTACAATGGAAAGGTGGTCTGGAATGCCGGTGAGCATCCGGTCGCCTTCCTGTCCATCACCGACATCACGGCCCGCGCAGGTCATGAACGACGGGTGACCCTTCTTGCGGAAATCTCGCGACGATTGGTGGTGAGCGACACTCCGCGCGCTCTGCTGGGTTCGATCTTTGCCGAACTCACCGAGGTTATTGGGGCGGACGCTTTTTTGAACTATTGGGTCGCCCCCAGCGGTGATCGCCTGATCCTGGAAGTTTCCGGAGGGATCACCGAGGAACAGAAAAGCGCCTTTGCCGAGCTCAAGATGGGTGAAGCGGTTTCCGGGAAAGTGGCGGCCAGCCGCGAACCCACCATTCTGTCCGACATCCAGCACGATCCCGATCCGCAGGCGGAACAACTTCTCCGCCTCGGCCTGCGCACCTATGCCGTCCTGCCAATCCTGACCGGCGAACACCTCATCGGCACCGTGTCTTTCGCCTCGAGTCGGGTCGACCGGTTCGATCCGGAGGATCTCCAGGTGATGAAAGCTGTCGCCGATCAGGTCGCCGCAGCCCTCGAACGCAGCAGTCTGGTGGAGGAATTGCGGGTCAGCAACGAACGTTTCCGGACCCTCGTCGAGCAGGCCGCCGACGCCATGATGGTCTATGACACCGAAGGGCGGCTGGTCGACGTCAACCCGCAGGCCTGCGACAATCTCGGCTACAGCCGGGCGGAATTGATCGGCCTGTCGCTGCAGGACGTTGTGGTGGATTTCAATCTTCAACGCGCCCAGGCGGCCTGGGCACGGGCTCGCGACCACGGACACCAGACGATCACCACCGTCCACCGACGGCGCGACGGTTCAACCTTTCCCGTCGAGGTGCGGTTTGGAACCATCCAATTCGACCATCGAGAGCTCATCATCGGGCAGGTCCGCGATACGACCGAACGCAGCCGCGCCGAGGCGGCGATCCGGGAAAGCGAGGAACGGTTCCGACAGGTGGTGGAGAATATTGAGGAAGTGTTTTGGATGACCGACGTCGCCCAATCGCGCCTCCTCTACATCAGCCCCGGATTCGAGCGCATATGGGGCCGCACTTCGCGTGAACTGTATGCCTCTTTGGAGTCGTGGATCGACACGGTTCATCCCGAAGACCGCGCCCGCATCCTCCGGGCCGCGCGCGAAAAACAAGTCATGGGCGACTACGACGAGACGTACCGCATCGTCCGGCCCGACGGAACGGTCCGTTGGATCCATGAAACGGCGTATCCGGTCCGTGACGGTGCCGGAGCGGTTTCCCGGATTGTCGGTGTCGCCGCCGACATCACCGAGCAGCGACAACTGGAAACGCAAGTCCGCCAGGCTCAAAAGATGGAAGCGATCGGAACGCTCGCCGGTGGAATCGCGCACGATTTCAACAACATCCTCGGAGCGATCATCGGCTTCGCAGAACTGGCCCGGTTGAAACTCGCCAACTATCCCGAGGCCTACGGCGAAATTGACGGCGTTCTGGAGGGAGCCCGACGGGCGGCCGGTCTGGTCGGCCAGATTCTCGCCTCCAGCCGGAGGCAGGAACCCCGCCGGGTTCCAGTCCAACTCTGTCAGGTGGTGGCCGAATCCCTCCGGCTTCTCCGCGCGACCTTGCCGTCCGGCATCGAATTCGACATCCGACTCCCGTCCACTCTGCCGGCGGTCCTTGCGGATCCCGATCAAGTCCATCAGGTGGTGATGAACCTTTGCACCAACGCGTCCCAGGCCATCGGTAAGGAAACCGGTCGGCTGACGGTCAGTGCGGAACTGCTGACGATCGACGACCTCACCCGCGCCACCCACGCGGGCCTCCGGGTTGGGCCCTACGTCCGGCTCAGTGTCAGCGACACCGGCTGCGGAATGGACCGGGCAACTCTGGAACGAATTTTCGAGCCGTTCTTCACCACCAAGGCCCCGGGTGAAGGCACGGGATTGGGTCTGTCCGTGGTGCACGGCATCATGAAGGCCCACGACGGCACCGTCACCGTCTACAGCCAGCCCGGCCAGGGGACCACCTTCCATCTCTACTTTCCCGCCAACACCATTGCGGGCCAGGCGGCGATCCCACCCACTCCTCTGGCCGCCCGCGGACAGGGCCAGCGCATCCTCGTGCTGGACGACGAACGTCCGTTGGCGTTGCTGGGAAAGCGAATCCTCGAGGAACTCGGGTATCTCGCCACCTTCCACACCGACGCCGAACAGGCCATCGCCGACGTGGTTGAGAATCCGGACCGCTTTCACATGATCATCACCGATCTGACCATGCCCCGTTTGAGCGGCCTCGAAGTGAGCCGCCAGATTCACGCCCTTCAACCCGCCCTTCCCATCCTGCTGACCACGGGATACCCGGGAACCCTCAGTGCCCGCGACCTGGCGGAAACCGGAATCCTGCAAATTCTCCTCAAGCCCCTCACCGTCGCCGCTCTGGCCGCAGCGGTCGACGAGGGACTGGCCTCTTCAAAGTCCTGACTCCCATGGCCCGAATTCTTTTGATCGAAGACGACGAACTGTTCCGTCGCATGCTGCGAAATTCTCTGGCGGCACTGGGACATGAGGTGACCGAAGCGCAAAATGGCCTTCAGGGGTTGAAGCTCCATTCAGCCGGCGGGTTTGACCTCGTTGTGACCGATGTGGTCATGCCCGAGCGCGAAGGAATTGAAACCATTCTCGAGCTCCGGCAGCGGAACCCTGACGTCAAGATCATCGCCATGTCGGGAGGCGGACGCGGTTCCGCGGCGGACTATCTTCACATCGCCGCGCAGGTCGGTGCCCAGCGTGTTTTGCTCAAACCTTTTTCAATCGATGAACTCAAGGAAGCGATCCACTTCCTGAAGTTCGACGTGCCCGAACCAGCGCCGGCTCGCGAACCTGCAACGCAGGAGTTGTTACTGGGCCTGGATAACGCTCAATCCCTTGAGAAGATCGAGCGCCCGCGCCAGGACGGGATCCCGGACGATTCTCGGGGCGGCCGGCGGCTCGGCGGTGATGGCAGTTCCGTTGGTGGTTCGGGCTCCTGACTTCTCCTCTTTTCGCGCCCGGACCAGTTCGGCCTCGGTCAGCCGATGTCGGACGCGCGGGACCGCATTGGTCGAGGTTGAACCGGCGTCGGCCGTCCCGGCCACCGAGCCGAAAGGATCCTCGAGATAGCCCCGTTCGGATTCCTCACGAACGGCGACCGCGATATCCGGTTGGAGACCGGTGGGGGCCAGCGGCGATCCATCGCCCGATCGGACGGGAGCGACGGCCAGTTGAAGGCGACGGCCGTTGGAGAGGGTGAATTCCTCGTAGCGAGCGACCTCACCGGCCGTCGGTCCACCGATGGCGAGCGCAATTCCCGAACTGCGCAAAACCGCGGCGACGGCCTCCGCGGCACCGCGGGTCTGGTGATTGATCAGCACCGTGAACGGCCCATGGATCGCATTGGTTTTTTCGGTCGAGACAAAGAGTCCCTGTCCCCAATCCATCACCGGCTTGCCGGCTGGAAGAAACAGATCGGCCACCTGCGCGGCCGCTGCAAAATCGCGTCCCGCGGCAAAGCGCAGGTCGATCACCCATCCCTTGAGCGTCTTGCCCGTCGACTGTTCACCCATGTTCCGCACCACCTCGGCACGGGTCGCCGTCCCCAGGCTGCCGATCCGAAGGTAGCCAAACACGCCGTCATGGATCCGGGCTTTCACGCCTTCCGTCTCAGGGGTCGACTTCTCCGCCTCATCGGAAAATCGCGCCAGACCACCGAGGCGCTGGACGAACCCATCCACCGCCATCTGGTTCAGTTGTTCCGCGGTGTAGACGTGCTGTTTGGAGCGGACGAGATCCAGGACCTCGGCAAACGGTGGCGCCTGGACCGACGGAGCGGCCGGATCGGCGACTGCCATTGGTATTCCGACCAGCAAGGCCGAGCCAATCCAACACGCAAAGGAGCACTTCAACATGACGCCCCGGATATCAACGTTCCGCCCGGACCAGCGCAATGAAGTTCGGAATCGGAGTGCGACATCTCGGAGGCCGCGTCACAGCAGCAATCGCCCGTGTTGTTTCAACCAGGCTTCCGAAGCCTCATATCCCGGGCTCAACCGCTGGACCTCCGCCCAAAAACGCGGGCTGTGGTTCATCTGCAGCAAATGGGCGAGCTCGTGGAGGATGATGTAGTCCCGCACCGTCTCCGGCACCTGGACCAGCCGCCAATTTAGTGAAATGACGCCGCGCCGCGAGCAACTGCCCCAGCGGGTCCGCTGATTCCGGACGCTCACCCGTCGCACCCGGTCGGTGAATTGATGCTCGGCGGCCAGGGCTTTCACCCGATCAGGCAGGATCCGTCCCGCGTGCCGGCGCAGGGCCGCCTCCACTGCAGGTCGTAAATCCCCCGCTCCCTCCGCCCCATCGAATTCAATTTCCCCCAACCGATACCGTTCGAATCCGTCGCGGGTGGATTCGAGACGTTCGACGACCACCTCCCGACCGGCCAGGTGCACGGCTCCCCCGACACCCACCGGTTGCGGTCCACGCGGAGATTGGCGATGCCGTTTCCAGTTTTCCGCCAGCCAGGTTTCGTTCTCGGATACAAACCGTCGCGCCTCCGCCAGCGTGCCCCGTCGCGGAATCGTGCAGCGCGCGGTGCCGTCGCGACGAAACACCAACCGGTAACGCCGCGCCCGCGGATGCCGCACATAAACGATGACCACATCGCCGTCGGGGAGGGACAGCGTCTCGCCGGCGGCCGGACCCGGGGCCGGCCGGCTCGTCGGGGGCGCGGGAACCGTCGTCAGGCGGGTCCAGAGTGATCGGAAGAAATCGAGCTGCCCCGGGTCACGCACGGCTTCGGTCGAGCGGGTTCCGGGCAAACGCGAATTCGGCAACGGTGCGGCCATGAATGAGATGTTCCTGAAGAATGCGCTCCAGAACTTCCGGAGTGCAGGAATGGTACCAGACACCCTCCGGATAGACCACTGCGACCGGTCCACGCAGGCAGACCTGCAGGCAGTTGGCCTTCGTCCGCGCGACCCGCGCCTGGGGTCCCACCAAGCCCAATTCCTTGAGCCGGCGTTTCAGAAATTCCCAGGAGGCCAGGCTCGTTTCAGAACTGCAGCACTTGGGTTTCGACGGATCGGCGCACAGAAAAATGTGGCGACGCACAGAATCCAGCCCCAGGTCGGCGCACGCCCTGGCCAGCTCGGGATCGGTGGATTCCACATCGGACATCCGCCGATCAAACGCCGGGTGGCGGGACCTGTCGATCTCCGGTTCCAATTCCCGACCGGACTTGCTGCGGCCATCGGTCCGGCGATACTGCCCCCATGCCGTTGACCCGCATCGACGCCCCCCGCACCGCCCTCGGCCGGACTCCCGAACGCGTGGACCAGTTCAGCGTTTTCATTCCGAACAAACTCGGGCGCATGCACGAAGTCGTCCGGAAGCTGGCCCAGCATGAGGTCCACGTGCTCGCGTTGACCCTCCTCGACACCACGGACAGCACCATCATCCGGTTGATCGTCGATGATCCGGACCGGGCCCGCACCCTGCTTGGTGAACACGGATTTCCCTTCACCGAAACCACCATCGTGGCGGTGGAAATCGAGGGGGAGCGCCAATTGCAGGATGTTCTCGGAGCGCTGCTCGAAGCCGAACTGAACATCCACTACACCTATCCGTTCCTGACCCGGCCCAACGGAAAGTCGGCCCTCGCCATCAGTCTCGAACATCCCGAAGTCGCGGAGGACGCCCTGCGTCGCCATCAGTTCAAGGTGCTGTTCCAGGACGACCTGTCTCGCTGATCCCGGTGGTGCCCGTGAACCGCATCCTGGTCATCGCCCTGTCGGGAATCGGCGACACGCTGATCGCGACACCGCTGCTACGACAACTACGGGCGGACCATCCGTCAGCCCGGATTGAAGCGCTGGTCCTGTGGCCCGGAGCGGCTTCGCTCTTGGAACACAATCCCCATCTCGATGCCGTCCATCAGCATCCGTTCCTGACCGCATCGCGAATGGAATCTCTTCGCTTCGTGGCCGGGTTGCGCCGCCGACGCTTCGATGTTTCGATCAACATCCACACTCAGGGCCGGCGGGAATACCGTTGGATCGCCCGGATGATCGGTGCCCGCCGTCGACTGAGTCACGAATACGAAAATCAATCCTGGCTCGATCGATGTCTGGTGACCGATTCGTTGCCGCAGGACTACACGGTGCACGGAGCGATCAACAATCAGCGCCTCCTCGCCTTGCTGGGGCCGACCTCGCCGGATTCGAACCCCCGATACGAACTCTACCTGAATGGCGAGGAACAACGCTGGGCCTCCAACTACGCCGCGGCTCACGAATTCACACCGGAACACACTCTCGGAATTCATGCCGGATCCGGGGGGACCAAGAATCTGGCCCTGCGACGCTGGCCTGCGGACCATTACCTGGAGCTGACTCGACGTCTGCTCGCCGAGATGCCGCAGCTTCGCATCGCCTATTTCGGCGGCCCTGACGAAGCCGCCCTCCACGCGCGCATTGCCCGTAAGGTGGATTCGAATCGGGTTTTCTTTCCCGTCACGCCGACTGTGCGTCACGCCGCGGCGCTGCTGGGTCATCTCGGGGCTTTTCTCAGCGTCGACACCCTGTTCATGCACCTCGCGGCGGCGATGCGGGTTCCCCATCAGGTGGTCATCGAAACGCCGACCATGAATCCGCCCATTCTCCCGCTGCGGAAGGATTGGACGTTGATTCCGAATCCCGGCGTGGGCGGCCGCAATCTGGACTTCTATCGCTACGACGGCCGGCCCATCGCCGGAACACCGGAGGAACTCGGACGAATCATGGCCTCGGTTTCAGTCGACGCGGTCTTTCAGGTGCTTCGCTCGCGCCTGGCCCGCGACCCGGACGTCAGCCGGCCAAACGGTTGAGCAATCGTTCGTGGATTCCGCCGAATCCACCGTTGCTGAAGACGCAGATCACATCCCCGCTCACCGCACCGGCCACCACGTGGTCGACGATGCTGTCGACAGTGGGCAGATAGACCGCCGGCCGGCCGGCCATGCGAAGATCCTGCATCAATTTCTCCGGATTCAACCGTTGTCCGGGCGGCAATTGTTCCAGCCGCGCCACCTCCGCCACCACAATGCGATCCGCGCGTTCCAGTGCCTCCACCAACTCCGCCTGGAAGATGTTGCGCCGGGTCGTATTGGATCGCGGCTCGAAAACCGCCCATAGCCGCCGGCCAGGAAACCGGACCCGGAGTGCCCGCAGCGTTTCCCGGATCGCGGTCGGATGATGGCCAAAGTCATCGACCACCGCGACGCCCCGCACTTCTCCGCGGACATCCATCCGGCGCTGGATGCCTTTGAACGTGGAAAAGGCGGCCTGGATCTGGGCATCCGCGAGTCCGCAGTGCCTGGCGCAGGCAGCCACCGCCAGTGCGTTGCGCACGTTGAATTCGCCGATCAACGGCAGGGTGAACCGGACATCGCCGAGCTGAAAATCAGACCCATCCGGGCGCAATGCCAGACCGCTCGCCCGGATGTCGTTGTTCTCGCCAAGACCGAACCGTTTCACCGGGCAATGCCGCACGCCGAGCAGGCCCGACACATTGGATTCATCCCCGTTGGCCAGCAGCAGCCCGTTTCGGGGAATGAGCTGGATCAACCTCTGGAACGAAAGCTGGATGTCGGCCAGTGAATCGAAGATGTCGGCGTGATCCATCTCCAGATTGTTGATGATCGCCACCTCCGGCAGGTAGTGGATGAACTTGCTGCGCTTGTCGAAAAACGCGGTGTCGTATTCGTCCCCCTCGAGGATGAACCAATCCGAACCGGTGAACCGGGCACCCTGACCGAAGTTGGCCGGAATGCCGCCAATCAGAAACGAAGGGTTCAATCCGGCGGTCTCGAAAACCCAGGCCAGCAGCGAGGTCGTGGTCGTCTTGCCGTGGGTGCCCGTCACCACCAGCGAGCGGCGTCCGCGGATGAAACATTCCTTCAACAGTTCTGGCAGGGAGCAGTAGCGGAGCTTGTGATCAAGGACGTATTCCGCCTCGGGATTCCCGCGGGAAATCGCATTTCCGATCACCACCAGGTCCGGTCGATGGGAGAGATTCGCCTCGCTATAGCCGTTCCGAACCTCAATTCCCCGGGAGGCCAGGAAGGTGGACATCGGCGGATAGACCACCTGTTGATCCGAACCGGTGACGATGAACCCCCGGTCCCGCATGGCTGCGGCCGCGCTGGCCATTGCTGTGCCACCAATACCGACGAAGTGGACGCTTTTGAAATCGCTGAGCACGGACCCAGCGTGGGAAAACGAGCCGCGAAGGGAAGAAAAACCGGGCGCTACCCGCGGTGGACGGCGGGAAAAGGCAGTCCAGTCAACCGCGTTCGACCAGCGGAGCGCCGGGAACTTCCGATGCGGGGCGAGGTTCGGCATCGGTCAATCCGACGCAGGCGAGCGCCAGCCAGGTGCAGAATCCGACCACCCAGGAACGACCATGATGCCGGTGCCGCGAAATCGCCCGGAAACGGTTCACCAGCGGACTGATGTCCGAAGCCCCGCCCAGGACACCGACCGCCAGCGCCGGTGGCAGGGATTCGTGGACCATTCCCCCGCGCTCGATCAGCTTGAGCAGGGTCAGGGCATAGGTGCGGCCGCTGTCCGGCCGGGCATCCAGAGCGCAGGCGTCGCACGCCTCTTCACGGTCCTCACGCATCCGACGGGTCACAAGCCAAACGAAAGGATTGAACCAGTGCAGGATCTCGACCGCGGCCAGAATCCAGTTCATGGCCAGATCGCGCCGGCGCAGGTGGGCCAGTTCGTGCAGGAACACCAGCCGGAGTTCGTCGGAAGAAAGTTCCCCGCGCAAACCGGTCGGGAGCACGATCCAGGGACGAAGAAAACCGAGGAGGCATGGACTCCTCACCCGTGACGATTCCAGGATCGCGACCGGAACGTCCAAACCCGACACCTCCTTGCACTCTTGGAGGAGTTGCCATGCCTCCCACGAATCAAGCGGCCGGGCAGTGGTTCGAATCCACACCGTCAGCCCCCAGGACCCGACCACGCGCAGCAGGAGCACAGAAGTGACGGCGATCCAGATCCAGCCCACCCAGGGCAGTTCCAAACCCGAGAAGAACTGGCCGGCCAATTCCCCGGGAAGCCAGAAGGGAACGGCGTCCGGACTGGACAATCGAACGGGGGCACCGAGCAGGTTGAACAAACTAACCGGGCTGGGCAGGGAAACCGGCAAGGCGAGCCGAATAACCACCAACAGCCAGAGCTGGCACCGCCAGCGCGCGGCCAAATGCTCCCCCAACAACCGACAGACCAACCAGACCGCCAGGGCGAGCACGGAAGCCTGCCCCGAGGCCGAAGCCAGTTGGGCCAGAAAATCGGGTAAGGGCGAACTATTCATGGCGGCAGGGGTCCTGGCCGCTCTTAGCAAACTCCGGGCCGGATTCTACTCGTCCAGCATCTTTCGAAGTTCCTTCACCTGCTTGGGGGTCAGTTTCCGGTTCTCAACAAAATGGGCCACCATGGTGGACAGGGATCCGTCAAAAACCCGCTCCAAAAAGGATGAACTTGCTGCGTTAACGCAATCTCGCTCGCGCACCAAGGCGCGATAGACGTAGGCGCGTCCGTCCAAGTCGTACCCCAGGGCACCCTTTTTCACCAAGCGGTTCAGAAGGGTCTTGGCCGTCACCGGATGCCAGGTCGGGTCGGCCTTCGACAGTTCGTCAATGATTTCGGCGGCGGTGACCGGGTTGCGGGCCCAGACGACCCGCATGATTTCCCATTCCGTTTCAGAGATTCGAGGAAGATTGGCCATGGCAGGAGAAGAATGCGTTGCGCAGGTGACTGACTTACGTTTATGCACGTGAACGTTACCTGTCAACTCACAATCGTAAGAAGCCGGAAAGTCAGTCCCCAAACGATCCGGTTGCCACTAGGAGCGCGTCTAAAGAAGCCCCTGATAGGCCAGCCAAAGCCCCCGGAAATAGCGCATGACCCGCACCGGGTCCGCACTCTCGGGAATCTCGGCCATGGTGTATCCATGGAACCCGGACGCCACCAGGCGGTTGAGCAGCGTTCGGAACGGATACTCCTCCAGGTAGAGGTCCCGCATGTGGACCGAAAAGATCTTCGCCCGGAGCCGCTCGAAATTGTTGTCGAACCCCGACCCTTCCAGATCGGTTTGGTTCGAGTTCCAACACACACCCACCGCCGGATGATCGGCCACGTCCATGATGGTTCCGATGTGCGGCACCAGCGAGGTGCCCGGACCGTGCACCTCCAGACGGATTTGTTGTCCGTGATCGGCGGCAAACCGCCCCAACTCGCGCAGCGACCGCCCGATCTGTTCCAGGGTTTTCTCGACCGGCACGTCCTTCGGCAATCCGTTCGGTCGAACCTTGACCCCGGTGGCCCCGACATCCTGCGCAAGGAGGATGTAGTCCTGTGTCGCGACAATGTCGGCCCGCAGCTTGGATTGATCGGGTGTGTGGTAATCGAAGGCGCTGCCCAACCCCATCAGTTGGACCGGGGAATCCGCAAACCGCCGCTTCACTTCCGCCCTTTCGTCCGCGCTCAAGGAAACCTCCACCCGATGCGCATGACTGGTCCGCAATTCCACCCCGTCAAACCGGGCCTCGGTGCAATTCTTGAGAATCGTCGCGATGTCCCAATCCTTCGCCAGGTTGTAGGTCACCAATCCGAGTTTCAGCGGGGATCGCCGGGCCGTCGGGGCCACCTCAGGCGCCGCCGTCGCGGATGGGGCAATGGAAACCGACCCGGCGACCAACAGGGGAACGGTCGCGATAAACTCCCGTCGGGTGGATTGCATTCCCTTCCCATGCGCCAACCCGGCCCGACTGGAAAGCAAAACCCTCCGCGAACCTCCGCGGGATTCCTCCATTCCGCCCTTCCGACCGAGCTTATCGGAACGGGATCAGCTTGTACGCCACCAGCGACAACAGCATCCCGGCGATGCCCACGATCGTCTCGCAGATTGTCCAGGTGCGCAGGGTCTGGCCGACGCTCAATCCGAGGCAATCCTTCACGATCCAGAACCCGGCGTCATTGAGATGGCTCAGGAAGAGCGATCCGCACCCGATGGCCACGATGATCAACGCGACATGCGACGGGGTCAGCTCGGGATGTTGCAGCACCACCGGCACCAGCAGCGCGGAAGCCGTCGTGATCGCCACCGTCGCGGAACCGGTCGCCACGCGAATGAAGGACGACACCAGCCATCCGTAGAGCAACGGAGGCAGATGCGCCTCGGTCCCGGCGCGCCCGATCGAATCCGCCACCCCACTGTCCCGCAGCACCCGCGCGAATCCGCCGCCACCCCCAATGACCAGCAACGTCATGCCCACCGTGGCGATGCAGCTCTCCGTGAATTTCCAAACCTCCGCCGCAGTATAGCCGCAATGGGTTCCCAGCGACCACGAAGCCACCAGCACTGCGATAAGCAATGCCATCGTGGGATTGCCGATGAAGGTGGCCGTTTCCCGCACCGGATTTCCCTTGGGCAACACCAATTCAGCCAATGTTGCCATGAGCATCAACACCACCGGCAACAGGATGGAAAGCAGGGTCAGCCAGAATCCGGGGGGCTGGAAGCCCGACTGCGCCGAACGAATCCGGACCGGCATCGGCGGCGGATTCGCCACCACGCGCCGGATGGCAAACCGGGCGAACAACGGACCCGCAATGGCCGCCGTCGGAATGCCGATGGCGAAGCCCCAGAACAGGACCAACCCCATGTTCGCGTGAAGGGCTTCCACTGCCACCACCGGACCGGGATGCGGCGGCATCACGCCGTGCATCACCGACAAACAGGACAACAACGGCAGAAACAAGCGGAGAAACGGCTGCTTGGTTTCGTGGGTCAAGGTGAGGAGGATCGGCAGCAGGAGCACCAACCCGACCGCAAACCAGGTGGTCAATCCCACCGCGAGGGCGAGCGCCATGATGCACCACTGGATACGTTTCGGGCCGAAGAACGCCGCGAATCGTCGCGCCAGAACTTCGGCTCCACCAGATTCGGCCAACAACCGGCCCACCATCGTTCCCAGGCCGATCACTGCCGCGATGCCGCCCAAGGTCGCCCCGACGCCGTCGGCAAACGACTTGGCCACCGCCAGCATGGTGTAACCCGATTCGTGGCCCGCCGCATCCTTCACCAGACGGCCCATCGCCACCGCGCCGGCTCCCACCATCAACGACGCCAGCAACAGCGCGACGAAGGCGTTGAACTTGTAGCGGGTGATCAGCAGTACCAGCGCACCGATTGCGGCGAGCGCCAAAACGATGAGTTTCCAGTCGACGGAGGTCATGGAGATCGGGAGCGAGCCTGACACGAACGTCGACCGGGTGGGAAGCTCCTCCGCGTGGAATGTCGAGGCACCTCCCTGAGCCGCGTGAACGCGGAACTCCCGGTGGGAAACTCCTCGTCGCGAGAGTCCGCTCACCTCAGGAGACACCCGACGCACGAGCCGCAGCCAGGTCACGTCGTCGGAGGCAAGCGCAGGGTCACATCAAGCGGGGTCCCCTCACCCAGCGCTTTCGATTCGGTGCCGCCACCCAACTTCAACAGCTTCTCGCCACCGGGCCGCACCCGGCTCTCAAAACTCCCGACCGCCTCGTTGTAGGATTTCACCGCCCGTTCGAGTCCGCCCCGGATATGAACGAAATGGCCGCTGAAGGTGACCACCCGTTCGTACAACTCGCGCGCCGCCGCCGCGATTTCACGGGCGTTCTGGGATTGCTCATACTGCTGCCAGCTCACAGAAACGCTGCGCAACAGGGCGATCAACGACGCCGGCGTGGTCAGCAGAATCCGGCGCTCCGCCGCCCACATCAACAATTCGGAATCCCCCTCCAGCGCCGCGCTGAACAACGAGTCCGCCGGCAGGAACAGGACCACGTGATCCAACGCGTCGGGGAATTGACGCGGATAATCCCGGTCCGCCAGTGCCTTCACTGTGTCGCGCAGTTTCCGCGCGTGTTGCGCCAGCGCCTCCGCCCGACGCCCGGCATCGGCCTCGCCCAGCGCACTCAGGAAGTCGAGGTCCGGCACCTTGGAATCGACGATGATCATCCGCTCGCCCGGCAGCCGGACGATCATGTCCGGCTTGCTCTCCCCTTCCCGAACCTGCTCGACGAAATCGCAATGCGCGCTGAGTCCGGCCGCCTCCACCACCCGGCGGAGGGTCTCTTCACCCCAACGTCCACGGGCCTGGTTGCTCGACAGCACCATCCGCAGCCGCTGGGTCTCGCTGGACAGGCTCTGGCTCTGGGTTGCGAGTTCCTGCAACTGCTGCTTCACCTTGCCCAGCGTGTCGACCTGTTGAGCTTCGGCCTGCTGCAAACGCTGTTGGTAGGCCTTCAACTGTTCCTCCAGCGGACGCACCAGCGCCGCCACACCTTCTTGGCGTTGGGTCAGATCGCCAGCGGCGGCCGTCTGGAACTTGGCGAAGGTCTCATTCGCCAGCCGTAGAAAATCAGGAGTGTTGGCGCTCAACGCCTCGGCCGCGAGTGCCTTGAACTGATCCCTCAAAGTAAGAAGCGCCCGATCGCTGGTGACCCGTAGTTCGACCAATGCGGCATCCTGCTTCTCGCGGAGTGCACGCTCGTTGTCGGCGTGAAACCGGCGCTGTTCCTCGAGCAGAACCCGGCCCATCTCCACCTCCTGGCGCGCCGCCGCCAATGCCGTTTCCGCCAATCCCACCCGCTCCCGCATCGCGGCCAAATCCTGACCGGAAGCCGCGGCCTCCGCGGTTCGGGCCAGCGACAGCGACTCAGCCGCCGCCCGACTCGCCTCCGCCCCGGCCGCCCGTGCCGCTGCCGCCGAGGCTTCCTCACGAGCCTTGGCGAGATCCGCATCGCGGGTCGCCAACTGGTTTCTCAGCTCGAATTCAACGCCGGCATCGGCCGGTGTCCGGCGTTGCCCGCGCAACACCCATCCCACCAGGAGCCCCAAAACCAGGCCGACCACTAACGCAACAATTCTCTCAACCATTGGCACCCCGCGAGAGACGCCACACACGGCCCCTCACGCAACGACAAAGTGCAGCGCAGCTCCTTGCACCTGAAGAGAGGACACCGATTGCACGAATTGACACGGATTTAGAAAGAATGAAATCGAATGGATCGGCACTTCGGGAATCGTTGAGAATTCGTGAATCAATATCCCGATTTCCGCCGCTTCCGGTGGAGCAAATCTCGCGACAAGCCGAATCGACGTGACTCCCCGAACCGCGTAAACGCGGAACTCCGGTCGCAGTAGGGCGAACCTCCCGGTGAGCCGAGTGAACGGACGAATTTAACCCCGCCCGGCGGCGTTCCATGCTCTGCCACGCACCCGGCTCGGCGGGAGTCTCGACCCTGTCGATCGCATTCGCCTCTTCAACTCTTCACCATTTCAACCCTTCATCCCGTCCTCCCAATCCGTGTCTCTCCGCTACGAAATCCCCGTTCAAAGGATTGGTCACAGGAGCGGACCTTCGTCGGTCGGTTCACCGAGGAGTTGTTCCAAGCGCCTGGGGAAGTTGTTCAGGAAATCACGGGTCACCGTGTAGTGTTCCGTGTCCTCAAATCGAACCTCCGCGACTCCGGAATCGCCAAACTGCAGGATCCTCGCCCGCGGATAGGCGAGGAGGATGGGCGAGTGGGTCGCGATGATGAATTGGGAACCTTCGAGTACCAGTTGGTGGATCGCCGCCAGTGCAGCGAGTTGACGGTTCGGCGACAAAGCCGCTTCCGGCTCGTCCATGAGGTACAATCCATCGCCCCTGAACTTGTGGGTCAAAAGGGTCATGAACGCCTCGCCATGTGAACGGGCATGCAACGACCGATTGTCGTAGCCGCCGAGGTACCCGACTTGGTCCATGTAGGTTGCGACGTTGAAGAAACTTTCGGCGCGCAGAAAATAGCCGTCGGCAGGCTTCTTGAAACTTCGGGCGAGGCGCAACGATTGATGCAGTGAGGAGACCGATTCGACGGTCTTCAGTTGAACGTTTTTGGTTCCACCTTCCGGACTGTAGCCCAGCGCGACGGCGATGGCCTCAAGCACTGTTGATTTTCCGACCCCGTTTTCGCCGACGAAGAAAGTCACGTCCGGATGAAACCTGAGGGTCCCCATTCCGCGAATGGAAGGGATGTTGAACGGGTAGACGTTCGGGTCACCCGCTGCATCCGAACGGACAGAAACCGCCTGCAGGTAGGGCTTGGCGTCGAGAGTCATCGCCTCTTCAACTCATTTCCCTTCATCCCGTCCTCCCAATCCGTGTCAATTGGTGCAATCCGTGTCTCCCACCGGGCATCAAGGCTTGAACACAATCCGACTCACCACGTCGTTGGTGGTGGCCTGAAACCAGCCACCGTATTCGACGAGGTACAAAGCACCGTCCGGTCCGCGACGAAGCGAGATGGGGCCGCCGGGCAGGCCCTGGGCAAACGGTTCAGTGGCCCCGGGCTGCAGGGTCTTCGCGTCGACCGGCGCGAACCGGACTGTCTTGCGGTTGTAGTCGGAATAAAACAGGCCGCCCCGGTAGCGTTCCGGAAACGCGGCACCCGACTTCGGGGCGCGATAGATCAGGGCTCCGGTGCAGGAACCGCCACCGTTCCGCTTGTACATCAGCCAGGGTGCCGTGAATCCGTCGACGTGATTGGTCCGCGTCAACGTCGCGAGGCCATCTGCGAAAACCCGCGGCCATCCGAAGTTCGCGCCGGGCGTGATGCGGTTAATCTCCTCGTGATCGTCCAGTTCGTCGCCGCCGTTTTCTGCGAGAAGAAGAAGCCCGGACACCGAATCCCAGTTCAGCAACCACGGCTGACGATGCCCGCGGGTGAACACTTCGCCACGCGCTCCGGGCGTCTTGGTGTGGGGATTCCCGGGCGGAACCGTTCCGTCCAGATTCAAGCGGAGCACCTTGCCCCGCAGATCGCCGATCGACTGCGCCTGATTCGCCGGATCATCACAGTATTCCTTGAGCTTCCAGATGACGTTGTTGTCCCCAGTCGTCACGTAGAGCAGGCGCTCTTTCGGGTGCATCAGGAGACCGCCACCGACGTGTTGCGCGCCTTCATCCCCGTCGAATTCAATCAGCGTCTTGTCACTGCCGGCCACGAGCATCGCGGCGGCACCGGTCCCACGGATCTCCCAGCGACTGACCCGGCTCCGATACTTTCCCGCCGGACGTTCGAGGGCGTGCGAGAAGAGAAACAGCGTGTTGTTTTTGGGGAAGTCCGGATGAAACGCGATGCCATGAAGACCGCGGTCGCCGTTGGTATCGGTCGGAATGGTCCCGACCAGATGCCGTTGCAGCGTGGTCAGGTCCACGCGCCAGATCTGTCCGGCGCGGCCGGTGATCCAAACGGCGTTGTCGGGGGCGAACGCGAGGTCCATCGGCTCGCGAACCTCCGGGCCGGCCACCGCCTCGCGGACAAATCCCACCGGCAGTTTCACCTCCGCCCGCGCCGAAACGATGGAACCAGCGACGACGACGAAAAGGATCCGCAGCGCGACGGGCAGACTGGATTTCACGCGGTGGCAAATCGAAGGCGGGATGAACGGCACACGCCAAGGGTGGTCGGACCAGCGTCGAAGGCAAGTTTGGACCCCGCCGATCCTCCGATGTGCCGCCACAAAAAGATGGCGACACCAAAGCGCCATGAACGCGGTCGCGAGGCAATGCGGCCCTGCGTTCAGCACCTTTTTAAAACCTACTCGACCGACCGGGTTTGGAAAACGAGCCGGTCAAAACCAACACCGGCCCAAAACCGCAAACGCGGTCAGGTTCCCCGACGCGACGCCGGAGGTGCCGGCTTGGGCACGACCTTCTTGGGCTTCTTCACTTCTTTTTTGTGACTGTT
This sequence comes from uncultured Verrucomicrobiota bacterium, assembly GCA_903907925.1. Classification (GTDB taxonomy): domain Bacteria; phylum Verrucomicrobiota; class Verrucomicrobiia; order Limisphaerales; family UBA9464; genus CAIVQB01. The sequence continues at coordinate 69,358 of CAIVQB010000077.1, forward strand.
GCTTCCTTTGGCCATAAAGAATTCCTGTGTGTTGCTGACCCCGAGTAACGCGGCTTTGCCGCCACATTACAACCGAAGAGAACGTCTATTTGAACGTGGAAGCCGTTTCCACACGAGTTCCCATCCCCGCCATCTCGGCCTCGACGAGATCCATCGATTCAAACGGATTTCAGGGGAATCTTTCCGCCCGTCGAACCAAACCAGATCCAACGCGGAGTTCCACGCATGGAGGAGAGGGGGGGATTCGAACCCCCGATAGTGTTTAGCTATTCACGCTTTCCAGGCGTGCGCCTTAAGCCACTCAGCCACCTCTCCACCGCGAGACGACAAGGTGCGAAAGCAGCAGTCCGCGTGCAACAAGTTTTCGGTCGCCTCATTTCGCCGGCACTCGCGAGTGCGCCGGTTGCAACTCCGAATCGACCCTCCGAAACTTCACCACGGCTCTACAAAAACGCCGGAAGATTCCGTAGCACGCCGAAACCGAAGACGGTCCCCAGCAGGCAGGCGATGACGTAGCGGTTGTTGAGTGGATTCGGCCACCAACGGCCTGTCCAGACGCCCCGAACCTGGCGAATCGCAAAAGCTCCACACAACGGCAACGCCAGCACCGCCAACGGATTGAACCGCCACGCTGCCCGAAATTCCCCGTTCAACAAGGCATGCAGGGCCCGCGTGGAACCGCAACCGGGACACAGCAGTCCGGTGGTTTCGTGCAGCCAACAGCGCGGAAAAAAGAACTGGCCGCGGGGTTCAATCCGCCAGATCAGCGCTCCGACGGCGACGGCAGCAACCCCACCCACCATCAGCCACCGGCGCCCGAAGCTCCGGTCGACGCCCACCGCGCCCGGCGCATCCGGTAGAAACGGGGGAATGGCAGAAGGATCGACCTCCAACATGAAAACGGAAGGCGGCATGGTTCAAAGGTCAAACCAGATCCTCAGCGGAAGGCCCCTTTGATCTCCGGTTTGTTCAACAAGATGATCGCCCATATTCCGATGCCAATCCCGATGCAGCAGCAGCAACTGCCGCAGGGCAGCATCACCAGGATTGCAGCGGTGAGGGCCAGTCCCCACGACTGGAGTTTCATCATCTTCAACGCGCCGAACAGCATCACGGCGTTGCTCACCAGACCAATCGCCATTCCGAAACCGTCCTTGAGAGTGAATCCCTCGTCACGCGTATTCTCCATCTGCTTGAGCGCGTCCGGTGGCAGTTGAGCGCCGGATTGCTCGATGATCCGGATGAACCCATCCATCATCGGTTTCTTGGTGAACGGACTGCCGATTCCCAGCAGCATGCCGAGGACGGCGAAGACTATCAGAACGATGGCGGGAGCCTTGAGTTGCGCCGCCGCTGCAATCGGATCGGCAACCGCCGCTGTGGACGCGCCCGGGGGAACCGAAGACTGGAACTGACCGGATCCGGGCACGGCGGCCGCCGGGAAGGCATCGGCAAACTCCGGGAACTCACCCAGCGTCTTCCAGCCCGGGTTGTCCACCGACTCGGCCAGCGAGGCGCGATTGAGGCGGTTCTCGCGGATCCACTGCCGGATCTGTTCCGCGGTGATGGGACCGTATTCTTTTTGATCGGCTCCTTTGATTTTATACATGGCGGGTCAGGGCGTGAGGGGTTCGAAAGATGAATCGTGGGGAAGTTCGACGTAGTTTTTTCCACGAAACCGCATGGCGACGAAGACAAAAACCACGGAAACCACGAAGGTGAGGAAGGCGTACCGGAAGAATTGTCCCGCGGAGGCGGCATGGGAATCGGATGCCGCACCGGTGGACGAGCCGAAATGACGCGCAAGCCAGGTGAAAAACGCCACCAGCAGGTTGCCGACGGAAATGGTCAGCAGCCAGAGGCTCGTCATGGTGCTTTTCATCGTCTTTGGCGCATGCGTAAAGGCGAATTCGTTTCCCGTGGCGGAGACCAGCACTTCACCCGCCGTAAGAACAATGTAGGGAAGGGTCTGCCACAGGACGCTGAGCTTTTGTCCCTGGGCTGCCAGCACGTCCATCCTCTGCTGCATCAGGCCGACGATGACAAATGAAAAGGCGGTGATGAACAACCCGATCATCATCCGCCGGACCGGGGTCGCCTTCCATCCGGTCCGATCCATCGCGGGATACACGCCGAGCGTGAACAGCGGCACCAACACCATCACGATCAGCGCATTCATCGACTGCATCTGCTCGGCGCCAATCTGCAGGGAGAAGCGTCCGAGGCTCAGTGAATACTCCGCCATCTGGGTGCCCTGGACGACCCAGGTGGAACTCGTCTGGTCCCAAAGCGCCCAAAAGAAAGGGATCAGCGCCAGCACCTTGAGCACCCGGAGAAACGCACCGGCATCCTCAAGTGAAGTCGCGGTCAGGAATGGGCGTCCGGCCTCGTAGAAACCGGCCCCCTTTGAATTCAGGCGGCGGGTGATCAAATACCAGGCCGTGGCGAAGGGACCCACCGGTTGCGGCGAACCCGTGTCTTGAATCCGCCGGTGCAGGCTCACGGTCGCCGGGACCACCCCGAGCAATACAACGAGACCATAGACTGCGGCGGTGGAGAAGGCACCCAGCCCGGCATGGGAACAGCCCCAGCCAACACCAACGAGGGCGGCGAGGATGAGCAGCGTGATTCCCGACGCCTTGAGGAACTGTCCAGGCGGGTCACCGGCCGGCGGCACGCGGTCGTAGTTCGGCGTGCCCAGCCAGAAGATGAGGGTGGCCAGACCCATAAAGATTCCCGGGATGCCGAACGCCCAGGAATAGCCATGCACCGTCGTCGTCGCCGGATCGCGTCCCACCACCCATGGGATTATGATGAACGAGAAGAAGGACCCGAAATTGATGCTCCAGTAAAACCAGCCGTAAACCTTCCGCACCAGATGGGATTGGTGCGGACGAAACTGGTCGCCGACGAAGGCCGACACACTCGGCTTGATGCCGCCCGAGCCGAGCGCGATCAGGCCGAGGCCGGCGTACAAGCCCCAATAGGTCCCCTCGCCGACCGCCATCATCGCATGCCCGGCGCAGTAGAACAGTGAGAGGTAAAGAATCGAGCGATAGCGGCCCAGGTAGCGATCAGCAATCCACGCCCCGAGCAGTGGCATGAAGTAATTGGCCGATTTGAAGAGGTGCTGGATTTCCGTGGCATGGTCCTGACCGGCTCCCAATCGGTTGGCGATGTAGAGCTGCAGGATGCTGATCATCCCGTAGAAACTAAAGCGCTCGCAGGCCTCGTTGCCGACGATGAATTTGATCTGCGGTGGGAAACTATCCCGGTCGGCGGCGGTCGGTGCGGGGCTCACGAGCGAAGCGATTACCGGTCCCGGGGCCCGCCCGCAAGCCTGCGGTTCACAGAGACAACGGATTCGAGCACCCGCGTCGGCAGGAAGTTGGGCCGTTTCAGCGGACTCCCAACCGCGCCAACTGGTCCCGGTGGCTGCGGCTTAACGTCAGTCGGGTCCCGTTCTTGAGGGTGACGGCGTATTCGCCATGGAACAGCGGTTGGAGTTCCCGTACCCGGTCCGCATGGACGATGGTGGTCCGGCTGATACGGACAAACCGGTCGGCCGGAAGCCGTTGTTCCATCGCCGCGAGAGTTTCTCTCAGCAGATGGGTGTGTTCCCCAACGTGCAGCTCGACGTAGTTGTCGGCCGACCCGACCCAATCAATGTCGACCACGTTCACAAACACAACACGACCCGAGGACTTCACCGAGATCCGGTCCGGAAGCTTTGCCGTCGGACCCGGTTGCATCTGCGCCAGCATGGCCGTCAACCGGGCGGACAGGTCATCCGGCTGTGTGGATTTGAGGCGATCCATCGCCCGTTGCAGCGCAAGCTTGAACCGGTCGCGATCGAACGGCTTGAGGAGATAATCCACCGCATGCACCTCGAAGGCCTTGAGTGCAAATTGATCGTGCGCGGTCACGAAGATTACCACCGGGATGTGGGAGGGATCCAGTCGTTCCAACACGCCGAAACCGGTCAATCCCGGCATCTGGACGTCCAGAAACACGAGGTCAGGGCGCACCTGGGAAATCAGATCCACCGCTTCGTCGCCGCTCGACGCCTCGCCGATCACCGCGACGCCGGTCTCGCGCGCCAGGAGAGAACGGATGCGTTCGCGACCGAGCGGCTCATCGTCCACCAGCACCACACGGAGCTCTGACGATTTCATGGTTGGTGGCTCCAGCAGCACCCCGCCACCCGCGATCCGAGCGGCGTACCCGTTGAGCGGGCGAAACTAAATGGCAACAGGCTCATGGGTACATCGCGAGAAACCGGCGTCGGTAGGCCGTTTCCTGCTGGGGCAATCGCGAACGCAGGGTCTCCTGCCGCACCGCGCCATGTTGGAATCGGCGTTTCTCGAACACCGGCATCTCGACACCGAAACAGGACCGCAGTCCCCGGGAAATCACCTCGCCCTTCAACGAATACAGGGTCGGAACGTCATAGCGGGTCAGTTCGATGAAGGGGATTCCCTCGGACACCGCGATCACCTGCGGCCGCATGAAGGGACTGAACCCCTCAAACCCGTACTGCCGCCCGGGCGCGTAGGTCCGAACGTAGCCACGACTCAATCCACCGCTGTAGGTCAGGGAATGTTTGATCCGGCCCACACCCCAGCCTTCGTGGTAGAGCATCAGATTGTGGACGACGCTGCGAATGGTCAGTTCGGGATTCTCCTCAATCGGATAGTCCTTCAGGTTTTCGTCCCCGCCGTCGCCGTCCCACAAATGCCGCCAGTCCGGATACCGTCGACGAATGCCCCGGCACAATGCCAGTCCCATCGTCGCGCATTCCACATCCAGCGGTTTGTAGTCTTCGATCACACGAATCGACTGCTCAGCATCGAGTTCATCGGGATCCGCCTCGATCGCCTCCAGAAACAGGCCGAGATCCAGACGCGCCAGGAATTCCCGGGCCTGGGCGAGGTCGGGTCCGTCCCCGAAGCTCAGCGTGAACGCCTTCAACCGGGCCGGATTCATCCCCAGCCGGAGCATCATGTGATAGGTCACCAGGAACACCGCCCCGGAATCGCCACCGCCCGAAAACGCAATGCCCACCGGTTCCGCTTCAGGCAGGGCCTTCAATTGTTTTCCAATTTCATCAGCGAGGGCGCCGATGTAGCGCCGGCCGATTTCGTCCAGGTCCGCCGGAAGTGATTCGCGTTCCGGTGTGAAAAAACGGGTGTAGGTCGGATCGGGATCCGGGCAGCCGATCAATTGAATGCCAGTGAGGTAATGCGCCGGAACCATCCGCGTGTAGCTCGGATGAAACTGGTCATCGAGGCCCTCCTTGCAAAGCTGTTCGTGAATCCGATCGATCCGGTCGGCGACGATCAGCGCCGGCCCTTCCTGGCGCTTGGCGAGGAAGTAACGCATCGGACGATCGAGCGAACGGGCCATGTTCACCGTCTTGCCCGACCGCGCCAGCAGAGCGAACGATCCATCAATCTCGGCCACCTTCGCCGCATCACCGGAGAGCACCCGGGCGCGGGCCTCCCCGACGGACATGTTCAGGATCCGGTTGGCCGCCGGATCGAGAAGATCCACCACCCGCTCGACATACACATCGTTGGGATGCATCTGGCGACTCTGCGCGAGGCCGGGGCCGGCGGCAAGCGGGGCGGGGTGGTCGGCCCGCCGGCGGTGGCGACCTGCCGGAGAGCCGCCGCCGGACACAGTTTACTTGCAGCCCGGGAGGGATTCGGCCAGACAGCGGGCCTGCTGCATGCCGACCGTTGATCTCGCCACGTTGGGTTGGAACCCGTTTTTCGAGGATGCCTTCGTCAAACATCGGGCGACCGGACTGGTCCCGGCCCGGGTGGCGACGGAGGACAAAAACTTCTACACCATCGTCGGCGAAACCGGCGAAACGATCGCCGTCATCACCGGACGGCTGCACTTGAAAAAGGGAAACCGAACCGCTCTGCCGAAGGTGGGCGACTGGGTCGCGGTGAGCCAGCCGGGAACCGGGGAACAGACCCACATCCACGCGGTGCTTCCCCGTCGGACCACGCTGAGCCGCAAGCTTCCGGGACGCGAAGCCGAGGAGCAGGTGATCGCCACCAACCTTGACGTCGTGTTCGTGGTGCAGGCGATGGATTCCACCTTCAATCTGCGCCGTCTCGAACGATTCCTGGTGATGGTCCATGAAGGCGGCGCGCAACCGGTGGTGCTCCTGAACAAGACCGACCTTTGCGACGATCCGGAGGCCCAGGTCGCCGCGGTCCAGGCGGCGGCGGGAACGACGCCCGTAATCCCGGTCTGCGCCAAGACTGGCAAGGGCACCGGCAAAATGCGGGCGTTTGTGACGGCCGGAACGACGGTGGCCTTCATCGGCACGTCGGGTGTTGGCAAATCCAGCCTGATCAATCGCCTGCTCGGCGAGGCCACCCAGGCCACGCTGGAAGTTCGAAGTGAAGATTCCAAGGGCCGCCACACCACCACCTGGCGGGAACTGATTCCCCTGCCCTCGGGCGGACTGGTCGTGGATACCCCGGGCATGCGGGAGTTTCACATGTGGGTCGCCGGCGACGGATTGGAGAGCGCGTTTCCGGACGTTTTCCAGTTCGCCTCACAATGTCGGTTCCGCGATTGCCAGCATCAGAAGGAACCCGATTGCGCCGTCCGCGCGGCGCTGGCCGAGGGCAAGATCACCGCCGAACGCTACGACAGCTTCAGCAAACTCCAGCGCGAACTCGGCCGCGTCCGCGAGGAACGCAAACAACACGCCTACTTCGTCAACAAACGGCGCTCCACCCTCGGCACCAAGGCGTGGTTGAGGAATGATTGAGTTGGGGAGGTTGAAGGGTTGGGAGATGAAGAGTTGAAAGGGGACTCAAAAAGTCGTTTGCGAGTTCATGTAAGACGGGTAAGCCTGTTCACATGAGTACGGCAATCCTTTCAACAAAGGGGCAGTTGGTGATTCCGAGCGAAATCCGGAAGGCGTTGCACCTTCAGCCCGGTGACCGGGTCGCGTTCAATATTGAGGGGGAGCGGCTGATCATGAGACGGGACGAGACGAAGCGGGCGCGATTGATTCGCGGGAAATTTGGCCGTCCAGTCCTTTCGGCACCAAAAAACGCGCCCGCGATGACACCCGAACGAGTGAAGACCCTTTTGGAGGATCTCGCATGAGTCACCTACTGGACGTGAACCTGTTGCTGGCCTGCGGATGGGACTCCCACTCCAAACACCTGGCGGCAAATCGGTGGCTCGGTTCTCTCACCTCTTTTGCGACCTGCCCGACAACCCAAATGGGATTCATCCGCGTGAGCATGAGCCCGGGCTACTCTGCCACTTTTGAGAATGCACAAAGCGTCCTGCAGGCGATTACAAAACTTCGGAGTCACCGATTCCTTCCGGACGAGACGATGGCAATCTCTTTACCCAACGTCCTCAACCATCGCGATATCTCAGATGGTCACCTGGTACGGCTTGCCATGACGGCTGGACTCCGGTTGGCGACGCTCGATGAAACCCTTTGCCAGCGGACTTGGGCCAAAGGCCTGGCGGAGAATCCGGTTTGATACCATCCACTACTGTTCCCGGAGACCTCCGCGCCGCCTGTAAATGATCATTGGCACGAACTCTTCTTACTCGCGCTTGAAACACCGGAAGAGTTTCGCGGCGGTCACTTGGGACCATTCGCCGCACGGGCTCTGATGACGGGCCTCGAAACCGCCTTCGACGCACGACGGCGTGGCGATGGTTTGGTGCCATTCACGGCCACCGGCTTCCTGCTCGGCAACACTCCTGAAAATCGATAACCAATCAGCAGGTGGCTGTCGTCCAGATCGAAGGGGTCTGGCTGGGGTGTTTTTATCACCTTAGTCATGAGGGTAATTGGAATCGTTCCGGATCCGCTGGCAAGCCCGTTTCCGCCCATCGGTTCAAATACTTAACCCGAAAGGCCCGATAAACCGGGGCTTGGATTTGAAAAACATCACCCACGATGGGGAGATCAAACCATTGACGGTAGTATTCTGCAGAAGATTCCGTCGCCTCGCCCCAGAGCAGGCCCGCATCGATTGCCTCAGCCACAGATGCAACCCAGAATAGGATGCCGACACCAATCCGTCCCGTTCCGGTAGGGGCGGCAGGATTCGTAGCCAGAAGGTCCAAGACGATGTGGTTGCACCAAGTCCGTCTGAACAGGCAAAAGCCCAGTGGATCCGAAGCTTCGGGTGCGACGACGAGCACCATCATGGCAACCTCCGTACGCGACTCTTCGGCAATACGGGTACGTAGTTCGGAAAGAGTGGTCGCCGTGCGATCCAAGCTGGAATACGACCGCCAACGCTTTCGAGCCAATGCACAAAACTCAAGCGCGTCTTCCGCCCGGGAATCACTGACTTTCCCGCCCGTACGTGGCAACTTCCACCGGCCCAGCGTGCCGACCGCCCGACTGTCCGCGAACTTGCAATTCGCAAGTACGAACGCGCCACCCAGGCGTATCGGCATCTTCACAAGCCTACCTCAGGAACGCCTCGTACAGGCCGCCGTCGACGGTGATGACCTGGCCGGTGGTCTTGCTCAACCGCTGGCTGACCAGCAGGAAATAGGCTTCGGCCTGGTCGGCTGGCGTGATCGGTGCCTTGGTCAGGGTCCGGTCGGCGTAGAACTGCGCCAGCTTCTTCACCAGGGATTCGGTCGCCTCGTCGTCGGTGTAGGGAATGTTATACTTGGCGAGCGATCCAATGACGCGGTCGCGCGGGAACATCGCTGAACCCTGCACCACGGTCGCCGGCGCCACGCCATTGACCCGCACCAGCGGGCTCAGTTCGATCGACAGCTCGCGGACCAGGTGATTCGCCGCCGCCTTCGAACAGTCGTAGGCCACACTGCCCTTCTTGGCGACCACGGCATTGGCGGAGGTCGTCAGGACCATCTGCCCCTTCAATCCCTGTTCCTTCCAGGTTTTGCCCGCCTCGTCGCCCACCAGGTAACTGCCGGTGACATTGATGCCAAAGGTCAGCGCCCACTTGTCGTCGGGGATGTGGCCGGTGGTATCGCTGGCCACGAAAATGCCAGCCGTGACGCAGATGGAATCGAATCCGCCATACGCCAGCGCCACCTGGTCGAGCATGCGGCGGATGCTGGGACGATCGGTGATATTGGCCGCGAATCCGATTGCCGGACCGCAATTGGAAACACCACTGCCCGCAACGCCGATCCCGACGCCATACTTGTCGGTGATCTCCTTGGCCGTCGCCTGGGCCGAGGCTTCATTCAGATCGACCGTCACGATGTGGGCGCCCTCGCGGACGAGGCGATGGGCGGTCTCTTTGCCGATTCCGGAGCCGGCGCCGATGACCACGATCACCTGGCGGGCGAGTTCCTTTTCCGCCGGCATGCGCTTGAGCTTGGCCTCCTCCAGCAGCCAGTACTCGATGTCAAAGGCCTCCTGCTGCGGCAATGCGATATAACGATCGATCGCTTCGGCACCGCGCATGACCTCAACGGCGCAATTGTAGAATTCGGCCGTGACGCGGGACTCCGACTTGTCCTTGCCCCAGGCAATCATTCCGACGCCCGGAATGAGGACGACCGTCGGATTGGCATCGCGCATCGCCGGCGAGTTCGCGTGTTTGCAACGCTGATAATAGGCGGCGTAGTCCTTGCGATACTGTTCGATCCCCGCCTTGAGCTTGGTCTTGAGCGCGGCGAGATCCTCGGTCTGCGGATTCCAATCCACGTACAGCGGCTTGATCTTGGTGCGGAGGAAATGATCGGGGCAACTGGTGCCGAGTTCGGCAAGGCGCGGGGCATCCTTGGAATTGACGAAGCGCAGGATCTTGGCGTCGTCCTGAACCGTGCCGATGAACCGCTTCTGCTGGCTGACCTGTCCACGCAACCACGGCAGGATCGCGGCCAGCACTTCGGACCGTTTCTCCGGCGCGAGCGATTCGCAACGCGCCCCGCCAAACGCCGCGGCATCCCCGCCCTTGGCTTGATATTTTGCCTCAATGTACGCGGCCGCCGTTTCAATGAAATCAAGCGTGGCGAGATAGCATTCCTTGTCGTCATCCGCCCAGGAAATGAACCCGTGCTGACCCATCATGATGGCGCGGGCCTTGGGGTTCCCTCGGACGATCTCCTGCATGGCGAGGCCCAGTTCGAAGCCGGGCCGCATCCACGGCACGTAGGCCATCGCGTCGCCGAAGATCTCGCGGGTCAATTCCTCGCAGCGGGCGGAAGCGGCGATGGCAATGATCGCGTTCGGGTGCATGTGGTCCACGAACTTCGCCGGGATGAAGCTGTGGAGCGGGGTGTCAATCGACGAGGCCCGCGGGTTCAGATTGAAGGTGGTGTGATTGTAGGCGCCGACCATGTCGTCCTCGGCCTGGGACTTCAGGCCCTTGTCGGCGCGGGCGGCGTAGGATTTCTGAAGGCCGATCAACTTCGCCTGGTAGAGCGACGAGAAATTCTCCCGCAGGCTGGTGCGCAAATCGCCGCCGGAACCCTTGACCCACAACACCTCCACCGATTCACCGGTCAACGGATCCTTCTCCGCGAGTTTGGAGGACGTGTTACCGCCGCCGGTGTTGGTGATGCGCTGATCGGCACCCAGTTTGTTGGAACGATAGACCAGGCGGTCCATGCCCGAGAGGGCGCCGGCTTCCGCGTCGTTCCACAGGTTACTGACGTGCTGATAGGATTTCGTAGCCATAAAGATGTTCGAGGACGACCGGCAACCCGCGGTACGGGGACGATTGAGGCGATGAAGCCCGCAGGCGATGCCGGTTCGAGAGCCGGCATCGTCCCAAACCGCGCCCAACCGGTGCAATGGTTTTTGAGAGGCCCCAGGATTCAATTCCGGGTTGCCTGAATCCCGCCGGTTCGGCACAAACCGTCCTCGCTAGCCGCCGCTGGCTGCCTCTTCCCACGCGCAATCCTCTTCCACCCCATCCCATGAAACTCATCAAGCGTCTGTTGATCCTCGTGGTCGTGCTGATCCTGGGGGTGATCGCCGCCGGCTGGTTGCTGCCGAGCCATTATTCCGTGGAACGGGCGATTGTCAGCCAGGCCAAGCCCGAAAAGCTCTACGACATCGTCGCCGATCTGAAGACCTGGGAGGACTGGACGGCCTGGAACAAACAGTTGGATCCCACCATCACTCGAACCTTTGCGGGACCCGCCAGCGGAGCCGGTTCCTCGATGGCTTGGGACGGAAAGAAGACCGGTCAGGGTGAATTCAAGTTCACCGACGCCACTCCGCCGGGGAAAATCGTCTACGCACTATCCTTTGAACACGGCAAATACCTGTCGACTGGCGTGTTCACATTTGAAACCAATCCGAAGGGCACGGTTGTTCGGTGGACCAATGAGGGCGATCTCGGGTTGAACCCGATCAGTCGATGGATGGGCCTCTTCATGGACCGTCTGATGGGGGATGATTTCGCCAAGGGCCTGACCGAACTGAAAGCCCGCGCCGAAGCCAAGTGAGCCGCGATACAGCCGTCGAGGCCTTGCATGCGGATCGTCCTTCAGCGCGTTTCCAAGGCCTCGGTCACGGTGGCGGGGCTTGAAACCGGATCCATCGACCGCGGATTGCTCGTACTGGTCGGCTGCGAACCCTCCGATGGTCCCAACGACATCGAGTGGCTGGCCTCCAAGCTGATCGGCCTGCGAATCTTCGATGATTCCGAAGGTGCGATGAATCACTCCGTAATGGAGAGCGGCGGCGACATTCTGCTCGTCAGCCAATTCACGCTCTTCGCCAGCACCCGGAAGGGAACCCGTCCCTCCTGGCACCGTGCCGCGAAACCTGACATCGCCCGGCCGCTGTACGAGGCGTTTCACAAACGCGTCGAAGCCCTTCTCGGCCGACCGGTTCCGACCGGCGAATTCGGCGCCGACATGCAGGTCAGCTTGGTCAACGAGGGTCCAGTCACACTCGTCATCGATTCGAAAGCGAGGGAATGATCCGGTGACGGCCGACACACCTCAACCTTCCGGGACGCCAACGACGCCCGCCGCGGAGAGTCCGCCGATACTGGACGGCCCACCCCCCGCGATTGCACCGCAACATCCATGGGGAACTTGGCCGACCCTGGGATTTACGGTGGCGGCGATCGTCCTGTTGATGGGGGTCCAAACGGTTGTCTATGTCGCGATGTGGGTGGCCACTGCGGTCCACCGAAATTCGAAACCGAACCTTAGCAATCTCATTACGGGTGACTCTGTGAGTGTCGCCAGCCTGCTATCCGCTCCCGTCGTATTCGGATTCATCTGGAAAATGGCCGCCCTCCGACGGCCGTATCCAGTCCGCGACTACCTTGGGTTGCGTCCATTCACCGTTCGGCAGGCCGCCGAGGGTGTGGGTGCCTTGGGTCTCTTGCTGGCTCTGTTAACCGTGATCAATCACTGGGTCCACCAGCCTCCGAATGCCATCATGCTGGACATCTTTCGGACCGCGACTGTTGCGCCGCTGCTCTGGCTGGTGATCGTGGTCGTGGTCCCGATTTACGAGGAACTCGTGTTCCGCGGATTCTTAGTTCAAGGCTTGAGCCGGTCGCGCATCGGGCCATGGGGCGCGGTGATCGCCGCCTCGGCGGGATGGACTGCGATTCATTCCCAATACGGTATCTTCGAATGCTCCGAGCTTTTTGTTCTGGGCCTCATCCTGGGCTGGCTCCGCGTTCGGACGGGCTCGATCTGGCCGGCGGTCATCGTTCATGCTGTGAACAACGGACTTGCGAGCCTGATGATCGTCCTTCTGCTCGAGGGAAAAATCCGCGTCGAGTAACCCTCGCAGGCGGGATGGAATCCTCTGCCGGTTTTCCAACCAGCCCAATCCGCATTGACACCGCCGCCCGCTGGTCGTATTCGCCATCCGTCTGAAGTAGCAGCCTAAGCTCATTCGCCTTCCTGCGAGTGAGTGCGGGGGAACCAAGTTCCCGGTGAAAGCCGGGATGGGGCGAACGGGGCCGGGTAACCGGTTCCAAGTCCACTTCCAGGGACAAGCCCGTCAGCTAACCCCGTCGGCATTTGGAAGGGCGATCCTCTAGGGCCGCAGGTCGCGGCACCATCTGGTCTCCTCGTTTGTAACAACGCGCGCACGTCGTCGTGCCGCGGACTCCGCCCTAGAGAAAGTGTCTTTCGGGATTCGGTCCGCCACGAAGTCGCACGCGCAACGGGATCGGGTTTCTTATGAAACGCATCGTGATAGTGATGATGGTGGCCGCGGCCGTGTGGACCGCGGAAAACGGGTGGTTGAATCTGCAGCGCGCCGACGCCGCCCGATCGCTCGCCCTGGCACAACTCAACGGCGGCAACGCGGCCTCCACCGCGCTCCGCCAGTTTGAATCCGTTCAGGATGCCCCGCTGATGATCGGAGGATTCTTCCTCGGGATCACCGCCCTGCTCCTGCTCGGTTCGGGCCTCCGCGACTGGATCAGCCGTCAGAATTCCGCACTTTGGAAAAACCGCGCGCAGGAGACCGGAAGCCGGGTGGCAGTCCTGGCGGCGCTGCTCGTACTTCCGTGGTTGACGGGCTGCAAACAGTATGACCGGCCGGAATATGTCGAGATCGACACCAGCGAAACCGGTTTCCTCATCCCGCTGGAAGGCGACACCAGTCAGCAGGCGAAGTTCCAGAGTGAGGATTATCTCCGTCAGCGCAAGGTGGCGGCCAAGCGGGTTCAAATCACCCATCGCTGGTCGCAACAAGGCCGCATGGTCTATGACGGTCAGTGGATCCCCACGGTCCGGCTGGTAAAGGTGAACCGTTCGCCCCTCACCCGCGAATGGGTGCCCACCGGGCATCGCAACAACGACGGCCAGCACCGGCCGGAGGCGCACGACCAGGCGATCTGGATCGAAAGCGCCGACAGCGTCGGATTCAGCATGGGCTTTACCTGCACCGCCTTCATCGCCGAGGAAAACGCGGCCAAATTCCTCTACTGGTATCCCAGCGGCACTCTGGCCGACGTGATGGATCGAGAGGTGCGCGGACGCATCCAGCAGACTTCGGCTGAAGTGGCGGCGCGTTATCCGCTGGATCAATTGCGGTCCAAGAAACAGGAGATCAGCGACGCGGTGAAACTGGACCTGACGAACTTCTTCCTCGGGCGAGGCATCACGGTCACCACCGTCGGCATGTTTGGCGGCATGACCTATGAGAATCCGGCGATCCAGAAATCCATCGACGAAACCTTCATCGCCCAGCAGTTAAAGGTCGTGTCTGCCGCCAAGTTTGAGGCGCAACAGAAGGAGAACGACCGCGTCCAACTGGAAGCCGAAGGACTCGCCGCGAAGGCTCGGCAGGAAGCCCGCGGCCTGGCGGACGCGCGGACCCTGGCGGCCCAGGCGGAGGCGGGTGCGATTCGTGAAATCAGTCGCGCCGCGCTTGAAGCCCAATCCAATCCGTTGCTGCTCCAGTTGAAGTCGCTGGAAGTGGAGAAAGCCCGCGTGGAGCGTTGGGATGGCAAGTATCCGCAATGGTGGATGGGTGGTGCCGGCTCCACGCCCAACCTCCTGGTCCAGGCCCCCGCCCTGACTCCACGATAAAGCCCAAAGACATCGCCTCATTCACGCGCCGCGGTTCCAAACGGGACCGCGGCGCACCGGGAGCGGCGGCATCCTGCCGACCGAAACGCCAACGGCGCGAACGCACGTTGCCCCCTCTTCAACCCTTCACCTCTTCAACCCTTCAACTTACGCTCCCCCCATGAACGACGAGATCTTCGACGTGGTGGACGAACACGACCAGGTGATCGGCACCGCGCCCCGCCGCGAGGTCCATCGCCTCGGTCTGCGTCATCGCGCCGTCCACGTCCTCCTTTTCAACGTCCGCGGTGAACTATTCCTGCAACAGCGTTCACTTCAGAAGGACAACTGGCCCGGGGTCTGGGATTCCTCTTCCTCCGGTCACGTCGACAGCGGCGAGGCGTACGACGACTGCACCCTGCGCGAAGTGCGCGAGGAACTCGGGGTGAAGCTCAACGAGGTTCCACTGCGCCTGTTTCAACTCGCCGCCTGTCCCGACACTGGCATGGAATTCTGCTGGGTCTACACCGCGAACCACGAAGGCCCGTTCATCCTCCAGGAATCAGAAGTGCGCGGCGGCGGATGGTTCTCACCCGAAGCGATCGACGCCTGGATCGACCGCCGCCCCGAAGACCTCTCCAGCGGATTCCGCGCCATCTGGAAACGGTTTCGATCCAGCACCCGTTGAACTCCCGGCCGACGCCAGCCCGATTTCTGCATTGCATCAGCCGCAGCGTGTGAGTTCATCCGCGGCCGTGAAAGTGAAGTTGAAACACATCGACGGTGCCGTCGTTGCCGCGCAGGGATTCCGCGCGTCGGGCATCTTTTGCGACATCAAACGGCTCGGGACCGGCAAGGGATCGAACAAGGGACGCAAGCGCGACCTGACCCTCATCGTTTCTGAGGTACCCGCCAGCGTCGCGGGCATGTTCACCACCAACCAGATTTGCGCCGCACCGGTGAAGGTCTGCGTTCCCCGCGTCGCCAAGGGCGTCGCGCAGGCCGTGGTGGTCAATTCCGGAAACGCCAACGCCTGCACCGGCCGCCAGGGCATGAAGGACGCCCTCGCCATGGTGCGTCTTGCGGAAAAATCCCTCGGCATCCGCGACGGTTACGCGCTGGTCGGATCGACAGGCCGGATCGGCGTCGAACTCCCCATGGAACAGGTCCGCGCGGGCATCGCCGCCGCGATCGCACCCTTGGGATCCACCGTCGAACACGCCGCCCATTCCGCGGAGGCGATCATGACCAGCGACACCAAGCCCAAACAGGTCGCGGTGGAGTTCAAGCTGGGCGGCAAGACGGTTCGACTCGGCGGCATGTGCAAAGGCGCCGGAATGATTCAGCCCGGGATGAGTTCCAACGGTGCGCGACCCGCCGCGCTGCCGCAGGGACTCCACGCGACCATGCTCTGCTTTCTCACTACCGACGCTGCCATCGAGGCGAAGGTGCTTCAATCCGCGTTGCGCGAGGCGGTCGCCCACAGTTTTAACCGCATCACGGTGGACGGCGACATGAGCACCAACGACACGGTACTGGTCCTCGCCAACGGCCTCGCAGGAAACAAAATTCTCCGTTCCGCGAAGAACCCGGACTACGCCGCGTTTTCTGACGCCCTTCAACACGTCTGCCTGACCCTCGCCAAGATGATCGTCCGCGACGGCGAAGGCGTTCATCGGGTGGTGACGGTGCGGGTGAGCGGCGCTCGCTCGCTCGGGGAAGCCGATGCCGCCGCACGCGCTGTCGCCAACAGTGCCTTGGTCAAAACCAGTTGGCACGGCGGCGATCCCAACTGGGGCCGTATCATCGATGCCCTGGGCTACAGCGCCGCCACGATTGTGGAGAACAAGGTGGACATCGGCTACAGCGCACCGGGCGCTCGGAAGATTCTGTGGAGTCTCAAGCGCGGCCAGCCAACGAAGGCCACCTTCAAGGAACTTTGCGCGGCGGCCGCGCCGACCGAATTCGATCTCCACATCCGGCTCAATCTCGGCAAGGCGTCAGCACTCATGTACGCGGCCGACCTCACTGAACACTACGTCGAATTTAACAAGGGCGACGTGACGGATCCGACGACGCTGGGAGGGTGAGGTGAGCACACTCTTGACAGCAACCGATCGTGATACATCATGTATCACCATGAAGACTGCCACAGTTCGGGATCTGCGGAATAACTTCGGCCAGCTCTCACAGTGGTTGGCGGAGGGTGAAACCGTTCAAATTCTCAAGCGAGGTCAGCCGTTTGCCCGTGTAGTTCCCGAAGCCGGATCTCGCAGCTTTCTCGGAGCTGGTGCGGGAACAATGTCGCTTCCATCTGACTTGGACGAACCGGTCGGAGTGGAGTGGGAGGCAAACCAATGACCTGGCTGCTGGACACCAACGTCTGGCTCCGGGCGTATGCCGAACCCGGCTCACTTCCCCTGGCGGAACTCAAGCTTCTCCGAAAGGAAGGCGGCCGTTTCGGATTAAGTGCCATCAGTCTGTGGGAGGTCGGCAAGAAGCACCAACTGGGCAAGTTGCCGCTGCCGCTCCCTCTCGGTGAGTGGTTTCAGTTTGCGTTAGGGAATGATGTGGAGGTTCTACCTCTCACACATGAAGTGGTCACCGAGGCCATGTCTCTGCCGGACTTTCCAAACCGGGATCCGGGTGATGAATTGATTGTGGCGACCGCGTGAGTTCACGGGCTCACGTTGATGACCACGGACACCCAGTTGAAGAAGTACCGCCACGCGCGGATCCATTACTTCACACCGGTTTTGAAACGCTCCTAACTCGCCTTTGCACTTTCCCGGTTGAATTCACCGTACCGTACCCCTGATGCAAGACCTCATCTCCAAGGCTGCCGCCCTCCTGGAGGCGTTGCCCTACATCCAGCGCTTCGCCGGCACCGTCTTCGTCGTGAAATACGGCGGATCGTTCATGGATTCGCCCGATGCGTCAGTCCGCGACGGCGTGGCCCGCGACATCGTTTTCCTGGAGGCTGTGGAGATCAATCCGGTGGTGGTTCACGGCGGCGGCAAGGCCATCACCCGGGCGATGGAAGCCGCCGGCTTGAAGGCCGCCTTCATCCAAGGCCAGCGAGTCACCGACGCGGCTACGGTCGATGTGGTGGAACGGGTCCTCTCCCGCGAAATCAATCCGGAGGTCACCGCCACCATCAACCGGCTGGGCGGACTCGCGCAGGGCTTCGCTGGTTCGGACATCTTCACCTGCCGCAAGCTCTGGCTCGACGGACCCGACGGCGCGAAACTCGATATCGGGTTCGTCGGCGAAGTCACCGGGGTCCGGACCGAACCCTTGCTCGAATGCATCGCGCGCGGGTGTACGCCGGTGATCAGTCCGACCGCCCGGGGAGAGGACGGCCACATCTACAACTGCAACGCCGACGTCGCCGCCGCGATGGCCGCCGCGGCGTTGAAGGCCCGCCGGCTGGTGTTCATGAGCGATGTTCCTGGTCTCATGCGCGACCCTCGCGATACGGCAACGGTGATCCCGCATCTCAAGGCCGATGAAGTGCCGGGATTGAAGCGGGCTGGCATCGTGGACAAGGGGATGATTCCCAAGGTCGACAGCGCCGTCGCCGCGCTTCGGGCCGGTGTGGACAAGGTCTCCTTTGTCGACGGACAGGTGCCGCACTCGGTCCTGCTGGAGATCTTCACCGACGAGGGCGTTGGCACGGAAGTGGTGCTGTGAACACGGCCGCGGCACCAAAACCACCGCCGACGGTTGTCATCCACACCGACGGCGGGTGCCAGGGCAATCCGGGCATTGGCGCGTGGGCTTGGGTTGCCGAATACAAGGGCCAGGTATGGGAAGGCAGCGGCGCGATGGCCGCCACGACCAACAACCGGATGGAACTCCAGGCTGCGATCGAGTCGTTGAACCGCCTGAATCAGCCGTGCCAGGTGGAACTTCACACCGACTCCAACTATCTCCGCGACGGCATCACGAAATGGATTGCTGGGTGGAAGCGCAACGGGTGGAAGACCGCCGCCAGGGAGCCGGTGAAGAATCGCGATCTCTGGCAGGCGCTCGATGCCGCCACCCAGCGCCATCAGGTCTCCTGGAAATGGTTGAAGGGCCACGCCGGGCATCCGCTCAACGAACGCTGCGATGTCCTGGCAGGTCACGCCATGGAACAACTCCGTCGTGAGACCTCGCCGAAAGCCCTCAAGGAAGCCCTTCACGCGTTTGAATCGGAGCGTTCCGGAGAGCCCCCAAGCCTGCCCACGCTGATCTGATCCATCGCACCTCCGGCGGCCGCCCGCCTGGAAATCCGCGCGATGGACGCAGAAATCTTTTGCATCGCCGGCCGGATTTTGCGGCGATGCGCACCGTCACGATGAGAGAGATTGTTCCGCCACTGCCGCCGATCGTTCACAACCAGTTCGCCGAGGTCCGGGAGCTGTTCAACCGCTTTGTTGTTCCCAGCTACGGGCGTTTCGACCTGGCCTTCAGTCATGGCGCCGGTCACCACGTCTGGGATGTCAGTGGCAAACGCTACCTCGACCTGGGCGGCGGCATCGCGGTCTGCGCGCTCGGCCATGCGAATCCCGAGATCACCGAGACGCTGATCGAGCAGTCGCGCCGCCTGGTCCATGTTTCCAATCTCTACTACCACGAACCGCAGGGACGCCTGGCCCAACGGCTCGTCGGACACCTGGCTCCGGGCAAGATCTTCTTCTGCAATTCCGGCGCTGAGGCGAATGAAGGTCTCTACAAACTGGCCCGGAAATTCGGCCATGATGAGGGCCGGTTCGAAGTCCTGACCGCCGTGAATTCCTTCCACGGCCGCACGCTGGCGGGCATCGCTGCGACCGGTCAGGAGAAGGTGAAGAAGGGTTTCGAACCCGCCGTACCCGGGTTTCGCCACATTCCGTTCAACGACCTCGACGCCGCTCGCGACGCCCTGTCCCCGGCGACTGCGGCCATCTTGATCGAAGGCATCCAGGGCGAGGGCGGCATCACCCCCGCAACGCCGGAATACCTGCTCGGTCTGCGCGAATTGTGCGATGAACAGGGCGTCCTCCTGCTGGTCGACGGTGTTCAATGCGGACATTTTCGCAGCGGACGGTTTCAGAGTTTTCAGCGGATCCTCGAAGGTATCCCCGGTGCGGAATCGTTCCTTCCCGATGGTCTGTCGATGGCCAAGTCGCTCGGTGGCGGCTTTCCCATCGCCGCGTTTTGGGTGCGCGAGGAATCCATGGGGGTCCGGCTCTGCGATCTGCTCGGTGCCGGTAGTCACGGCACCACCTTCGGCGGCACGCCACTGGGTTGCGCCGTCGCCCTCAAGGTGCTCGACGTCATCGAACGGGACCGGCTCGCCGATCACGTGCGAACCACCGGCGACTTTATCAAGCGCCGCATCGCCGGCCTGGCCGAAAAATATCCCAGCGTCGTGCGGAGCGCGCGGGGCCTGGGCTTCATGCTGGGGTTCGAACTTCAGGATCGTGACCGGATTCCCGGGCTTTCCGGCAGCGACAAACCCGCCAGCCTGCAGGTGGTCAACCGCCTCCACGAGGCTGGAATCCTGACCATTCCCAGCGGCAACCAGATCGTCCGACTCCTCCCCGCACTCAGCTTGCCACGGTCCCTCGCCGAGGAGGGACTCGGTGTGATCGAAGACGTTGTCCGCTCGATCGCGTGAAGGGTTGAAGGGTTGAAGAGAGGAAGACGATCCACGGGTAGGGTCGAGGCTCCCGCCGAGCCGAGCGTGTGGTACTACGCGGGACGCAATTCGGCGTGGTAGAATCCGTCCGTTCACTCGGCTCACCAGGAGGTTCGCCCTACCGGGCGGGAGTTCCGCATTCACGCGGCTCGGGGAGCCATGAATGGCGACACCGATTTCACGGATGAACACGGATTCCTGAAACACCGATCGAATTCCGTTCATTCTGTCCATCCCGTTTCCTTCTCATTCTGTCTCATTCCGTGCGAATTCGTGAAATCCGTGTCTCGCCTCGATTCCGGGACGCTGCTCCCATTGGCCCATGTCCACGCCCCTTCCCCTTCACTCGCTGCGCGCCGGCATCATCGGAACCGGGTTCATCGGACCGGTCCACATCGAGGCGCTCAAACGGCTCGGCGTTCAGGTGACGGCGATTTGCGGATCGACCCGCTCCGCCTGCGCCTGCGCCGAGCAGTGGGGCATCCCCGAGGTCTACGGCGACTACGACTACGCGGCGATGGTCCGCTCACCGAACGTCGATGTCGTTCACATCACTTCGCCCAACAAAGTCCACGTCGAACAATCCCTGGCCGCACTCCAGGCCGGGAAACATGTCATCTGCGAGAAACCCCTCGGCATGACTTCGGCCGAAACCGCATGCGTCGTGAAGGCGGTCCGGCGAAAATCATCACCGGTGTTTGCGGTGAACTACATGTGCCGCTTCTTTCCAGCGGTGCTCCAGATGCGGGCTTTGGTTCAGCGCGGCGATCTCGGGCAGATCATTCACGTGCAGGGCCATTTCTTTCAGGACTGGTTGCTGCATCAGACGGATTACAACTGGCGGGTGCTGGCCTCCGAGGGTGGCAAACTTCGGGCGGTAGGCGACATCGGCACCCACTGGATTGATGCCGTGTCCTTCATCCTCGGTGCCAGGGCGGAGCGCGTGTTTGCCCATTTGGAAACGTTTCACAAAACCCGGCTGCGGCCCCGGGGCGAGGTTCAGACCTTTGCCAGGGTCGATCCGTCGACCATGGTGCCGTTCACCGTCGACACCGAGGATTTCGGGAGCGTCCTGCTGAAATTTGGAAAGTCGAAGCACGGATTTGCCAACGGCGTTCACGCGAATGCCTCGGTCTCGCAGGTGGCCGCCGGATGGAAATGCAGTCTGGCGTTGGGCATCTACGGCACGAAGGGCAGCGTTCGCTGGGATCTCCAGCAACCGAACGAAATCCAGGTCGGACGACGCGACGAACCGAACCAAGTCTTGCAGCGCGGCACAGCCGGATTCAGCGAGGATGTCGCGGGATTCACCGATTATCCGGGCGGACATCCGGAGGGATTTCCGGACAGCCACAAGATGCACTATCGCGCCGTGTACCAGCACATCGCCAGCGGACGAACCACCGAGCCCCTGTTCGCCACCGCCGACGACGGACACCACGAAGTCCGCCTCTGCGAAGCAATCCTGAAAAGCAGCCGGAGCCGCGGTTGGGTGAACCTCGCGAAATGAAACGCCCGAGCCATCAACGGTAACCAAAAGCAGCCAGCGCACAGATTGACGGTCAGGCCGGTGTGTCATGCTTCATACCGTCGTGAAGGTGACCCTCCCTATCGACGAAACCCTCCTCGCTCACGTCATGAAAACCACCGAAACGACGAACAAATCGCGGGCAATTGCGGTGGCATTGCGCGAGTGGGAACGGAGGTCCCGGCTGGTCGAAATCGCCACTGCAGGTTTGGGATTGAGCCCGGATGAACTGAGGGACGCGCTCAATCCTAACTATGACTTGGATGCACTTCGCGCTGCGGAAACACCGGTGCCCAGTGACCGCAGGTTTTAACCGGGCTTCATTCCCACTTTTGCATTTTTCCTTTTTCATTTTGTCTTCCCTCCCCCGATCCCCCGCCTTTGTTCGTTGACACTCTCACAGCCAACCCGGGTGAATGGGTCGTCCGCTGACTCTGATGAAACTTGCCAAACCCACCCTTCCCCCTGGCGAAGCGCCAACCACCCTTGGTGGAAAGATCCTGACCTCGACCCCGGTGATCATGACGGTGGTGGCCACCCTGCTCGCCGGCTTGGCCAACAGCGAAATGACGCGAGCGCAGTATGACCGTTCACTGGCGGCGCAGTTGCAATCGAAGGTCGGGGATCAGTGGAGCTTCTTCCAAGCCAAGAAATTGCGCGGAGCGACTCTCAAAGCCAGTCTGGAGCTGCTCCAGGCCACCAGCGACGCCGGTCCCTTGGATCCCGCGGCATTGCAACGGTTCGTGGACCTGCCGCCAGCAGCAATGAGTGTACTGACGACCGGGAGGTTTCCGAGGACGACGAATCTCCCCCAACCGACAGCATCGGTGGCGGCCGGCTTGTCGGCCGCGGCGGAAAACCTGCCGGAGGCGCTACTCATCAACGCCCTTCACGCAGTCAAATTGGAGGATCTCGATGCGGGCCTGGCTGAATTGCAGGCGTTCGCCAAGACCGAGGACGTCGCGGTCAGCGCAATCACCGCGGCGGTGGACAAAGCTGAAACAGCGCTTCTCGTCGCCGCCGGGAAACGCGATGGAGCCCGCCAGGCATTGCGCGATTTCACCGCGGCGCGTTTCCGCCTCGACGCCGCCCGCTATGACAACGAGGCCCGATCCAACCGGGCGATCGCCGAGCTGACCGAACTGAAGGTCCGCCTGACCAATCTCTCCGCCGAGCGTCACCACAAGCGCAGCCAGCGATTCTTCTTCGGCATGCTGGCCGCCCAGCTCGCGGTCATCCTCGCGACCCTCGGCATGGCGGTGAAACACCGCAATCTGATGTGGAGCTTCGCCGCGGGCATCGGACTGCTGGCCGTCGCCTTCGGAATCTACGTGTATCTCTGGCTCTGATTCAAATCGCCATACCCGCATGAGCACACGCATCGGAACGTTGGGAGCGCTGCTCGCAGCGATTGGGGGATCGGCCTTTTTTCTTCAAGCGGAGGATTGGCCTTGCTGGCGCGGTCCGCGGCACGACGGCATTTCGCGGGAGACGAACTGGGTTTCCCAATGGCCCGCCGACGGTCCGCCCATCGCGTGGAAGACCAAGGTCGGACTCGGGTTTTCCACGTTCGTTGTCAGTGGCGGCCATGCCGTTACCACCGGCCATGCCGACGATCAGGATACCGTCTGGTGCCTCGATGCTGAAACCGGCAAACCGATCTGGAAACATTCCTTCGCCGCCGACCTCGGTGATAAATTCTTCGAGGGCGGCACCACTGGGACCCCCACGCTCGACGGCGATCGCGTCTATTCCCTGAATCGTTGGGGTGAGGTGTTCTGTTTCGAATCGGCCACTGGAAAGGTCGTTTGGACCAAGAACATAGCCACCGAAACCGGCATTCGAGTCCCGGGCTGGGGCTTTGGGGGTGCCCCGTTGGTTCATGAAAACATCGTCCTTCTGAATGTCGGGGAGGCCGGCGTTGCACTGGACAAATCCACCGGGGCGCTGCTCTGGAAATCCGCCAACAAGGATGCCGGCTATTCCACCCCCCTGCCCTTTCGGAAACAGGGTGAATGGTTTGCGGCGTTTGGCTCCGAGAAGTCCTACCTGGCCGTCAATCTGAAGACCGGCAAGGAAGCCTGGCGCATCCGCTGGTTAACCCAGTACGGCGTCAACGCCACTGATCCCATCCTCGACGGCGACGACGTCTTCGTCTCCACCGGCTACGGCAAGGGCAGCGGCCGATTCCATCTCGGCGAAGGGGAACCACAGCCGGTGTGGAAAAGCCGCACCTTTCACACCCAGATGAATTCAGCCGTGCGGATCGGTGGATTCCTTTATGGCGTGGACGGTGATTCCACCGAGCGTGGTTCGCTCAAATGCCTGGATTGGGCGACCGGCGAGGAGAAATGGGCCTTCCCCGACATCGGTCCCGGCTCGGTGACAGCGGCCGGCGACCGCCTGCTCGTGATGAACGACCGCGGCGAACTCATGACCGGGCCGGCCTCATCGGACGGATTCAAACCGACCGCTCGAGCCCAAGTGCTGGGCGGAAAATGCTGGATCGTTCCCGTCCTCGCCAACGGCCGCCTCTACTGCCGCAACGCCCGCGGCGATGTGGTGGTTCTCGATCTCCGTTCGAGGTAACCGCGTTGGAATATCGACACGAATTCACGAATGAACACGGATTGTGATGCGAAAAAAACGCCCCATTCAGGTTCATTCCTCCGAAATTCGTGAAAATCGGTGAAATCCGTGTCGAACAATTCCGTCCAGTCTCCCATGCCACTTCCCCGACGTCAGTTCATCCGGAACGCCGCCCTGACCGGCGCCGCCTTCGCCGCCGCACCCTGGGTTCGATCCGACGACGCCGGCCGCAAATACAGGACCGCCCTGATCGGGTCCGGATGGTGGGGCAAAAATATTCTCAAGGAGGCGATGGCCAGCGGTCGGATCAAGGTGATCGCGCTCGGCGACGTCGACGCCAACACGCTGGAAATCGCCGCCGACCAGGTGAACGACCTCAGCGGCGACCGGCCCAAGACCTACAAGGATTACCGCGAATTGCTCGAACGCGAGAAGCCAGAGATCGTGATCATCGCCACACCCGATCACTGGCATGCGTTGCAAACCATCGCCGCGGTGAAGGCCGGGGCGCATGTGTTCGTGGAGAAGCCGACCGGCCACACGGTCAACGAAAGCAAGGCGATGCTGAACGCCGGACGCAATTCCGACCGGATCATCCAGGTCGGCCTGCACCGGCGGATTGGACCGCATCACGTCAGCGGCATGGAGTTTCTAAAATCGGGAAAGGTTGGCGAGGTGGGCATGGTGCGGCTCTTCGCCCACGGCGGAGGCGGCGCGGAGAAACCCTCCCCCAACAGCGAGCCCCCGGAAGGCATGGATTGGAATTTCTGGTGCGGACCGGCCCCGATGCGTCCCTTCAATTCGCGGATTCACCCCGGTGGATGGCGCCAATTCCTGGACTACGGCAACGGTCAACTCGGCGACTGGGGCGTGCATTGGCTCGACCAGGTGATGTGGTGGAACGGCGGTGTTCACCCGAAGCGGATCTTCTCCAGTGGCGGACGCCCCATCGCCGGTGCCGCGGTCCTCAACGACAAGGAGCAGACCACCGACGCGCCGGATCATCAGGTGGTCGTGTATGATTTCGAGAAGTTCACCTGCGTGTGGGAACACCGCCGATTCGCCGAGAACGGTGCGGAAAAACACCGTATCGGCGCCTACTTCTACGGCACCAAGGGAACCCTCCACATCGGCTGGCAGGACGGCTGGACCTTCTATCCCACCGACTCTCGGAACCCGGTCGTTCACCAGGATTCCCAATTACAGCAACCGGATGGACACAACCTGAAACTCCTGTGGGCGGATTTCATCAGCTCCATCGAGGAGAAACGGAAACCGGTGGCCAACATCGAGGTCGCGCATCGATCCTCGGTGCTTCCGCTTCTGGGAATGATTTCGCAGCGGACCGGTCGCAGCATCGAATGGGACGGCACCCGGGAACTGATCGTCGGTGACGCCGAGGCCACGAAGCTGATGAGCCGCCCGTATCGCGGCCCCTGGGTGTATCCGACGGTTTGAGCCGAAGTGGGATTTGGAAAGCGGGACTGCAGGATGTGGAGTGCGGCGGGAAGCGGAGCGCCACGCCGCTTTGGTCTGGTTGTGGAACGTCGAATTGGCCTGAAGGGGTCCGCTTCGGCTGAGAGCGAGCGGTGCACCGGCGATGTTGATCAAAGCCCGGGATCGGCGCTTCGCTCTGCCCCCCGCACTCCAAAGGACACAGCCTCAATCTCCGCCGCAATTCCCCGCTGGATTTTCCGGGACGAACCGATCGAGTCTGGGCTTCATCACACTCATGAAACTCGGTTTCGTTTCCGCCATCCTTCCCGAACTGCGCCTCCATGAGGTTCTGACCTTCGCGCGACGCGAGGGGTTTTCCTGCGTGGAGGCGATGTGCTGGCCCTCGGGCAAGGCGGAGCGGCGGTTCGCGGGCGTCACCCACATCGATGTCAACGGCCTGACCGCGACCCGCGCCGACGACATCAACGCGCTCTGCCGCGGTCATGGAGTCGGGCTTTCCGCGCTGGGCTATTACCCAAATCCGCTCGATCCCGATCCCGAGGTCTCGAAGGCCAGCGTCCAGCATCTCAAGCGGGTCATCGTGGCAGCCAGCCATCTCGGATTGAGCACAGTGAACACGTTTGTCGGACGCGATTGGACCCGCAGCGTTGACGACAATTGGCCCCGATTCCTCAAGGTATGGCGACCGCTCATGGCCTTCGCCGACGATCACGGTGTCCGGGTGGGCATTGAGAATTGTCCGATGCGATTCACCGGCGACGAATGGCCCGGCGGAAAGAACCTGATGACCACACCGGTCATCTGGCGCCGCGCCTTCAACGACATCAATTCGCCCAACCTCGGCCTGAACTACGATCCGTCGCATTTCGTGCTGCAACGGATGGATCCTGAGTCGCCGCTCCGCGAATTCCAGGACCGCCTGTTCCACGTCCATGCGAAGGACGTGAAGATCCGGCGGGATCGGATCAATGAGGTGGGTGTGTTCGCCGACCCTCTCGAATGGCATCAGCCGCGCATTCCCGGATTTGGCGAAATGGATTGGGGACATTTTATCGGGGCACTGATGGAAACCACCTACCGCGGACCCGTTTGCATTGAGGTCGAAGACGATACCTTCGGGCGCGAACTCGACGGCCGGAAGCGAGCACTGCGAGTGGCCGGAAACGTATTGCGACCGTTCTTGCCCGCCTGCTGAAGTTTGAATTGAGATTCCCGCGCCGAACAGCCACCTCATCCGGGCGTCAACTCACTCGTGAGACTACCGGTCCCTTTTTCATGAAATACAGCTACGACGAACTGGCGAAGATGATCGATCACTCGCTCCTGCATCCCACGATGACGGATCAGGACCTGGACGACGGCTGCCGTCTGGCGGCCAAGTACGGTGCCGCATCGGTTTGCATCAAACCGTACGCGGTGAAACGGGCGGCCGAATTGTTGAACGGGACCGGCGTGCTGGTCGGAGCAGTCATTGGATTTCCCCACGGCAACGGCACGACGGAATCCAAGCGTTACGAAACCGAACTTGCCTGCCGCGACGGTGCCGCCGAGATCGACATGGTGATCAACATCGGCAAGGCGCTGTCCGGCGATTGGGCCTATGTCGAAACCGATGTCCGGGCCGTCTGCGACGAAGCCCGGCGGCACGGTGCGAAGGTCAAAGTGATCTTCGAAAACGATTATCTGACGAAGGGTGGTGCCGGACTGGATTCGGACGCCTTCAAGCGAAAGCTCTGCGAACTCTGCGAGCGGGCGGGTGCGGCCTGGGTCAAGACCTCGTCAGGCTATGGCTTCGTGAAACAGGCCGACGGCAGCTACAATTACAAGGGCGCAACCGAACACGACCTGGCGTTGATGCGGGCCAGTGTCTCCGAGGCAGTACAAGTGAAGGCAGCCGGCGGCGTTCGCGATCTCGACGGGTTGATCCGCGTCCGTGAGTTGGGCGGATCCCGCTGCGGCGCGACCGCCACCGCCGCGATGATGGACGAATATCGAAAGCGCGAAGCGGCGGAGAAGGCGGGCGTCACGGTCGACGGTGGCAAGGGCGGAATCGGCGCGGGCGGGTATTGAGAAGCGGGTTGAAGTGTTGAAATGCTGAAGATTTAAAGAGGAAGATGCGCGAACGGTAGAGCGAGGCTTCGCATCCATTCCGTTTCCTGCCTTCATGCTTTCCAGATTCGTCACCCATCACCCGACATGCATCCCAGCCGATTCTTTCATCATTGCCCGCGGTGCGGGTTGAAACAGGCGCCGCCCGAGGGCAAGGCACCGTTCCAATGCACGGCATGCGGCTTCAGGTATTACTTCAACGCCGGCTCCGCGGTCGCGACGTTCGTGACCCGCGCGGACGGCCGGTGGTTGTTCATTCGTCGGGCCAGGGATCCGGGCCAGGGAAAGCTCGCTCCGCCCGGAGGCTTCGTCGACCTCGGCGAAACCGCGGAGAACGCCGTCCGACGCGAGTTGCGCGAGGAAGTGGGCATCGAACTGGAGCAGGTCGAATTCCTTTGTTCGCACCCGAACGCTTATCTTTACGGCGGGATCACCTATCCGACGCTCGACCTGTTCTTCACCGCGACGCTGGCGGACGGATCGTCGCCCCAGGCACTGGACGAAGTGACCAGTGTCGGATGGCATGACGCCGCCCAAATCCACACGGAGGATCTCGCCTTCGATTCCATGCGGGCCGCATGGGAGAGGTTGATGAGACGCCCTGGATCCGGCGGGTTCCCAAGCTGATCCCAAGCGCCGCACGACAAAGACCGGCCTCCTCGCAATGGCGTCTGCTACTTTTTCGCCTCGTCTTTTTTCTCGGACTTGGCGGCGGGGGCGTTGGTGGTGACCGGGATCAATTCCCAACCGGTGTTGATGTTGAGCCCCGGCAGGGCAGCCTGCAGACGGTCGACTCCGTTCGTGGTCACCTTCGTTTGCCACAGGTAGAGATTGTGGAGGTGCTTCATTCCCGCGAGCGCATCCAGCGCGGCGTCGGTCACCTTGGTTCCGTACAAGTTCAGATAGGTCAGGTTCTGCAGGCTCTTCAGCTCACCGACGCCGGCATCGGTCACGCCGGTCAATTCGAGTCCGAGCACTTCGAGATGGGGGAGATTCTTCAGCACGCCCATCGCCTTGTCCGAAATCTTGGTCGTGCCCAACCGGACTTCGATCAGGCTCGGGATGTCCTTCAACGGGGCGATGGTCGCGTCAGTGACGTTGGTGCCGAGGAGGCGGAGATTGACCTCGTGCCACGGCACGTTGAGGGCGACCGGGCGAACGTCGATGCCGGTCTTGGCGAGGGCTTCGATGGCGGCCGCCTCACCGGCCGGGGCCTTGAAATCCTTGGGCAACTCGGGCGCCGGGACCGGAGGCTTCACCTTGCCGGACGGCTTCCAACCGTCATCCACCGGCGCAGCGGCGGCCGTCGCGGGAGCAGCGGGTGCGGCGGCGGGCGCCGGAACCACCACACCCTCGGGCCACTTGGCGCCTTCATTGACCCAATTCTTGATCAGCTCGATCTGCGGGGCGGTCAGCGAATCCCCCTTTGGCGGCATGCGATCGTCGTTGTCCTTGGGCAGGATCACGCGCTTGTAGACTTCGCTGTCGGCGGCGGCGCCGGCCTTGACGATCTCGCCATCCTTGCCGCCCTTGAAGAAATCGGCGCGGGTGTCGAGGCGCAGCTTGCCCTTCTGCTTGTCCGGCCCGTGGCATTCCACGCACCGCTGTTGCAGGATCGGCACGATCTCCTTGTTGAAATCGACCGCCGCAACGACGGGGGTGGCGGTGAGAATCGCAACGGACCAGAGGCGGGCGACGGCGGCGGAAGTCTTCATGGCTGGGTGTTCTGACGCCGCCATTCCGGGTGTGTTCAGACGAATTTTCCGGGGAGCAGCGGGCTGTTTATACGCAACGACCGGCGCGATTTCAAATGGGATGTCCGGCGCGAATCGCAAGTTAGGGCGTGACGTGACCCGGGGGGGTGTATTAACAGAATCGCTTTCCGGCGTCGGCCGGAGCCGTCCGTGTCATGAAAAATCTGCTCAGTCTCGAAACTCTGGCTGCTTCCGACATGCGATCCATCCTGGACCGCGTGGCGGGGTTCAAATCCGCCCGGACCACCCACGCCCGCCCGCTGACGGGCCAGACTTGGGCTCTGATTTTCAGCAAATCGTCGACGCGCACCCGGGTCAGTTTCGAGGTCGGGCTCCGCGAACTCGGCGCCGAAGTGCTCTTCCTCAACGCCAACGACATCCAGCTCGGACGCGGCGAACCCATCAAGGACACCGCCCGCGTCATGGGCCGGATGATCCACGGCGCGGTGATCCGGACCTTCGCCCAGAAGGATGTCGCGGACTTCGCCCAATTCAGCGGCATTCCCACGATCAACGCCCTGACCGACGACGAACACCCATGCCAGATCCTGACCGATATCTTCACCTTCGAAGAAAAGACCGGACGCCGGATCGAGGGTTCGGTGGTGACGTTCGTGGGCGACGCCGCCTGCAATGTTCCCGCCAGTTGGATCTTCGCCGCCGCCAAGCTCGGGTTTGAGCTGCGACTCGCCGCGCCGCGCGCCTATTGGCCCTCGCCGGAGATCCTCGCGCGCGCCGGTGCGGGTGCGACGGCGGATTGGACGAAACGCCCCGACAGCACGACGGAGCGGATGACCGCCGGGATCGGGACGATCGTCTTGATGACCGACCTGAAACTCGCCGCGAAACAGGCCGACCTGCTGTACACCGACGTCTGGGTCTCGATGGGCAAGGAGGCCGAAGCCGCCCAACGGATCGCGGAATTGACCGGCTATCAGATCAACGCCGGGTTGATCCAATGCGCCAAGCCCGGCGTGGCGGTGATGCACTGCCTGCCGGCATATCGCGGGAAGGAAATCGACGATGCCACCTTCGAAGCCCACGCCGACCTGATCTTTACCCAGGCCGAGAACCGCCTCCACACCCAGAAGGCGATCGTGGATTGGATGGTTGCGTGAAGCCACCGACCAATCGTCGCCGGCGCATCTTGCGGATCGGTGTCGCGCTCGTTCTGCTCACGTGCGTGTCGGTTGGGCTGGTTCACGCAATCCTCGGGAGTCGCGAAGCGCCAAATATCCAGGTTCGGTTCGAGAATATTGAACCGAACAACTTCGGTTTTGGAGGTGAGTTTGTCGTCCAAAACCTGGGAAAGAAGATTGTGGTACTGGGTTCGCTTCAAGCGACGGTTTCTTCCCGATCGGGTTCTATTTCAAATCTCAACGTGTACCGACTACCAGGGGTGAACGGCCAAATGGTTCCGACCATCGATCCCGGCGGCTCGAATGTATTTGTGGTAAATGGGCTCCAGAATCCGAGCCAGTGGACTGCGGAGGTTAAATATTTTGAGAATTCGTGGGTGTCGGAAAAGACGGAAGAACTTGTTGTTTGGTCGGACGGAAGAATCGCGAGGTGGATTCCCTGGCGTCTGTTGACTTGGGTCCGAGGAATGAAACCCCACCATTTCTCCATCGAGCCTCAGGAAATCCCACCGCCCCACCCCTGACATCCCCCTCGACGCTCGCCGGTAGCCCGCTAAACTCCCCACCGCATGTCAACCGCTGTGCCCCTCGCAACCCCGGCCACCGACGACTCCAGTCCGAAGCCGAAGAAGATCAATCTCCGGA
Source organism: uncultured Verrucomicrobiota bacterium (assembly GCA_903907925.1). Classification (GTDB taxonomy): domain Bacteria; phylum Verrucomicrobiota; class Verrucomicrobiia; order Limisphaerales; family UBA9464; genus CAIVQB01. The sequence continues at coordinate 100,744 of CAIVQB010000077.1, forward strand.
CGCCCGACGTCATGGAGGCGGTCCAGGCGCAGGTGGTGCTGCATTACCGCAGTGAACTGGTGGAGCGCATACGGGCCAACGGCGGCGTCCTCAGCGCCAGCGGTCTCACCATCAAACTGGCCAAGGAATTCGGTTTTTGTTACGGCGTCGAACGGGCCATCGACCTGGCCTACGCCGCCCGCAAGGTTTTCCCGGCGCCCAAACGCATCTTCCTGCTCGGCGAAATCATCCATAACCCGGAGGTCAACGACCAGATCCGCGGCATGGGCATCGTCAGTCTCAAGCCCAAGCCCACCACCGACGACATCGCCCACATCACCGCCGACGACGTGGTAATCATCCCCGCCTTCGGCACCGAGGTGGCAACCCGCCGGAAGCTGGAATCCAAGGGCTGCCAGTTGGTGGACACCACCTGCGGCGACGTGATGAGCGTGTGGAAACGCGTCCGGCAGTACTCCAAGGAAAACGTCACCAGCATCATCCACGGCAAGGCCAAGCACGAGGAAACCAAGGCCACCACCAGCCAGGCCACCGCCTACGGATCGGGACATTATCTCGTCGTCTACAACCTCGAGGAGACCGATTACGTCTGCGACTACATCCTGAACGGCGGGAACAAGGACGACTTCCTCACCCGCTTCAAGGGCGCCTATTCCCAGGGATTCGATCCCGATCTCCATTTGAACGCCGTGGGTGTCGCCAACCAGACGACGATGCTGCGTGGCGAAACCGAGGAGGTGCAGCGCCGGTTCAAGGCGGCGATGGAAAAGAAGAACGGGCCGGTCAAACTGCCCGATCATTTCCGCTTCTTCGACACCATCTGCGGTGCCACCCAGGAGCGTCAGGACGCGTTGGAAAAGATGCTGCGCGAGCCGATGGACCTGTTGCTGGTGGTCGGCGGATACAATTCCTCCAACACCTCACATCTGGCGGAAATGGGCGAAAAAGTCCTGCCCACCTTCTTCATCAAGAACGCGGCCAAGATGGAATCGGCCGGCATGATCCGTCATTGGAACCAGCACGTGTCTCAGGAGGAGGAGACGCTGAACTGGCTGACCGCCGACCGCCCCCTGACGGTGGGCATCACGGCCGGCGCCTCGTGCCCGAACAATCTCATCGAAGACACGATCAAGCGCCTCTTTGAGCTGCGCGGCCTCAGCGTTCAGGATGTCCTGAAGCAATAGGCATTGATCCGGCAATCGTGCTGGTGTTCGCTGGGCGCACCGCCCCATCTCCTGCACCCAACCCCGCACCTCCATGTCTCATCCCACACCATTGGGTCTGAAAAAATCGTTCGGCTACGGCGACCGTCTCGGCCTGGCCACGCCGGGGCATCTGGCCGCCGCCCGGAAGTTCCCTGATTTCGCACCCATTCTCGCCCAGCAATCGATCCGGGAAATGACCCGGACCCGCCGCACGGCGAAGGAAGTCATGGCCGCCGCCAAGCGTGGCGTGGAATCGACTGGCTACGCAGGAATCTGGGGGGCGGATGGCGATCACTTGAAAACGCCGGAGGACGTCCGGGTGGTTTCCGATGCCGGATTCCGTTTCTTTACCATCGATCCCAGCGCGTTCGTCAACAATGACGCCGATCATCTGGACGCCGCCGCGCTGGAAGCGGGAGTCGCTGGGTTGGAAGCCGATGGGACCCTCGCTGGTTTCGACTGGCGCGGCGCGTATCTCGACCGTTCGTTCGACATCGGCACCGACGCGCCGCTGCGGTTCGATCGTGAGTCGTTGTTCCGCGCCCTCGTCAAATACGGCCGTGCGACCGCTCATTGCCAGGTGATGGGCCGGGCCATTTCCGGGGTCAGTGCCGACCGCGGATTCGACATCGAGGTCTCGGTGGATGAAACTGATTCACCGACGAGCCCGCTGGAACATCTGTTCTTCGCGCTGGAATTGAAACGCCGTGAGGTTCCGAACGTGGTGAGCCTGGCGCCGCGATTCATTGGGGAGTTCGAGAAGGGCATCGACTACAAGGGCGACCTGAAGGCGTTCGAGGCGCAGTTGCGGTTGCACGCCGCCATCGCCCGCAGCACCGGTCCGTACAAGATCAGCGTCCACAGCGGTTCCGACAAATTCACCGCGTACCCAGTGGTGGGCCGCGTTTGTGGCAATCTCCTTCACGTGAAGACGGCGGGAACCAGCTACTTGGAGGCGCTTCGGGTGATTGCCCGGATTCGTCCCGGATTGTTCGCCGAGATCGCCGAATACTCCCGGGGCCGTTTCGAGACCGACCGCGCCAGTTACCACATCAGCACCACGGCGGCGCAGGTGGCCGCGCTGCCGGCCTTCTCCGGACCCGCGGACGAAGCGGTCTACCTGGACGAGATTCCCGGGCGGCAATTGCTGCACGTCACCTTCGGCAGCGTTCTGACGGTCGGAGTCGATGCCAAGGGACGGCCGTTCAAGGACGGAATTCTCGAAGTCCTCCAGGAACGGCCCGATCTACACCTTGAATTCCTCGAACGCCATTTCGTGAAGCACCTCTCCCTGCTGAACGCGGGTTGAGTTCCCTTCCGTGAGAATGGGTGGAATCGGTGTCTGGATTCGTTTCGATCCCTGGACGATCCGAGTGAACGTGGCTCCCCGAATCGCGTGAACGCGGAACTCCCCCGGTAGGGCGAACCTCCCGGTGAGCTCGGTGGACGGACGGATTCAATAACGCACCGCTGCGTCCCACATCCTACCACGTTCCGGCTTGGCAGGAGCCGCGCCCTACCGATGGACCGCGTCCCTCTTAAACTCTGCAACTCTTAAACCTTTCAACCGACTCGCTTCCTTCCGTGAAAATCCGTGCCCTCCACGTCGCCCCGGGAGCGCGAATTTCACCCATCCAATCGTCACCGCCACGACGCTTGTCGGCCGGCCCGTCGTCTGCCATGGTTCCCGGCTTCGATGCTGACGATTTCCAACATTGCCAAGGCCTACGCCGGCCGGACCCTGTTCGAGGACCTGACCCTGCAGGTCAATGCCGGCGACCGGCTCGGTCTGGTGGGTCCCAACGGCGCCGGTAAATCCACCCTGTTCAAGATCATCTTGCGCGAGGAGGAAGCCGATGACGGCCAGATCTCCTTCCAGCGCGGATTCACCGTCGGGTTCCTGCCCCAGGAAAGCGCACCGGTGGGCGAGGAAACCGTCCTCGAAGTGGCCACCGGGCAGATGCATCACGAGGATGGCCGTGGCGGAATGGGTGACTCCAGCGACACGCCGAAGGCCAAGCGCATCCTCAAAGGGCTGGCCTTCCGCGAATCCGACTTCGACCGACCCGCCCGGGAACTCTCCGGCGGCTGGGTGATGCGCGCGCATCTGGCGCGGTTGCTGGTGCAGGAGCCCGACCTCCTGATGCTCGACGAACCGACCAACCATCTCGACCTGGAAACGCTGCTGTGGTTTCAGGAGTATCTGCAGGAGTATTCCGGCGGGATCATGCTAATTTCCCACGACCGCGAATTCCTCAACCAGCTCGTGACCGGCATCGTCGAGATCCGGAACCAGCGGCTGTGGAACTACACCGGAAACTACGACAACTTCCTCGCCCAGCGCGCCGCCCTGCAGCAGCAGCAGTCGGCCGCGTACAAGAACCAGCAGAAGGAAATCGCCCGGCTGCAGGAATTCGCCGACCGCTTCCGCGCCAAGGCCAGCAAGGCATCGCAGGCCCAGTCCAAGCTCAAGCAGATCGAGCGCATGGAGAAGATTGACGCGCCCGAAGCTGAGGCTGCGACGGTCAATTTCAGTTTCCCGCAACCCGAATCCAGCGGTCAGCGGGCCATCACCCTGCGCTCGGTGGAGTTCTCCTACGGGACGCATCGCGTTTACGAAAACCTCGATTATCAGGCCGAGCGTGGCGATCGAACGGTCCTCGTCGGCCCCAACGGCGCCGGCAAATCGACGTTGCTCAAGCTGCTCGCAGGTGTCCTGCAACCACAGGCGGGCGAGCGCGATCTCGGTCTGCGCACCAAGGTCGGTTACTTCGCCCAGTACCGCGGCGAAATGCTGAAATCGGGTCGGACCGTCCTCGAAGAGGCGTTCGACACCCCGCGGTTGATGAAGGAAACCGATGTTCGTTCGCTCCTCGGCTGCTTCCTGTTCCGCGGCGATGACGTGTTCAAGAAGGTGGATGTCCTCAGCGGTGGTGAAAAAAGCCGGCTGGCGCTGGTCAAGATTCTCCTCGATCCACCGAACCTGCTGCTGATGGACGAGCCGACCACTCACCTCGACATGTCGAGCATCGACGCGTTGGTGGGTGCGCTCAAGAGCTACACAGGCACTCTCGTTTTCATCAGCCATGATGTGTACTTCATCCGGGCCCTCGCGACCCGCGTGGTACATGTCCATGCGGGCCGCCTGATCGCCTATTCCGGCGGCTACGATTACTTCCTGGAGAAGACCAAATCCTCCTCTGCGCGAGCCGCGCTCACCGCAGCCCTGACCAACAGCAGCCCGGTTCAATTGCCCAAAGTGGTCAAACCGGCCCCCGCTCCGGTGGCCCCGGTGGTCAACGGAAACACCAAGGAACGCCGTCAGGAAGCCGCCGAGGCCCGCCGCCAGATCGCGGATTTGCGCCGGCGCGTCGGAACGCTCGAGCGCGAGATCGCCACATTGGAAGCGCGCCAGGTCAACCTGACCACCGAAATGGAAAAGCCCGAGACCTACGCCAAGGGGGGTGCCGTGATGCAGTTGAACCGCGAGTTGATGGCGGTCCAGGATGAGCTGTCCACGAAGACGGCCGAGTGGGAATCCGCCGCGTCGAAGATTTCCGTTCTGGAAGAGACTGCGAACGGAGTGCCCGCCTGAACCGGGCCGATTGAATTGAGTGCAGTCAGAAAAACTGGATCAGATTCCGTGAAAATCAGTGGAATCCGTGTCGTCCCTCTCCTCAGTTCGCCAGAGCACGACTGTTGCGGAATTTGTCAGTCACCGCCCAGAGGTTCAGCGGATACAGAACGCCGCGGTATTTGAGATACTCGGCGTGACCATCGGCAAAGGTGTAGTTGGAACCCCCGTCCTTGGCCAGGGGGCCGCTGCTCATGTGGCGGTTGCGAATGATCTCGGTGACGTCGTTCCCACCGTTCTCGAGGAAATCCATGTAGAAATTGCCCGAGTTGGTTTTCACCTCGCCCATAATGATGGTCTGTGACGGTGAGGAGATCGCACTTTCAGGGACATACTTCCCGACCATTTGATCGACCGAGGTGTAGCCGAAGGCCTCGTTGAAGTAGTCATTCCAACCATTGATGATGTAGCTGATCGCCGCCACGTCGGGATTCTTCTCGGCGGCCGCGATCTGGGCGGTCGTCAACCGGCGCCGGTCCTCGGTGCACTGGAGGACGGACAGGGTTCGATAACCCGGACGCAGTTGGGTCGGCCAGCGCCGGTCATCGCGACGCTCCGGGAATCGTCCCCGATTCTCATCGGTGTAGAAAACGTGTGCGAGCCCGAGTTGATGAAGCTGGTTGAGGCATTGGGTCGCCTTGGCCCGCATCTTGGCGCGGCCCAGGGCCGGCAAAAGCATCCCGGCGAGAATGGCGATGATGGCGATGACCACCAGCAATTCGATGAGCGTGAACGCGCGCCGACCGGGTCGGAGAGGTGCCGAAGGGAAAAGGATCCAGGCCATGGCGGAAAATGCGTCGGGGGTTCACTCGCGGTGGTAGCAGCCCGAACCACCGCCGGAAAGAAGATTGGAGGTGTTCTTGAAAACCCCGGGCTCACCCGCGGGCTCGCGTCCCGACGCCCAAAGGTCCAACGGCTCGCGCAAGTCGTGGTTGCTGCGTTTTCCAAGGGCCGAAGGCCAGCCCTGTGACGATCACTCCATTTCTCAAGGGCCAAAGGCCCACCCCATACCAGCCTTGGGCATCGCCCAAGGATCTGAGTTCGAACCTCCCCAAGCTCTGAAGGAGCGTTCCATTCCCACCGGAAACCCGACGGGAACTTGAACGATTGTTTCGATAGTGAGGACCCGGCGTTTTGATGGGTGACCCGTTTTCCCGGGTTCAGCGACGGGACAGGCTTTTAGGCCTTGAAAAAAGGTCTGTCAGTATTGCATGTCGGCCCATACGCAGAACGCCATGACGACTGCGAAGTAACCACAAAAGGAACTGAATCGGAATGAGCGGAGCACAATGCTCGCAACGAGGCGCACGGTCACCAGGAGAACCAAGGCGAGCTTGAATTGAGATGCGATCTCACCGCCAGGACACAGGCATGGCAACGTGAGCAAGCCATTGACGGCCACGAACAGCAAAACGAGGAAAACCTCCCTCGGCACGCTTCTACTATTGGCAATCGAACGCTTCATCTCACGTCGTGGTTGAACTCTCCTTTCGACCCCCAGCTTAGCGACAGGCGGAGCGGGCGCGGCACCTGCCGGTGGGCGGAAAGGTGGCGGTGGTCTGCCGCAGCTGGCGTGACCGCGGAACCTGTTCGCTGCAGCGCTTGGTTCGCCGTTGCGGTCATTGTCATTTGAGCTTCGCCAGTCTGAGGCGTCGTGCCTGTTGATTCTTGCGTCGTTGCGCCAGACGCCTCCGCTCCTCAATTTGGCGTTCCTCGTCTTGGTGAGCTTTGGAGCGGGCGTGCTCCGCGCGGAATTGCCGGGCGGTGAGTGTTTCTTGGTTGCGTTGGAGGAACGCTCGCGCCTCCTGCAGCGTGTCGGGAAACTGCCCGAGCTCGCCGGACTGAGTGCCGGAGAAACGAATGCCAGCCTGATACAGCATCTCGACCTTGCGCCATTGTTTGGTCGCGCGGACGGAAGGTGCTCGAAAGGTGCGTCCCATGAGGTGCGTGGTTGAGCCACAGTCGGGGCACTTCGGACCGGCCTCCCACGTCGCAATGCTTCGCTTGAAACTCTTGCGGCAGTGAAAGCACGCGCACTGGATTAAGTAGCCGAGCTTCTTGGTTTTCATTCTCGGGATGCGCGAGCGACGGCTAACAGTTTAGTGAGCCGTCTCGAATTGGACTACCTGCGGCAATCTTTAATCTGGCCTCAACCTCCCTTTGGCGGCTCCCAGAGTTCGATGCGGTTGCCTTCGCCGTCCTTGATCCACGCGAACTTTCCATATTCGGAGGCCTGAATCCCCTTCGGGTCGATCCAGACGCCTTCCTTCTTCAAGGCCGTGAGCACCCTCTTCAGGCTTGCGACGCGGTAGTTGATCATGTGGCCCTGTTTCCCGCGGCCGAAATATTTGGTGTCGGCATCGAACGGACTCCACAAGGTCGAACCCTTCTCCTCCGGGTTTTCGGCATCGCGCCAAGGAAAGGCGGCACCGCCCCATGCCTCGACCGGCAGGCCGAGATGTTCCTGATACCAGACGCCCAGCTTGGATGGGTTTCTGGCCTTGAAGAAGATCCCGCCCAGCCCGGTGACGCGTGATTTTTTCATGTGACTGAAGCAACCACAAGGCACCCGGAAAAACAAGTTTGTCGGGGAGGCACCCGGCGTGGATCTAAAGGCAGACAATCTCTGGACGGCGATCTTGTGGCCTCGGGAGGCACAGATTGTGGGGATCGGAATTCTTGATCGGCATGGTTTTATGCTGGGAGTGCCAGGGAGGATCCGATGATTCGCTCCCTGCAGCCGAATTCTGGAGCGGGGCTGGGTGGAAGGATCCACGGCTTGCAAGCCGAAGTCCCGCTCCATAGCGCCGTCGCCGCTTCGCTTTGCCGGCGCACTCCATGACGACAAGCGTGCTCCAACACCTCGCGGCGGAGACAACGCCACCCGCGTGTCCAGGCGGACCGGACTTGACTTCCGGCCGGAGAACGGCCAACAGGTTGCCTCGAAATGAAACGCGCGTTTATTGCCTCCGCCGCCCCAGCCCGTGCCGCCATGGCCGGGGCAGCCGCCGTTTCGCGTCTGCGTCGGGCCTAACTCTTCCAGGCATCACGCAGGCGAAGTCCGGGGTTTCCCCTTTCCCGGGCCTCCATCCTTTGTTGAGCTTTCCCAGCGACCCTTATCCCCACGTTCCCATGTTCGAGCCCCGCCGTTTCATCGCGAGCCACGTCTCCGGAATTCCACGATCCGGAATCCGCGACTTCTTTGACATCGTCCAAAACACCCCTGGCGTGATTTCGCTGGGAGTGGGTGAACCCGACTTCGCCACGCCCTGGCACATCCGCGAGGCCGCCATCTACGCGTTGGAGCGCGGCCGGACGCAGTACACCTCCAATCTCGGCCTCCTACGCCTGCGCGAGGCTATCGCCACCTACGTCGGCCGGACGTTTCAGGTGGACTACGATCCGAAGACGCAGGTGCTGGTCACCGTCGGCGTCAGCGAAGCACTCGATCTCGCCCTGCGTGCGTTCATCAATCCCGGTGACGAGGTAATCTACCACGAACCCTGCTACGTCAGCTATTCGCCCAGCATCGTTCTGGCCCACGGGAAACCGGTCGCGGTGGCCTGCCGTGCCGAGGATGGATTCGCGGTCACCGCCGCCGCGCTGGAGGCGGCCGTCACGCCGCGGAGCAAGGTGTTGATGCTGAACTTCCCCACCAATCCAACCGGTGGAACGATGACCCGCCCCCAGTTGGAGGAGATCGCCGCGGTGGTTCGGAAACACAATCTCCTGGTCATCACTGATGAAATCTACAGCGAACTCACGTTCGAAGGAGAGCACGTCTCGATCGCCAGCCTTCCCGGGATGGCCGAGCGCACGATTTTCCTCCACGGATTCTCGAAGGCTTACGCGATGACCGGTTTCCGGATCGGTTACGCCTGCGGACCGGCGGAGCTCATCGACGCGATGATGAAGATCCATCAGTACTCGATGCTTTGCGCGAGCATCATCGCCCAGGAGGCGGCGATCGAGGCGTTGGAACACGGCGCGACCGCCACAGCCGAGATGCGCGAGCAATACCGGCTCCGGCGGAATTTCATCGTGGGTGCGTTGAACAACATGGGGCTCAAATGTCACCTGCCACGGGGTTCGTTCTACGCCTTTCCCAGCATCGAAAGCGTCGGCATCCCCGCGCGTGATTTTGCGCTGGGTCTTCTTCGTGAGGAAAAGGTGGCCTGTGTTCCCGGCGGTGCCTTCGGCGAGAGCGGCCAGCTCTTTGTCCGCTGCTGCTTCGCCACGGCCTTCGATCAGATCCGCATCGCCATGGAACGGATGGAGCGGTTCGTCGAACGCACCCGTAGGAAGTAGAACCGGGATCCGCAGGCCGGCATCTGGTGGCGGAAAAAATCTCATAAACAATGCGCGTCATCTCATGGCGCGCCGACACGGGGCAGTTCAGGGTGTGTCCGTTCCACCCGCATGAAACCACGCCCTCATTCCCTTCCCGTGGCCGCATTGCTGCTTTTTGGCAGCGTCCAGGCTCTCACCCCCGCGGCCCAGGCCGCACTCATCCACCGGTACCCGTTGAACACCGACGCCAAGGATGTCGTCGGCACCGCCAACGGCTCCGCGGTCGGCGGCGTCACCTTTGATGGCAGTTCGGCCATTCTGGACGGCGTCGACGGCTACATCGATCTTCCCAACGGCCTGATCTCCAGTCTGTCGAACGCCACCTTCGAAGCGTGGGTCAACTGGACCCAACCGGACGGCGGAACCTGGCAGCGCATCTTCGATTTCGGTTCCAACAGCAACGGCGAGGATGCCCAGGGCACCGGCACGACATACCTTTTCCTGTCACCGCTGGGCGGCAGTGGTCAGATGCGATTCGCCATCACCGACGGCGGTGGCGGCGCGGAACGCCCGGTGCTCAACGCCGGGGCCGAACTGCCGCGGAACCAACTCTCGCACGTGGCCGTCGTCTATGATCAGGCCAACGCCGTCGCCCGCCTCTACCTCAACGGGCGGCTGGTTTCGTCGGGGGCGGTGGACATTCCGCTTTCCGGCATCACGGATGTGAACAACTGGTTGGGCCGCTCCAACTGGCCCGACCCGTATTTTGCCGGTTCCCTCAGCGAGTTCCGGATCTACAACTCCGCACTGAACGACCTCGAAATCGCCGCCAGTGCGGCCGGCGGTCCTGATGCGCCAACCACCGACCCCGGCACGCTGCAATCGCTGGCCTTGAACGTGGATGCCAACATGATTCTCGGCGGCGTCCAGGTTCCGGACGCGGTCGCGACCTATTCCAAGGTCCCCGCCTACCATCTGCCGGCCAAGTCGGCGGTCGTTACCTCCGGATCGCCAACGATTGTGGCCGTCGATGCCGACGGAAACCTGAATGCGTTGCTGGCCGGCACGGCGGTCATCACCGCCACCTTCCAGGGCCAGACCGCGACCCAGACGATCACCGTCAAACTCGCGCCGCCGGTACTCAAGCACCGCTATTCCTTCAAGGAGGCGGCGGGTGCCACGCTGGTGGTGGATTCGGTCAGTGGATCCAACGGAGTGCCCGTCGGCGGCATTACTTTTGACGGGAAACAGGCGACCTTCGACGGCAGCACGGGCTACATTGACCTGCCCAACGGGATGATCTCGGCGCGGACCAATGTCACCATTGAGACCTGGGTCACCTGGGCCGGACCGGCGGCCTCCAACTGGCAGCGGATCTTTGACATCGGCAGCAACAGCGCCGGCGAAGATCAGCAGGGCACCGGACAAACCTACCTGTTCCTCTCGCCGCGAAACGGTGCCAATGGCCGGGTCCGCTTCACCATCACCAAGGCTTCCGGCGGCGGCGAAGCGCCGGTCCTGGACAGCCCTGCAGCCCTGCCCGTCGGCATTGCCCAACATGTTGCCGTGGTCTACGCGCCGCAGAGCCGATCCGCCCGGTTGTTCGTGAACGGCGTGTTCGTGGCCAGTGGCACCGCCACCATCCCGTTGACCAGCATCAAGGACGTCAATGTCTGGCTCGGTCGATCGAACTACAACGATCCCTATTTCGCGGGATCGATGGATGAATTCCGCATCTGGGAAGGTGCCCTCGCCGACGAGGATGTCGCGTTCAGCTTCGCCAGCGGTCCGGACAAGACCGCACCCATCGCCGGCGACCTCAAGAGCATCCGCCTCGCCACAGCCAACCCGGTGGTGACCATTGGCGCGCCCGACCCCAACGCCAGCCTGTTGGCGACCTACCAGAATCTCACCGACGTCGACATCAGCGGATTCAAGGGTGTCACCTTCACATCGAGCGACACCACGATCGTCCGCGTCTCCGCCACCGGCGCCTTGCGTGCCTGGCTTCCCGGTTCGGCGGTAATCACCGCCTCCTACAAAGGCATCACCGCCACCCTGCCGGTGACCACGGCCCTGCCGGCGGCCCGTCCGGCCCCGACCCTGATCCATCGCTACAGCTTCACCGACGCGGTGGGCTCTGCGACCGCCAAGGACAGTGCCGGTACGGCGGACGGATTCGTCCTCGGCGGGGCGACGTTTGACGGCACCGGCCATCTCACGCTCAACGGGACGGATGGCTATGTCTCACTGCCCTCGGGTCTGATCTCCGACAAGATCGCGCTCACAGTGGAAGGCTGGGCGACCTGGAATGGCACCAGCGTCTGGCAACGCCTGTTTGATTTCGGCAACAATTCGAACGGTGCCGACCAGTCCGGCACCGGCGACAACTACATCTTCCTGAGCCCGGCCAACGGAGCCACCGGCAACCTGCGGTTCGGTTTGAAGAATGACACCGCCGAGACGCTGGACGTCGATGCCGCCACACCGTTCCCGAAGGGCCGCGCGTCGCACTTCGCGGTCGCGTTCGATCCCATCGCCGGTGCCTGCCGGTTGTACGTCAATGGCGTTCGGGTCGGCATCCAACCCACCGGTGATCCGCTCAGCGTCGTCCAGGATGTGAACATGTACATCGGGCGTTCGAACTGGCCTGATCCCTTCTTCAAGGGCATCTACGACGAGTTCCGGATTTACAACGGCGGGCTCACCGACGCGGAGATCGATGCGTCGTTCAAGGCCGGACCCGACTCACTCCCCGCTCCGCCCACCACACCGCCGGCGCTGACGGCGAGTTGGAAGACGGGGACGTTGACCCTGACCTGGCCGTCCACCGCGACCGATGCCGGCTACTACGTGGAATCGACCGGGGACATTTCATCAACCGGAACGTGGCTTCGGCCGACTCAACCGGTAATCACCGCCAACGGAATCTCTTCCATGACGCTCACTCCGGCCGGTGCGGCGGCGTTTTACCGGCTGCGCAACTAGAAGTTCACGGACTCCAGTTAGTCCCGGCGCGGCTCCAGGTTTTCATCCTGGAGCCGCGTTTTTTTGAGCGGACTCGTCAGAGCCCGTCCGCGGTTCAACGCCGGATCCGTCGCAACACCGCTGCCATTTCGAGGGCGGTGGCGGCGGCCTCGGTGCCCCGGTTCGTTTTCGGTTCGAGGCACCGAACGCGTGCCTGTTCGGTGGTTGAAACGGTCAGAACTTCGTGAATCACCGGCACCCCCGTTTCCATGGCCAGCGTCATCAGCGCACCGGTAACCGCTTCGCCGATGTGCTGCGCATGGGTGGTTTCCCCCTGCCAGATCACGCCGAGACAGAGAATGGCATCGGGCCGATCCGCGGTCCGGCGGGCGAGGGCCGCGGCGGCCATCGGGATCTCGAACGAACCCGGCACGCGAACGACTTCGACCGCATCCGGTCGCGCCTTCGCGAGCGCGGCGCGCGCGGCGGCGACCATTCCGTCGACATAGCGACGGTTGTAAAGCGAGGCAACGATGGCATAACGGCCGCCCGGGGTCGGGGGCCGCGAGGATTTCCGATGAACGCGCAACATGACCTCCCACTGTGTCGACGACGACCCTACCGAGGGCAAGAAAACAAGGCCGGACGAGCCCGGGCTGTCTTTCTCCCCAAAAACCGCTACCACTCGCCCCGTGAAGGCATTCAAAGCCATCGCCGCGATGGCGGAGAACCGGGTGATCGGGAACCGTGGTTCCATTCCGTGGCATCTCCCCGAGGACTTCAAATGGTTCAAGCAATCCACTCTGGGAGGCATCCTGGTGATGGGACGCCGCACTTTTGAATCGATCGGCCGTCCGCTGCCGGGTCGGGAGACGGTGATTTTGTCGCGATCGGGATTCACCGCTCCGGGCACCCGGACCGTGGCCACGCTCGCCCAACTCGACGCAGAAGTTGGCAATGATCCGCGGGAGGTGTGGATCGCCGGTGGGGCCGAGATTTATGCGCTGTTGCTGCCGCGATGCAGCGATTTGTTCCTGACCCGGGTCCGCAGCAATCCGGTCGGCGACGCCTTTTTCCCGGAGTTCGAATCCGGTTTCGCTCCCGGACAGCCGGTGTTGGAACGGGAGGGATTCACCGTGCTGCATTTCGCGCGGCGGACCGCTGCACCATGAACCCCTTTGCGTTGCGGTCTCGAACACTCGCCTGTTTTGGACAAGTGCTGCTGGCCGCCGCGGCATTCGCAATCCGCGTGCCGGCCGCGGATCCACCGCCGACGATTCCGGCTTCCGAATCCAAACCGGCCACTGCGTTGATCCTTGTCGAACACTTTGAATCCGCCGTGAAATCCACCAATGCCCAGGGCATCGAATGGATTCTGCCCTTGGTCGACCCGGGAATTCCCTGGTCTGAGCTGGTGGTGTCGTGGAACACCGAACCCGCGACCCGACTCGAAATTTCCGCCCGTTCCGTTTCGGAAACACACACCTCGGAATGGTTCATCCTTGGCCGATGGTCCGCCGATCCGTCGCGGGGTCCACGAACCAGCGTCAACGGACAGGACACACCGGACGCGCGGGTGGCCACCGATACCTTGATTCTGCGCCGCCGCAGTCCGCGGGCGCAGGTTCGACTGGTGTTTCCAACGGGGGGAGATGCCGCGGGATTGCGATTGGTGGTCTACTCGTTCTCCGATCCGACGCGGAACCCACCACCCAATCCTCCAGACCGGCGCGCGTGGGGCCGTGAACTCGCCGTCCCCATCCGATCGCAGGCCGACTATCCCGAAGGCGTCCAGAACTGGTGCAGTCCGACCAGCCTCAGCATGGTACTGGCGCATTGGGCGAAACGACTGGCGCGACCGGAACTGGATGTGAACGTCCCCACGACGGCCGCCGCTGTTCTCGATCCGGGATGGCCCGGGACCGGGAATTGGCCCTTCAACACTGCCTTCGCGGGGTCACTTCCCGGCCTGCGCGCGTGCGTTGCCCGGCTGGACGATTTACGCGAGGTGGAAGGATGGATCGCCGCGGGCAGCCCGGTCGTTGCATCGGTCAGCGGAAGCCTCCTGCGGGGACTCGGTGAAATCCGGGCAGGCGAGGGCCACCTGGTGGTGATCCGCGGATTCAGTGCGGACAGCGATGTGATGATCAACGATCCGGGAGTCGCACCGGCACGAGGCCAGCGCACGATTCCCCGGGCGCTGTTCCTCCGGGCATGGGCGGCATCGCACCGGACGGTCTATTTCGTCTGGCCGGCGACAGGAGCCGGAGCGCGGCCGGCGGAACTCAACCTTTCCCGATCTTTTTGAACTGCGCCGCCATCCACAGGGTCTGGGATTCCATCAACCGCGAACCATCGATCTGCGAATAGATCTCGCGGGCGCGATCCAGGTTGCCACGCTGCAGGTGAAGCTCAAACCATCCCAGGTTCACTGAAGCCGCCTCGACGGCATTCAGGGCGGCGGGATTGAACCCCTTCAGCAACGCCTCCGCCTCGTCCAGCCGGCCGTTCTGGATCAGGGCGAGGCAGTGATTGATGCGGTAGGAACGATTCTGCGGGAACTTGGAGACGAGACGGAATGTCAGCTTGATCGCCTCATCCGGCCGCTCCCGGAGGGCGAGGAGGACTGCGGAATAGTTGTTGATGTAGACCGGCACATTGGGGCCGAGCTCCCAGGTTTTCCGCGCGGCGGTGAGCATCAGGTCCATCTGGCGGCTTCCATACGCAGCGGTCGTGAGCTGGTACCAAAACGTGACGTTGGTGGCGAAGGTGGTCTCCACCGACTTGAGAAGTTTTGACGCGGACTCCGGATAGCCCAGTTGGAGGATTTCCCCTGCGACGTGATAGGCATCCATCGGCCGTGGATAATTGCCGGTGCTGGCCACCTCGAAGAACGTCTTTGCCGCGGCGGAATCGCCGGTGCGAAGGCTGACCACTCCCTCGATGAAACTGCTGACGCCGGTCATCTTGCCCTGCAATGCCGGTTCGTTGCGCATGTTCATCGCGGACTGGCGAAGCTCGGTCCAGGTCTTGATTTGGATGCGTTGCTCCACGAGCAGCATCCACAGGTCCGAACTGAACGGATAATCCTTGAGCTGCGCGGACGCGAATTCCACCGCGAGCTGGGGCAGACCCAGTTCGGCAAAAGTGGACGCAACCCCGAGCGCGTCCAGAATTGTCTCCGGCGGCCTCGAGAAACGGCGAGCCAGCTCCTGCGCCTCCGACCGGCGACCGGAACGCACAAGCAGTCTCCAGTAGTTGACGTGTTCGTTCACCTTGTCGACGTGGTGATCGATCAGCCAGTCGAGCGCCGTGCGAAATTGGGCGGCGTCGTTCAACTGAAAGGCCAGATACAATTGCAACCGGTGCACGACCTCCGCGGCCTCACCCGTCGCGGTCGACTGCAGCTCCATCAGACGCCGGCGATTCGCCTGCATGCCCGCGGGCGGACCCCAGCCCGCCTCCCACGCCATGTGGAAAAGAGGCAGCATTTGATTCGTCGACTGGGCGGCCTGTTGCGACTCCCAAAGCTGTCCAAAACGCACCATTTGTCCGCGGTTGAAGCAGGCAACAAGAACGTCGGCCGCGAGGGTGGCCGGCATGCGATTGGTCACCGAATCCGTCAACTGAAGGAGCCAGTCGTCGATCTCATACTTGCGAAGGAAACGCCCCGCAATGGCCAGATCGTCCAGGTTGGTGCGGGTCAATTTCAGCAACCACACCGAGCGGTCATAGCCGATGGCGGTGAAACGCCGGTCGGGCTTGGGCAGCGCAGTGATCGCCCGCAGCATCGCGCGGGCAATTTCCGGCTGGCCCGGATTGTGGTAGCTGGCCGAACGCCAGGTGATGACCGCCTCGGTCATGTTGCCCTGACGCGCCAGTTCATCGGCGCGACGTCCCAGCGACCAGGCCTGCGCCTTGTCGAGTCCGCTGATTTTGATGGTCGGCAGGAGCCAATCCGGGGTCGCCGTCCAGATCTTGGTGAGGAACAGGCCGAGAAAAATGAGGAAGCAAAAGAACAGCAGCGTGGCCACTCCAAACCAGTGGTCGAACAGGAAGACACGGAGCCATCCATCGCCCAACCGGTCGCGCCAACCGCCACCGGGTGGCAGTTCGTCTCCGGGCGGCGTAACGTGGGTATCAGAAGATTCCATGGCGATAGTTTGAACGAAACAACGGTTAAGGCAGCATCAAACCAATCCGCCGGGGCTGACCAGCAGACATTCGACACCCAATTCAGAAACCACCGCGGCACCCTTCAGCGCCGCCGGAAGCACCGCCACCCCGCCGGCGGGAAGGTCGATTGCAACGCCGCCGCCGGACAGACGCGCGGAGCCGGCCACCACGGCGATGACGGCGAGCGTGGCAGGTTCGGGACGCAGGACGGCACCGGGCGCGATCGTCCAGTGGTCCACGGAAAACAGCGGATCCCGCACCAATTGGCGTCGATGCAACCCCGTCCCCATCGATTCCGTCTTCGCGGAAACCAGCGACGGCTCGCAGTCGAAATAGTCGATGGAGGCAAACGACGGCTCCAGATGCAATTCACGCGGACGGCCGTCCGCACCAACCCGGTTCCAGTCGAAGACCCGGTATGTGGTGTCGGAATTCTGCTGGATCTCGAAGACCAGGTTGCCCGCACCCAGCGCATGCACGCGACCGCTGGGAAGGAACATCACGTCACCGGCCACCACGGAATGAACATGAAACAACGACGCCACCGTCCCGTCCCGGGTGCGGCGTTCAAATTCCGCCCGCGTCACGCCTCGACGCAGACCGGTGTACAGGCGGGCTCCGGGTGCGGCGGCCACCACGTACCACATCTCAGTCTTCGGTTCGCCGGCCAGTTCCGCAGCGCAGCGGGCCGGTGGATGGACCTGCAGGGAAAGATCCTCCCGGGCATCCAGAAACTTGACCAGCCACGGGAAGCGACCTCCGGGTGTCGGGACCGTTCCCGTCAACCAGTGCGGCCGCTCCTCCATCAAGGTGCGCAGGGTCCGGCCGCGGTCGGGGCCGTTCGCGATCACCGAGACGCCCTCCGGCCGGTCGGTCACCTCCCACGATTCCCCGATGTTCACCCCCTCCGGCAACATCTTGCCAGGAAAGCCACCCAACCGGCATCCACCCCAAAGCCGTTCCTTGAAGAGCGGTTCGAAGGTCAGCGGATACGCAAGAGGCGCGCTGTCGGAGCCCGGCGTCATGCCGCCTCCCGGACCTCCAGATACCGCCCAAAGGAGCGGAATTTCGCGTATCGCCCTTCCAGACGTGCCGCCGCAGTCCGGTCTTCCAAATCCGCGAGATGCCGCAAAAGCGTGTCCCGCACCGTCACCGCCGTCGCGACGTGGTCGTTGTGGGCCCCGCCCAGCGGCTCGGGAACAATCTCGTCGACCAATCCCAACTCTTTCAAATCCCCCGCCGTGATCTTCAGCGCCGCCGCCGCCTTGGGTGACGCCGCCCGATCCTTCCAAAGAATCGCCGCGCACCCTTCCGGGCTGATCACGGAATAGTAGGCGTTTTCGAGCATCAGGACGCGATCGGCGACGCCAATCCCCAGCGCACCGCCGGACCCGCCTTCACCAATCACCGCCGCGATGATCGGGACCTCCATCAGCATCATTTCGCGCAGGTTCACCGCGATCGCCTCACCGATGTGGCGCTCCTCGGATCCAATTCCTGGATAGGCTCCGGCGGTGTCGATGAGAGTGATGATCGGCAGACGAAACTTGTCCGCGAGGCGCATCAATCGGAGCGCTTTGCGGTAGCCCTCGGGATGGGCCGAACCGAAATTGCGGAGGATGTTTTCCTTGGTATCGCGTCCCTTTTGGGTGCCGATCACCATCACCCGGCGATGGCCCAGCTTGGCGAAACCGCCGACCATCGCCCGGTCGTCGGCGAACATCCGGTCGCCGTGCAACTCCTCAAACTCGGTGAAGGCCAGCTTGAGATAGTCCAGCGTGTAGGGCCGCTTCGGATGGCGGGCCAGTTGCACCCGCTGCCAAGGGGTCAGATTGGAAAAAACCTGCCGAAAGGCCTCATCCAGCTTCGCCTGAAGCCCGTCGTACTCGGCCTGGAAATCGCCCACCGCGTGTTGGGCGGCATGCTGCTTCAGATCCTCCAACTTTCGCTGGAGTTCCACGATCGGTTTTTCGAAGTCGAGATAGTGTTTCATTGCGGTCCGCATGCCCGGATCCAAACAGGTTGATCCTAGTTTCTCAGATTACCCGAGGCAATGGGTCATTTCCCCGGGGATAACCGCCCGATCCCGCTCGTTTCGGACTTTCGCACCTGCCTCCGAGAGACCACAGTGCCGGCCGCTGATCATGGCACGGACTCCTTCCATTCCCGCACCCGCTCCCGTCTCGCGCTCCGGCCGGTTCGCCACGGGTCCGGCGGCCGATGTCGCCGCGTTTTCCGAATCCATCAGTTTCGACTGGCGGCTCTGGCGTCAGGACATCCGTGGATCCATCGCCCACGCCACCATGCTTCAGGCGGCGGGAATTCTCACTCCCGCGGAATTGGCGGCCATCCGGTCGGGTCTGGAGTTGATCGGCGCCGACATCGAGGCGGGACGGTTCGTTTGGAAACCTTCCCTCGAGGATGTCCACATGAACATCGAGTCGGAGCTCACCCGCCGCGTGCCGGCCGGTGCCAAGCTCCACACCGGCCGCTCGCGCAACGATCAGGTCGCCCTCGATGTCCGGCTCTGGCTCCGCGACGAAATCGACGCCTTCGCCTCCGAAATCCGACTTCTCCAAAAGGCCCTGGTGAATCTCGGCACCCGCCACACCGAAGTCATCATCCCCGGCTACACCCATCTTCAACGGGCTCAACCGGTCTATTTCTCGCACCACCTGCTGGCCTACGTGGAGATGTTGGAACGCGACCTCGGGCGGCTCGACGATTGCCGGAATCGGACCAACGTTTGCCCGCTGGGCTCCGGCGCCATCGCCGGAAGCACCCTGCCGCTCAACCGGAATCTCGTCGCGCGACTGCTCGGCTTCGTCGATCGCCGCGGGGCCCCTCGCATCACCCAGAACTCGATGGACGGCGTCAGCGACCGGGATTTCATGATCGAGTTTTGTGCGGCGGGCGCACTCATCGCCGTGCATCTCAGCCGGCTCAGCGAGGACCTCATCCTCTGGGTCAGCAGCGAATTCGGATTCATCCGCATCGCCGATGCCTACACCACGGGTTCATCGCTGATGCCGCAGAAGAAGAATCCCGACGTGGCGGAACTGACCCGTGGCAAATCCGCCCGGGTGATCGGCAACCTGATGTCGCTCCTCACCCTGCTGAAGGGCCTGCCGATGACTTACAATCGGGATTTGCAGGAGGACAAGGAACGGCTCTTCGACACCGCCGACACGGTTCGTCGTTGCGTGCGCCTGACCGCGGCCATGCTCGATCACACAAGCGTCGTGCCCGGCACCTGCGCAGCGGCGGCCGCCGATCCACTGCTACTCGCCACCGATCTGGCCGATTACCTCGTCCAAAAAGGAATGGCCTTCCGGACGGCCCATCATGTCGTCGGCGCTGTTGTTGCGTACGCCGAGTCGAAAAAGACCCCGTTGAATCGCATCACCGGGGCTGAATTCAAGGCCATCGATGCCACGTTCGAATCCGACGTCGCCGCGGTCTTTGATCTCAAGGAAGCCATGAATCGCCGCACGCTCCCAGGTTCGCCCGGCACTCGCGAGGTCCGTCGACAACTTGCCCGCTGGACGAAAAAGCTCGGGTAACGCGCGTCAAAACATCCGCGCGGTCACCCATTCTCACACCCGCGGTTCCCAGCCCTTCCGATATTCCCGGCCCCAGAGTTGGCGGGTCGCACTGCTGCCGTTGCGGATCTTTCCCGTTGCCGGATCGGTCTCCAGAACCGAATGCGTCCGGTAGGCGATATTGCCCAAGTGACAGAGCAGCGTGCTCTTCTGGGCTTCGCCGATCTCCGAGTTCAATGCCGTCCCGGAGCGGATGGCTTCGATGAAATTGGTGAAGTGCGGCACATCGCTGAATCGTCCGGTGACCTTCCGCACTTCCTTGCCCGCCAGATCGAACACCCGGTAACCCGCCCCGCTGTCGATCGAAAGACTGCCGGCATCGCCGTAGAAGGTCACAAACGGATGCGCCTCCTCCTTGCGCTGGAGGCAACTGCTGGAATCCCACGTCGCACCACACGTACCAAAGTCGTAGCTGGCGATGGTGGTGTCCGGTGTTTCCTGGTCGTCATCGAAATGATAACGCCCACCGGAAACGGTGACGCTTCGCGGCAATTCCACCGCGAGACCCCAGCGAACCAAATCCAGCGCGTGGATGCCGTTGTTCGCCAGTTCGCCGCCGCCCCAATGCCAGCGCCAGTGCCAGTTGTAATGAACCAGGTTGTCGACGTACGGCCGCTCGGGAACGGGTCCCTGCCACAAGGCATAGTTCAACGAAGCGGGCACCGGGACGGGACGGCCGCGACCGATCGTCGGCCGGTTGGCATCATACCAACTCCGCGCATACCGCACCGGTCCGATGTCACCGGCCCGCAGACGTTCCATCGCCTCCCGGATTTGCGGGACGCTACGACGTTGGTTTCCCATCTGGACCTTCCGCCCGTGACGCCGCGCAGCTTCCACCATCCAACCCGATTCGCGGGCATTGTGGCTGCCGGGTTTTTCGACATAGACGTGTTTGCCCGCCGCGCAGGCCAAGATCGTCATCGGCGCATGCCAGAAATTCGGAAGGGCAATGGACACCGCATCGATCGAGCGATCGTCGAGAATCCGGTGAAAATCCCCCACCGCGGCCGGCGTACGGCCGGTCTTCGCCTCCACCGCCTTTACTCCCGCCGCCACCCGGCGTTCATCCACATCACACACCGCCGCCACCTCCACTCCCGGGATTTGCAGATAGGCGCTGACATGATCCATGCCGCGCCCCAGCCCCAGTACCGCCACGCGAACCCGTCCCGGCAGCGCGTCGGCACGCAACACCGCGGGAGCTTCGCCGGCGGCCAGCATCATCGCCAGGGCTCCCGAAGCCTGGAGGAATTGGCGTCGGTCAACGGAGGGAACCGGATTCGGAGTGTTCATGGGGTGGGTCCCAGAAAAGCCCAAGCGCCGTCCGCGCTCAACTGTTTCCGCCACCGTTTTCGCACGCGGTCGCGGCGGATTCGCAGGCTGAAGAATTCCGCCGATCCGCCCGACGACCCAGACATCACCATTCGGAGCCGCGTCCACCAAAGTCCCGCCGGTAACGCCGGAGCAACTGCTGTGGGTCGTTGGGAACCCAATAGATCTTCTGCCGGATCCGCTTTACCTCGCCCGGCTTGAGTCCACCGATCAACGGATCGCTGTGAAGACACACATAAACCCCTTCGAAGACCTCATGCGTGCGGCTGCTGGCGGTGGCCAGAATCCAGCGATTGTCGGCGGAGAAACATCCGATCAGCCCATTGATCACCCGGTCTTCGCACAACGGTCTCGGGTTGGCATCGGCCGAGAGGGTCCACGGCGGAAGGTACACCTGACCGCCGCGATACAGGGCGTCCGTCGTGCGATGCACCCGGTCCAGCGTGGTCAAGCCGGCCCCGGTGAAGACGAAGCTTCGAGAAGTGTAGCCCGCCTGGTCATGCCCGGTAATTCCATCCACCCGAATGCACGCTGGCTGGAACCATTGAAGATCCGACGCGGTCGAACCCCGGTTCCTAAAGGTGAACGTGAAGTCCAGTTCATCGGCCCGTGCCCGAACTTCGTGCATCACTTCAATCTCCGAATCCACCAGGGTCCGGAAGCGCAGTTCGGTCTGCTCACGATTGGTTCCGATCAAGGTTGTCTGGTGCGGCAGAACCGATTGCCGCCAATCCCGCTGCTGCGCGCCCGGCCGCAGGAAGGCTTCCAAATAGAGAACTTCAAGATGCCCCTGCGGCAGTCGTTCAGACCGAACCGTCAGGATCCGATTGGTCCAACTGACATGCATCGGTTCGGCGGCACCGACGTCGCCCGCCGCGAAGCCCACCAGAACCAATATCGCCAGCCGGCAAAACACTCGAGGGAACATGGCAGGACTCTGGCCTGAAACCTTCGGAACCGGCAATCGTCGACAAACGCATCTCCGTTGCCCTCGCCGGGCGCTTTCCCGGAGCGCGGCTCAATTCGTGTCCAAATATCGAAGGACTAGATACGACCTCATTACCCTTCGATTAGCACCAAGGTCAATGTTCACCTAGGCACATTATTTGTAACGCTTCCACTTTTTCGATACTCCACAAATGGAACAAGTGAACGTTTCGCAATAGAAAATCGGAACACATGCTCGGAGGCGGCTACATCTACCTTTCGATACTTTCTATCTAGCCATAGCACCTTGGAGTCGTACCTATGAACCACTCGATTTTCAGATATCAACTCTGAAACGTCCCAAGGCAATCGCCCATGTTCCTTCTTGAATGCCTCAACAGCCTCAGTTGAATCCTTTATCTCGTCTTCCAATTCGACATCAATAAATCGCGCCTCCACGGAAGTCCACACCTTCAAAAAAATAGAAACCGCCGCGACAATGCACGTCGAAGCGACAGCCACCAAAACAATCTGCCGTCGCTCCTTTCGCTTCCTTGCAGGCTTTTTTGAATTCCTCAATTTGTTCTAACTCTTTTGATGAGAAAGTGGGGTGGTATCCAATCATTCTCCATTCGATCTACTTCCCGACATTCCCATTCTAAAATCTCGTTAGATTTTTCAGCGGCAACGAGTTCTGCCGCGGTTTCATACGAACTTTTCCATCTCAAACCGTCGGCTCAAAACACCGGTCCCAGCAGCCACGGGGCGAATTCTTCGTCGCCCAATCCCTGCGCCTCGCTGCGGGTCTTTTTTCCACCGGCGACGGCGATCATTTCTTCGAAGATGCGATGCCCGACCTGCTCGACCGACTCGGTGCCGTCCAGGATGGTGCCGGCGTTGATGTCCATGTCGTCGCGCATCCATTCGAAGAGCGTGGTGTTGGTGGCCACCTTGATGCACGGCGTCGGTTTGCAGCCGTACACGCTGCCACGACCGGTGGTGAAGACGCCGACGTTTGCACCGCCGCAGACCAGGCCAGTCATGCTCACCGGGTCGAATCCCGGGGTGTCCATGAAGGCGAAACCCGGCCGCGTGACCGGCTCGGCATAATCGTACACGGCGGAGAGCGGTGCCTGACCGCCCTTGGCCACCGCGCCCAGACTTTTTTCGACGATCGTGGTGAGACCACCCGCCTTGTTGCCGAAGCTCGGATTGTTGTCGATCGAAGCATTGTGCAGGCGGGCGTGATCCTCCCACCACCGGACCTGCGCGATCAGCTTCTCGCCCACTTCACGCGAGACCGCCCGGCGGGTCAGCAGATGTTCCGCACCGTAGATTTCCGGCGTTTCCCCGAGCACGCTGGCACCTCCGTGTCGGACAAGTTGATCGCTGGCCACGCCGAGTGCGGGGTTGGCGGTGATGCCGCTGGCACCATCGGAACCACCGCAATTCATGGCCAGCACCAGCCGGCTGAGGGGTTGTGGTGTCCGGCGCATCGCCGCCGAAACCGGCAGCAACCGCTCGACCGCTTTGGTGGCCGCCTCAATGGTCCGGGCAATCCCGCCCTGGGTCTGGATATTCATCACCGCGGGCGGAACCTCTCCCGGTTCCAATTGATCGAGGGAGAATTCGCGCACCAACCGGTCCGTTTGATTCACCTCGCATCCGAGGCCGATCAGCACGTAGCCGGTGATGTTCGGATGTCGCGCGATGCCCGCAAGCACCCGCTGCAGAAGCCGGGTCGGTTCGTTGTCCGGCATGGCGCAACCGCTCTTGTGGGTGAACGCCACCACGCCGTCCACGCCGGGGAAATCATGCGCGAACGACGGGCCCCGGAACCGTTCGGCGACGTATTTCGAAACCGACGCCGAACAATTCACGCTGGAAATCACGGCGATGTAGTTGCGCGTGCCGGCTCGGCCGCCGGGACGGGAATACCCGGGAAAGGTGCGCTCCGATCCGGGCGGAAGCGGCGACAACGGCCGAGCGTCGGTGCCGATGGCATGGTCCCGCACGAAATCGCGCAGCTCCAAATTGTGAAGGTGCACCAGATCACCGGGGCGGATTTCGCCGCGGGCAAACCCGATCACCTGTCCATACTTCCGGACCGTTGCTCCGTCGGCGAGATGGCGAACGGCGATTTTGTGGCCACGACCGATATCGGCCGAGAGCAGCACTTCGCCGTCGCGATCGGACAACAACAAGCCCGCCTTCAACGGAGCCTTGGCGACCGCCACGTCATCATCGGGGTGAAGCCTCAGGGCGATGGATTCGAGGGATTGCATGATTCAACCAGGGAGAGTGCCCCGGGGAGCAGACCTGTTCGGCGAACGACTGACAAGGGGTCGATCCACTTTCGGCAGATCAACTCCGCACGAATTCAGCGTGCAACCGGGAATAGACGCCTCCCAGCGCGAGCAGTTCCGCATGCGTCCCCCGTTCCACAATCCGGCCGGCCGACAAGACCAGGATGAGATCTGCGTGCCGGACGGTGCTGAGCCGATGGGCGACGACAAAACTCGTCCGGCGGGCGAACAATTCCTGGAGCGCGTGCTGGAGGATCTGCTCGGTCTGCGGATCGACCGCGCTGGTGGCTTCGTCGAGGATGAGGATGCGCGGCTCGGCCACCATCGCTCGGGTGAAGGTGACCAGTTGTCGTTCACCCGCGCTGAGGTTGCCGCCGCGTTCTCCGATTTTGGTCTGATAGCCCTGAGGGAAACGGGCAATGACGGCATCTGCACCGAGTCGCCGGGCCGCCGCCATCACTTCGTCGTCGGTCGCCGAGGGCCGGCCGAATTTCAAATTCTCCATCACCGTGCCGGTAAACAGAAAGTTCTCCTGGGTCACGATCCCGAGTTGGCTGTGGAGGGATTCCAACGTGTGGGTTCCAATGTCCCCGCCGTCGATGCAGATGCAACCCGACTGGGGTTCATAGAACCGCGCCAGCAGGCTCACGATGCTGGTCTTGCCGGATCCGGTGTGGCCGACCAGCGCGACGGTGGCTCCGGCGGGCACGGTGAAATCGATGTCCTCCAGCACCCAGCGTTCCGCGGGTGTGGTGTCGTAGCGGAACGACACGTGTTCAAACCGGACTTCGCCCTCCAGCCGCGGCAGTGCGACCGCATTCAGTCGATCCTTCACCTGCGGTTCGGTGTCGAGCAGTGCGAAGATGCGTTCGGCACTCGCCGCAGCCGAAAGCATCGTATTGTACAACTCGCTCATCACCTGCACCGGGCCGAAAAACATTCCGAGATACAGTACGAACGCCGCCAGCGCGCCGACAGTCATGCGACCTTCCATCACCCGCGAACCGCCGTATCCCAGCACAATGGCCGTGGCCGACCCCGCCAGTTGATTGACCAGCGGCATGTAGGTGTGGAACACGCGGGAGGATCCGACCCAGCGGCGGGCATAGTCCTCGTGAAGGCCGTTGAACCGCCGGAGGTTTTCCGACTCGCGACCAAACGCCTGCACCACCCGCACGCCGGAGATGTTTTCCGCCATCGCGGCGGTGAGCCGGGACATGGTTCCGCGCAGCTTGCGATAAGCCTCGCGCCCCCGGACGTGAAACCAGGAGGTGGCCAGCGCCAGCGGCGGAAGAACGGCGCAGACCGCGAGGCAGAGCCGCCAATCGTAGTGCACCATGAATCCGATCACACCCAGCAGGGTGAGCAGGCTCGACAACATCTGCGTCGCGCTCCAGGTGAGGATGCGGTCCAGTGCATCGATGTCGGTGTCCGCCCGCGCGATGATCCGACCCTGATGGGTGCGATCGAAATAGTTCAGCGAAAGCCGCTGGATGTGATCGAAGACGGCGAGGCGCAGATCGTTCATCGCTCCCTGGCCGATGGTGATGGCGGATCGGACCTGGAGCACGGAAAGCAGCCACCCGGTCAGAAGGTTTCCGAGGTAGATGGCGCTGACGATGGTGATGCCAACCACCGCATCGCGCCGGCTTTCCCAATGCATCAGGTAACGGTCGATCCCCTCCTGAATCAACCGGGGACCGAGCAGACCCGAAACCGTCGCCAGGGCGGTCAGTACCAGATTCAAAACGAACTGTGTCCGGTACGGGCGGGTGTAATGAAACAACCGGCGCAGCAGTCCGCCCCGCATCCGCGATTGTGCGAATTCCTCGTCGAGAGCGATGTCGTCGTGGGTGGCCATGGGATGCGGGGCGGCAGTCGGTTCAGGCGGTCGTTGTCACGTCACCGCCCGTTGCATCGGGCAGTTGGGTTTGGAACAACTCCCGGTACACACCGTTTTTCCGCGTCAGTTCTTCATGCGTCCCCTGCTCCACCCATCGTCCCTCCTTCATCACCAGAATCAGGTCGGAATCGCGAATCGCAGAGATCCGGTGCGAAACCATCACCGTGGTCTTGCCGCGTCGAAGATCCGCGAGCGACTGCCGAATCCGGCGTTCCGTCGCCGAATCAATCGCACTGGTGGCGTCGTCCAGCAGCAGAATCGCCGGATCCATCAACAAGGCGCGGGCGATGGCAATCCGCTGCCGCTGACCGCCGCTCAATGAAATCCCCCGTTCCCCGACCACGGTGTCGTAGCCCTCGCCCAGTTCGGCGATGAACTCGTGGGCTTCGGCGGCGCGGGCAACCCGGATCACATCATCACGCGATACTCCCGGCCGACCGAGTGAAATGTTGTCCGCGATCGATGCGCTGAAGAGAAACGTCTCCTGGAAAACGATCCCCACCGACGCGCGGAGGTCCGCGAGTCGGCAGTCCCGCAGATCGATTCCATCCAGCCGCACGCATCCGGCAACGGGATCGTAGAATCGGGGAATCATCGCCAGGAGCGTCGATTTTCCGGAACCGGTCGCCCCCACCAGGGCCACCCGGGCGCCGGCTGGGATCACGAAGGATACCGAATCCAACGCCGGACCCGCGGCTCCGACGACGCAGGGATTGGAGTGTGAATCCGGCGGTGGCACCGCTTCACCGGCGTCGGTCTCCACCCGGAGTGACGGCGTGATCGCGTGGCGGAAGGTGACGTTTTCGAAGCGGATTTCCCCCGCCACCGACGGAAGGGAGCGAGTCCCGTCGGGCAACGCCACAGGCGCGTCGAGAATCTCCAGGATTCGCTGCGCACTGGAACTGGCATTCTGCAGGATGTTGGTCACCTGCCCGATGACGCCGATCCGCCCGCCGAGTCCGAGGAGATAAAAGACTACCTTGGCGAGGTCACCCAGCACCAGTTGACCGCGGATCACAGCGCTTCCACCAACCGCGAGAACCAGCGGAACGCCGAGACCAAACAGAAACTGGGCGAATGGAACCCGGGCGGCCCATTCATTCACGGTGGCGAACAGTTCCTTGAGAAAAACGTCCCGCTTGATGCGGAACTTCGCGACCTCGGCGGATTCCCGGGCGAACGCGCGCACCACCCGGACGCCAGCGATGTTTTCCTGGATGACGGTGCTCATCGCGCTGTGCCGCTCATGAACGCGCCGCCAGCGGGGTTGAAGTTTCGCCGCAAACCAGCCCATCGCCACCACGGTCGGCACCAGGGCCGCCAGCGTCATCAGGCCCAGCAACGGACTGATCCAGAAAATGAGGACCAGGGTTCCAAGCAGGCCCGCGACGACATCCACGCTGAACAGCAGGCAGACGAAGATGAATTCCTGCAGGCGACCGACATCGGTGCTGGCCCGGGAGATCAGCTCACCGGTCCGCGCGTTGTCATGCCAGGTGAAGGTCTGACGCTGAAGCGCGTCGTACACCGCTCCCCGGATTTTTCCGAGGGTCCGCTGCGCCGTGACGTTTCGGAGCGGTCCCAGCACCATTCCCACGCAGGTTCGCAGGGTCACGAGCGCGAGAAAAAGAACCACCGTTTGCCGCAGCGGAAACGCGGGCTCGCCGGGAGCCGGCGCCCGACTGAGTCCGGTCACGGTTCGTCCGAGGAGCTGTGGCAGGCTCAGCTCAATGCCGATGTTGAACAGGAGCAGCCCGATGGATCCGGCGACGCACCAGGGATGAAACCGGAGAAACCGGACGATGCCCCATAACGCGCGAATCGCGCCGGGCCGGGCGCGGGACTCTGCGGTTGAGTGGGCCGATGGCATCGGGCCGCGGAGAGTGGCAAACGGGCCGCCGCCGGCAAGCGATCAGATCCGTTCGAAATACCGCTGCTTTTCCCAATCGGTGACCGCGGAACCGAACGCTTCGATCTCCAAGCGGGCGTGGTGAGTGTAGAAGTCGACCACCGGATCGCCGAAGGCCTTCCGGGCAAACGTCGATCCGGAGAAGAGATCCGTGGCATCCCGCAGACTGGAAGGCAGGCGCGTCAGTTTCGGATCAATGTAGGCGTTGCCGGAATACGCCTCACCGCAATCGAGACCCTCCTCAACGCCGGCAAGTCCGGCGGCGATCATGGCCGCCAACGCGAGGTACGGATTCGCATCCGCGCCCGGCATGCGGTTTTCCGGACGGAACGATCCGCCGTGACCGACCACGCGGAAACCGCAGGTCCGGTTGTCGGTGGACCACGCCATCCGGGTCGGCGCCCAACTGGCGGCCTGATAGCGTTTGTAGCTGTTGATCGTGGGCGCGTAGAACAGGCAAAGCTCGGGAGAATACTTGAGCCATCCGCCCAGGAATTGACGGAACAACTTCGATCCAGCGCTGGTCTTCGGATCCCAGAACAGATTCCGGCCGCCCTTCCAAAGACTGAGATGGATGTGGCAGGAGTTGCCCGCCTCGGTTGGCGCGTACTTGGCCATGAAGGTGACCGACTTGCCGTGTTGTTCGGCGATCTCCTTCACGCCGTGTTTGAACAACACGTGCATGTCGGCCATGGGCACCGGTTGGGCGTGGGTGAAATTGATCTCGTGCTGTCCCCGGCTCCATTCGCCCTTGCTGCTTTCGACCGGGACGCCGGCCGCAGTCATCCCGTTGCGAATCGCCCGCATCATCGGCTCATCCCGGGTGGGCTGCAGGAGGTGGTAGTCGATGCGGTAATCGCTCGACGGTTGCAGATCGCGATAACCGGTGGCGAAGGCGGCGTGATAGGTCTGATTGAAAAGGTAGAACTCCAGCTCGGTCGCGCATTCGCAGGTCATTCCCTGCGCAGCGAGTCGTTCCACCTGGCGGTGCAACACTGTTCGAGGAGCCTCGGCCACCTGCCCGCCATCATGGCGATGGAAATCGCAGATCACCAGTGCCGAGGCGGTCTGCCACGGCAAGATTCGAAACGTTCCCGGATCGGGTCGCAGTTCAAAATCACCGAAGCCGGACTCCCAGTTGGCCAGTTGGAATCCATCGAGCGGATCCATCTCCAGATTGACCGTCAGCAGGTAATTGCAGCCATGCGTCCCGTTCTTCGCCACGGCATCGAGAAAGTAGTCCGCACGAAAGCGCTTCCCCACCAGGCGCCCGAATGGGTCCGGAGCGGCGACGAGGATGGTGTCGATGGCGCCGGATTTTACGGCCGCCTTGAGCTGGGTCAGGGTCATGCGATCACTCCGCGACGTAGACATTTTTCAATTCGGTGTAGCCTTCCATCGCGCTCATTCCCAGGTCGCGCCCGAGTCCGCTGCTCTTGAACCCGCCGAACGGCGCCTCGACGTGGACGCTGCTGTGGGAATTGACGCTGAGGACGCCGCTTTGGACGGCACGGGCCACCCGCAACGCGCGGGAAAGGGATTGGGTCCAGATCGAACCGCTGAGGCCGAATGGCGACGCGTTCACATCCCGCAGCATCGCGGCTTCATCGTCAAACGGCGTGATCGCCACCACCGGCCCGAAGATTTCTTCACGCCAACACCGGTCACCCGGACCGACATTTAGCAGCACGGTCGGCTCCAGATAGTAGCCCTTCGCATGCGGCCGTCCGCCGCCGGTGGCCACGGTGGCTCCGGTGCGCCGGGCATCTGCGAGGAAGGCTTCAACCGTGTCCCGCTGACCCGCCGAGACCAACGGCCCGAGCTGGGTTTCGGCGTGGGTCGGATCACCAACCACCAGCTTTCGGGTGGCGGCAACGAACCGTTCGACGAAGGGCTGGAACACGGAGCGTTCAACATAGACACGGCTGCGGGCGCAGCAATCCTGGCCGGTGTTGGCGAAGACGCTCATCGGTGAGGTCTCCGCCGCCTTCTGCCAGTCGGCATCGGCAAACACGATGTTCGGCGACTTGCCACCGAGCTCCAGCGACACCCGTTTGATGTCGCGGGCGGCGAGACCCATGATGTGACGGCCGACCTCGGTGGAGCCGGTGAAAGAAACCTTGCGGATCAACGGATGGGTGACGAGCGCATCCCCCACCACCGAACCGGATCCGGGCAGCACTTGCAGCACTCCCGGCGGAAGTCCGGCGGCATGGGCAATTTCACCGAGTGCCAGCGCGGTCAGCGGTGACAATGATGCCGGCTTCAGGACCACGCAGTTCCCGGCAGCGAGCGCGGGGGCGACCTTCCAGCAGGCGATGGGGAATGGGAAGTTCCATGGAACAATCGCCGCCACCACGCCCATCGATTGGCGCAGGGTGAAATCAAAACCACCGCGGGCGACCGGGAGCGTCTGTCCCCCAAACTGGCTGACCGCACCGGCATAATACTCAAACACCCGCGCACCCAATCCGGCTTCATCGCGGGCATCGCTGATCGGCTTTCCGATCTGGAGCACTTCGAACTCCGCAATGTGTTCCGCATAATCGCGCAACAGGCGGGCGATCTTGAACAGGATCTCGGTGCGTTTTCCGGGCGCCAGATCACGCCAACCGCCCTCCCAGGCGCGCTGCGCGGATTCGACGGCGGCCTGAACATCGGCGGCATTTGCGGCGGCGAGGGTGGTGAACACCTCCTCCGTCGCGGGATTGATCAAGGAAGAGCGACCGCCGCCCGCTGAATCGCGGTAGGCACCATCAACGAAAAGCTGTCCGGGCAACTTCATGGACGAAGGCTGACATCGCACGGCCCGCGGCTCCAATCGAAACCGGCGACGAAACGTCCCCGATACCGGGGATCAATCAGCGGCGTCCAACACCCGGGGCGGACCCTGAAACCGTCGGCGTTCCCATCCGAACCAGACCACCAGCATCATCAACGTGATCCCGGCGAGGATCGGCACGGCCTGCTGGTTCGGCGGTTGAACGCCGATCACCACCAGGAAAACGCAGCCAACCGTCGCGACGGCCGCCAGTGGTCGGAACGCGCGTCCCAGTTGCCACGGTCCCATTCGCCGCCAGGTCCGACCGACCGCCAGAGCTCCGGCCCCGACCGGAAGAACGTAGCTGACGTAGAGAAACACCGTGCCGATCGCGGCAATCGTTTCGTAGGACAGCAGCAGGATCAGCCCGGCGGACAGGATGGCCGCCGTCCACACCGCCGAAGACGGCGAACCCGTGGTGGGCCGCACCTGGCGCAACTGAGCGGAAAACGGCAACCCGCCATCCCGGGCGAAGGCATACATCATGCGCGAGGCGGAGGTCAGAGCCGCCAATCCACACAAATATTGGGCAGCCACAATGCCCACCAGCAGCAGTCCCGCCAGCGGACCGGGCAACACGCTCCGGATCGTCCAGTGCACGACATCGGCTCCCTTCTCGACGCCCGCCGGCAGGTTCGGAATCGCCAGCAGGATCGCCACCACCATCAGCCATCCCACTCCACCCGAGATGGCCACGGCGCGAACAATTCCCCGGGGAACATTCCGGGAGGCATCCAGGGTTTCCTCGGCCGTATGTGCCGAGGCGTCGAAGCCGGTCAGCGTGTAGGCCGGCAACATCAGGCCCAATGCAAAGAGCCAGGCAAGATTCGTCTGCGCGGGAAAGGTCGCCGAACCGGCCGGCAGACCACTGTAGTTGTGGAACGACCACAACCGGCTCCACTCCAGATGGGGCGCCGCCATCGCGAGCGCGACCGTCAGCACTGCCGCGACAGCGAGGATCAGCCAGCCGCTGAGATCCGTCAGCAGGGTGGTGAGCCGGATTCCGTAATGATTGAACAGGGCCTGGGAGAGCGTCATCGCCACCACGATGCCCAGCCGTGCCGCCGGTCCCGCAGATTTCAGGCCGAACGCCGCCACCGCGAAATCATGGGTACCCGCATTGATGGCCGCCAGGACGGTGATCAATCCGGCCAGATTGAACCACGCGGTGGTCCATCCGCAGCCGCGGCCTCCCAGAAGACAGCCCCAATGATACAGCCCGCCCGCCGTCGGAAAGGCCGAGGCCACCTGGGCCATCGTCGCCGCCACACAGAGGGAAAACAGGCAGGTGATCGGCCAGCCGATGCCAATGCTGGCCCCACCGACGCTGTCGAGACCGACATGGAACGAGGTAATCCCCCCGGCGAGGATGCAGATGATCGACAGCGAAATCGCGAAGTTCGAAAACCCGCTCATCCGCCGGGTCAACTCCTGTCGATATCCCAGCCGCGCCAGCAGAGTCTCGTCCGCGTTGGACTCCGGCGGGGTCATGTCAAATGCATTCCAGATACAGTTCCCGCAGATCTGGAGCGGTCATGGGAACCGCATTCGTCCGGTGACACGGATCCTCCCACGCCTGTGCGGTCAACGCGTCCACCCGATCCGCTGTGACGCCGAATTCACCCAACCGGCGGTTCAATCCGAGATCCGCGAGGAAACGGGCGATGAAGGCGATGGTCAGTTGATCTGCGTCGGCATCGGATCCGCCGATCACATCGAGACCGCAGGCAATGCCCACGCGCCGATACAACCCCGCCTTCCGTTTCGCGTTCCATTTCATCACCGCCACCAGACACAGCGCGTTGGCCAGCCCGTGATGCATGCCACAAAGCGTGGACAACGGATGCGCCAGCGAATGGACAGTGCCGAGATCCTTCTGAAACGCGACCGCTCCCATCGCCGCAGCCACCAGCATCCGGCCGCGGGCATCGAGGTCGGAACCATCCCGGAACGCGCGGGGCAGTGCATCAATCACCAGACGGACGCCTTCCAGCGCGATCCCGTCGCACATCGGGTGAAACGCGGGACAGGTGTAACTCTCGATGCAATGGGTCAGGGCATCTGCCCCGGTGGCCGCGGTCAGTCCCGGCGGCAAACCGGTGGTGAGGGCGGGATCGAGAATGACGAGCCGGGCGAGCAGTTCCGGATGAAACAGGACCGCCTTTCGATGGGTCGCATCGAGGGTGATGACCGAACTGCGTCCCACCTCGCTACCCGTGCCGGCGGTGGTCGGGATGGCGATGAACGGAAGAAGGCCGGTCCAATCGGCCGGCTGCTCGTAGAATTTCGCCAGCGGGAATCCCGGGTGACGGGCGAGCAGTCGCGCGGCTTTTCCGGCATCGAGGGGACTTCCGCCGCCGATGGCGATGACACCGTCGCAGGCCGACTCACGGAGAAGGGCCGCCGCTTCGACCACATCGGATTCCACCGGATTCGGGTGAACGCCGGAATAGAGAAACCAATCGCGTCCCTGCCCCGAGGCTCCGAGAGTTTCGGCGAGGGCGGCAAATGCCGCCGTCTTGACGAGGCCGGGATCGGTCACCACCAACGGGCGGCGGACATTGAGCCGCGCCAGTCGGGCGGGCAGTTCGGACAGGCAGCCGGCGCCAAAAAGCGTCGGAGTGGGGAAGGAGAATTGGATCGCGCTCACGGGAGCAGTCTGGCGCGGGGAGAAGGCACCGTTCCAGCCGAAACAGGCCCCCTGATTCGTGGATACTCTCCGCGCTTCCCTTCCTCGCCCGGTTATGCACCAATGCCACCGATCCCATGAGTTCAGTCCCGCCCGGAGGCACCCTCATTTCCGGGAGGAATTCCATTCACGAGGCAACCACCCACGCCCAACCCACCCTGTCATGTCTGTCCTCAAGACCGAACCCGTGCCGGCGGAGATCGACGGCCAACCATTGAAATGCCTGATGTGCCAAGGCGAAGCGTTTCACAAGCGGCGCTCCCACATCGACGTCGCCCTGAGTTCGGTGATGAGTCCGGACTGGGCGGACCGGGAGACCTACTGCCTCGTCTGTGACCGGTGCGGATTCATCCACTGGTTCATGAGCAAGTAGGCCATCGCCGCCGCCGCGGAACCGGTATCCCCGCCGCGATTACTCCGTTTCCCAACGGAATCGCAGCCACGCAATCAGGCCGAACAGGGCCGTGAAGGCGACCAACGCGCCGATCGGACCGACCGCGGCCTCCCAGCCCAGGCCCCGCCAGGTCATTGCGTCCAGTCCGTCGACCGCCCACCGGGTCGGGGTGACTCTCGAAACGCTTTGCAGCCATTTGGGAAACACAAAGGCCGGCACCCACGCGCCGCCCACCATCACCAGCATCAACAGCGCAGCAATCCCCACTCCGCGCGTGCCGGCGGGAGTTCCCCCGATGGCGGCGATGGTCAGCGCCAGCGTCGCCGACATCGCCGAAACCGCCATCAAACAGGCGGCGAAACCAGCCCAACTTCCCTCGATGCGAACGCCGAACACCACGATGGCAAATGCAAAACATCCGGTGAGTGACACCAGCGAAATCAGGCCGAAACTCAGGGTCTTCGCGAGCAGCCAGGTACCCCGCCGCAATGGCGCGGCGCGAAGTCGGCGGAACATTCCGGCCTCGCGATCGCGCAACAGCCCGATCGACATGTCGAGCAATGACATCAGAACGAACTGGATGCCCATGCCCGCGAACGAATGCGCGTAGCCGTTGTACTCCGCCGTGGCAGTCCGGGTCAGGGCCTGCGACTTCGTTGAAAAGGGCAGCGGAATCGAGAACGTGTTAGTCCCACCGGTCGTCAACCGTCCGCCGGACGGGAGTGTCGCAAGATAGTCATCGGACCGCTGCAGCCACTCCCGAAAACGCTCGGACTGTCCCAGCATCCGACCCGGTCCGCGATCCAGATTTGTGAGGCCCTTGCGGATGAAGTCGCGTCCGACTTCCGGGGTCAGCGCATTACCGGCCACCGCTTGAACCACCTTGGGCACCAGCAAGCCCTCGACGAGAGAGCGTTCCATGGATCGGCTCGGATCATGCCACACGGTGATCTCGGGACGGCGTTTGGCATCGAACCATCCAGGAATCGCATCCGCCCCAAACCTCTTCGGCAACACCAGCGCCACCGGACGTTTTCCGTTCAACACCAGATCCCGCGCCGCGGCCGCGTTGGTGAGCAGGACCTTGAACTGCGCATCGTTTTGAAAGGCGGCCACCACGCCCCGCGACACCGCCGACCCATCTTCATCGACCATTACGATGTCCATGCCACCTCCGCCCCCGATGCCGCCCTTGCCTCCCTTGGTGCCCGATCCACCGAACAACGATCCCATGAACGACGCGATCCCGATCGGCACCACGAACAGCATGATCAACGCCCGACGATCGGCGAGAAACAGGCGGAGATCCAACCGGACCAGCGCGACCAACTGGGTGAGGGTTTTCATCGTGCGGCGTCAGCCATCGCGCAGGGAACGTCCGGTCAATTGCAGAAACACGTCTTCCAGACGCGGCTGATGGGTCGAAAAAGCCGTCACCCTCACACCGTGATCCCGCAGGCACGCCAGCACCGCCGCGGCACCGCGGTCCACTTCGAGCACTTCAAGCGAAAGGGTGTTGTCGACGAGCGCAGCGGTCACGACCCCTGAAACGGACTGAAGAGTTTGCAACCAGGCCCCGTCGCGGACGTCCGCCAGTTCCATCGCCATTCGGCCGGCGGTCACCGCCCGTTGACTCAATCCAGCCAGGGTATCGTCGGCGATTACTTTACCATGGTCCATGATGACCACCCGGTCGCAGAGACGTTCCACCTCCTCCATGTAGTGGGTGGTGTAGATGAGCGTTTTTCCAGCCCGACGCAGCGCTTCGATGTTGTCGAAAATGGCGTTCCGGCTCTGCGGATCGACCCCGACCGTCGGTTCGTCGAGCAACAACAAGTCAGGATCGTGCACCAACGCGGCGGCGAGATTCAGCCGCCGTTTCATCCCTCCTGAAAAAGTCTTCACCCGGTCACCGGACCGCGACGTGAGTCCCACCATGTCCAACGCCTCCGAGCAACGGTGTTTCAGCAAAGACCCGGACAACCCCTGAAGGGATCCGAAAAACGCCAGGTTCTCAGCCGCGGAAATCTCGCCGTACAACGCGAGATCCTGGGGAACCAAACCGACGCGTTGTTTTCGTGGATCGTCTTCGCCGACGAAGGCCAGCCCGTCGATCAAAACCTCCCCTTCGTCGGGCTGCACCAGACCCGCGAGCATCGAGAGGGTTGTCGTTTTCCCCGCACCATTGGGTCCGAGCAATCCGACCGCTTCACCCCGATGCACCGTGAGATCGAATCCGGCGACGGCCACGCGGTCGCCATACCGGCGGACGAGGC
Source organism: uncultured Verrucomicrobiota bacterium (assembly GCA_903907925.1). Classification (GTDB taxonomy): domain Bacteria; phylum Verrucomicrobiota; class Verrucomicrobiia; order Limisphaerales; family UBA9464; genus CAIVQB01. The sequence goes on from CAIVQB010000077.1 coordinate 137,178, forward strand.
CTTTCGCGCTGAGAATTGGACCCTTCACGGCAACAGCCTCCCCCGACGACGAATCCCTGGCAAGGTTCACCGGGAATCGGGCGGGTTCCGGCGGGTCAGGACAATGGCCTGCTCGTTCACGAATCCCACTTCAAAGTCCGTCACGCATCGTTGGGCGAGATCCGCGGGAAGATAGGATACGAGCAGCAGTCGCAAAGCCTCGCCGGCGACGGGTTGTAACCGGTCGGTGGGCATCAGAACGACACCGATACGATCCAAACTCTCGCGGATCCGTTGCTGATCGGAAACAGTTTGGGAGCCGGTGCCGAAGATTTGATTTCGTTGCAGCGGCAGTTCGCGACAACTGTTGTACCAGCCGCCGAAGCTCCATCGCCCCAGGACAAACAACCGCGATCCCGGATGCTTCTGCCGCCAGTCGGCCAGCCAGTTCCACGCAAGAAGCTGTGGTTCGTCTGACCGGGAATAAATGTCGCCGATCGGCAACGGGACCCGAACCACCGGACCCGGGGAAAGCGTCCATGACATCGATCGGACGCCCATCACACAACTGACGCCATACGCTGCCAACGGCAACATCAGGCCGGGGGCAATCGGCAATCGGAGCGCGAGGAGACACATCAACGGCAGCAGGACCCATTCATATTCAAAGAACAGCCACTCCCGGCCGAAATAGCCGTAGCCCTTGATCGAAGCCAGCAGGAAGAAAAAGAACGGAACCAGCATCGGAAAAAACGCAGCATCGGCTTCCGGCCGCCGTTTCGAGTTCATCGCCAGATAAACCAACGTCGCCAGACCGGCGGCCACTGGCACGTAAATCGGTGCCGTGTAGGTCAGCAGATGCGGCAGCCCATCCCACAACGTCAGCCGATTGTAGGGATAACTTTCGCGAATCCAGAGCGGAAGGAACTCACGGAAGGCCATCTCCGGTGGCAGCAGCATGAGAAAGAACACGGCGCGCAGTCCCTCCGCCACGAGACACACCAGCGCGCACTTCCACCAAAACCGAAGGAGGCTTTGCCACACGGCACAATCCCGTCGTATGGCAAAATAAAACAAGTCCACCACCGCGAAGCCTGCCAGCCCAAAGACCGCGCCGCCGAACTTGGACAACTGCCAGCCCAGTACCGCCGTGCCCATCAGGAGGAGTTGCGGCCAACCCCGTTGCTGTGGCGGACGCCACGATGCCGCCAGAAGGATTAGAAAAAGGCGCTCAATGCTCAGGTATTCCACATTCGGTATCAGCGAAAGGAGCATCGAATTCCGGTAGAAGACGGTCAACGCGAGCGAAGCGACCGCGATGATCGCCGCCAGTTTGAAGACGTCGCAGCGGGTCCGGGCGAGGCCGGACAGCCAGGCAAACAACGCCCCGATGGCAACCAGACTGGTGACCAGATGAAAGGCCACGCAGGCCGGAACCGTGTTGCCAAACAATGCCGCGAATCCCGCCCAGGCCATCAGGGGAATGGGCCCATACTGGCATTCGAAATCACGGAATGGGACCTCTCCCTGCAGGATTTGCGAGGCGCGGAGCAATTGGTTTCCGTGTTCACCCCGGAGCCACTCGATGGTGAAGAACCGCGCCGGAAACCAGACCATCGCCGCCCACCCGCACAAACCGAGCACCAGGAGCAATCCGGCACCCGCCGCCAGCCTCAGAGCGGGAGTCACCCGGCTCGGTTCGGTGTTGGCAAATGGCGTGAACAACGGCATCGACAGGAAGAGTGAGACACTTCGCGGGGAGTGTCGCGCACTCAATTTCAAACCGGCGTTCAACCCGGACTGACCCCGTCATGAGTCGCGGATTCCAAGGCCGACCGGAGCTCGCAACGGGGTCGAACCGAAAGTGTTTTCCTTCGCAACTCGGGTTTCCAAATGAACCAGTCCGGCTACCATTCCAAGGACGTGATTCCGACCCGCCATTGGCCCTCCGCCGTGCCGTTTCTTCGAGCCCGCCTCAAGAATCGTGAGAATCCGGTTTTCAAACCGGCTCTCGTTTTATTACTGGCACTGGTGTCGGTGGTCGGAGTGGCAGGAGGTTCACCCGCCACCGCAGCCGACACCCTTGCGGGATCGTTCCCGCCCGTCTCCGCCACTCCAGCGAACACCCATCGTTCACCCCGGGAACGAACGGAAGCCATCCGGAGCCTGCGGGAGGGGGCGGCTCCCGGCTGGCGGCGAGCCGCGCTGGAACAATTCACCTTCGGATCCACTCCACCCGCCGCCGTTTCTCCTTCCGAAACCTCCCGCCCCGCCGACACCAGCGCCCTGGTTCAGGAGGCGGTGACCATTCTGGGGCTCGAGGAATTATGGTTCGAATCCTGGAAACCAACCGCGACCATCACGGCGGCCTTGCTGGATCCCGATCAAAACCGCTCGGTCGAACTGGACGAATCCGGGATCTTCCGGGTGCGCGATCTGGCCGACGGCCACGAATTGTTCCGCCTTCCCAGTACGACGCCGCTCGATCGAGATCTAGCCGGACTCGATCCCAACGGCCGGTGGATCGCCTCCCTTGATTCCACCGCGGCGTGGCGGTTGCGGAGAATCCCGGGGCCCGATTCGATCGCCGGAGATTCGGTTAAATCCGGAAACCCAGCGTGGATCTCCTTTCACCCAGAGCAATCCCGCGTCGCGATCGGCGGCTCTGATGCCTCCAGTCCGGAGTTGTGGATCGGACCACTGCCACTTCAAGGCATGACGGGCGTGCGCCGGATTACATTGCCGGCAATTCCCCTCCGGTTTGCCTGGTCGCCCAGCGGCACCCGTCTTGCAGTTCTGTGCAAAGGCCTTTCCGCGGTCGTGGTGATCGATCCAGCGGTCGAACGTGAAGTGGGTCGACTGGAACTGCCGGAGCCTCCGGCCGACTTCGCCTGGATGCCGGACGCTCGACGGATTCTGGTCGCCTCCAGCTCGGGCGTGTCGATCGGGGACACTCAGGACCAATCCGTCATCGCCTTCGCCGGCGCGACCGGAGGAACCACAGCGATCGCCGTCCCCGACAACGGCGCGTTGATGGCGGTGGCGGGAATCACGGGTCGGTTGGAGGTCTGGGACTTCAAGGCCGCCCGTCGGATCACCACCATTCCCTCGGGTCCGATCGTCGGACTACAATGGTCCGCGGACGCCACTCGTCTGGTGGTCCAACCGGAGCATTCCCGGGTGCCACGACTGGCAGGGTTCTCTCTCACCCGCGATGTGGTCCATTTCGTTCCGCCTGGTGCCACCGTTCTGCCTGATTCACCCCCAGGTCCGCTGCTGCGTTGGGATACGAACGGGGTTTGGCTGAAACGCAGTGGCGGCCTGCCGGTGAAGTTGCCCGCGAACGGTCCGATTTCCGGGGCCGCAGTCTCACCGAATTCCGAATGGATCCATGTGAAGACGGCGGATGGCGTCGTCCGGGAATGGAACCTGGCGCGGTTGCGTCAGCGATTGGCCGCGTTGGGACTGGTTTGGTAGGCGGGACTCCGGGCGTTCGAAGTTCCGGCTTTTGCCGGTTCTGGCGACCCTTGGGGGAAAATCCATCCGTGTTGCATCACCAACCGCTTCGCCGCCTGAAGGCGGAACTCCGGTGCGTTGCAACGGTTCAGGTTCAGCCCAGAAACGAACACACGTATTCGCAGATCCCGCCGGCGACCGCGATGTCGAAGCCGGACTTGGCCGCGACATCAAACTGCTGCCCCGCGGTGTAGTGAGCCCGCTCAATGTTGCCGGAATGCCGCACGCTGCAGGCGCCGGCGACGATTTCCATGCGCTCGGCCTTGTCGGTTCCGAAGTGATATTCGCCCGGGTAAATCAGACCGAGCGTCTTCTTGCTGCCATCCAGAAGGTGGATGGTGTGGGAGACGACTTTACCCTCGAAATAGATGTTCGCCTTGGAGACGGCGGTCACGTTGCTGAACTCTTTGGGTGCAGGCATAGAGGAAGTGTCCGAAGCGCCGACCCGAAGTCAACGGCAAGGCGGGGGGCGGATTATGATTAAGAGTAAGAAGATGAGGGGAGCGGGGCCGGACTGTTGGCGGCGCTCTTACAGCGCGACCACTTCCAACCAACCCGCAGCGCCGAATTCCTCGCGGAACCGGGTCGCGGCGATGTGGGCGGTCGGAACGTCGGTAAAAAGTCCGAAGGTGGTGGAACCACTGCCGCTCATCAGAGCCCCGTATGCACCCTGCTCGTGGAGAAAGGTCGTGTAGAGTTGGAGCACGGGATATTTCGAGAAAACGGGCGCTTCGAGCGCGTTGTACAACGCCGAACCCGCCGCACGCAGATCACCAGAAAGGAACAACGCCGCGACCTCGCGCGCCCGGCCGGGTCGACCTTGAAGGCCATCGGGAAACCGCGCCAATTCCCGGAACGCCCATGGGGTCGACACACCGAATCCCGGGTGGAATAGAAGCATCGCAGTTCCTCGCAGCGCCAAAAACGAGCCCAAGGGCTCAATCCGTTCCCCGCGTCCGGTCGCGAGTGCCGGATCGGGTTGGAGAAAGAAATTGACGTCGCTGCCCAGACCGGCGGCGATTTCGTCCAGTTGCGAGTTCGATAACGGAGCGTCGAACAGCTCGTTCAGCGCCAATAGTGTGACCGCCGCGTTGGCGCTGCCGCCACCGATGCCCGCGGCCAGCGGCAGGTTCTTTTCCAGGTGAATCGTCAACCCGTCCGTTCGACCCGCCGCCCCCAGAAACGCCGTCGCCGCCCGATGCACCAGGTTGGTGGCGTCACAAGGCAATGCCGGATGATTGCAGGTCAGGGTCAGCCCGGCAGGCGCGGTATCGACCGTGATGACATCGTGCAACGGGACCGGGAAGAACAACGTCTCCAGGTCGTGAAATCCGTCCGGCCGTTTCCCCAGGATGTTGAGGACCAGGTTGACCTTGCACGGTGAGTTCCGGCGGACGGGCATAAAAAAACGCGCCAACACAGCGGTTGGCGCGTGAAAGGGGCTTGGCGGTGGATCAGTCGCCAAACACCGTGAACCGGCTTCCCGGAATGATCGAGGCGCTGTCTGTGCCGTCGAATCCGAGGTGGGTATCGGTCTGGATGATCGGGTTGTCCAGCGGACCCGGCTTGTAGCTGTCGGGATACACGGGATGTTCCGGCTTGAAATACGGTTCGCTGGGGATCGGGAAGGTGAGGACCTCGAAGGCACCGACGAAGGTGCGGCCGACCGTGCGGTTGAAACCGTGGATCACGCCGACCGAGCCGCCCACGTCGGAGCCGTTCCAGAGGTAGCTCTGCTCGTAGGAGCGGGAGAGCTCACCCATGCGGAACGGTTCGGTCAGGTTGTTGAAGCCGCGACCGAGCTTCTTCTCGGCGCTCGCGCAACCCGTGAGAAGCACGGCTGCACCGGCGAGGATGGAAAGGGACTTCAAGAGACGCATATGGAGTAAG